>CAXUNT010000007.1:0-31942 GCA_964252595.1 uncultured Armatimonadales bacterium
ATATCTCGCTGGTGCTGGACCGGTCGGGTTCCATGGAAGGCGAGCCGCTGGACTACGCTAAGAGAGCCTGCGCCTATGTCGTAGATTTGCTGGAGCCTGATGACATTCTGAGCGTCGTGACGTTTGAAGAAAACGCCGATGTGATCATGCCGGCCCGGCGGGTCGCGAACAAAGCGCTGGTCAAAGACTACATTAACCGCATCTACACGGGTAATACGACAAACATTTACGAAGGCCTGATGACGGCGTGTCAGCAGGTGGCGTCGGTCAAGACCGCGAACACGCTCAACCGCGTGCTGCTCCTCACCGACGGCGAGCCGACCGCCGGGCCGCGCGACTTCTCGTCTATTGTGGGGCAGGTGGCGGAGCAGAAGGGGCGCGGGATCACCGTGACCGCCCTCGGCTTCGGCCCGGACTACAATGAAGAACTCATGGCCGGGATCGCCCGGCGCTCCGGCGGCAATTATTACTACATTGCCCGTCCCGAACTCATCCCCGAAGTCTTCCGGCGCGAGCTGGACACGCTGATGAAGATCACCGCCCGCAACCTGCGCCTGCGCCTGCTGCTGCCGAGAGGTGTGTCCGTGCGCCAGGTCTACGGCCAGCAGCCGGTGTTAGGCAACCGCAGCGCGGAAGTCACACTGATTGATGTGGAGGCCGAAACGGGTCTATCATCGCTGTGGGAGCTGGAAATGACGCCCCGCCCTGCCGGGTCGTACCGCGTGGCGACTGCCGAGCTGCTGTATGACGACGCGCTGACGGGCCGCCAGGAAAAGCTGACGGCGGACACCGTCGTCGAATTTACGGCGGACGCCCGCAAGATCGGATTGGGCGTCAGCCCGCGGGTGCAGTCCGAGATTGAAGTCGCCCGCGCGGCCCGCTCTTTGGACAAGACCGTTATGGGCATGAAGACGCAGCAGCTAGACCGCACCCAGGTCATGCAGGACTTGAACCGCACTAAGACGCTGATGCTCGACCAGGGCAAGCTGGCCCAGGCCCAGCAGATCACCCAAGCCATGCAGGATATTCAAGGCGGCGGCTCGGTGGAAAAGACACTGATGGGAACGATCTACACGCTGGATCAGGGCAAAACACGGTAACAAAATTACGACAAATCGTGGAATAACCAAACGCTTGAAAAACTATTACGCGATTTTAGAAGTGCCGGTCGGATGCAGCCTGGAAGAAATTCGTCAGGCGTACCACCGGCTGGCGCAGGCGCATCTGGACGACGAAGCGGCCTTCTCCGAGCTGAAGGAAGCCTACGAGGTTCTGTCCACCCCGTCGCGCCGGGCTGAATACGACCGCACGGCGTGGGGGGAAACGTTCGGCACGGCGGCTCAGACTACGGTGTTGCCGGTGCTGGGAACGGCGGGGCGCTGCCCGATGGGACCGGAAGCCCAGTGCCCGGTGGTGCAGGGGCGCTCGTCGCCCGGCGATGGATTCTGCCCGGACTGCGGGTACGCGCTTGCGGGCTTGACCCCGGAAACGGCGTTTGACACGGCTGCGCTGCCGGACCCGGCGCGGCAGGCGCGGCTGGAAGATGCCGCGGGACAGACCTACCCGCTCAAGCCCGGCTCCAACACCGTCGGGCGCGAAGGCGCGGACGTTCTGGCGTTCGACAAGACCGTCTCCCGCACCCATGCCCGTCTGGAAGCGGCGGAAGACGGCACCGTTTCGGTGGAAGATTTCAGCAGCACGAACGGCACACGGGTCAACGGCGAGCGCTTGATGCCGCACGCGCTGCGACGCCTGGCAGACGGCGACCGCGTGGAGTTCGGCAGCGTGTCTTTCGTGCTGCGCCTGCCGGAAAGCGCCGTTTCCGCGCCGCCTCATGCGGCCGCACCGCCGGCTTCCGAGGCCCGTGCTCAGGTGGTGGAAACGCAGGCCGACGGCCGCGCTTACTTGCTGATGCCGGGTCTGACGACGTTTGGCCGCCGTCCGGAAAACAGCGTCGTGATTTCCGGCGATTTGTATGTTTCCGGCAGCCATGCCCAGATCAGCGCCGATGGCGACGAGTTTATTCTCACCGACATCGGCAGCACCAACGGCACGCTTTTGAACGGGGAGCGGCTTTCCATCAATGTGCCGGCTACGCTGGACAGCGGCGACATCCTGGTGATCGGGGCCACGGCCCTGCGTTTTGAGCGGCTTTCGCCGAGCGGTGAAGCTGTCGGAGCGCTGGACGCCGAAGCGCCTGAAGAAGAAACTGCCACACCAGAAATTGCTTCCGAAGAAACGGCCTCACAAGAAACTGTGGAAGAATAGGAAATCGCCATGCAAGAGGCCATGACAAGCGCTGGACAGGAAAAAACAGCCCGACTGGACCGGGACACGCTTTCGGAAGGCTGGGCGGAAGTCGCTCGCCTGCCCCGCGTCGTCGCATCGGTCAAAATGGGGGCGAAGACCGATCTCGGCCGGGTCCGCGACAACAACGAAGACAAGTTCGACTTTTTCGAGCCGGAAGACCCGGCGACGCTTGCGGCCAAAGGCTCGTTCTACGCCGTGGCCGATGGCATGGGCGGCCATTCTGCCGGGCAGGTCGCCTGTGAACTGGCTTTGAAGACGGTGCTGTCGGTCTATTACGCCGACCCGTCGCCGGACAAGGACGCTGCGCTGCGACGCGCCGTTTTTGAAGCGAATTCCCTGATTTATGATACGGCGCAGGCCATCCCGGACCGGCAGGGCATGGGAACGACGCTCACGGCAGCGGTGCTGTGCGAGGACCATCTGCTAATCGCGCAGGTCGGCGACAGCCGGGCGTACCTGCTGCGCGGCGGCACGATTACCCAGATGACCGAAGACCATTCGTGGGTCGCCGAGCAGGTCCGGCTCGGCACGATGACCCTGGCGGAAGCCCAAGTTTCGCCGTTCCGCAACATTATCACCCGGTCGGTCGGCACGGCGGCCCAAGTCGAGCCGGACATTTTCATCCATGAAGTCCAGCCCGGCGACACGTTTGTTCTCTGCTCCGACGGCTTGACCGGCCATGTCGAGCCGGAAGAAATCCAGGCGATCACGGAGTCGCAAAGCCCGTCCGCCGCCGCGATGGCGCTGGTGGACATGGCGAACGAGCGTGGGGGCCGGGACAACATCACGGCGCTGGTGCTGTCTGTTCGGGCGCTGGTTCCTTACGAAGGCGGCCCGGCGGGGTCTGAGCCATCTGTGGGTGATGCCGGGCCAAAGGAAGAAAAGTCGTCCCGCTGGGGACGGCGGAAGTAGAAGCTGCCCCCACCCCTAGCCCCTCTCTCATTCTGATGGGGGAGGGGCTGGGGGTGAGGGCTAATTCGCTCAGGAGAAAGTCTTCGTGGCCGTTTCATCCAACACCGTTCTCGGCAAATATCGCATTGTCCGCGAAATTGCCCGTTCCAACGACATCGTCTACGAAGCGATTGATCCGAGCATGGCTCGGCGCGTTGCCGTCAAGGAATTGCAGTTGCCGCCGCATCTCGCGGGGGCGCAGAAGCGGGAGCGGATCGAGCGGTTCTACCGGGAAGCGAAAGCCGCCGGTACGCTTTCGCACCGGAACATTGTCACCATTTACGATGTCGGGCAGGAAAACGACCGGCATTTTCTCGTGATGGAGTATCTGGAAGGCCAAAGCCTGCGCGATATTCTGCAAATGCAGGGGGCGCTACCGCTGAAAGAAACGCTGGAAATCGCGCTTCAGCTTTGTGATGCCCTCGGCTACGCCCACTCGCGGGGCGTCGTCCACCGGGATGTCAAGCCCGACAATGTCCATATTCTGCCCGGTGGGGTCGTCAAGCTGACCGACTTCGGCATCGCGCGGATCACCGCTGAGCCAAGCATCACGTCGCAGGGCCAGGTCTTCGGCACGCCGTCGTATATGTCCCCGGAGCAGGTGGCGTCGCACACGGTAGACCACCGCACCGATCTATTCTCACTCGGCATCACGCTGTATGAGATGCTAGCGGGCCGGAAGCCGTTCACGGGTGACAGCGTCATCACCATCACCTACAATATCATGAATATGCAGCCGACCATGCCGGTCGGTGTTCCCGGCCCCTTGCAGCAGGTTTTGCAGCGGGCCTTATCCAAAGACCCCAACCTGCGCTACCAGAACGCCGCCGCGCTGGCCGCCGATCTGCGGGCAGAGAAGTTTTCCCTAGCTCCCTCATCTTCCTCAGCGGCGGGCACGTCTTTCCCGGCGTCGCCGCTGTCGTTCCAGGCTGGGCCGTCGCTGACGCTTGATACCGGCACGGTCCCGCCGGAGATTTCCGGGATGCCGGCGGCCGTCTCGCCCCTGAGCCGGTCGCAGCCGGAGCGGACGGAAGCGCTGGGAACTCTCACTCCGTCGTCCGCACCAAGCCGTCCGGCCTCGGATACCGCGGCGCGGGCGATGCGCTTCGCTCTGCCGGTGCTGGCGCTTCTTGCCCTGCTGGCGCTCATCGGCTGGGGGCTGTACACGGTGACGACGTCGCTTGCGGCCCATCGGCAGCGAGTGCAGGCAACCGAGCTGACGCATCAGGGTGCAGATGCGCTGCATCAGGGCAATTATTCGGCGGCGGCGACCGCGTATTCGCAGGCCGCGGCAGCCGCGCCGCCCGGCTCGCATGAAGCCCAGTCCGCGCTGTCGGGCCAGTCGGCCGCCTATAGCGGCCAGGGAGAGGCGGCGATCCATGCCAACAACTTGTCGGCGGCCGCGGACGCTTACCAGAATGCTGTGAGCCTGGACAGCAAGAATGCCCAGGCGGCGAACAATCTCGGCAATATCCGCTGGCAGCTCGGCGACGCGACCGGCGCTCTGGACGCCTGGGGTAAGGCGGCATCAGCCGACCCGACCGGCCCGGCGGGGACGCAGGCGCGGGCGACCGCCGTGCAGCACGCAATGGACTTGGCCCAGGCGGCGTCGAACGCTGGCAACTCCACGCTGGCCCGGACCTATTGGCAAAAAGTGACGGAGATTGACCCCGGCAGCGATGAAGCATTCCGCGCCGAGCAGAACATCAGCCGCACGGACGGCGCGGCGGGGCAGTAAGACGCTGAGGAGAGTATGGATGAGAAAAGCGCTCCACCTGGTGCTGTGGCTGGTCATCATGCTGTTCGCTCCAGTCATGTGGAATGCTGCGTCATCCGCCCAGCCTTTCTTTCAGCAGCTTCATCTTGGCTTCTTAGCCCTGCTCGCTTACTCCTGCTTCATTGTCGGCTGCATCATCTGGGCGTTCCGGAGTGTCCTCAAAGATCGGCAGATCTAGCTGGGGCTACGCAGGCAGAGCGTTTAACATTGAAGTGCATGGGTCAAGAAGCGCAGGAGTAAACTCCTGCGCTTCTTTCCGTTGCGTTTCCTCTTCCCGCCCGCCGGGTACACCGTCAGCATGATTGCTTCCAGCTTTCCTCCTCTTTCCCTCGGCCTCATCGGCCCGCGCGGCTTCGGCGCGTTCTGCACCGGTGCGTACCATGACGCCGGCGTGGCCCGCGTGGCGGCGTTTGCCGGACGCGACCCCGCCGCGCTGGCTCTGGCCGCCGCGCAGTATCAAGTGCCGCAGACTTATATGGACTGGCGCGAAATGCTCCATGACCCGGCCGTGGAAGCCGTGCATATTGTGACCCCGCCGGACCGACACGCGGAAATGGCGACGGCTGCCCTGAAGGCTGGCAAGCATGTCTTTGTCGAAAAGCCGCTGGCGACAACGAATGCCGATGCCGACGCTATTCTCATCGCTGCAAAAGACTCGGGCAAAGTCGCAGGGGTCAACTTTGTCATGCGTTACGATCCTCTGTACCAGACGGTTCTGTCAATCGCCCAAAACGGCTGGTTAGGGGCCTTGACGCATATCGGCTTTGAGAACTATGCGTCGGATGAAGGTCTCGGCGATGACCACTGGTTCTGGGACCCTGTCGCATCGGGAGGCATCTTCATCGAACACGGCGTTCATTTTTTTGACATCATCGGCGCGATTGCCGGTGCACCCGCCAAAAGTGTTTTAGGGAAGACATGGACCCGGCCCGACGGCACGAACAAAGAAGACCGGGTACAGGCGCTGGTGACGTATCAAAACGGAGTGGAAGCATCGTTTTATCATGCATTTAACCGGCCCGGCGCATTGGAAAAGCAGACCGCACATTTCGCGTTTGAGCGGGGCCATGTAACGCTGCACGGGTGGATACCGACGCGCTTAGAGCTGACGGCGATTGTGAATGAGGCCGGGTTTGCGGGGCTGCAAACCGTGCTGCCGCTGGAAATCGTCACGGACGGCGACTTCCCGAAAACAGTTCGTGGGAACGGCAAGGACTTAGACGTCACGCGCCAAGTCCGCGCTCAGCAAAGCCTCGGCGGGCCGACTCCGGTGTATTTAAAGGCCGTGCAGGACGCGATGGCGGACTTCGCGGCGGCGGTGCGTGATCCGGCGCATCGGCGGCTCGTCACGGCAGAGGACGGCGCGGCCAGTGTGTGCGTTGCGGCCGCGGCGCGAGAGTCCGCCCAAAGCGGCAAAAGCATTAAGCTATGATCGGAAAAGAGAACGCCATGGCAGAAACTTCCTATGACGCAATCATTATTGGGGTCGGGCAAGCCGGGAATCCGCTGGCCGCGGCGCTGGCGAAAGCTGGCAAGCGGGTGGCGCTGATCGAGCGAGACGCGGTCGGCGGGACGTGCATCAACTGGGGCTGCACGCCAACCAAGACCATGATTGCCAGTGCGCGGGTCGCGTATCTTGCCGGGCGGGGAGCGGATTTCGGTGTCAAGACCGGACCGGTCAGCGTGGACTTGACCCAAGTACGCCAGCGCAAGCGAGACATTGTGGAAGAATTTCGGAGCAGTATCGAGACGAAATTCGAGAAAAGTGATGGGATTGACTTGATCTATGGCGACGCGAGGTTCACCGGCCCGAAATCAGTGGAAGTCACTCTGCGGAGTGGCGGGGCGCTGGCGGTGACGGCTCCGTTGGTGTTCATCAACACGGGCGCAAGGCCGATCGTGCCGCCGATTGACGGCCTGGACCAAATAGAGTATCTGGACTCCACTTCGGTCATGGAACTGGACACACCGCCGGAGCATTTGATCATACTCGGCGGCAGCTACATCGCTTTGGAGTTCGGGCAGATGTTTCGCCGCTTCGGCAGCCAGGTGACACTTGTGGAGCAGTCGGCCCGAATTTTAGAGCGTGAAGACCCGGATGTCGCGGCGGAGATGGCGAAGATACTGACGGAAGACGGCATTGAAATTCTCACAGGTGCCAAAGCGACGAAGGCTGCGAAATCCAGTGACGGCGGCGTCACGCTGACGCTGGAAGCCCGCGCCGGCGAAAGAGTGCTGACCGGGTCGCATCTGCTGGTCGCGGTCGGGCGGACGCCGAATACTGAGGGTTTAGGGCTGGAGGCGGCGGGCATTGCCAAAGACGACCACGGCTATGTAGTCATCAGCGGCACGCTGGAAACGAATGTCCCTGGCGTCTATGCGCTCGGCGATGTCAAGGGCGGCCCGCAGTTCACGCACATCTCCTACGACGATTTTCGCATTGTTGAGGCGAATTTGCTTCACGGCGGCCATCGCATCATTTCCGACCGGCCCGTGCCGTACACGGTCTTTACCGACCCCCAATTAGGCCGGGTCGGAATGACGGAAGCCGAGGCCGCGAAAACCGGCCGCGCGGTTCAAGTTGCCAAACTTCCGATGACGAATGTGGCCCGCGCGATTGAGACCGACGAAACGCGCGGCTTTATGAAGGCGATTGTGGACACCGATACCCAGCAGATTTTGGGCGCGGCTATTCTCGCGGTAGACGGCGGCGAAGTCATGGCCGTACTGGAAGTGGCAATGCTCGGTAAACTGCCGTACACAGCCCTGCGGGACGCTGTTTTAGCACATCCGACGCTCGCCGAATCGCTGAATAACTTGTTTATGGCGCTTGACAAGTAGTTTTCTCCGGCATAAGCGAGCAATTCTCCCAACTCATGCAGGAATATCACCTGCCTGTGGTGAAATTCATCCTATTCTTGCGAAAAGGGTGGTTTCTTGTGGCTCAAGTCAGTCTGCATAATCTTTACAAACGGTTCGGCCCGGTCAATGCCGTCAACAATCTCAATTTAGAAATCAAAGATAGGGAATTTATGGTGCTTGTCGGGCCGTCGGGCTGCGGCAAAACCACGGCCCTGCGGATGATCGCCGGGCTGGAAGAAATCAGCGACGGCGACATCAAAATCGGCGAAAGAGTGGTCAACGGCGTGTCCCCAAAGGACCGGGACATCGCAATGGTGTTCCAAAACTATGCGCTTTACCCGCACATGACCGTGTTTGACAACATGGCGTTCGGCTTGAAGCTGCGCCGGGTCGCTAAAGACCAGATCAAAAAGCGGGTGGATGACGCCGCCGGCCTTCTAGGGATTGAAGCGCTGCTGGCGCGTCGTCCGGGCCAGTTGTCCGGCGGCCAGCGGCAGCGGGTGGCCCTGGGCCGGGCGATTGTCCGCGAGCCGCAGGTCTTCTTGATGGACGAGCCGCTGTCTAACTTGGACGCGAAACTGCGGGTGCAGACACGCGCGGAGCTAATCAAGCTGCATCGGCGGCTCGGCATCACCACGGTGTATGTGACCCATGACCAAGTGGAAGCGATGACGATGGGCGACCGGATCGCCGTGATGAAAGACGGCGTCTTGCAGCAGTGTGCTCCGCCGATGGAGATTTACGCCCATCCGGCGAATATCTTTGTGGCGGGCTTCATTGGGACTCCGTCCATGAACTTTGTCCCCGCCACCCTGCAAAAATCCGGCGCGGGCTATGTCGTAGACTGCGGGGCCTTTCAGGTGGCCGCACCGCCGGATCAAGACGGCAAGCTCGACGCTTACAGCGGCAAAAAAGTCATTTTCGGCGTCCGCCCCGCCGATATTTTTGACAAAAACCTCACAAATCCCGTCGCGTCCGTGCCGGGCAATACCATCCGCACGATGGTAGATGTCTCCGAGCCGATGGGCGACATTATCACGCTGTATCTGACGGCGGGGACGCATTCGCTCGTCGCCACGATTGACGCCGAGACGTCGGCCAAAGACGGCCAGGCGCTCGATGTTGTGCTGGATTTGGCCAAGACGCATTTGTTCGACGCCGACACCGAGCAGGCAATTTATTAAACGCGCCGCCAAAGCCGCGATTATCTAAGGAGTCACGACTGCATGATTACTCGAATTTTGACGGGAAGCGCTTTAGCGCTCCTGCTGGCGATGCCCGCTGCGATGGCGCAAACGACGACCGATACGACTCCAGCCAATCCGACACCTTCCACGGCTCCTGTATCGTCCGCGCCGGTAGATGCCAGCCCGGCACCGGCCGCGCCGCAGCCGGAAGCGAAACACAGCTCCCGGTTTCGGATCGGGCCGGAAGTCGGCGTCTATTTCCTGACTTCCGGCAAGGCCCGCAGTGAGTTCGGCAGCTCCGCCGTGTCGCTCGGCCTCGGTCTTGGCTCTATCGCGCAGGCGTCCACGCAGGGGCGTCTGGCGCTGGATTTGCAGGTGCAGTACCAGACCCGCAGCGGCAACCACTTGTTTCTTGCGCCGCTCGGCGTCGGGTATCGCAAGGCGCTCAATTCCGGTGGTCCCAACGTCGCTTATATCGGCGCGACCGTAGACCTCGACTTTGTGGACATCCGATCCGGCACCTACAATGTCCATTCGGGAGTCCGAACGGCCTTTGGAGCAAGTCCCTTGATCGGCGTCTCGTTCGGCGATAGCGGCTTTCTGGAAGCGCGTTACTTGTATGTGTCCCGCGTCAAAGGCTTTGATCTCAGCGGCCTGAACGTGTCGGCGGGTTATCGGTTCTAGGGAACAAGCCCTGCCGAGGGAATAGGACAAAAACGAGTGAGATTCCTCACTCGTTTCTTTTTCGCTTGACATTTATCATTTTTGATAATATAATCACTTTTGAGAACAATAGCGAGGGCAGCATGTCGAAGACAACCGCAGACATCATTTTGCATCCGGCGCGGATGCGGATCCTCAGCACGCTGGCCGGGCGGCAGCTCACGGCGCAGCAGATCGGGCTGGCGCTGCCGGAAGTGGCCCAAGCGACGCTGTACCGCCATTTGAGCCGGCTGGTGCAGGCGGGAGTGATTGCGGTGACCCAGCAGCGGCCCGTGCGCGGTGTCCTGGAAAAAGTGTATGCGCTGGCGGAAGGCAGCACGTCAATCCTGCTTGATCCCCACCAACTGACGCGGGAAGACTGGGAGCGCGGCTTCGCGGCGTACACGGCGTCGCTGCTGGGGCAATTTACGGCGTATCTCAGGCAGGAGGGAGCCGATCCGCTCGCCGATGGCGTTTCCTTCCGTACCGGCTTTATGCATCTGAGCGACGCGGAGCTGGCGCAGCTTCGCGACGACTTACAGGCGGCTGCTGCGCCTTACCGGGCGTATGGCTCGTCCCCGGAGCGCCGCCGCCGCGTGCTGTCCAGCGTTCTCATGCCCGATGTTCTCATGCCCGACGTGATGGTAGAAAATGGAGAACCTGAATGAAACTCATTTTACGGCTTTTGACCGTTCTCGGCGCACTGCTGATCTTCAGCGCGACTGCCCGCGCCCAGGCGCCTGCCGCGCCGCCGTCAGGAAACTGGACCGGCACGCTGACCGTCAGTGGAACAACGCTGCATTTGGTATGTCACTTCACGCCTAAGCCGGATGGAACCTTCAGCGGGACGTTTGACAGCGTAGATCAAGGCGCAATGGGTCTGCCGTTCAGCACTGTCCAAGTGACGGGCCAGACGGTGCATCTAGAAGCGTCTGCGCTCGGCGCGAGCTTCAGCGGCACGCTGGACGCGGCGGGAAAAACCATCTCCGGCCACTGGACACAGGGCGGGGGCAGCCTGCCGCTGATTTTGACGAAGACCACCCGTGTCGCGGTTTTAGATCGTCCGCAGGAGCCGCACCCGCCGTTTCCGTACACGTCAACCGATGTGACGTTCCCTGGCGGCGCGTCAGGTGTGACCCTGGCTGGTACTCTGACCACGCCGCTCGGCGCAGGACCGTTCCCCGCCGTCGTGCTGATCTCCGGCTCCGGCCCGAATGCCCGCGATGAAGTCGTGTTCGGCCACAAGCCGTTTCTGCTGCTGGCGGACACGCTGACCCGCCGCGGGATTGCCGTGCTGCGTTACGACAAGCGTGGCATCGGTCAGTCCACCGGCTCTTATACGCTGGCGACCACGGCGGATTTCGCCGCCGACGCGCAGGCCGCCGTGACATATTTAACCACGCAGGGGAAGATTAACCCGCATAAGATCGGCCTGCTCGGCCACAGCGAAGGCGGGATGATTGCGCCAATGGTAGCGTCCCGGCATCCGTCAGAGACTGCGTTTATCGTGCTGATGGCCGCACCGGGCATGGGCGGGGAAAAGCTGTTGCTGGCCCAGTCGGCACTGATCGGAAAGGCCGAAGGAGCAACTCCTGCCGAGGTCGCACAGAATGGCGCGATACAAAAAGTGACATTCACTATTGCCAAACGTGAGGCCGACCCGGCGGTCAGGCAAGCCAAAGTGCAGGCGGCGATTGTAAAGTTCATCGCGTCCTTGTCGCCGGCAGACAAAGCGCAGATCGGCAATCCTGCGGTGTTTGCAGAAGCGCAAAGCAAGGCATTCGCGTCGCCGTGGATGCACTATTTTTTGACTTGCGATCCGCAGCCCGCGCTTGAAAAGACGCGCTGCCCGGTACTGGCGCTGGACGGCTCCAAAGACTTGCAGGTTCCGCCGGCGGAAGATCTGGCGCTGATCGGGCAGGCATTGAAGGCGGGCGGCAACAGCAACGTGACGGTGCGGGAATTGCCGAACTTGAACCATTTATTTCAGACCTGCACGACCGGTTCGCCGTCGGAATATGCTAAAATACCCGAAACGATGGCTCCCATTGCGCTGACGACCATCGGCGACTGGATCGTCGCGCAGAGCCGCTAGGAAAAAAGCCCATGCCGATTGTGTATGCCTGCATTGCGCCCCACGGCGGAAATCTCCTGCGCGGCCTCCACGCGCCGGGGCCGGTCCCGGAAGGGCGTCGAGCGATGGCCCGGATGTGCGAGTCGCTGCGGGCGTCGGGCGCGGAAAGCGTCGCGATCCTGACCCCGCACGGCATCCATCAGGCAGGCGTCATCACGCTCGGCGTGACCCAGACCGGCAGCGGCGAGACGGACGGGGTGGAAGTCGGCATCCAAACCGATTTAGACCTGGCCGCCGCGTGGGCGTACAAAGCCGCTGAGAAGAACATTCCCGTCCTGCCGCTGTCTGGGGAAGACAAAGCCGACCCGCTGCCGCTGGACTGGGGCGTCACGATCCCGCTGGCGCTTCTGACCCCGCCCCCGGACACGCTGCCGACGGTCGTGGCGTGTCCCGCCCGCGACTTGCCCCGTCAGAGCCTTGTGGATTGGGGGGAAGCCTTAGCCGAAGCGTCGGATCAGCTCGGCAAGCGGGTGGCGCTGATCGCCAGCGCCGACCAGGGCCACGGCCACGCCGCCGACGGTCCTTACGGCTACACGCCCGCGTCGGCGGAGCATGACGCCGCCATGCAGGCGGCCGTGGCAGCGAACGACCTGCCGCGCCTCCTCACCTGGCCCGAAGATTATGCCAAGAATGCGCTGGCCGATTCATACTGGCAGACACTGGCGATTATCGGCGTCCAAAAGCGCGTCCCGATGTCCGCCCATCTTTTGTCCTACGAAGTGGACCACTACTTCGGCCTGCTGTGCGCCGAGTTCCTGCCGACCGGCTCCTTCTAGAAAGAAGATCCCTATGTCCTCCCGATTTTTATGCACTGCTGCTCTTTTGCCGCTGACGCTGGGGCTGACCGTGATACTTCCCGCCCCGCCCGTATCGGCGCAGGGGCGGCTGTCTGAGCCGGCGGGCGGCTTCTCGTACCAGCCGCCGGCGGGATGGCACATCCGAACATTTCCGGGCCTCAAGTACAAAATCTGTTATACGACTCCTGCGGGCGGCTTCGCGCCGAACATCAACACGGTGGATGAAGTCGCGCCGATGCCAATGGGGCCATACGTACAGCTCAGCGTCTCGCAGATGAAACGCGCTTATACCAGCCTGCACGTCTTGAGCCAAAAGCCCTTTGTGACGGCATCGGGTCTTTCCGGCGTCCGTATGGCCACGGATGGGATTGTCGGCGGGAAGCAGATGCACCAGATATTTTATATCTTTCCGGGGTCAAGCAATCGTAAGTTTGTCCTGACAGCGTCTTTTCTGGCCTCAGACCACAACAAGTACGATGCTGCGACCGATCAAGCGATGAAAACATTCAAGCTGCAATAAAGAGGCCCAGCATTTGGTGGAATTCACGAGAGCTGTCATCAGCGGGGCGCTGCTAGGAATAGCGTTGTTTTGTCTTGGCTTGCCTGCCGGCGCGGCATCAAAGACAGTTTCTTCGGGTGGCTTTTCGTATGTGCTGCCCGCAGGATGGCAGTCGCTTGATCTCCAAAACGCGCCGAAGACGCTGTACGCGCTGGCAAGCCCGGTTGGGAACGCCGCCGCGACGTTTTCCGTGCAGGACGTGTCGTCCGCGCTGCCGCCGGACCGCTATGTCCAGCATCTGCTCCTGACCCTGAAAGCCTCTGCGCCGCAGACCCACGTTCTCCGCCGAGGGCCGTTTGTCACGGCGTCCGGTCTGCACGGCTCTCGCGCCGAGTTTGACGAAACTGCGCCGGGCGGCAGCGTACATTTCGTCGTCTGCGTGTTTCCCGGCCCCGGCCACCACAGGCTTCTCGTCGCCGGTCTTTGGCCTACGTCAGAGACAGCAAACTATGACCTGGCAGTCAGCCAGGCGCTGAAGACGTTTGCCCGGAAATAATCGCCTTTCACCCTATTATTGGGGGCTGGGAGGCGGCTTGAGTGCGTCCCGCAGCTTGGAGCCGTCGGGGCTGCCGAGGCCGGTGCAGGGGTCCCAGCCGGGGGCCGCTTGGTAGTCGCCGTTGTCGCCGCTGGTGATGTCATGGAACGCGCCGGCGCTGGGGGCAAGCGCATAAAGCTGGGGATGAATCCAGCCGAGCTTTGCGCCCAAACTCTGCGCGAGCAGGGCGATCAGCCCGGCCCAAAGCGGGGCGACGGCGGAAGTGCCGCCGATGCCGGGCAACTGCTTGGCGGCATCAGGGAACTCCTGGCCGTCGCACAGAACACGGTAGCCGCTTTCGGAAGCGGCGTCGCCGGAGACATCGGGAACGCCGCGCATGACGGGGCCGGCGGGGTTGACCGCTGGGGGAACGTTCGCATTCGCCTGGTAGGACGGCAGGGCGAAGTAACGGGACACGCCGCCGCCAGTGCCGACGTTCTGGCCGGAATGCCAGACGACTTCCTCGGTGATTGCGCCGCCTGCCGCCGTGATCCGGGTCCCGCCGCAAGCCAGGGCGTAAGGGCTGGACGCTGGGAAGTCTACATGAGCGCTGCCGTCCCAGTTCGGGTCGTTGGCGGCAAAGTTCGCCGAGCCGGAGTCGCCGGACGCAACACAGACCGTGATGCCGAGGTGGGCCGCCGATTGCAGCGCCTGATCAAAGTTGTCCTGGAACTGGGCGGTCGTGCCTGCTGCCGTATCGGATTTCCCGGCTTCCGGGCCGCCCCAGCTCACCGAAATCGCCGTCAGGGCGTTGTTTGGATCGCTGATCGCCGCCGTCATGACATCCAAAAAGCCCTGGTCGGAAGCGTCTTTGGCGAAATACAGCACAATTTCGGCCCCTGGCGCAATGCTTCCGGCGACTTCAATGTCCAGCAGCACTTCCACATCCGGGTTCGCCGGGTCCAGCGGGTTCGTGCCGGGAGAGTTGGTCCCGCCCCCGGCAAATTGGGCCACGGTGACGGTCGGCGGATTGGGAACGCCTGCTTCAGCGAAATAGGTGTCCAGATCGGACTGCCGAAAGCCGCCACCGAGTTCCACAATGCCGATCTTCTGCCCCTGCCCCGTTAGATCGGTCGGGAAGTCATAGAGCTTCGCAATCTCGGCGGGATAAAACGCCGTGACCGCTTCTGCGGGCGGCTTGCGATGCCGCTTCAAGGTGTAGTGAGCTTTGGCGAAAATTCGGTTGTCCAGGCCGAAGACGCCGACAACAATGCCATCCAGATCTTTCGGCACCCAAATCGGCCCGCTGCGCCCGCGCACTTCGCCGCTCGGAACGGTAAAACGGTTCAGCGTCACCGAAAATGCCTGCTCGAACTGCGTTGTCGTGCCGGACAGTAGTACGCTTCGCCGGGCGGCGTCCGAGTCGTCCACCGCCAGGCCAAACTGCGTCGCAAATGCTGCGACTTTGGCAAGGTCATCCGCCGATGCCCCGTGCTGCGCGGCAAGCTCCGCCTGGGTCATATAAGTGCGCTCGCTCGGCCCCTGCGTCAGGTGTCTTGTCAGCGGCGGCAAGTCCGCCTGCCGCCGCACGCGCACCGTTACTTGAAACCGCTCGTCCGGCACCGCTGGGCCGACAAGATGCGCGTCCGGCAGAGCGGCTTTCTCGCTGCCCGGTACTTCAACGCGATCAGAATTGTTTGGCATCAGATGCTCCTTTGGAACCCACCCCGGAACTACGTTCCGACCCTCCCGGAACGGGAAGGTGAGGAGTCAAGAATGACACGCGCAATACGCATTTCTTAAACTCTTGACCTTCCCGCTTCGGGAGGGTCGGAACGTAGTTCCGGGGTGGGTTCTTTGTTCTACTTTACCCGAAATCGTCCGAAATCGCGAAACAGGGTAGAATACTCTTATGAGTGCAATTACTGATGATCCCGCCTACAAAGCAGGTTTGGAGTTCCGCGGGCGCGGGGAGTTTCCCGGCGCGATTGCGGCCTTTGAAGCGGCATCAGGGCGGTTCCCCGAAAATGCCGAAGGGCCGTACCAACTGGGGCTGACGTACCAGCAGCGAGCTGAAACGATCATGCCGCCGGCTTTGCGCGAGTCGGAGAAGCGGATCGGCAGCGGTACGGGCTTCAGTGACCTGGCTTCGTCTGTGCTAGGCCTGGGAGTTTTGGCGGCGTCCAAAGCGCTCGGCAATACTGACTGGATTGTCCAGTACCGGGAAGCATTTCGCCTGTCTGTAACCGCGTTTGAGAAGGCGGCGATGTTAGATGCCAGCGACCCGCGCTTTCCCCATGCGCGTGCCTTGTCCCTACGATATCTCGGCCAGACCGAAGCGGCGGCGGATGCGGCGCGGACGGCGGCGGCGCTCTCACCCGGCGAGACGGTGTACCGGGACCGGGCGGCGGCGTTTGACCAGGCAGCGAACCGTGAATTTCAGTCGCGCGATGGGAAAGCCGTGCCGGGCGGCGTCACTTGGAACGATGTCATTCTGCCGGCTCGCACCAAGCGCGAGCTGCGGCAGATGCAGCTTCTGTTGGAAAACCCCAGCTTGTCCAAAGACTTAGGCATTGAGCCGCCGACGGGGCTGCTGCTGTACGGCCCGCCGGGAACGGGCAAGACGACCATCGCGCGGGTGCTGGCGCATGAGTCGCACTGCCACTTTGTCGCGACTTCGCCCGCCGAGATCAATTCCATGTGGCTGGGCGAAAGCGAAAAGTCGGTCAAGAAGCTGTTTGACGAGGCGCGGGCCAAAGCCCCGGCGATTATCTTTTTGGACGAGATAGACGCCCTGCTGCCGTCGCGCTCCGGCGGGGTCAACCAGTACAGCGACAAAGTCGTGAACCAGTTCCTGCACGAGATGGATGGTTTAACCAAGAACCGGCGCATTTTTGTCATCGGTGCCACGAACCGGCGGGATATGCTGGACCCGGCTCTGCTGCGCGGCGGGCGCTTGTCCCGCGAGATTGAAATCCCGCTGCCCGACGAGCCGGCCCGGCGTCAGTTGTTTGCCCTGGCGGCAGGAGCCGCCAAAATGGCAGATGATGTGGATTTAGACGAAATGGCCCGGCGCACAGAAGGCTATTCCGGGGCGAACATCAAGGCCGTGGTCAATGAAGCGGGCTTGCAGGCGCTCATTCGTTTGTCGGAAGCCGGCCCGGATGTCAAGCGCATGCTGACCCGTGAGGATTTTGAAGAGTCACTGGTGAACTTCGCGCCATCGCCTGCCGAGGAAGCGCCGAACCCGTGGAAGATGTTTGGGGGGTAAGAGTATGGCGTGTCAATCATCCGGCATGGCGGTCGAAGCCCGGCATTGAAATGCCAGGCTAGTGAAGCATAGAAAGTCGCTCCGCGACTAAGATCCGTAGTGCCGGAGGCACTTTCCTCGCTGCGTTAGCCCGGCCTTTCAAGGCCGGGTCTTCGTCTGGTAAGCTTTATGCCCCTCCTCGCCCGCCGCCTTCTCTTTCTGCTTTTGCTCATCGCCGACATCCTCTATGCGCTGTACGTCGCACCCAAAGGTGACCCGCCGGGCAATCTGTTTCTGCTGCTCGCTCTAGGACAGGGACCAGCCAAGAACCCGGCGGTGTGGGGCGTCTTTCAGCTTCTCGGCATTGTCCCGTTGATGTACTGGGCGCTGCTGTTCCCCGACGGGCGCGGGCAGCGCATCTGGGCCTGGCCGTTTGCGCTGGGAATGATGGCGTTCGGCGCGTTCTCGCTGCTCCCCTACTTGATCCTGCGCCGCCCCTACCTGGATGCCGTGCCGGGCGCACGGAATCTGGCTGTGCACTGGTTTGCGGGGCGTCCCTTTGCAGTCTTTGTCGCCGTGGCGCTGGCGGCGCTGCTCGTCTGGACCCTGCTGCTTGGCAATCTGGCGAACTATGTGTACTGGTTCCGCGTGAGTAACTTCGTCCATGTGATGACGATTGACCTGCTGGTGCTGACGCTGCTGTTCCCCATTTTTCTGCACGACGATATGGCCCGCCGGGGTGTGTCCGAAGAAAGCGTGCTGGGCCGCGTTGCGCTGGGCTTGCCCCTGCTGGGTCCGGCCTGGTATTTGGTACGAAGGCCGGCAGAGCAGAACCCCTAAATCTCCAGCTTATCCAGCGTGTCGCGAAGTGCTTTCGTGGCGGCGTCAGCGGCGGCACGCTGACGCTGGGCGTCGGCCCGGAGATTTGCGATCTGAGTTTCCTGTGTTTCCAGCTCCCCGACGTACCGCTTGTAGAGGGATGAGGTGCGGTCGAGCGCGGCCATGTTCTTGCGGATGCGGTCCTGCTGGGCGCTGATCTGGCTGACCTGAGACTCGTCGCTTGCGGCAAGCTCGTTCAAGTTCTGGATATGGCGGCGCTGCTTAGCAATGTCCGCCAGTGCAGTGCGGGTAGCAGCGGGAATGTCCTGCTCGTCGGCGTAAGACGCGAACCCGTTGATGTCGCCGTCGAGTAGGGCGACGGTGGACGAGTCCGGCTTTTCGGTCACAACGTCCAGCGTGGCCGTTTTGCCGGTGGGAACGGGAACGGCGAAGCGGTAGACGGTGGGAGTGCGCTCGGCGGACGCGGCGGGCGTAATGAGCTTCGCGGCGGCGTCAAAGGGATGCTCAACTAAAATCGTCTTGTCCGCCTGCGCCCGGCTCTTGAAAACATACCGCGTTTTCGTGCGGGAGCGGACGGTGATGGTCAGCGTGCCTTCGCGGATGGCAAGCGTCGTGCGCGTTTCGTTCGTGCCTAAGTCCTGCCGCTCACCGATGACCGACAAGTCTACGGCGTAGGAGATCAGGCGCGTGTCGCCGGGCGGGACATCTTCCATCACGGCGTCGCCCGCGTAAGTGCCGCCATCGAAGAGTGTCACGGGGCCGCCTTTGAGGTGCAGCGCCGTGTTGTTCTTCAAACGGACGGCGTTCAGCGGAAAGCGCGGGTCGGTGTCGGCGTTGTAGAGCGAGACTTTGTCGGCTCCGATGTCCTGGGCGATCACGGGGATCATCGCCGCCTGCTGGCGCGGCAGTGTCACCGGCGTCGTGATGTTGTACGCGAACTGCTCCCCGGCGTCGGCTCCGCTGGCCTCGGCATTGACCCCTTTACTGTAGTTCAGCAAGCCTGAAGATTGGTAGAGATTGTTCGCCTGCGACTTTTGCCGCCGTTCGTCGGTTGCAGTCACAACCTGATCGGTAGCGGTGGCCGTAGCTGCTGCGGGTACGGCTGGAGCAGGAGCTGCTGCGGACATTGGGGATACGGCAGGTTCATTGACGGCATCCATATTGCTGTCGTGGGTTTGCGGCGTCGGCGACGCAACAATATCAGGCTGCACGACCGGGCGAGGCAGGTACAGCGGCTGGTACAAGTCCTGAATAAACGACACCGGGCGACCTGAGACAAGCGACAAGTGAATGCCGGACCAGTCTTCGTCGCTTGTGTTCTCCACTAACGCCCAGCCCTGGAACGCCGCTTTGCCGCCGCCCGAAAGCAGCAGGCGGTACGAAATCTTCCACAGCGGCGACTCCGTGATGTAGCCGACTGAGACCGGACGCCGCCCGGACCCGGCAAAATGCAGCGTGACGGTCCGCCGCTGGTTGTCTGCACCCGATGCCAGCGTCGTCAGCGCCGACCGAAATTCCTGGTCCAAGCGCGGATCAAGCAGACGAATGGCCGTCACATCGTCCAAGCGCACCGAATGCAGGCCGTCCGCGCCCAGTAAGTTGAGCGTGTCCACGGTCGAGGTCGTATTATTTGGCCCAGTCACAGTCTTCGACTCGACCGAAACGATTTGGCCGGTTTCCGTCGCCCTTGCCGCTGTCGTGACTGAGACCGACGCACCGCGAAGCTGGTTCAAGAGTTCGGCCCGGCTCTGCGGGGCCGTGACATCAATCGCGAACGACTGGAGCGTCCTGCCAATCGGGTCGCGTGCGCCGTAGATGACCGGCTGGACCTGTCCCTGGGAGTCAATCAAAGTCATAGACTTCAGAAGGTCATTGATCTGGGCCGTGCGAAAGGTCAGCGGCACAGTCGCATCGCCCGTCACCGTACCGTCGCGCTCAATATACGAGACGCCGGACGTGAACACCGTCACCTGCTTGATCGGCAGCGGCGAAGGGGGCGTTGTCTGCGCCTGGGCGAAGGCATGAGGGGCAAGAGTGAGAAGCGCGAGGGACAATGGCAGCTTTGGGTTCATGGGGCTATTTCAGGGGGAGAACCGGCACTGGAAGTGCCGGCTCTGAGTGCTACGCCGTGACCTACACCTCGCGCCGGTCGAAGATCAGCGCGGCGATGGTCAGCAAAATCGCGGAATAAACGATAGCGTACAAGATGTTCGTCGTGATGAAGAACGCTTGGTTGTTGATGACTAGATTGGGCGACAAAATGTGGTTCTGGCTGTTGTACTTCGTGAAATCGGGAATGACGGCGTGGATGACCTTGAAGACGAACACGACAATCGGGTTCTTTGGGTGCGCCGGGTCGGCATTCGAGTCGGCCAGTGCTTCCGTGACCGATGACGACAATCCAAGCAGAAAGATGGCGAGTGTCAAAAAGAAATTGACGAACGGCGAAACAAAGACCGAGAAGAACATCGCAATCGCGCAGACCAGCAAAATTTGAAAGAGCAGCAGCAGAACGCCCTGGCAGGCGTTGATCGCTTCATGGCTAAAGCCGCGCTCTTTGATCAAAAACAGCAGCAAAAAAACGGCGGACATGACCAGCGTGGAGGCAAGAACCGTAATGAGGCCGCCCAGAAACTTGCCGCACAGGAACTGGTAGCGATGGACGGGTTTAGAAAGAATCGTATAAATCGTGCGCCGCTCAATCTCAGTCGGCAGCAGATTGATGCCTAAGATGACCGAGATAAAAACGCCGACCAGGCCGATGACGCCGAGGCCGAGTGTTTCGACGACCAGCGTGTCTTTGCCGGGCTGGAACGAAGAGTTCGCCGCGCCGAGGACCAGCACGACGGCGGCGACGGCAAGAAAGATCAAAAGGGTCCGGCGTCGGATGGCCTCGCCGAACGTGCCGCTGGAAATCAGCCAAATGGTATTCATAAATGCGTAGAAACTCCTTCAATGGCGCAGCGCCGCGCCGCGTAGTCTGTGCTTATGATACCAGACCGCCCCGGATTCTGCAAGGCGCAGACGCCGGGGCGGGCGAGGTGGACGGTAAACAGCACTCTCAGTGATGGTAAGTGCGGTCCGCGCTGTGAAGGTCGCGGTCGGACGCATGAAGGTCGCGGTCCATGCGGTGCAGGTCCCGGTCGGCCCGCGCTTCGGCGGCGGTGTGATGCCCGAAGCGGTGGTACGCCCGGTCGGCGGCGTGGAACCGGCGGTCGGCGGCGTGGAACGCCCGGTCTGAGTGGTGGTAACGGCGGTCGGCGCTGCCCGTGTGCTGCGCCTGCGCGGCGGTGGCCGCCGTGAGCATGATCAGCAGGACGGTGGAGGCCGTTACTAACAAGTTCGCCTTCATTGTGCTGTGTCCTCTTTTATCTTGTGAGTGGATCGCCGGAAGCCGTGTTCCTCTGCCCGCCGAAGGGGAAACACAGGCAGTGAAACACAGGCAGTGAAACACAGGCTCCCGGCGCCGGTTGGCCGCCCAGACGCGGCCAGCCGTCTGAAGGCCGGCGGCGTTAAAAGCTGCCCGTCACATTGAAGAGTATCCGGCGTCCTAGCTGGAAGCGGGTTCCGCTGAAGCCGGAATTGAAGTTCTCAGGCCGGCGGCTGTTGAAGATGTTCTGCACGTCCAGTCCGAAGCCGATGCCGCCGCGCGGGCCGGCCCCAAGCAGGCGGGGCGAGGTGGCAAGGCGCAGATTAACTTCCGTGTGCGCCTGCCGATGGCCGGAGTCCAGCAGGCCGCCTGCTCCCAGCGGATAATACTGGCCCAGGATGCTGGACTGCGGGCCGCTGCTATGGTAAACGCTTGCGCCGACCAGCGCCCCGCTGTGGAATGTATAATCCAGGCCGGTGCTGAGCGTATTCGTGATGTCGTGGTCATTGTAGGGCGGCACCGGCGTGGTGGTGCCGACAATCAGGCCCTCCGGCTTGCTGATGCTGTTGGAATATGCCAGGTAGCCGCCCACACCAACGCCGCCGCGCGGGGCGAGATCGTAAGACAGCTCAATGCCGTGGGCGCCGTCTTTCGGGAAGTTGATGGACGTGTAAACACCGAACTGCGTGGCCGGGATCAGAATGTTGGTGTCAATCTGATTGGTAATGTTCTTGTAATAGTAGGCCAACTTGACGCTCTGGTTGCTTGCGATCTGGCGCTCAATGCTCGCGTTGTAGTCGTCGTAGGTTTCCGGCAGCACATTCTGTCCGACCAGGCCGCCCTGCGCCAGCGGCGGCTGTGCAAACAGCTTATTATAGGATGAGCGTAGAATGGTACTGGGCGTGAAGGCATAAGCCAGGTTGACGCGCGGCGACAGGTAATCCTTTTTCTCGGAGAGCGTTGTCCCTAGAAAGTTCTGCCGCTGGTAGTAGCGGTCGTAGCGCAGGCCGTAGTCGGCGTAGAGCTGGCGCGAGACGCGCCAAGTGTCCTGCGCGTAGAACGCATTGTAGTAGCCGCTGCGGTTCAGGTTGACGGTGATGGCCTGTGTCCCGCCGGGAAGCGTGTAGACCGGATCGCCGAGCGCATCCACAACCGGATTTCCGCCGGCGTCCACCGGCGACGTTCCGGTAGTCGGCAGCAGGGCCGGATCATTGGCGAAGAGGGCATCCACGGCAAGCTGGCTGCCCGGCTCCAGGCGGTAGCTTTCGCGCCCGCTCTGCTGGTCAAACAGCAGGCCGCCTTTCAGCGTGTGCGTCCCGACCGTGTCGGTCAGGCTGGCGGAATACTGCGAGTCGCCCGACGTTTTGAGAATTGTCGGGTTGTACTCAATGGAACTGTCCACCGGCAGATTGCCGAGGTCCGGGTTCTGGTTAGGATTGCTGTTGCGGATGTCCAGCCGGGACCGGATAAATCCGGCGGAAAACAGGCTTGTCAGGGTCCGGCTGAACGTGTGGCGGAGGTTCAGGACGCTGAACTGGTTTTCGTCATGCTGGTAAGCGTCCTGCCCGGCCGACTGCTGGGAAGGCAGAACATTCGTGCCGCCGCCCAGCAGGGTCGGATCGGCGTTTGGAATGGTTCCGTCGGCGTCCCGTGCGCCGCCGAAGCCGTAGCCCTGGCCGACCGGCTGGAAGTAGTCGCCGACGCCGGTTCGGTTCGCGATCTGGCTGGAAGCCGGCGCGTCTTCGAGTAGCAGGTCAAGCTGGTCGTTAGCGCCGATCTTGTAGCCGATGTTGCCGAACGCGCTTTGGGAGCGGCTGCCGTTGTGCGCGGTTTGATCGCTGGGCTGCGGCGGCTCGACTGTGGCGGCGGTGCTGCGGCTGCTGAGGTCCAGGAAGTAGCTCAGCGGGTGCGCTCCGGCGCTGTCGTCGGAAGCGGCGCCGATCTGGCCGCCGGCGGTCACCGACTGGTCGAAGGTGGAAAACTCGCCGCCGTCCAGATAGAAGGACCGGGTCGGAACAATGGTTCCAAAGCGCGGCACGATGTTCAGGATGGCGGCGGTCTCGCCGCCGTACTCCGGGGCATAGCCGCCGGTCTGGACATCAATGCTTTGAACAGATTCCGGAAGCAGCACCTGTCCGATACGGCCCTGGAACGCCTGGGGCAGCTTGACGCCGTAAATATAGGTGGACGTGTTCGAGTGGTCTTCGCGCGGATGGGCCTGGCCGTTGGAGTCGAAGTTGATGCCGGGCGTCGTGATCAGCAGGTTCCGCAGGCTTTGCGGGTTGCCGATGGTGTTAAGCTGGCGTGGTCCACGCGGATCAATGCGGGTTGAGTTCGCGGTGCTGCTGATGCGCGGAATGGTGATCCCCCGAAGGGTGGTGCTGACAACGCGCTTTGTCAGGACGATGCTGACATCGGTGCTGGTGTCGGCGATCACCGTCAGGGTACGGACGTCCGTGTTGTAAGTGACGATCTGCGTGGTGATCCGCCAGGGACGGATCTCCAGCGGCGGGCTGAGGGCCGTGCCGTTTGCGTCCGTGATGGCATTAAAGTCCAGGTTGACGCCAGCGGTATCATGAAAAATGATGTTTGCACCCTGGATGGGCTTGCCGGCGGCGTCGCGAACGGTGAAGCGCAGGCGTCCGAACACGTCGGCATGAACTGTGCCTGCGGAGAGAAGGCAGGCAGAAGCAGAGATCAAGGCGCAGTAAAGCGCTGGACGGCGAAGCATAGTGAAGTCTCTTTTCGTGTCGTGTGTTGAACGGGGTAGACGAAACGGCGGAGACGTGATACAATCACCGTGGCAACGGACGTGACAAAAGTCACTCGTGACGGCATCGCGTTCGCCAGGGCGCGGGGGTATTACCAGTACCCTCGCGCTTTTTTATCGGTCCCGAACTCGGTTTCAACCCAAGAAGGGTTTGAAGTTATGGAAACAGTGAAGTGTTAAGCGGCGTGCGGGGGCGCACGCGGGGAAGTGTGGTCGAACGGGTCGGAGACCTGGGTTCGGACGCGAGCCGAAAGCGCCGCTAAGGGCGTAAGCGTGGGAAGCGGCAGCGGCACGGCGGGAACCAGCGGGCTGAACAGGGCGTTCTCCCACTGACAAGCGAGGCAAACATCGGCAGTCACAGGAGCGGCATGGGAAACAGCGCTGATGCCGGCGTGGACGCGGGCAAGCCCAAGGCTTTCCGTATGGTCCATTGTCGTGCCGCCGCTGATGCCTAAAAGGAGAAGCGCAAGAAAAAGCGCTGTCGCTTTTAGAAACCGTGTCGGCCTGCTTGTGTGCAGTCGGTTCACTGGACGCATTCTACCATGCCGATAACAAAAGTGCAATAATCATTGCAAAGAATTTTCCATGACTTATTTATTGCTGCGCTCGACCGCAGCGACTTTGATTGCCTTTCTCGGCGGCGGGATCGGGGTGTGGCTGGGGAATGTCGCTGCCCTCAAGCTGCGGCTGCTGGTCTATGCCGCGATGGGCGCACTGCTGGCCGTGACGGTATTTGATGTTCTGCCGGATGCCAAAGACCTGCTGACCTGGCCGGAGTTTCTGATCGCATTGGCGAGCGGCTACGCGCTGTTCTGGGCGGTCGGCAAGTATGTGTACCATCTCTGTCCGGCCTGCGCGGTTGGGGCGTTCGACCAGGCGACAACCGAGCGTTTAGGCCAGTCGGTCCTGCTGCTGATGATTGCGCTCGGCCTGCACAGCGCGATGGACGGGATCGCGGTTGTGGTCGGCGATACGATCACGGGTCGTCCCAATCCAGCGCTGCTATTTGCAGTCTCGTTCCACAAGCTGCCGGAAGGGCTTGCGCTGGCACTGCTCCTGCTGGGAGCAGGCTACACGCGCTCCAAAGCTTTGTGGCTAACACTGGCAATTGAGTCGGCCACGGAAGTGGGCGCACTGCTCGGCCTCATTGTGTTGCGTCATGCGCCGCTGCTGCTTTTAGGCTTGATTTTCGCCAATGTCGGCGGCGGCTTCGTCTATTTGATTGCTTCCACACTGGGCCTTTTCACAAAGCCGCAGAAAGCGGGGCGCACACAGACGGGCGCAACACAGTTTGCGCTCAGTAGCGCTTTGGCATTTACTCTCACCTCTGCCTTGATTTTAACTCTGCACCGGTGGCTGCCTTGACTTTAGCGGCAAAAATAAAGTTGCTGATATTTTTGACTCTGCTTGACAAACTTCGCGACTTTCGCTAAAATGCGTGTATGGACTCCCAACCCGCAACACCGCAACACGAAACAATTGCGCCTGTGCGCCCGTATGAACTTGGAGATGAACCGATAGACTGGGAGCAGCAGCCGAGTTTGCTGACGACTCGTGAGGTCGCAGCGATTTTTGGCAAGTCGGCCGCGAATATCCGCGCCCGCGCGTCGCGCGGGGACTTTGGCAACACGGTGACGGGGGAAGACGGCTTGCCGCGCTATGACAGAGGGCGGGTACAGGCGCTGCATGAGCGGGTGACGCAGCGGGAAGCGCAGGCGCGGTCGGTGACGAACCTGCACGGCACATCGCCGGTCTCTTATTCTACAAGTTTGTCGCCGATGGTCGCAACGGCGATTGCCGAGATCCAGGCGCAGCACCGCGAACAGATTGCGCTTTGGTCGGCGCGGTTTGAAGACGCGCAGCGGGCCGCACAGAGGGCGCAGGAAGAAGCGCACTCGTTGCGGGAGCTGCTGCGGGAACGAGAAGAAACGACCCGCGCAACACTCTCGCACATGGACATGCTGCACGCAGAAAACCTGTCCCATCTTCGCGCGGCGCTAACGCAGGAACAGGCGCACAAAACCGAGCTTGTTGCGATGAAAGAAAATGAGATCGCGCGGCTGAAGTCACTGGAAAACAACATGCCGCGCCGCGAGTCGCTGTGGCATCGGCTGTTTGGCGGGTAACTGTTCGGTAGATAAACTCATGTTACAGAAATACAAAGTCAGCGTGTCGTTTCAAGGAACGGCAGTTCTCGAAATTGATGCGGAGTCGCCGGAGGCAGCCCGGATCGCTGCTGCCGACATGACGGTCGGTGATCTGGCTCGTCCCGCGCATTCAGACATCTCGACGCTGAAGGTCATGGCGAAAGAAATCATCTTGGCGTCGTCGCTCAACGGCGAAGACGAATCGCAGTCTGAGAATGCCCCGCGCAAGCCGCGCCCGTCCGGCTGGTATCGTCCTCATTAGCTTGGTCCAAAAGCCCGCTTAAAAGCGCCAGTTCAGGTCTTCCATCGGGATACGCCGATGCGTCCAGTTCAGTTGGCGCTCGGTCAGACGGCAGTCCACGAACCACCACGGGTAAGCTAGGGGATCGTGAATACGGAATGTTTCTCGGTAGCTTTTGATGGCGGGGAATGCCGCGCAGAAGCCGCACCGGTGCAGGGTCAGAAAGAGCGCCAGCAGGCGGATTCGCAGTTTGACGGCGCTCGTGTTCTCCAAAGGAATGGCAAGCGTCTGAGACAGCGCAAACACTTCGCGCTGGGCGAGGTGCAGGGAGACGGTATCAATCCCCTTCAAGATGCCGATTTTGTCCGGCGTTTCCGTCTCATGCAGACGGGCCGAGAGGGTCAGGACATACCGCTCCATGCTGTCCGCCCAGCCGTCTTCCACCCGGCGGGCGACAGCGGCGACTTCTTCAAGCTGCGGCGCTTTGCCGAGATAGTCGCGCAGGTGGGTTTCCGCCCATTCCCAGCGTTTGATGGCTTTCAGCGGCAGACGTCCCATGTCTTCAGGCCGGCACAGGCGGCAAATGCCGCCGCGCGTCCCTAGAAGCCGGCTATAGGCGAACTCAATGCCGGACGCGCTGGCGCGAGGGTCCAGCAGCCCTTCGACCAGCCGCGCGTACCCCTCGATTAAGAACTCCAGAGCGTCGTGCGAGATTTCCGGCGGCGGGGCGGACGAGCGCATCTTCCGTACCATATCCGCGCAGGGCTGCCGATCAGCCTCCGTCAGCCCCGCCCTTGAAGCGGATAATGATGCCATAAACGTGGTGTCTCCTGCATTCATTGTCGGCAGGCGGCGCTCTCTCGCCAGACAGCAAAAATCACAGGAGTTAAAGCCGAAGGGGCACTACTTTTCCGAGTCGGAGCGGGAGGGCCTTTCCGGCAGAGCAAAAAAGACGGCCAGCCCGGCCAGTGCAAGGCAGCAGGCGGCGGCGCTGACGAACGTGAGGGCAAATGTTGCGATGTAAAGGATTGGACCGAGCCGGTACTGGTCGGTGATCTGCCGGACCCGGCGACGGTCGTGGTCGTCGGCCAGCAGACGTCCGTCTTGGGCCGCATGGTTCCAAATCAAATTGAACGCCGCCGCCATACCAAAGTTCAGGCCGCAGTAGACGGCCAGCGCGGTTTTGGCGTAGGGTGTTTGCAGATACGCGGCGACCAGCGAAGTCGGGAACGGGATCAGTGTCACCAGCATCAGCAGCAGGCCGTTCAGCAGCATCAGCGCGTGGTCTTTTCGCTTGATCTGCTCAAACAAGCGGTGATGGTTCATCCACATAATCAGAATAGTCACAAAGCTGACCGTGTACGCCGCCGCAGTCGGCCAAAGTGCTTCCAGCGCCGCTGTCAGCCCGCCCGGCGGCAGGTGGTCGAGCGCGGGAACATGCAGGTCCAGCACCAGAAGCGTAATCGCTACCGCAAACACGCCGTCGCTGAATGCCTCAATTCGTCCTGTTTCTTTCTCCGCCATGCCTGCTTGTTAAACGCAGCCTCTTGACTCTCCTGCTTCTGATCGTCTATACTGCACCTGATTACGGTCTTGATGGGGAAGAGTACGCGGAATTAATCTGCATCAGAGAGGAAGCGCCACCGGCTGCAAGCGCTTCCGCAGCAATAACCGCCGAAGGTCGCCCCGGAGCCATTATTTGAAGAGTGTCCGCGCTGAGTGTTCAAGATGCTGAGTGCGGAAAGCAAGGTGGTACCGCGCATCGGCTTTTGTCAGCCCCTGCGTCCTTGCGATAGGTTAAACCCTGTCGCGATAGGCGCAGGGGCTTTTGTGGTTTCAGAAGAGGCAGAAGACGATGGAAAAAGCATACGAGCCGAAGGATGTGGAAGCGCGGCTGTACCCGGAATGGGAAGCGGCGGGGATTTTTCACGCGGAGCCGACGCCGGGGAAGCCCAAATACAGCATCAGTATTCCGCCGCCGAATGTCACGGGTAGCCTGCACATGGGCCATGCGCTGAACCATGCCGTGCAGGACACGCTGGGGCGCTGGCACCGAATGCAGGGGGATACCGTGCTGATCCTGCCCGGCGTGGACCATGGGGGGATTTCGACGCAGACGGTGGTGTCCCGGCAGGTCGAAAAAGAAGGGATAACGCGCTTTGATCTGGGCCGCGAAAAGTTCGAGGAGCGCGTCTGGGCCTGGAAAGAAGAATACGGCGACCGCATTGTGACTCAACTCAAGCGGCTCGGCTGCGGCTATGACTGGTCTCGTTTAAGATTTACGATGGACCCCGCGTACAACGAGGCCGTGGCGGAAGCGTTCGTGCGCTTCTTTGACGCCGGGCTGATTTACCGGGGCAAGCGGATGGTGAACTGGTCGGTCGGGCTGCAAACAGTCATCTCGGACATTGAAGTGGAAAACATTGACACCGATGGCTCGCTCTGGCACATCAATTATCCGTTTTCCGACGGCTCTGGGTTCGTAACTGTCGCCACGACGCGGCCCGAAACGCTTTTAGGAGATACGGCAGTGGCCGTGAACCCCGCTGATCCGCGCTACGACGGCAAAATCGGCAAAATGCTGCGCCTGCCGCTGACGAGTCGCGAAATCCCGCTGATCGCTGATGACTATGCGAACTTGGAGTTTGGCACCGGCGCAGTCAAGATCACGCCCGCGCATGACCCGAACGACTACGAAGTGGGGCTGCGGCACGCTCTGCCGCAGATCACGGTGATCGGCTTTGACGGCAGGTTGACCGAAGACGCCGGGGTACGTTATGCCGGCATGGACCGCTTTGAGGCCCGCGATCTGATTGTTGGCGACCTGGAAGACGCTGGGGCACTGGAAAAGATCGAACCGTACCGGCATTCGGTGCCGCACTGCGACCGGAGCAAGACGGTGACCGAGCCGCTGCTGTCCGAGCAGTGGTTTATGCAAATGGCCGGAACCGAGATTGTCAAGAACGCAACGCAGATCGTGTCGAACGGCGAAATTAAGTTCTCCCCTACTCGTTATGCCAAGACGTACATAGACTGGATGGACGGCATCCGGGACTGGGCGTTGTCGCGCCAGCTTTGGTGGGGCCATCGCATTCCCATCTACTACAAGCCCGACGGGTCGCACGTCGCCGCCCGTACTCTCGCCGAAGCCGTGGAACGCGCCGGGACCGACGAGTTGACGCAGGACGAAGACGTGCTGGACACTTGGTTTTCGTCGGCCCTGTGGCCGTTCGCAACTTTGGGCTGGCCCAAGCAGACCGCTGACTTAGACTCTTTCTACCCAACCGACTTTTTGACCACGGCCGGCGAGATTTTGCGCCTTTGGGTCGCCCGCATGGTAATGACTGGGCTGGAGTTCACCGGCGAAAAACCGTTTTCTGATGTGTATATCCACGCGACGGTGCTGGACAAAAAAGGCCGCCGTATGTCTAAAAGCCTCGGCAATGGGATTGACCCGGTGGAGATGATCGACAAGTACGGGGCGGACGCCCTGCGCTTCTCGCTTTTGCGCCTGGCGTCCAAGGGCCAGGACATCAAGTTCAGCGAAGACCGCGTTCCCGAAGCCCGCAACTTCGGGAACAAGCTGTGGAACGCGGCAAGATTTGTGCTGCTAAACTTAGGCGAAGATGGCCCCCCTGCCCCAATTCTGGGGAGCGGTACAGAGCAGAACAGCACGGAGAGGAATGGCGCGGTTATCGTTCCTGCTCCGGCACCCCAGAATTGGGGCGGGGGGGCTTCCCTCCCAGAACGCTGGATACTCTCGCGCTTGCAGCGGACCATCGCGACCGTCAATGCTTCGCTGGCGACGTATGACATGGACGAAGCGTGTTCGGCGCTGTATGGGTTCGTCTGGGGCGAATATTGCGACTGGTTTGTGGAACTGTGCAAACCGGCGCTGCAAGGCGAAGATGGGTCAGCGAAAGACGCAGCACGGGCAATGCTTTATGCCGTGCTGGAAGCGGTAATAAGATTATTACACCCTATTATGCCGTTCGTGACCGAGGAAATTTGGCAGCAACTACCGGGCAAGACCGAAAGCATCAGCCTGGCCCCCTACCCCATCCTGGAAACTGCTTTTATTGATGAGGAAGCGGAAGCGGCTGTCGGCTTGCTGATTAACAGCATCACGGCCTTGCGCGGCCTGCGGGCCGAGTTTACGCCGGGCGGTCAAGAGAACGAGGCCGCACGGGCCGCCATGCTGACCCGCAAACTGTCAGTTGTTGCGGTGCCGGAAACCGATGCGGCGATGTCTGCACTGACAAGCCAGCTTCCGGCGCTGGTCGCACTCGCACGGCTTGGCGAAACCCAGGTGGCGGCGGAAGCGCCGACGGAGAGCAAGTACGTTCCGGCGAGTGTGCCTGGCGCGGCGTTTTATGTTCCGGCAAGCGAGCTGCTGGACGGCCTGGACCCAGCGAAAGAGTCAGCGCGTCTGGCTTCGGAGATCACGAAGCTGGATAAAGAGCTGGCAGGAGTCAATGCACGGCTGAACAATCCGAGCTTTGTGGAGCGTGCCTTGCCGGAAGTTGTGGAACGGACCCGCGCTGATGCCGCGGAGCTGGTGCAGCGGCAGGCAAAGCTTGCGATGCGGCGGGAGCTGCTGGGGTAAATGAGCGTCAAACGCCACGGGTTGAAATCCGAGGCTGAACAAACCAGTGTCGCGGCGACACAAGACGGATCCGTACTGGCAATTCACGTAGGCGTCTCTTGCTTTCGTCTGTGTCGCTTCGACACTGTTTTTCTCAGCCTCGGAATTTATTCCGTGGCGCTGTCTTCAAGAAAGCTTCGGGTACAATCACACCCAATGACCAAGACGCCGCCGATTAATGCTGCCGGTCCCCTGCCCCTTGTCTGTATTCTGGCGCTGGCACTGGCCCTGCGGCTGTGGGGCATCACTTGGGGGCTGCCGTCGGCGACGCATTATTTCTCGTATCACCCGGATGAAAGCGTCGTGCTGGAAACGTCGTCGCTGACGATGAATGTGTTCGCAGGCCGCCTGCTGCCGCATTATTACAATTATCCGTCATTGCAGCTTTATCTCGTCTGTTTTGCCAACACGCTGGCCGCGCTGTTTGGTGCCGTAGATATTGTGCCGAAGAACTTCGCCGTGTGGTATCCAGAGTGGGCGAAGATGTACCTAATTGGACGATTTCTCACTGTCGGTATGGGTGTCGGCACGGTTTGGGTGACGTATACCCTGGGCGCAACACTGTGGGGCCGCCGTGCGGGGCTTGTTGCGGCCCTGATTTTGGCCGTGATGCCGCTTCACGCCCAGCAGTCGCATTTCCTGACCGTGGATGTCCCGGCGACCTTCTGGGTCATGCTGTCGCTCTTGTGGTCCGTGCGTCTGGCAGGTGATTACCCTCAGCCCTGGAAGGCTGTCCTGCTGGCGGGTCTCTTTGCGGGCCTTGCCACTGCGACTAAGTACAACATGGCGCTTGTCATTCTGCCGCTGCTAGTTGCGTGTGCAGGGAACCCACCCCGGAACTACGTTCCGACCCTCCCGGAAACGGAACGTAATGAGGTGCAGAAAAAACTTTCGGCCGCAACCGACTAACCATCACCGTTAGGGT
>CAXUNT010000007.1:31952-49127 GCA_964252595.1 uncultured Armatimonadales bacterium
CGCCCCCCCCCGCCGCCCCCCGGGGGGGGGGGGGGGGGGGGGGTTGCGCCGGGGTGGGTCTCCTGTTCTTCGTCTTGGCCTTCTTCGCCGCCTGCCCTGGTGCTTTGTTGGAAACAGGCTCTCTTTCGGAAACCGGCACATTCCTCCATGACGTCCACTTTGAGGCTGTTCATGTGCAGAACCCCGATGATCCGACGTTTCGGGACACGGGCAATGGCTTTGTGTATCACATCACACACAATTTGGATGCCGGGCTGGGCCTTCCGCTGCTGCTTTTGGCCTTAGTTTCTGCCGGCTATGCGGTTTATCGGCGTCAGCGCGGCGACGGGTTGCTGGCGGCATTCGCCCTGCCCTACTACGTTTTGATCAGTCTCGCCGCCGTGCGCTATGCCCGCTACACCATTCCATTATTGCCGATTTCAGCTCTATGGGTCGGGCGAATGGTAGCAGAGGGTTCGCGGCTGCCGCAAGCAAGCTGGCGCAAAGCCTCTCTCGTCGTTTCGGCGGTGTGTTTCGGTGGGGCGCTGCTCAATGCTTCTGTCTTAATATTGGCAATGACTGGTCAAGACACACGCGACGAAGCTCTGATGTGGCTGAACAGCCAAGTACCCGCTTCTGCCTCGGTCCGTTTTGCGGTGCAGCCCTGGTTCGGCGATGTGCCTCTCAGCCCTTATTTCACTCTGCCGGGTATCGGCGCCTGGCGAAGTGTCACACCACCTGACATACAGCAACGGATTGTCTACAGCGGTAGGGATTGGGATGTTGCCGCACTCCGCTCTGGAACGCCTGACTTTGTGGCGCTAAGTGAGTTTGACTATGCTGACGCTTTGCGCCTGCACAATCCAGAGGCGATGGCTTATATTGGGGAGTTGAAGCACAGCTACCATAACATCAGGATGTTTTCCCCTCTGCGTTTGCCTATCAATGATGGCTTGCCGCACGATATGACTTACCCCTCGCCGGAAATTATGATTTTCAGCCGATCTTCTAATGAGAGAATGAGTTACTAACGCTATGAACGCAGAACGCGCAGGAGAAATTTTAGACCAGTTTGTCGGCAAGCGGGTCCTCGTGGTCGGTGATGTCATGCTGGATGAGTATGTCTGGGGGCGGGTCAGCCGGGTGTCGCCGGAAGCGCCGGTGATGATTGTGGACGCCGACTCGCATACGTTCGTGCCGGGCGGGGCGGCGAACGTCGTTAACAATGTGTGCACCCTCGGCGGTCAGGCGGTGATTGTGGGCATTGTCGGAGAAGATGGTGCGGCGGCGACCCTCAAGGAAAAGCTGAAAGAAGAAGGCGCAGATGTTGCGGGGCTTGTTGCGGTCCGTGACAGGCCGACCACACTGAAAACCCGTGTCATCGCGCACACGCAGCAGGGCGCACAGCAGGTTGTGCGGGTGGACCATGAGCGGCGTGACCCTGTTGGAGCGGATGTGCAGGCAAGTTTACTGAGCTTCCTGAATTCGGCGATCAAAGACTGCGATGCGCTGCTGCTGTCGGATTACCAGAAAGGACTGCTGGGGCACGATTTGGTTAAGTCCGTCGTGCAGACGGGACGGACGGCAGGCAAAGTGATGACGGGGAACTTGAAGCCGAAGGGGATCGGCAGCCACTGCCGCTTGACCATGATCACTTTGAATGTCTTTGAGGCGGGCGAAGCGTCGGGCCTGCTGCTCGGCGACGGCGGCGGGAGCGATGGCGGCACACTGCGTGAGGCCGGGCGGATGCTGCTGCGGAAATCGGGAGCGGACAACGTCTTGATCACGCGCGGAGCGCATGGCTTGTCGCTGTTTTCGGCGGACGGCGAATACTTTGAGCTGCCCGCGCATCCGGTGGAAGTGTTTGACGGCACCGGGGCGGGAGACACGACGATCACGACACTGACGCTGGCCTTGGCATCGGGCGCGACGCCTGCCGAAGCGGTGACGCTGGCCAATGCCGCGGGCGCGGTGGTGGTGCGGAAGCTGGGTGTCGCAACAGCGACGCGGGCCGAGATTTTAGACTGCGTTCAGGAATAGACGCGCCCGCCGGTTCCCCGGCGGGCGGCGGGGCAGTTACGGCACGGCCGGAGCGGCGGGTGCCTCGGCGGTTGTCTTCGGGGCGCGGATGTGGATATTCTTCGCGGTCGGCGCTGTTTCATCGCCTTCGGTGGCAACGGAGACCCGCGTGTCAACGGTCAGGTCGGCAAACGTGCCGGTCGGCTGGCCTTTGGCGTCGCCGACTTTGTAGATTTTCGTGGTGTCGGGGACTGAGACAACGGTGGTTTTCTTGCCGTGCGCCAGCGTGATCGTTTTCGCGGCGGCGTCCACGGCAGAGATCTTGCCGTTGACATGAGGCTTCTTTGTGGTAGGCGGCGCTGCCGGATCGGCAGCGGCCGGCGGCACTGGGGCCGCGGGCGGCGTTTGGGCGAACCCGGCAAGCGGGCAGAATAACGTCATTGTCAAGGCCAAAGGCACAAAGCGGCGCAGCATGGGTCGGTTCCTCCGAGAGTCTTCGTTGTGATGGCTACTCAGACGCAGGATTTCGCGGAGTGTTCACCGAATAGCCCAAAATCAAAGAGACGATGCAAAAGACGCAGGGGAAAAAGAGACGATGACCTATTGTTTAGGCGTCATGACCAAAGAAGGCTTGGTGATGATGTCCGACTCGCGCACGAACTCCGGCTATGACCAGGTGAATGTCTGCCGCAAGATGTACCAGTTTGTGCTGCCCGGCGAGCGCGTTTTTGTTTTGCTGGCGAGCGGCAGTTTGTCGCTGACCCAAAGCATTATCACGCTGCTGGGCCGAGACTTTGACCGGGGTGTCGGACTGGCGTCGGCTCCATCACTGTACGATGCTGCGCGGGTGGTCGGCGAGCAGGTCCGTCAAGTGTCCGATCTGGACCGGGCGGCTTTGGAGCGCGATGATTACCGCTTCAACGTCCATTTTATCCTGGGCGGCCAGATCAAAGACCAGCCGCATGACTTGTACCTGGTCTATCCCCAGGGAAATCCGCTCCGAGCAACTGAAGACTCGCCGTTTTTGCAGATCGGCGAGCATAAATATGGCCGTCCAATCTTGGTGCGCGGCATCCAGTACGCCGAAACGCCTTTGGAAGAAGCGGCGAAGTATGCGCTGATCTCCATGGACTCGACCATGCGCTCGAATGTCACGGTCGGACCGCCGATTGACCTTGCCATTTATGGCAAAGACGAGCTGGAGCTGCACCGCCGCCGCCGCATGACCGCCGCCGACCCGGACCTCCGCAACATCCATGTCCAATGGGAGATGGCCCTGCGGCGCGGCGTTTCCGAGCTGCCCCAAATTGATTTCGAGACGTTCGGGCAGAAGATATAAGCAGGTATGCTGCCGGTTTCCGGGTAAACTCTGCCTATGGCAAACTTATACTTGAAGGCAATCGGGATTGGCGTCGTCGCCGGGATGAGAAGCGCGTCGGCTCCGGCGTTCACCAGTCATTACTTTGCAAACAACCCGTCGCTTTTCTTGGATGCTTCCCCGCTGAAGGGTCTGGGGCTGACGGCAACCGCCCATGTCCTGAAATTCATGGCTGGAGGCGAGCTGATCGCCGATAAGCTGCCCTTCGTGCCGGCCCGGACTGCTCCCGGCCCGCTCGACGCACGGGCGGTTTCCGGCGGAGTTTGCGGGGCGGCGGTGTTTCTGGCCGCCGGCGAGCCGGCGGAAACGGGTGCGGTGATTGGGGCGGCGTCGGCGGTCGCTTCGTCGTTTCTCTTTATGAACCTGCGGCGCGTGATCGGCAAAGCCGCAAAGCTGCCCGACCCGGTCGTGGCCCTGGCGGAAGACGGCTTGATGCTGGGCATCGGGTACACCGTCTTTGCCCCTGCAAAAAATACTTGATGGTTTTTCCTAAACGGCCCTAAAGAAACACGCATACATTGCCGAGAATGACAGTGTTACCGGCCAAAGTGGCTGGCTAACGACTTAAAAACAAACAAAACGCACACGACAAGGCAAACCCGGCGAAAGACGGGGACGCAAAGCTACCGGGTCTAAGGCAGAACTTCACTTGAAGCGCTTGCTATGATCGCCCAGCCGCCGCACCGACTGAGGGGGCACAAGATTAATGAAAATTACAAACGACGAAGCCATTCGGGCCCGCAGCATTGACCCGATTTCCGCGCCGAAATTGCAGCCGCGCACGCCGGCCCCGACTGTCCAAGCCGCACCGGGAGCCGGTCCGGCGGCCCAGATCGAGATTTCGTCTCAGGCAAAAGCGCTCGGCGCCGCTAAGACCGAGGCCGCGAGCTACCTGCCGGCAGTCCATGCCGCGCCGGACATCCGCACCGATTTAGTGTCTAAGCTGAAGACGCAGGTGGACAGCGGCACGTACCATGTGGCAAGCGCCGACATCGCCGACCAGATCGTGCGCCGGGCACAGGCTGACAAAATTCAGTAACAAGTACGTTTAGTCGTACAAATGTTCGGTTTCATCAGACGCAGAGGCATCCGCCTCTGCGTTTTTTTGCGTCTGCCCTCTCCTGAACGCAGGACTTTTCCTGCCGATGCCGAACTTACCCCTTTATACAGATGAATAAAGGAATAGATGCATGGCTTGGACATTAGCAGTCGTTAACCAGAAAGGCGGGGTGGGCAAGACCACCACGGCGGTCAACCTCGCAACTTCGCTTGCACAGGCGGGGCGAAGGGTGCTGCTGATTGACTGCGACCCGCAGGGCAACGCGACCAGCGGCCTGGGGCAGAAAGAAACGGTTGAGCAGAGTGTTTATGACGCGCTTACGGGGGGCGCATCGCTTGCGGATATTATTCTGCGCGATGTGACTGTGCCGGGCTTGGACCTCGCGCCGGCGACGCTCGACTTAGCGGGAGCCGAAATGGAGATGTTCCAAGAGCTGTCCCGCGAGACAATCTTGAAGAAGATCATCAAGCCGGTGGAAAAGAACTACCAGTACATCTTCATTGACGGTCCGCCGTCGCTGGGCCTCCTGACGCTGAACATTTTAACGGCCGCCGACGCCGTCTTGATCCCCATCCAGTGCGAGTATTATGCACTGGAAGGCATCTCGCAGCTCATGAACATCGTCGAGCGTGTCCAGCAGCACTTAAACCCGAAGCTCGCCATCGGCCTGGTCGTTCTGACGATGCACGACGAGCGGATCAACTTGTCCCGGCAGGTGGTCGCCGAAGTCCGTGAGTTTTTCGGCGACGCCGTAGCCCAGACTATCGTTCCCCGCAACGTCCGTCTCAGCGAAGCGCCGTCATTCGGCCAGCCGATTGCGCTGTACGACCCAAAATCGAAAGGGGCCGTTGCGTATGCCGACTTGGCCCAGGAGATCATTGCACTTGGAAAAGAATAAGACCTTGGAAAAGAATAAGACCTTGGAAAAGAATAAGCCCCTTGACAAAAGCCGTCTCGGACGCGGATTGTCGGCGCTGATCCCGCCGAGCGCCAAAATCGCCATTACGCCACGAACGGAACCTCTGCCGGCCGAAGACGCCCCGGCTGCTGCGAAGATGCCCGCTCTGTCCAGCCCGTTTCCTGCCGAACCTGACGGTCCCGTGGAAGACGGCGTCCAGCAGATCGCCATGGACAAGATCATCGCCAACACTTACCAGCCGCGCTCGGAATTTGATCAGGCCGCGCTGGAAGAACTTACCGCTTCGGTCCAGGCCCACGGCGTCTTGCAGCCGGTCATGGTCCGCCCGCACGGCGGCGGGCGCTTTGAGCTGGTTGCCGGGGAGCGCCGCTACCGCGCGGCCCGCCAGGCCGGCCTGACACGCATTCCTGCCGTGATCCGGCAGATGACTGATGAAGAGTCGCTGACAGTCGCCCTGATTGAGAACATTCAGCGGGAAGATTTGAATGCAATGGAGGCCGCACGCGGCTACCGTCAATTGTTGGACCAGTTCGGCCTGACCCAAGTGGAGCTTGCGCGTCAGCTCGGCAAGTCCCAGTCTACGGTGGCGTATGCCCTGAGCCTCTTGCGCTTGCCCTCGGAGATGCAGGACAGCATTGCAAGCGGCCAGATCTCGATGGAGCATGGCAAAGTTCTGCTGTCTGTGCCAGCCTCGGACCGCCGCTACGCGTTGTGGTCACAGATGGTCTCCGAGGGTCTGACCGTTGTAGAATCCCGCCGCCGTTCACTCAACGAACCGGCATCTTCTGTACGTCCGTCCCGCACAGTGGAAGTGAGCGAAGATGGGGAGCCGGTGGAAGATGTTCATCTCAAAGCGATTGAAGACCGTCTTCGCAGTGCGTTAGGATTAAGGGTCTCCATCCGCAATGGGCGCAACGGGCGCGGAACTGTCACGGTAGATTTTTCCGATATGAACGAGCTGGAGACGATCATAGACCGGATCATGGGATGAGAACAAACGGCTGTCAGAATACCCGACTTTTGTGTCGTATTATGCGTTGAAGCAAGACCCGACTCTTGAGTCTTGCTTTCATCCGGTGATCTGCTGCTGCTGACGCAGATACTTTCGCCTCTCCCGCAGCCTTTCGTACAATCGTCAAGCCTCGCCCTGCGCTCGGTGAGAATAACTTGTTCCGTGCGGCAGCTCCTGGTGCTATTGTACGACTCAAGAGGCAGGTCTTGCTTCAACGCATAATACGACACAAAAGTCGGGTGTTTGGTCGTAAGCAGAAATAGAAAGAAAAGTCATGAACGCAGAAATTGTTTCGGTCGGGACGGAGCTGCTGCTGGGGCAGATTGTGGACACGGACGCCGTGTTTCTGGCAAAGATGCTGTCCAGCCTCGGCATCAGCATCTACCATCGGTCCACCGTCGGGGATAACCCGGAGCGGCTGCGGGACACGCTGAAACTGGCATTCTCGCGGGCGGATCTCGTGATCACAGTCGGCGGGCTGGGGCCGACTCAGGACGATCTGACCAAAGAAATGGTCGCAGAAGTTTTGGGAGACACATTTGTCGAAGACGCAGCCCATGTTCAGTGGCTGAAGGACCGTGCCAGCCTGCGCGGGTGGCAGAACCTGCCGGAGAGTTTTATGAAGCAGGCATTGGTTCCAGCCCACGGGCGCGGCATTCCGAACCCGCAAGGGACCGCGCTCGGGGCGCTCTTTGAAACCCAGGGCAAGATCGCGATCTGCCTGCCGGGTCCGCCGAATGAGCTGATCCCGATGACGAACCAAACGGTCGAGCCATATCTGAGCGAAAAGACCCTCGGCAGCCGCATGGTCATTCAGTCCCGGACCCTGCGAATCGCCGGCATGGGCGAGTCTTTGGTAGAAGAACGGGCGAAAGACCTCATGGCGTCGGATAATCCTACGGTCGCGCCTTATGCCAAGACCGGGGAAGTGCATCTGCGGATTACGGCACGGGCAAAGACGCCGGAAGAAGCGCAGGCGCTGATCGCTCCCCGCGAAGCTGCGATCAAGGAAAGGCTGGGGGATGTTGTCTACGGCGTGGACAACGAGACGCTCGAAGGCGCTTTGGTCGGACTGCTGAAGATGCTGGGGCAGACTGTCGCGGTCGCCGAGTCCTGCACCGGGGGACTGGTTGCAAAGCGCATTACGGATGTCCCTGATGCCTCTCATATCTTCGGGCTTGGATTGGTGACATACTCGAACGATGCCAAAATCAAGTATCTAGGTATTCCGGCAGAAACGATTGACGCGACCGGCGCGGTCAGCCCGGAAACGGCCAAAGCAATGGCGGTGGGAGCGCGGCTGGCCGGCAACGCGGACATCGGTATCAGCACGACAGGGATCGCCGGACCGGGTGGAGGAACCGACGCCAAGCCGGTCGGCACGGTGCATATCGGGCTGGCGTGGGACAGCGGCGTCATTTCCGAGCATCATCATATTCTGGGCAGCCGGGCCGATGTCGCGTACCGAGCCTCGCAGAACGCGCTGGCATTAGTCCGGCGCTTCCTGATGAACCCAGACGACCCGCAGTTCCGTGAGGGGCAGACGCCGTGAACCACTTCTTCGCGCTTGAGCTTTCGGAAGAAGCCAAGCAAACACTTCATGAGGTTGCAGACGAATGGCGGCATCAACTGATGCCAGCAAGCTGGTATGACCCTGCTGACTACCACATCACGCTCAAATTTCTAGGAAACCTAGATGAATCTGAGCACCCTCGGCTAATTGAAGCTGCCCTGCCTGTCGCGGAGGAGACAGCGTCACTCATAATAAGGGCCGCTTCGTTCGGCGGATTTCCCAGTATGCTGGCCCCTAGCGTTCTCTGGGCAGGCGTTCGGATTAGCCCGGAATTGGATACGCTGGCAACTCGCTTAGATGCAGTGATGTCCGGTTTCGGCTTCCGCACAGACCGAAGGTGCTATCAGCCGCATGTCACAATGGCTCGGTGCCGCCTCCAAACATCGCGCGGCTCTGATTGGCCTCTGCCTGGCGAACGCCTGTTTGCAGAGTTCACGGCCAGTCGCTTCGTTCTTCTCCAAACCCGTTCAGGAGAAGGACGTGCAAACCGCGTGGGGTTAAGGTACAATATCGTACAGACGTTCCCTTTTAGCAGGTAGCCGAAAGGGCAGGGAGACTTCAGTGGATAAAGACAAGGCACTCGACATGGCGCTGGCGCAGATCGACAAGCAGTTCGGCAAGGGCAGCGTCATGCGCCTCGGCGAATCGCCGCGCATGGCTGTCGAAACCATCTCCACCGGTTCGCTTGCTTTGGACATCGCTCTCGGCGTCGGCGGCGTCCCGCGCGGGCGGATTACCGAGATCCACGGCGCGGAATCATCGGGCAAGACGACGCTGGCATATCATATTGTCGCCGAGGCCCAGCGGGCGGGCGGGGTTGCGGCGTTTATTGATGCCGAGCATGCGGTAGACCCGGACTATGCCAAGAACCTCGGCGTGGATATCGACAAGCTCTTGATTTCCCAGCCGTCTACCGGCGAAGAAGCGCTGGAGATCATGGACGCCCTGGTCCGGTCCGGGGCGGTGGACGTGGTAGTGCTGGATTCAGTCGCTGCTTTGGTCCCGAAAGCCGAGATCGAAGGCGAGATGGGCGACAGCCACATGGGCTTGCAGGCCCGTCTGATGTCCCAGGCCATGCGGAAGCTGAACGGATCTATTTCCAAGACCAACACGGCGGCGATCTTCATCAACCAGATCCGCGAGAAGATCGGGGTCATGTTCGGCAACCCGGAAACGACCCCTGGCGGGCGGGCGTTGAAGTTCTATGCCTCGGTCATGCTGGATGTCCGGCGCATTGAAACGCTGAAGCAGGGGAACGACATGGTCGGCAACCGGGTCAAAGTCAAGGTCGTCAAGAACAAAGTTGCCCCGCCGTTCCGCCAAGCCGAGTTTGACATCATGTTCGGCCGCGGGATTTCCCGCTCCGGGTCTATCATTGACATTGGGGTGGAGATGGAATTAATTGCCAAGCGCGGCGCGTTCTTCTCTTATGGCGACACGCGCATCGGCCAGGGCCGGGAAAACGCGAAAACCTACCTGGAAAGCAATCCAGCCATGATGGACGAGATCGAAAAAGTCATTCGCGGCAGCGACAAAGCCGCTGAAATCCTCACCGTCGGCGCTGCGGAAGAGTGAGGAACGCTTGCCGGGCCAGGCGGAGACCAGCCTCAGTACTTTGAGATTGAGCCGGAACTGCGGGACAAACTCGGAGCCATCGCCAGACAGTGCGGCATCAAGACAGTGCGGCATCAAGACAGTGCGGCATCAAGACAGTGCGGCATCAAGTCGGAGTTTCTGCTGAATGAGTGGGGCCGAGAGAAGATAGCAAAAGTGGAAGCTGTCAGTGCAGCGAAGTAAGATGCCTATTCCTCTGAAAATCTTGGAACGACTGCGGTACGGCAAGCCAGTCGCCGCCGAAATTGCAGCGGCTGAACCCAATATGCGGGCTTACCTCATGGTCATTCCGCAGGTGCCGGACGTGTATGAAAACCCGGAAGCCTATATGTACCAGGGGAAAAATGTCCGGCGGCATATTCTGCGCGATCCATCTTCAATTACAGGGTATGAAATTAGGCTGCTGAAGCACGACGCCAAGTATGCAGATGAAACATGGGCCTTTCAGAACGGTTATGTGCTGTACGACAAGACAACGCGGGTCAAGCGATTATTCATCAAGCGGGAAGAAGACATAGAAGCGGCAATCGCACCCTGGCTGCCGGATGCAGACTATCTGAAAAGCCCAGAAAAGTTTGGCAGTAGCCTTGTAGATAGCCTAAATGACGGCTTTTTAAATCCGCCGGAACAGGTTCCGCATCTTTGGCTGGGAGACTGAGACGTTACCGCAAAGGGAAGGCATTCATGCTGCAAGGACTACGCTCACAGATTTACCAAGTCTCGGATTTGGAAGCGGCAAAAGCTTGGTACACAATGCTACTGGGCAAAGCGCCGTACTTTGATGAGCCGTTTTATGTCGGCTTTAATATCGGCGGCTATGAATTAGGCTTGCAGCCGAGCGACGACCCTGATGCGGGGCAGGCGCGGGAAGCAGTTACCTACTGGGGCGTTCCTGATGCCGAGGCCGCTTACGCGCAGTTGCTGGAGTCCGGCGCAAGCGCGTATCAGCCGGTGCAGGAGGTCGGGGGCGGGATCAAGCTGGGCGCGGTGCGGGACCCGGTGGGCGGCATTCTCGGCGTGATTGAAAACCCACATTTTCTGGCGGCGCAGGCGGGATTTTTTGCGGGCGAGGGAGAGCCGGGGCTGACGTTCTCCCTGCACATCGGCCAAACGCTGTTGGAACAAATACAGCCGGGAGCGCGGTCCGCTGGCGTCAGCTTAGAAGAATACGTCGGCGAATGTGCTGTAGATGGTTTGATCAAAGGATACCGATAATTCATGGCGTCACTCCCCAAGTCCGCTATACGCCGGAGCAGTATTTGGAAGAAGTTTGGCGGACACAGACGGAAGAAAGAGCGAAATGACGGTGACGCCGGAAACTAACGAAAAAAAGCCGGAGGAGGTGCTTTTTATGTCGCGGCTTGAACTTTATCGTGAACTCTATGAATACGAGAAGGACTGCAATGAAAAGATGCTGGGCATGATCGAGTCTGTCCCAGCAGCAAGCCGGAGCGACGCCCGGTTCCAGCAGGCGGTTTCTATTGCCGGGCATTCGGTCGCCTCCCGCAAGAAGTGGCTAAGCCGCATGAAGGGTAAGACACTCCCCGAAGGAGAATGGGCAGCGCAGTGGTACGACGAGAAGTGCAGTTTAGTCGCGCTTGGCCCCCGCTTCGACGACACTGCCTGTCAGTGGGCAGACTATTTGGCAAGCTTAGACGAAGCCGAGTTGGCACAGAAGTTCGAATACGCTGAGGGGGAAGAACACTTCAGCCTGCCGATTGAAGTGCAGATTCTTCACCTTTTTGGTCATGCTTCCTACCATCGAGGGCAAGTTGCCGTGCTTGTGGACCAGCTTGGCGGAGAAGTCCCGCTCGCTGATTATGAAGACTGGTGGTGTGCCACTTACAAAGAAGCGGAAGAGAAAGAAACGCGATAATGACGGTGACACTGACGCCAGAACTGGAACAAGCCGTCGCGCAAGACGCGCGGAAGCGGGGCGTTGCGCCGGAAGACGCCGCGCTGACTGCTCTGCGCGAGCGGTTCCTGCCGGAGATGCCGTTCGGCGGCGCGGTGGATAACCTCAGCGAATGGGAGCTGGAAATCAGCGCCGCGGCGGCGGCCGTCGGCCTCGCACCGGCGGATCGCCCGGAGGAACACCGCTGATGCCGGAAATTACTGCTTTGGAGCCGCAGAAACGGCCCGGACGATTGAACGTTTTTGTGGACGGCAAGTTTGTGATGGGGGTGGGGGAGGCGGTCGCCGCCGACCTGCGCCTGCGGATCGGCAAAGAAATGACGTCCGAAAAGCTGCTGGAAGTCGCTGGCGCGGAGGAAGTGCAAAAGGCGCTCGACTCAGCGCTCGGACTGCTGGAAGTCCGAGCGAGGGCTAGGCGCGAAATAGAAACGCGATTGGTGCAAAAAGGCTACGAGCCGAGTATAATTGAGCAGGTGCTGGAAAAGCTGACCCGTCTTGAGCTGCTGAATGACGCCCAGTTCGCCGCCCAGTGGGTCGAGGCTAAAACGCGCGTCGGGGGCAACCGCCCCGTCGGACGCCGCCGCCTGTCGTCGGAGCTGTACGCCAAAGGGGTCGCCAAGGACCAGATCGCCGAAGCGGTCGACGTCGTCACCAATGCCGACGAGTTGGCGCTCGCCCGCGCGGCGGCCGGGAAAAAAGTTCGCATCGTCCCGACCGACCGCGAAGCTTTGCAAAAAGAGCGCCAAAAGCTCATGGGCTTTTTGCAGCGGCGCGGCTTCGGCTGGGAAACTGTCAAGCAAGTCACGCGCGAAAGCCTGCCCGCGCAAGGCGACGCCGCCGAAGACGACGAGTTCGACCCAGAAGAGTAAAAACGCAATTCCAGATGAGCTTTAATTATTCTTTCATATTTTTTTCATATTTGACGGCAAGCCGTGCAGGAAACTGTGTAGGTGCTGCCGAATAGATTATCTTTAGGATTGCTAGGGACTTGACGGGAACGTGATGTAAGAGAACACGGGTTGTCTTGAAAACGAAACCGTCCGCTCAACCTCAAACATGGCCGCGCTTCAAGACGGGTTCATGTCAGTCTTTGGGGATGAGGGAACGATGAACATATTGATTGCGGTTCTCGGCGTGGCCGCGCTGGCCGTCCTCGCCGGAGCCCTGCTTTTTTACTTAAAACCACAGCGCGAAGCGCTGGACAAACAGCTTGCCGAACTCGGAACCGAGCGCGAGAAGCTCAAAACGCAGGCGGAGGCCCGGCAGAAAGAACTGCTGGTGGAAGCCCGCGAAGAAGCTCTTCGTCTTCGGGCCGAAGTCGAAGCCGACAACAAGGACAAGCGGGCCGAGCTTTCACGGGTCGAGCGCAAGCTGACGCAAAAAGAAGAAGCGCTCGACGAGAAGCTGTCTACGCTGGATGACCAGCGCGAAGCCCTAGCTTTGCAGGAGCGAGCCTCCCAGCAGCATCTGGCCGAAGCTTGGGACTTCAAAGAGCAGCAGCGCACGGAACTGGCCCGCATCGCTGGCTTGTCTCCCGAAGACGCCCGCGCCCTACTGATGAAGGATGTCGAAAACCAGGCCCGGCACGATTTGGCGCGGCTGGTGATGCAGATCGAAAACGAGGCACGCACCGAAGGGGAGAGACGCGCCCGCGCGATTGTCGCCACCGCCATTCAGCGCATCGCCGCCGACCATGTTTCGGAAACCACCGTCTCCGTGGTGCCGCTGCCTTCGGAAGATGTCAAAGGCCGGATTATCGGGCGCGAAGGGCGGAACATTCGGGCGTTTGAAACACTCACAGGAGTAGACGTCATCATTGACGACACGCCGGAAGCGGTGGTGCTGTCGTCGTTTGATCCGGTGCGCCGCGAAGTCGCGCGGCTGGCGCTTGCGGCCTTGATCACCGACGGGCGCATTCATCCGGGCCGAATTGAGGAAACCGTCGCCAAAGCTCAGGAAGAAGTCGAGCAAAGTTTGCGCCTCGCCGGGGAACGCGCCGTGATGGAGTCGGGCGTGACCGGCCTGCACCCGGAGATTGTGAAGCTGCTGGGACGGATGCGTTACCGAACGTCTTACGGGCAAAATCTTTTAGACCACTCCATTGAAGTGTGCCATATCGGATCCAGCATCGCTGCGGAGCTTGGGGCCAATGTCACCGTCGCCAAGCGGGCATCGCTTTTGCATGATCTCGGCAAAGTCGTTCCCGACTCGGAAGTGCCGCATGCGCTTCTGTCGCAGGAACTGATGCTGCGCTACGGCGAAAGTCCGGCGGCGGCGCACGCCGCCGGGGCGCACCATGAAGAGATCCCAATGGACACGGTCGAAGCTGTGATTGTCCAGCTCGCCGACGCCATTTCCGCCGCCCGGCCCGGCGCCCGCCGCGAAATGCTGGAAAGCTATGTGAAGCGCCTGCAAAAGCTGGAAGCCCTCGCCGACTCGTTCCCCGGCGTCGAGAAGACCTACGCCGTGCAGGCGGGCCGCGAGATCCGCCTGATGGTGCGCCCGGAAATCGTAGACGATGCTTCGGCGCACAAGCTGGCGTATGACGCCGCAAAGAAAATTGAAGAAGAGATGGATTATCCGGGTCAAATTAAAGTGACCGTGATCCGCGAAACCCGCGCCGTAAACTACGCAAAATAGCAGCGAAGATGGGGTGACGAATGAGCCGGCTCATTCGTCTTGCGTTTAGGAAAGAGCGATGGATTATCGTGCGAATACTGATGCTCGGCGACGTTGTCGGGAAAAGCGGTCGTGACGCTGTCCAGACAATGCTGCCGACGCTGAACGAAATGTACCAGCCGCACTTCGTCATCGTCAACGGCGAAAACTCGGCGGCGGGTCTCGGCATCACGCCGGACATTGCCCGGCGGCTGTTCGGCAGCGGGGTGGATGTGGTCACGCTGGGGAACCATACTTGGAGCAAGCGCGATATTATGGAGTATCTTGACCATGAGCCGCGCCTGCTGCGTCCCGCCAATTACCCGGCGGGGACGCCCGGCAAAGGATTCGGCGTTTTTCCCTGCCGCTCCGGCGGCGGACGGGTCGGGGTCGCCAATCTTTTAGGCCGGGCCTTCATGGAGCCGCTGGACGACCCGTTCCGGCTGGCCGATACGATTTTGGAGTCGTTTCGCGGCAAGACAATGGTGTCGTTCTTTGACTTCCATGCCGAAGCGACCTCCGAGAAGAACGCTTTCGGGCATTATTTGGACGGACGGGCCAGCGTTGTCGTCGGTACGCACACGCACATTCAGACTGCCGATGAGCGCATTCTGCCGCGCGGCACGGCTTATATCACGGATGTCGGCATGGTCGGCCCGCAGCATTCCATTCTTGGCATGAACCCGCACGAAAGCGTTCAACGGTTTGTGACCCAGATGCCGCACCGCTTCGAGGTCGCCCCCGGCCCGGTCGTGCTGTGTGGCATTGTCGCTGATGCCGATGACAAAACAGGCCGGGCCTCGCGCATCGAGCGCATTCAGATTCGGGACATACACTAACTCGGGACAGATACTAAACTGAGGAACCCAACAATGCAAAAAATGCTTTTCGCTTCCCTGCTGGTCTCCCTTTCGGCCCTGTATGGGGCAGTGTCGGCCGCACCGGAAGTGCCGGTGCCGGTTTATGACGGCAAGACATTGGCGCAGGACAGCCTTTTTGTCGGAAATTGGGGCGGCGGCAGCGCCGCCGAAAGCACGGACTTGTTTTTATTCGGTGGCCATTCGCTGAAAGTCACCACGCTTGACCCCTATCAGGGCGCACGAATTACTCTGCTGACCCCGGCCGCACTGGCCGGCACCGGCCGGATGTTCCAGCTCACGCTTCAGCGCGGTCCGGTCACGCTGCATTACGACCCGCAGACGGTGCCGGGCGCCGCGCAGACGAACCCGCAGAACACGCCAGGCGGCGGCTACCCCGGCGGCGGACGGCGTCGGGGCGGTTTCGGGGGCGGCGGCTATGGCGGACCAGGCGGCTTTGGCGGACCGGGCGGCTTTAGCGGCTATGGAGGCGGCTTCGGGGGACGGGGCGGCGGACGCTACGGCGGCCGAAGCGGACAGGCCGCGCCGTTGATTCCGCTCATTTCCAATCTGCGCTTTGAGTTCACGCTGGCCGACGGGCGCAAAGCCGACATCTCCGAGCCGATCCCGACCGTCGCCGACACGGTCGCCGGAGAAGGCTGGTACAGCGTCAATGTCCCGCTGTCGGCCTTGAAGTTCGGTACCGGCGGCCCGCAGATGCTTCAAAGCGTCACTGTGGCCGGCGATCAGTTCGGCGTGTTTTATATTGGCCGGATGCAGCTTTTGGCCTATGCCGCCCCGCCTGCCGAGTCGGCAAAGCCGACGGACGACAACGCCACGCCGGATGAACAGTTCCCCGGCGAGCAGATGCCGCCGGAACAAAATTCCCCCCCTGGACAGAACGGTCCTCAAGGCGGGAGAGGCGGCCGCGAAGAGTAACGCCTGAAAAACAAAGATCAACAAAACAAAGATCAACATATGGCTCTTTCCGAACAGCCTGATTACAACAATCTCGCCGAACTGCCGCGTCGGCGCGGGCCGGTGCGGGCGCTTTTAGTCTCACTCCGGCCCAAGCAATGGGTCAAAAACCTGCTGCTGTTTGCCGGTCTTCTGTTCACGCTGGACCAGGATCACACGGGGAGGCAGTTCGGAGAGGCTGCGCTCGGCTTTCTGCTGTTTTCGGCCTTGTCGAGCGTCGTGTATTTAGTTAATGACCTGGCCGACCGGGAAAGTGACCGGCGGCACCCGAAAAAGCGCCGCCGGCCGATTGCCTCCGGCGAGCTGTCCCCGGCGCTGGCGCTTTCTGCCGCCGCCGTGCTGGGCATCGCCGGTCTCATCGGTTCGTTCTGGCTCGGCACGCGCTTCGGCCTGATCGCACTGCTGTATTTCGTGCTGACTGTCGGCTACACGTTTAAGTTCAAGCACGTCGTCATCATAGACGTTCTCGTGCTGGCGGCGGGCTTTGTCTTCCGCGCCGTCGCCGGGGCGTTCGCCGTCCATGTTGGCATCTCGCCCTGGCTGGTGCTGTGTACATTGATGCTGGCCCTCTTTTTGGGCTTGTCCAAGCGCCGGGCCGAGCTGATTTCGGTGCAGCTTGCCGGCACACTCGGCACCCGGCGCATTCTCGACGAGTATTCTCCAGCGCTGCTGGACCAGATGATCGTGATTGTGACGTCGGCGTCCCTGATGTCGTACTCTCTGTACACGATCACATCCCCGATGGCTCAGACGCATCACTATCTGATGCTGACCATTCCCTTCGTCATCTACGGCATTTTCCGCTACTTATACTTAATGCACCGTCACTCCCTCGGCGAGTCTCCTGACGCCGTGCTGGTGGAAGACAAGCCGATGCTGATCAACATCCTCTTGTGGGGCCTGACCACGGCGCTGATTGTTACCCATACCCTGGACAAGATACTGCCGCATTAGGAACCCGCCCCGCGCGGTCCTGGCTTCCCCTCCCTAAGAGGGAGGGGCCGGAGTATCAGAACAAACCGACAGAAGCCTGCCTTTCGCGCTTGTTCTCCTACCCTTCCCGCTTCGGGAGGGGAAGCGAGGAACGAGCGGGGTGGGTTCTTCTCCAAAACAAGGTACAATCTTCCCAAGAAGTTTTTCCGCTCTCGAAAGGCACTCCATGAAAGTCGGTCTCATCGGCCTGCCCGCATCGGGCAAGACCACCCTCTTTAACG
>CAXUNT010000007.1:49137-64348 GCA_964252595.1 uncultured Armatimonadales bacterium
GGGTGTCAGCGGCCTGCCGGCTTGGTCAATCACCCCGGTTTTAACCGCGCTCCCGGGCGGCGACTCCAGCCCCGCCGGCGGCGGCAGCGCCGCGCTGGTTTCCGTCGTCCCCGTCCCGGACCCGCGCTATGATTTCGCGATCAATTTGTACCATCCGAAAAAGCGGTCGGCGGCGACGATCGAGTTCACCGACGGCGCGGCGCAGTTGTCCGGCGACGCCACAAAGGCCACCCAGAAGTTCGGCGCAGATTTCTTTGTCGGCATCCGCTCGGTAGACGCGCTGGTGCTGGTCGTTCGCGCATTCGAGACCCCGTCTCTGCCCGCGCCTCCCGGTGGCCTGAACCCGCTCAAAGACTACCAGGCCATCACGGAAGAACTGCTGCTCGGCGACCTTTCCGTCATTGAGACCCGTTTAGAGCGCATTGATCGGCAGCTTAAAACAAAAAAGCAGGGCGTTCCCAGCCCCGAAGTCACCGAGCGCGAAATTCTGCTCAAAATTAAGGCCGTCTTGGACGACTTCAAGCCTGTGTCTTCGATGGACTTGGACGAAGACGAGCGTCGCATCACCAAAAACTTTGATTTTCTGACGGGCAAGCCGCTGATCGCCGTCGCCAATGTCGGCGAAGGGGATCTGGCGTCGGGCGACGCCCTGCCCCTGCTGGCTCCTCTGCGGGACCAGTGCGCTCAGGAAGGCGTCGCGCTGATTACCTTGTGTGCGTCCGCCGAAGAAGAAGTCGCCCAGCTTGACGCCGCCGACCAGACCGAGTTCCTGGACGCCCTCGGCATCGCCGAGCCTGCCGCGTCCCGCCTCATCCGCGCCGCCTATTCGGCGCTTGGCGTCATGTCCTTCTTCACCGTCGGTGAGGACGAAGTCCGTGCCTGGACCGTTCCTGCCGGCGCGAATGCCCTCACCGCCGCTGGCCGCATCCACTCAGACCTCGCAAGAGGCTTCATCCGCGCCGAAGTGTTAGCGTTTGATGATTTGATCACCGCCGGCACCGAAGCCGCCGCCAAAGCCGCTGGCAAGTTCCGCTTGGAAGGCAAAGAATACCCCGTCAAAGACGGCGACATTCTCAACATTCGGTTCAAAGTCTGATGTATGAGGCTCAAGGAAAACATGGCAGGGACTTTTTGGGACTATTTTGTACCCTATCAAGAAGATATTGATAAAGCTCTGCAAGACCTGCGCGAGCAGGTCTTTCAAATGGGGCAGTACCGAAAATGGCCCCATGTGCAAGCGGAAACGATTGAAGGAGTCGTCGCCGAGAGTGGAGAAAGCGGTACGCACTCCATCTTAGACATCAAACGTATTTCACCGTTTCCAGCTTTACAGGCCGTTTCGCCTCTGTCCGCTGAACGCCTACAAGAAGTTTTTGGAAGCGATAAGCCGACGCGCCGAATGGTTATGGTTGAGGATATGATTGAAGATGACGAACTGGAAGAATTGAACCCGCGCTGGCAAGGCATTTACATTGTTATATACAAGCGTAATAAGCCAGACCTAATCTGCTTTGTCGGCTCCTCTGGTGACTGAAGCAACAAGAAAAGGAAAGCACAATGGGACGAACTGTAACATTAAACGAGATTGAAAACCAGTCTGTGTCTGAACTTATGCAGGAAGCAAGTCAAAGACAGGAGCCGTTAATTGTCATGCTGGAGAATGGAAAAGCTGTCTTCATTCAGCAGTATCAGCCGGCGGTGGAAGTCATGAAAGACTTGCCGAAGCTTGAACCGTTGCCGCAATTTTCGGTTGGTGTTCCTGAAGGCTGGAAGGACGCTCTGTATGACCCTGCCTAGTTTTGCTGACACAGACTTCTTTGACGCGGGAATGTTTATCGGTGCGCTTGATGTGACCGATGCACGGCATTCTGAAGCATTTCCGCTGGTTGAAGATGCACGGCTGGGACGGATTGCGGCTTCTACGACAACCGGGATTTTGAGCGAAGTCTACGGGCAGCTAACCTGGTCCAAAGCAAACTATCCGCTCACTCCGCAGCAAGCGGCACTCGCGATCCAAGTACTAGTAAAATCGCCTTCCATGATCCAGATTTTGCCTGATGGTCTTGCAACCACATTGAAAACGATGGAGCTTGCTTCTGTTCACAATCTGACCGCACGGCGCATCCATGATGCGCGTCATGCGGCGGCGGCGCTGGCGGCGGGCGTCACGACGGTTTACACTTACGACGTGGACGACTGGAAACTGTTTGCTTCCGATGGTCTTACTATTGTCGGCCCGCCGTCCGGCTTGCGGCGGATGTCCGGTGCGTAGCTGTTTGCTTTTATGAACTCACTTTTTACACAGCTTTTCGGCAGTCGCGGCAGCGGGTTTTCCTGGCTGTCGGCCCTGTCAGGCATTCTGCTGTTTGCGCTGCTGGACCTGCTGCTGACGTTTCTGCTGCCGGGTGGGGTCGCGCTGATCGTCAATGGTCTTGCCGTGCTGCTGTCGGCGCTGATTGCGCCGTTTCTGATCAGGCTGTTCGACAATATGCAAAGCACGCTGGCGCGGCAAAACAGCGAGCTGCGGAGCCTGCATGTCATTGACCGGGCCATCGCCGGGACGCTGGACCTGCCGACGATCCTGCAAGTGGCGATCAAAGAAGTGACGCTGGCGGTGGACGGCGAATTCGGCGCTTTGTGGCTGCTGGCCGAAAATGCTCAGCCGGAGCCGGTGGCGTCGGCATTTTATAATCTGTCTCCCGGCATTCAAGGCCCGCTGTCGGAGAAATTAGGAACGGGGGCAGCAGACCTCGCCCGGCGCACCGGGGTCACCCAGCGGAGCCACGGCCTAGAAGACACCTGGAAGACCGACCGGGCAGCCTTCCTGCTGAAGCTGCGGAGCGTCATGGTCGTGCCGATCTGTCAAAACGAGACGGTCTTAGGGCTAGTCATGGTCGGCAACCGGGGCGGGGCTTTGACCCCGCTGGCGGGCTTTACCGAGGGCGACCAGACGCTGCTGGAAGCGGTCAGCGCGACCATTGGAGTCGCCGTGCAGAATGCCCGCCTATACCGCGAAACACTGCGGCGGGACGAGATACTGCGGGCATTAGTGGCGCGGACCGTCGAAGCGGTCGAAGCGTCGTCGGACGCCCCGCTGCTGATGCAGATTCTCGCCGACGAAGCCGCCCGGATTTTAAGCTGCCGCCGAGTTGCAGTCTACGGGTACGACAACGCCTCACGCCAGTTCCTGCCGCTGGCCGCCCACGATGCCGAAGCTGTCCGTGACGAAACCGATCAGGGCCGGGCACTGCGAAACTCGTTCTATGATTTCCCCCTAACCCGCCCAGTCGAAGACCTGCCGGGGCGGGTGACGCGCGGAACGCCCGCCGGGGACACGCCGGCTTATTACGTCCAGAACGCCGCCGCCGCTCTGGGGATGGACGCTAAAAGTGCGACCTTCCTCAACAGCCCCGGTTACCTCTTTGTGCTGCGCTCCCGCGATCAGAAAGCCATCGGCCTGCTATGCCTGCTGGATACCGGTCCGCGCCTGCGCCAAAACGACTCGGCGGGCTTTGCGCTCGCTTTGGCCGCGCAGGCATCGGTGACGCTGGAAAACGCCCGTCTTTTTGCCGCGCTCCAGGCCGCGCACGACCATCAGCGCGACATCGCCGAAACAATGCAATCCAGCCTGCTGCCGACGGTTCCCCCGCGCGTTGGCATCATCGAGTTCGCGCACAAATATCAGGCCGCATTGGAAGAAGCGCTCATCGGCGGCGACTTTTACGACTTGTTCCCCCTCGGCGGACCGCTTCTTGGCCTCGTCCTAGCCGATGTCTCCGGCAAAGGTCTGAAGGCCGCCGTCCAGACCGCTATGCTGAAATACACATTGCGCGGCTTTGCGCTGGAAACGCCTAGCAATCCCGGCGAAGTTTTGTCCCGTGTCAACGATGTGCTGTGCAGCCCGATGTCCAGCCACGACGGTTTTGTCACCCTCTTTTACGGTGTTCTCAATACCGAGACCGGCGACTTGGTGTATGCCAGCGCGGGCCACGAGCCGCCCTTGCACCGAAGCATCGGAACCGGCCTTGCGGCGCCGCTGCCGGCGGGCGACGGTCTCGCGCTCGGCGTTCTGCCCGGCTGCCCCTATGAAAACTGTCGCGTGCTGCTCGCCCCCGGTGACCTGCTTCTCTTGTACACTGATGGCCTGACCGAAGCCCGCGCCGACGACGGCTCTTTCCTCGGTTTGGACGGCCTCGCCGCCCTCTTGCCCGCTGCCGATGTCCCCGCCGAAGCCGCCGTTTCCGCCATCTACGACGCTGTCACCGACTTCGCCGCCAATGTCCGCCGCGACGACGTCGCCATGCTCACCCTCCGCCGCCTGCCGGGGTAGTTTCGCGGCGGCCTCTGCCACGAGCCGAGGTCGTATTTGCGGCAACCGTATTCCGGCAGATCACGGAACCAACTCCACGCGCCTAATCCTTCGATGTCATTCTTGTGCCTCCGCGCGATCTTCTCAAACACGCCTTCCCAGACTCCGGTGTACCGGACCCAGTCCCGAAAGTCACCGCTGACATCACCGCTGCCGGCACTATAGAGCCGAAGAGTGTGCTTGTTTCGGTCATAAAGAATGGTAGTGCTGGCGCCGTTGCTGAAAACCGTCAATGTCCAAGATACACGGAACTGCCGGGCCTGCGGGTAGGTCTTCAAAGCGTCCATGAAACTGAGAAATGGCCCACCCGGCGCATCAAAAGCAGCCTGAACATGGATGTTCACGAGACTGTCCTGTATTTTCGTAGTCGGCGCAAACGGATCGCTCGCTGCTGGCGGCTGCGCGGATGATGGGATTGTCAATGTTACCATCAGCATCAATGCGAAAGTTAAGCGTCTCATGCCGATATTTTACCTACATTTGTAGTAAATTGGTTTGTTTCCCTTGCCATTTGGCCCAAAATAGAGTATCATAGGCGCAAGTTGAGATGTACTTTAGAAACAAGGAGCCTCGCCTGTGGCACTGATTGAACGAGATTTGATGGAACGAGAACTGACCCAAGATGGTTCAGAGAATGAGTACTTGATCCGTCGGGATGCACCGCTGTCGGAAGCGGACCCGGATGTTTACGCCGCCATTCTCAAAGAAGAAGGCCGGCAGAACGATAAGCTGGAGCTGATCGCGTCGGAAAATGTCGCGTCGCGGGCGGTGTTGGAAGCCCAAGGGTCGGTGCTGACCAACAAGTACGCCGAAGGCTACCCCGGCAAACGCTACTACGGCGGCTGCGAGTATGTGGACATTGTCGAGCAGCTTGCGATTGACCGTGCGAAGCAGCTTTTTGGCGCGGATCATGCCAATGTCCAGCCCCATTCGGGCGCGTCGGCCAACATCGCCGTCTTTACGGCGTTTTTGTCGCCCGGCGACACAATTTTGGGAATGCGCTTGGATCAAGGCGGACACCTGACCCACGGCTCGCCCGTCAACTTTTCCGGCAAGTTTTATAATGCTCAGTTTTACGGCGTGGACCGTGAAACGGGGCGGATTGATTACGATGAGTGCGCCCGGATCGCCCGCGAAGTCAAGCCGAAAATGATCACGTCCGGCGCGTCGGCCTACCCGCGCGCGATTGACTTCCCGCGCCTTCGCGCGATTGCCGATGAAGTCGGGGCGCTGCTGCTGGCCGACATCGCCCATATCGCCGGGCTGGTGGCGGCGGGCGAGCATCCCAGCCCAGTCGGCTTCGCACACATTGTCACGACCACAACCCACAAGACTCTGCGCGGCCCACGCGGCGGCATGATCTTGTGCGGCGAAGAATACGCCAAAGCCATTGACTCGGCGGTATTTCCGGGGACGCAGGGCGGGCCGCTGATGCACGTCATCGCCGGCAAAGCGGTTGCCTTGAAAGAAGCGCTTGCGCCCGGCTTCAAAGCGTACCAGAAGCAGATCAAGCGGAACGCCAAAGCGCTGGCAGCGGGCCTGATGGCGCATGACTTTTCGCTGTTTTCCGGCGGCACCGACAACCACTTGATGCTGGTGGATCTGCGCCCGCAGAAGCTGACTGGCCGGACCGCGCAAGTGGAGCTGGACAAAGTCAACCTGACCACCAACAAGAACGCCATTCCCTATGATACTGAAAAGCCCTGGGTCACGGGTGGCCTGCGTCTCGGCACCCCCGCGACCACCAGCCGGGGCCTCGGCGAAGGAGAAATGGACGAGATCGCAAGCTGCATTGCCCGCACCCTGACCCACATCGGCGACGCCGCAGTTTATGAAGAAGTCCGGCGCGATGTCAAGTCCTTGTGCGACCGTTTTCCTGGCTAGGGGAGCAAGGCAAGAAGCCGGCGGCAGTCGCGCTTGGTATTGCTGCCTTGGTATTGCTGCCTTGGTATTGCTGCCGGTTGGCGGGAGGGAAAGTAAGATCATGCCCTTGTGGAGACTGCCCTGGCTGGCGTTTTTGCTGGCTGTCGGACTAAGTTATCTGCTGACGCCAGCGGTCGGCAAATTAGCGACGCGCTACGGTGCGGTGGCCGTGCCGCGTGAGCGGGACGTTCACAAAAAGCCGCTGCCGCGCTGGGGCGGGCTGGCAATGTTCGGCGCGTTTATCGTCACGCTGGGACTCGTCTACTGGTATCACACGCTTTTCCACTCGCAGTATCCCTGGACGCACCTGCAAGTGGAGCGCTTTGTCGGAGTTCTGGCGGCAGCCTCGGTTGTTGCCGTCGTCGGCGTGATTGACGATAAATTTGAAGTCTCGGCGATCTGGCAGTCGCTGGCGCTGATTGCGGCGGGCGGGATACTGGTGCTGTTTGATGTGCGGATTGACGGCATCACGAACCCGTTTGCGCCGGCTCCTCTGCATCCGGTTCCCGCCGGCGGGTATGCGTCCAACTGGGTGCCGTTCCCGTACTGGTTCTCGGCGTTTGGGACCATGCTGTGGGTCTTCGGCGTCGCCAAGACCGTAGACTTCATTGACGGCCTGGACGGCCTCGCCGCTGGGGTCTGCGCGATCTGCGGGGCGACACTTGCTTTGATGTCGGCGGCGGCAAAGTCCCCACAGTATGAAGTGACGATCATCGCCGCCACGCTGGTCGGCGTCTGCGTGGGGTTCCTGCGCTACAACAAGCACCCGGCTTCCATCATCATGGGAACGGTCGGGGCGCAGTTTTTAGGCTTCACCCTGGCCGCGATTTCCATTATCGGCACGTTCAAGATCGCCGCAACCGTTTCCGTCGCTCTGCCCGTATTAGTCTTAGGAGTCCCCATTTTCGACGGCATCCGGGTCGTCACCCAGCGCGCGATTGCTCGAACTCCCGCCTATTTGCCTGATAAAACATCGCACATCCATCATATTCTCTTGAGAAAGTACGACGGCTCCCAGCGCCGCGCCGTCTACATGATCTACGCCCTCACCGCGAGCTTCTGCGCCGTTGCTCTGGTCCTGTTTCGCTTTTACGGGAGATAGTCTGTCACTAATGATCGCACGGATGGATCTCACGAAAACGGCACGGGCGCATCTGCGAGACGCTGGCATACTGTACAAGCGTGGGAGCTATGACGGGGCAGTTTACTTGTGCGGCTATGCAGTAGAAATCGCACTCAAAGTGCGTATCTGCCGGACCCTGCGCTGGACTGGCTTTCCGTCAACGCCGGGGGAGTTCCAGAATGTGAAAAGTGTGCAGACGCACAACTTTGATGCTTTGTTGCTGTTTTCGGGAGTTGAGAGTCGCATCAAGCCAACGCTGTCAGTCCCCTGGGGCCGTGTCAATACCTGGAACCCGGAGCTGAGATACAGCCGGGTTGGCACCCAAACAGCAGCGGATGCCGCAGACATGCTTGCGGCGACACGGATAATTTTAGGAGTTTTACTATGAGCATGACAGCGACTTCAACAGTAACGAAAACGCGGACGATCATGCTGGCGGAGAAATGTCGGGATGCGGAAAAGAAACTCAGTGAGGAATATGGCGGCTTTACGCTTTTCTGCCTGATACAGCGAGAGTCGACTGCGGGCAAGTGGGATGTTGTCGTGTCAGCCCCCTGGCTGACAACCCGAATGGCTGACACTCAGCGTATTGTAGATGGAATGCTTCCATTTCTGACGCAGGAAGACTGGCTGCGGACAGCAGGAGTCGTGCCGGTTGAGCCGAACAGCGACTTTGTGCAGACTTTGACAAGCATTTTTCATGCCGAACATGAAATCCAGCAGACCGGCCCGATTTATACCGATGATGTCATTGTAGACCGCGCTGTAATTATTACGGCGAACCAAAGCGCTGCTTAACGATTTTATGCAAAAAGTTTTGTGTGTGTTCGGAACCCGGCCCGATGCCATCAAAATGGCCCCCGTGGTGCTGGAACTGAAGCGGCGGCCTGCGGAGTTCGCGGTCCGAGTCGCGGTGACAGGGCAGCACCGCTCAATGCTGGATCAAGTCCTGTCGGTCTTTGAGATCGCGCCCAATTACGACCTGGACATTATGACGCAGGGGCAGACGCTGTCGCAGGTGACGACGCGGGCTTTGAGCGGGCTGGACCCGATCTTGGCGTCCGAGCAGCCCGATTGGGTGCTGGCGCAGGGGGACACGACGACGACGTTTGCCGCCGCGCTCGGCGCGTTTTATCACCGGGCCAAGTTCGGCCATGTGGAAGCGGGCCTTCGCACCGGCAACAAATACGACCCGTTCCCGGAAGAAATGAACCGGCTGCTGACCACGCGGCTGGCGACCCTGCATTTCCCGCCGACGCCGGAGTCCGCCGCGAATCTGCGGGCCGACGGGGTAGGGGACGAGGCGATTGTTCTCACGGGAAACACGGTTATTGACGCGCTCTTGACGGTCGCCGCGAAGCCTTACCTGCCGACTGACCCTATCTTAGCGGACATCCTGGCCGACCCGCGGCGGATGATTTTGGTCACGACCCACCGCCGCGAAAACTGGGGCGAGCCGATGGCCCGGATCGGGCGGGCTGTGCGTCAGATCGTAGACGCCTTCCCGGATACAGTCGCCGTCGTGCCGTGGCACCTCAACCCGCTGGTCCGCGAAGCGCTGACGCCGTCGCTTTTGGGACACAGCCGGGTCAAGCTGATTGAGCCGCAGGATTATGTCCCCTTTGTCAAGCTTGAGCAGAAGGCCGCGCTGATCCTGACCGACTCCGGCGGCGTGCAGGAAGAAGCGCCGAGTCTCGGCAAGCCGGTCCTGGTCCTGCGCGAGACGACCGAGCGGCCCGAAGGGATCGGCGCCGGCACGGCCAAGCTCGTCGGCACAGACACGGAGCTGATTGTCGCTGAAGCCTCCCGCCTCTTGTCCGACCCTGCCGCCTATGCCGCAATGGCCCGCGCGGTTTCCCCCTACGGCGACGGTCTGGCCGCCGAGCGCATTGCCGACGCGCTGACACAGAGCAAGTTATGAACAATCTAGAATTATGAACGCCGCAGAAGCCTGGTTCGGACAGTTTTGGAAGCTGCTGGTGCGGCTGGCGATCATCGCGTTTACGCTGTACTTCGTCTGGCGCATCCACACGATTCTGACCGACATCATTGTTGCGTCCATCCTCGCGTTTGCCCTGGTCGGCCCGGTCAACTGGCTGTGCCGACGACGCCTTCCGAAAGTGCGGCCCCGGACACAGCGACTGGGCGCGACCTTGTGTGTCTTTCTGGCCTTTGGCTACCTGGTCTTCGCAGGCGGCTCGCTGATGGTCTCGCCGTTTGCCGACCAGGTGCATGGCCTAGCCGCGAATCTGCCGCTGTACCAGCAGAAGATCGCACAGTATGCCGCTGTGCTGCAAACCCAGTACGATGCTCTGCCGGCCAACGTGAAAGCGATTTTGCATCGGCCATCGGGAAGCAGCAATGGCGGCGGGGACGGCTTTTCGCCGCTGCCCTGGCTGCAAAACGCGCTGCTGGCGACCGCAACGGGCATTGCCCGAATTGTAGACTTTATCTTGATTCCTGTGCTGGCGTTCTACTTCGTGCTGGACGGTCACGCGCTCCGCAACGAGTTTCTCGCGCTGGTGCCGCGTTCGCGCGTCCGCGAAACGCTGGCGCTGCTGCGTGATTCGTCAGGCATCATGCGGACGTACATTATTGCCCAGCTTTGGCTGTGCGTGATTGCAGGCGTGGTCGTCTACGCGGGCCTGTCGCTGATCCACATGCCGTATGCGCTCATTTTAGGGCTTCTGGCGGGCGTGACGCGGGCGATCCCGATTATCGGCCCGATCCTCGGCGGCATTCCGATTGTCCTGCTGGCCGCTGTCCTGCCCGCAAGCCACGGCGGCGGGCTGGAGCTTGCCGTCAAAGTGCTGATCTTCTTCAGCCTGCTGCACTTGGTGGAAAGCAAGCTGCTGATGCCCAAATTCATTGGGCATCGTATTCACCTGCATGCGGCAGTCGTGATTATCGTGCTGCTGATCGGCGCAGAGTTCTTCGGCCTGCTGGGAATGTTCCTTGCCGCGCCTCTGGCTGCGATCGCTCGGATACTCATCGCGCATTACGTCCTGCGCCCACGCCGCGCCGCCCGCCTGGCGTCTGCCGCTTCAGTGGAGGCGGTCTCCCCGCAGGTCGCGCCGCCGCTGGTGATGAAGGCGCAGTAAACAAAAGACCCACCGACAAGAAGCCATGGATTGAAATCCATGGCCTTTGCTTGTGATAAACCGCTACAGGAGACCTTGCTTTTGCCGCCGACCGATAATTACACGCCGTATATCTCTTACTTGCAGGCCCTGATATTGGGACTGGTCCAAGGCATTACCGAGTTTCTGCCGGTGTCTAGCACGGCACATATGCGGATACTGCCCGCGCTGCTGAACCATTTCTATCCCAATTCGTGGCCGAACGACACTGGGGCGGCGTTTTCGGCGATCGCCCAGCTTGGGCCGATGGTCGGGATCATCGCCTACTTCCGTCACGACTTGGCCCGGTATTTCGCCGGTCTCGGACGCTCGTTGAAGCGGGGGCAGTTGTTCCCGAAAGGTGACGAGGACGCGCGGCTGGCCTGGTACGTCGTCTTCGCCACCGTGCCGATTATTATTGGCGGTCTGGCGCTGGAGAAAAAGATTGACGGCGAGTACCGCAATTTGTACTTTATCGCGGGCGCAATGATTGTTCTCGCATTGTTTCTGCTGGCGGCGGAAATTGTCGGCAAAAAGACGCGGCGGCTGGAAAGTCTCTCGCTGGGCGAAGCCATGGCGATTGGGCTGGTGCAGGCGCTGGCGGTCATCCCCGGTACGTCCCGGTCGGGCGTGACGATCACCACCGGCTTGTTTCTCGGATTAGAGCGCGAGGAAGCCGCCCGGTTCTCGTTTCTGCTGAGTGTCCCGGCCATCACCCTGGCGGGCCTGTATAAGCTGCTGAAAACGCTGTTTCCGAGACAGTTGGGAGACACGGCAAAGGCTCATGCAGCAGTCGTGCCGCATGTCGCAACGCCGACCCTGGGCACCGTCGCCGGCCCGTATGTTTTCGCGGCTGTCGTGGCGGGCGTCTTCGCCTATATCGTCGTCCGCTGGCTGCTCGGGTATCTGAGCGACGAAAAGCATTCGACGATGCCGTTCATCATCTACCGGATTGCGCTGGGGATTGCTTTGATCTTTCTGGTGCATCTCGGCATTGTCGTTCCGCAGTCACATTAGTTACGCTGAAGACAAATGCCGGGGTTTTCCACAACCTCGGCATTTTAGCATCGGCAGACTTGAACGCATTTTAGGAGAAAATAATGACGACAATGCTAATGCAGTCTTTTGGGCCGGACGCGGTTCCTGTTTCACGCATTGCGCTGGGGTGCATGGGCCTGGCGGGGACATGGAACCCGGCGGAGGTCGGGCCGGAGCATCGGCGCAAGGCGATTGCCGCGTTTGAAGCGGCGCTTGCTGCCGGGATCACGTTTTATGACCACGCCGACATTTACGGCGGGACCGCCTGCGAGTCCATCTTCAAGGACTGCCTTGCGGCGGTTCCCGGCAGCCGCGAAAAGATCTTTATCGCCACTAAAGTCGGCATCCGGCGCGGTTACTACGAGCATTCCCCCGCGTATATCCGTGAAAGCCTGCGCGGGTCGCTGTCCCGCTTGGGCGTGGAGTCGGTCGAGTTGTATCAGCTTCACCGGCCTGACCCGCTTTCTCATCCTGCCGAAACAGCAGCAGTTCTGGATGCGCTGGTCGCCGAAGGCTTAATTAAATACGTCGGTGTCTCCAATTACTATCCGCACCAGACGCTGGCCTTGCAAAAGTATCTGAAGGCCCCGATTGTCTCCAACCAGATCGCGATCTCGCTGCTGCGTCTCGATCCGATCTACGAAGGCGCGGCGGGCGGTACTGCAAAAAGCGAATCTGCCGACGCAGACAGCGGCGACGGAGTCCTGGACCAGTGCCTGGAACTGAGCATCACGCCGCTGGCTTACAGCCCGCTCGGCGGCGGCTGGCTGTCGGGGCGCCGGGATGTCCCCGCCGACGCGCGTCCGGCCATCGCCCGCACCCTGGCCGCCCTGGTCGAGATGGGACCCGCTTACAACAATGCGACGCCGGGACAGCTTGCGCTGGCGTGGCTTCTGGCGCATCCGGCGAAGATCATTCCGCTGGTCGGCTCGAACAGCCCGGAACATATTCAGGAAGCCGCCGAGGCCGCAGCGATCACTTTGTCCCGCACGGACTGGTACAAGCTCTGGGTCGCCGCACGCGGGGTCGCCGTTCCCTAAGTACCTTTTCCCTGAGCAAATCCGCCGTTTCTGGGTAAAAAGCAGGAAACAGTCTGGGAGGACACAAATGAACGAGACACAAACTATCGAGCGCGGTGACTGGGCAGCGTTTGCCGAGGATTTCTCAAAGCAGCACGCCGGCGAAAACGCGACCCTGGAAATGGTGGGATCGGATGTCGGCGACCAGTATGCCGCCGAGAACCTGCCGTTTGTCGGCATGACCCTGGAAGCCAAAGGCAGCGATGCCGGCTCTCTGACTTTGATGCTCGGCACCGAAGGCACCGATCACATGGAGCGGCTGATCGCTGGACCCCAATCCTTGGAAGTGCATGTTGCGCCGAACGGTGAGACGATTTTGCAGATCAAAGCCGCTGACGAGCCGGCGATGCTCCTGCACCTTCTGCCGCTGACGGCTCTGCCTGCACCGTGACTTCATATTAAGCCTTGACAATTTCGTGTGGGGGCGGGTATCATCTTTTTCGTGCTAAGGAAGGCCGCTTTGAGAGAGCAAATACTCGCCCTGCTTGCCGAAGGCAAAACGTATAGAGAGATCGTCGTTGAACTCGGCTGTGCCAAGTCTACGGTTGCGTATCATGCCAAAAACGTGAAGCCGCCGCCGAACTACAAGGTGCATAATTGGGTTGAAGTACAAGCCTATCATGACAAAGGCCACCGAGTTGTGGAATGCCGGAACACGTTTGGGATTGCTCGCTCCGTCTGGTACAACGCAGTTAAGTCAGGTAAGTTTGTTCCACGCAAAGATCAAAAAATCCCGCTTGCTGTTTTGACAGCGGAAGGGCGCAATACAGGCCGAGGCCACCTGCGCTGGCGGCTCATCCAAGAGGGCATTCTCCAGTCTCGGTGTGCGAAATGCGGGCTGACGGAGTGGCAGGGAGAGCCGTTGTCTCTGCATCTGCACCACATGAACGGTGTCAGCAACGACAATCGCCTGGAAAATTTGCAGTTGCTGTGTCCGAACTGTCACAGTCAGACGGAAAGCTATTCAGGCCGCAACGCCAAAAAACAGAATATTAACAAGTAGCAATAATTGCCGGATAGATCAATTGGCAGATCGGCACACTCTGAATGTGTAGGTTCTAGGTTCGAGTCCTAGTCTGGCAGCTATGAAAAAGCCCCACGTTTCCTGCGAAGCGTGGGGCTTTTTTGCGCCTCTATGGCTGCCTACGGCTTCGGCAGAAGCCGCCACACTTGCACCAGCAAAATCAAGGCATGAGCCGTCCAAAACGCAGTGCGGAGCCAGTTCGTCGCCACTAAGCGGTGGATGGCGGCAAGGCCGTAGCCGCGCGAAAGCGTGTCGTGCAGCGGCACGGAGACGAAGAAAGTCACGGCCCAGGTGAGAACGGCGCAGGCGAAGCCGGCCCAAAGAAGGCCTGGCGACAGCCAGGCCGGACGCGAAAGCGCAAGCAAGCCCGATGCGCCAATCTCCGTCACCATCGCCGGCAGAACAACCCCAGTCATCAAGCGCGTGTGGGCCGCATGATAATCCGCCCACTGCTCCGGCCCAACACGGGCAAATAGCGGATAATGGACGATCTGAATGGTCCAGATGACGCCCCACATATACAAAGTCGCGGCGAGGTCGAGCAGAAACAGCGGCGCGAAAAGCGTTTTTGGCACGATCACTGCGGCGTCACCGAATCTACGGAAACCCGGTGCGAGCGGCGTCCGACCCGAAACGTCACCAAGACACGCTGATGAGGCATCGGCTTCCAATGGCTGTCCGGCGGGAGGGCGTAATACGCCTGGCGATTGGCAAACGCAACGTCAACCCCGTTAAAGAGGCTGCCGCCGCCGGAGGTCACCGGAGAGATTTGCAGCATCGTCACGGTGCCGGGGGACGTCTGCGCGGCAGCCCCGGCAAAATCCGCCTGCTCCCGCCCGTGCAGCCAGCGCGGCAGAACCGCCAGAAAGCCGACAAGAAACACAGCGCAGCCTATCAGTGCGGCGGCGGCTTTGGCGTCAAGCTGTAACAGCCGCCGCCAATCCATCGGCTCGAGACTCGGCGCTTCATCCTGCATGAGAACACCCTCTGCAAGCAAAAGCGGCCCGGAACAGTCCGGGCCGCTTGCACTCTCTGCGCCTGCTGCGGACGCATAAAAAAAGATCCGGGAAGGACAGGATTCGAACCTGCGGGGCTTTGACACCCACACATTTAGCAAACGTGCGCTTTCGACCACTCAGCCACCTTCCCAGCACCTCTATTTTAGCACACGCCGCCAAATAATGCAAGCGTCAGGCTTTCGCTCTACTTTCGCTTGACAACGGCCGCTCGGCTAGGGTAGTTTACAGAAATTGCTGCGATGAACTGAGGCAAACATGGAGCGTATGGTGAGTCAAGCTGCGATCCGGTCGGGCAAAGCGGCGGCAGACGAGAATGGGCTAGGAATCTTTCTGAAGAACCGCCGCGCCAGGCTCGATCCGGCAGCGTTCGGGTTCGGCGCGGCGCGGCGGCGGACGCCGGGCCTGCGGCGGGAAGAAGTCGCCCGTCTCGCCGATGTCAGCGCGACCTGGTACACCTGGCTGGAGCAGGGGCGGGGCGGCCCCCCGTGGGGGGGTGGGCGAGACCCGCGCGCCCCCC
>CAXUNT010000007.1:64358-71308 GCA_964252595.1 uncultured Armatimonadales bacterium
GCCTTCGGCGGATGTCCTAGACCGGCTCGCCGCCGCGCTGCTGCTGACGCCGCCGGAACGCGAGCATCTGTTTCTGCTGGCCCAGCACCGGCCGCCGGCGATGCAGTGCCAGGTGCAGGGAAATGTTTCGCCGCAGCTTCAGCGGGTGCTGGATGCGATGGAGTTCAGCCCGGCCTTTGTGAAAACATCCGCCTGGGACATTGTCGCGTGGAACCGGGCGGCGGTGGCGGTGCTGGCCGATTATGCTGTGCTTGCGCCGGAGCAGCGAAACATCCTGCGACTGTTGTTCTGCAATCCTCATGCCCAAACCCGGATGTCGCAGCCGCACTGGGAAAGCCACGCGCGTTTGGCCGTAGCGACTTTTCGGCTGGAAACGGCGCGGTCCGGGGCAAGCGAGAGTGCGAAAGCGCTTGTGGAAGAGTTAAACCGATCCAGCCCGGAGTTTGCCGCCTTCTGGCAGGACAATGACGTCAGCAACTACGGCGAGGGAATCAAGCGCTTGGAGCATCCGATTGCCGGTCCACTCGCGCTTGAGTACTCCACCTTCGCTGTCAGCGATCGCCCCGACCTCGGCCTCGTCATCTTCACCCCAGCGACTCCCGCTGACCGGGAGCGGGTCCGGGCGCTCATCCTGAGCGCAAAATGAACTGAGCCTGTTAATTCATATACCAGTATAAAGTTTCGGCTTTTCATCGCCTCCAGCCCCGTGTATAATACGCTCCTAAGTCTCGCGCGAAGATAAAGGATAAACCAATGAAAGTATTTGTCACGGGAGCCTCCGGCTTTATCGGCTCTTTTGTGGTGCAGGAACTGCTCGGCGCGGGCCATCAGGTGCTTGGCATGGTGCGCTCGGAGGCCGCCGCTCAGGCGCTGACCGCCGCCGGTGCGGAGGCGCACCTCGGTACTCTTGAAGATTTGGACAGCCTCAAGCGCGGCGCGGCGGCCTCGGACGGCGTCATCCACCTGGCTTTTGACCACGACTTTTCCAATTTTCTGGCTAATTGTGAAAAGGACCGGCGGGTCATTGAGACGCTGGGAGCCGCGCTGGAAGGCACGGACCGCCTGCTCCTCATCACTTCCGGGACGGGTATGGGAAGTCCTGGGCCGGGCCAGACCGCGACTGAAGATGTCTTCAATCCCAACAATCCAAACCCCCGCGTCGCTTCGGAACTCGCAGGCGTCTCCGTAGCGGAACGCGGTGTGAACGTGTCGGTGGTACGGCTGCCGCAAGTCCACGATCCCGTAAAGCAGGGCCTCATCACCCCCTTGGTCGCCATCGCCCGCGAGAAGGGTGTTTCGGCCTATGTCGGTGACGGCAAGAACCGCTGGCCGGCGGCGCATGTCCTCGACGTTGCCCGCCTCTACCGGCTGGCGCTGGAAAACGGGGAAGCCGGCGCTCGGTACAATGCAGTCGCCGAAGAAGGCATTCCCGCCCGCGACATCGCCGAAGCTCTTGGCCGGGGCCTAAAGATGCCGGTAGTTTCTTTGTCCCCAGAGGAGGCGGCAGCCCATTTCGGATGGATGGGTATGTTTGTCGGGCTTGATATGCCCGCATCCAGCGCACAGACGCAGGAAAAGCTCGGCTGGCACTCGACTGGGCCGGGGCTGATCGCCGATCTGGAACAAATGCGCTACGCGGAAGCCTGAACTAAACAAAACGACGCTTCCGGCTGCTTGCTCGCCGCCGGAAGCGTCTGCTTTCTCGCACGTTAAGTGGCCGCGGCCGGCTCCACTTTGCCGCCTGCGCCTTCGACGAAGTTCTTGATGGACACAAGTGAGGCTCGGAGGCCGTCGGTGATGGTCTTATCCCGGTCGCCGGTCTGCGCGTCCATCCGCTCGGCCTGCTCCGGCTTTAGCTGGAAGGTCAAATGCACGGTCACTTCACACTCGTCCTCCATGCCGTCAATTTCCAGCCAGCCGAGGTAGCGGTTCTCGCCGTCGGAACCCCACTCCATCCGGTGGTTCATTTCATCCAGCCGAAAATAACCGTCGGAGTCATAAGCGTGTCCTCCGGCTTCTCCCTGGACCCGGACACGCCCGCCCGGCTGCGGCTCGGCATTGTGGGTCGTCGGCAGGTACTTGGGCAGGTTGCCGATGTCGGATACAAAGGCGAATACCGTGTCCGGGGAAGCGTCAATCGTCAGTGAATGCTCGTAATCAGGCATAGCGGGGCTTCTTTCTAAGCGGTTCTGCCCGCAGTATACCCATATCGCTTGCCGCTAAGACGGGTATACTCTTCCTATTCTTATGGAACAAGGAACCTATATTTTATGAAAGACCCGCGCGTCGAAAAACTTGCCGAGATTCTCATCGGCCATTCTACCCGTGTCCAGCCTGGCGAAAAAGTCCTGGTGGAAGCCTACGATGCGCCCGATGATGTCGTCACTGCCCTGGTCGAAAAAATCGCCGAAGCCGGCGGCCTGCCGTTCGTCACCGTGAAAAGCAACAAAGTTCTGCGGGCGCTCTACAAAAACGCGACCGAGGAGCAGATGCGTCTGACCGGCGACTTAGAAAAGTCGCGGATGTCCGAGATGGACGCTTATATCGGCCTGCGCGGCGCGGACAACAGCGCGGAACTGTCGGATGTCCCTGACGACCGCATGAAGCTGTACCGGTCGCTCTGGTGGAACCCGGTGCATTCCCAGACGCGCGTCCCGCACACGAAATGGGTTGTCCTGCGCTGGCCGACCCCCGCGATGGCTCAGATGGCGGGGATGAGCACCGAGGCTTTCGAGGACTTCTACTTCGATGTCTGCACGTTTGATTATTCCCAAATGGACGCCGTGATTGAGCCGTTGAAAGCCCTGATGGATCGCACGGACCGGGTGCGCCTGACCGGACTGGGCACGGACCTCACGTTTTCCATTAAAGACATCCCAACCATTCCTTGCACGGGCCGGGCGAACATCCCCGACGGCGAAATCTTCACTGCGCCGGTGCGCGACTCGGTCAATGGCACGATCGCGTTCAACACAGCGACCATCTATCAAGGCACGATCTTTGAGGGCATCACACTGAGATTTGAGGACGGCAAAATCGTCCAGGCGACTTCGGGCGGCGGCACGACGGACTCACTGAACGCCATCTTGGACAGCGATGAAGGCGCTCGGTACATCGGCGAGTTCTCGCTCGGCTTCAACCCTTACGTTCTCAACCCGATGAAAGACATACTCTTCGACGAAAAGATCGCCGGGTCGTTCCACTTTACGCCCGGCGGCGCGTATGACGAAGCGTTCAACGGCAACCGCTCGGTTGTCCACTGGGACATGGTCTTTATCCAGCGCCCAGAGTTCGGCGGCGGCGACATCTACTTCGACGACGTTCTTGTTCGCAAAGACGGCTTGTTCGTCCCCGATGATCTGCTGCCGCTGAACCCGGAAAACTTGAAAATGCTGGGGTAATCGCCGATGGAGCAGCCTGTTCTGGAAACAGTGCGTCTACTTCTGCGCCCGTTTGTCCTGACCGACGCGCCTGACGTGCAGCGTTTGGCGGGAGCGCCCGAAGTCGCGGACACGACGCTGAACCTGCCGCATCCTTATGAGGTTCGTGACGCGGAACAGTGGATCGGGGGTCTGGCAGGGCGGTTTGCGGCAGGAAGCAATGTTGCTTACGCCGTCACGCGGCGCGAGGAGGGGTTGCTGGGAGCGATCAGCTTGATGGACATTTCGGTACGGCATCGCCGGGCGGAGCTAGGCTACTGGCTCGGCGTTCCGTTCTGGAACCAGGGCTGCATGACGGAAGCCGCAGATGCACTTGTCAGCTACGGCTTCTCCGAGCTTGGCCTGAATAAGATCACTGCCGCGCACTTTGCCCGCAACCCCGCGTCAGGCCGGGTCATGCAGAAGATCGGCATGAGCCAGGAGGGTCTGCTGCGCCGAGATGTCCGCAAAGGCGACGGCTTTGAAGACATGGTCGTGTACGGGTTGCTTGCGGAAGATTGGAACACACGATGAAACTATTCTGCTGCCTGTTCGTGCTGCTCACCGTCAGTCTTGCCCGCGCGGACGCGCAGGCGGGCGCTGGCATGCCGACTTGGACACCTGCCGCCCGGTTCCTGCCCTATCTAGACAAACAAGTGGTGCTGGAGGGGTGCGCGTTCAATCCACCGCAGGGTTTCCGGCTGGTCTCGACGGAAAGTTTTGCCAGCGGGCGCAAGGTGTACCGCTTCAACGGGCCGCCACACCCCGGCGGCACGGCTGCCAGCCTGTTTGTCACGACGGAGACCAGCCGGACACATCCGCCCGATTGGGATTTGTTTGCTGGCATGTCCGCGCTGATGGATGAATACGGCGGGCGCATTGTAGACGGTACGGTCAGCCCGACCGGACGCGGTTTGGTCGGCGGTCGGACCGCGCTGCGTTTTTATCTGAAAGGGGATTACGATCTGGAGCCGCGCCGCGCCGCTGTTCTGCCGGAAGGCCGATCACTGCATCGGGTCATTCCCACCCATTTGTTTGCGTATGGGGTTGGCGACGACAGGCTGGGGACGATTTTTGTGGCCCGTGATGTGGAGCCGTTCGCCAAAGAAACAATGGACTGGATGGAAGCGTCCGCCCAAACCCTGCGTCTGGCTGACCCGCCGCCGGACACGGTTCCCGCAGATATGCCGTCGCCTCTCTATCCCGGCCAGTGGATGCCCCGGCCGGAGCTGATGCGTTTTCTGAAGCCGGAAGTCCTCAACGGCAGTATCGGCCTGCGCGTCCCCCAGGGCTTTGAGGCGCTTGGAGTTGACACGAACGACCCGGCTCTGCACATGCTGGCCTGGGACCGCCCTGATCGCGGCAGCAGCTCTGTGGATATCTATCGCTTCACCATTGAAACCCTGCCCGCTGGCCTGCCCCCGCCTCGGCTTGAGGACTTGATGGGAGCGCTGATGGCGGAAGTCGGCAAAGACTTGCAGGGCTACAGTATCAGCAAGATGGAGGCCGGCACTTCGGCATTCGGTCCTACGATGCGCTGCACCGGCACAGGCACCCTCCGGTTTATCGGCGGCAAAATGCCCAAAACCGTCGCTGCCTATGGCTTCCTCACAAAAACGCAGTTCGTGCGAATGGAAGCAATCACTACAGACCCAGACCCAAAACCCTCTCTGGATGTGATGATCACGGCGTTCCTGGCGAGCCGGTTCCTGCCGCCGGGGCATTAGGTATTGCTGGGACCGGTGCGTTAGGTACAGGCGGTGCGGGCGTTGAGACAGCAGGTGCCGGCTGTACGGGTGCGGGCGCAACAGTTGCGCCCCCTGTTGCGGGTGCAGCCGGTGTTACGGCTGAGGGTGCAGATGTCGCAGGCACGGTCGGCGCGGCGGGGGTCACAAGAGTAGGCGGCAGAGTGGACGCGGCAGGCGGCTGACCGATAGGAGCAGCGGGCAGGACCGAGGCGGATGACGCCAGGGCGAGGCGCAGGTTCTTGGCCCATGACTGGGCGAGCGTGTCCGGCGCTTTGGCACCGGCGGCTTGAGCGTCTGCCGCCGTCACGGTCAGCAGCGGTGTGCCGGCAAGCGCCAGGGTCGCATCCCCCTTCGGCTGCGTCGTGACTTGAACGGCATCAGGTGTCAGCGCGGCAGGATTATTCGCCAGGCGCTCCAACCGGGCCGTCAGCAGGTCGCCGCGCTCGGCGGCGGTCATGCCGCCGGTCTGCGGCCCGCGTAGCACCAGCACAGTTTTACCGCGCAGAGCGACAAACGCAGCTTCGCCGCCGACTTTGGTAAAGTCCGGGGTAATCAGCAGTGGCGGGTTCGTCGGAACTTTGGTTTCCGGGGCATTAGAAGGCCGCCAGTTGACGCGCGGCAGGACTTGCTGAAGCCGCTTGGCCCACAGCGTCGCCGCCTGTAACGGCGTCTGGGATAACCCGCTGGCCTTGACCGTCGCCGGGTCCACTGTCACAATGCGCCGGCCCAGGGCATAAATCACTGGGTAGCGGTTGAACCGGCTGGTCGGCGGCGGCAGGTAGACGACCACGTCCGACGGCAAAATCTTGGGGTCGCCGAGCAGCGGTGCGACCCGGCTCATAATCACGTCCACCCGCTGGGCCGGATCCAGTCCCCCGGCGGTTCCCCGCAGGCACAGCACATTGTAGCCGCCGAGTGTCAGATAAGCCGGCGCGGCCGGCGGCGTCTGCGCCGAGGCCGTTCCCAATCCCGTTCCAAGCGCCGCCAGCAGTGCGGCAGACGCGAATACGCGCATTTTCTTCACTGTAGTCTCCCGTACAAAAGTGTCTGGGTTCCTGACGACCGCCCGAGCCCCAATGTTCCATTGTCGGCAGTCTCCAGATCACTTTATAGGCCATGCGACATCACCATGCCCAGCCCGCCGCGCATGATAAAGGGCGACAAGATCAGCCCACGCGGCTGGTCCACTTCCACCCGCGCCGTTCCCGCGCCAAGCGCCGCGCCTGCGACAACGTCCCCGACTGTGTGACGGCGCAGGCGCACGCGCGAGTACGAGATCAATGTTGCCCCCAAGTACCAAAGCGCCGCTTGGTGCGGATGCAGGTCGCTTTCCATCGTCGCCACGGCAAACGCCGCCGTGGCATGACCGCTGGGGAAGCTGTCGTGGGCATCTGAATCAGGTCGCTTTTCTTTGACCAGCGCCTTAATCGCTTCCGACAGCAGTACGCTGGTTCCCAGCGCGTCGGCGACCCGCAGCGCATGGCGCGTCCCATACCGCCCATCCGACAGCAGCGGCAGGCCCACCCCGGCAGCAAGATACAAAATGTTGCCGTCGCCTGACGCGAACAGCGCGGCCTTGTGATCCGGCGTGTCGGCATGGGCGGGCAGGGCGGCGGAGGTGAGAAGGAGGCAAGCGGCGGGCAGGGTGAGACTGAGACGAAAGCTAGGTCTAAGCATATGGATTAGTTCGCGGTGCGAGAGCCGGGTTCCTGCATGGAGCCGAGAACCCGGCATTTCAATGCCGGGGTTGTGGAAAACCCCGGCAGGGAAATGTCCTTCGGAC
>CAXUNT010000007.1:71318-75200 GCA_964252595.1 uncultured Armatimonadales bacterium
GACACAGACTCGCTCCGCAGGCTCTCTTTGTGCGAAGCACGCTTCCTTGCCGGGGTTTTCCACAACCCCGGCACTGCGGCATTCCTGCCGGGTATAATCTTCCCATGACTCCTGACACCCTTTCTGGCACACCTGAACGCCGCCCGTCGCCTCTTCTCGCCAGCCTCAACGAACCCCAGCAGCAGGCGGTCCTGCACGACCAGGGGCCGGTGCTGATCTTTGCGGGCGCGGGGTCCGGCAAGACCAATGCCCTGACTAAGCGCATCGCCTATCTGATCCAAGAGCGCTATGTCCGCCCGTACAACATTCTGGCCGTGACGTTCACCAACAAAGCCGCTGCCGAGATGAAGGAGCGCATCGCCAATTTAGTCGGGGACACGGCCATGCGCGAGCTGTGGGCGGGGACCTTCCATTCCCTCTGCGCCCGCTGCCTGCGCGAGCGCGGGAGCATGATTGGTTTAGACAAAAACTTCGTCATCTACGACGACGGCGACCAGATTGCGCTGGTCAAAGAAGCCGTCCGCGAGCTGTCTTTGGACGACAAGCAGTACGCCCCCCGCGCCGTCCTGTCCGCCATTTCTAAAGCCAAAGAAACCCTGCAAACGCCCGACGACATCCTGAACGACTTTTCTGCGTCCCCGTATGAGCGGGCGGTCGGGCGGGCGTACCAATTGTATCAGCAGAAGATGACGCTCTCGAACGCTTTAGACTTCGACGATTTAATCATGAAGACGGTCCAGCTTCTGCGGGAGTCGGAGAAAGCGCGAGAGCATTACCAGAACCGCTTCCGTTATGTCCACTGCGACGAGTTCCAGGACGTGAACGACAGCCAGTACCAACTGCTGACACTGTTCAGCGGCAAGCACAAAAACATCTGCGTCGTCGGCGACGACGACCAGTGCGTCGTGGAAGGCACACCCATCTTGACCCCGACTGGCTACGTTCCCGTCGAGCAGATCCGCGAAGGCGACACCATCCTCGCCGCAGATTGTGGAGATGAACCTGTTCCTGCCATAGTAGATAAAGTGATGGTGAATAACTACACTGGCCCGGTCCGCAACATCACGACGCAACAGGGCGCAACCGTGCGCGTCACGCCCAATCATGTGATGTTCAGCCACGTAGACGATCTGGCTCCTGTCGAGGTTTTTCAGCGTGATGGTTTGCAGTGGTATGAGGACGGTCAACTGTGGGCCGAATCGCCTGATTGTGTCACATTGGAAGTGATGAATCCCAACTCGAATGGTGAACGATATTTGGTCATGGGCGCATCCGGGGAAGGCCAAAATTGGTTTGCTGAACATGATGAAGCTTTGGCATTCGCACAACACTTGCAAAGCCGCCGCGACGAAGGCGAAATTCATGTCGAGTTTACGATTGCTGACATGGCTTGGCCTGCCTCAATTGCCGATCGTTTGACGGTATGGCACAGCGTTCCTGTTGTCGCCGGAACCCACCCCGGTTCGTTCCTCACCGGCCCTCCCGCATCGGGAGGGCAAAGAGTTTCAGATAATGCCACGGCTCCTAACTCTTCCCCTCTCCGCGTCGGGGAGGGTGGCGAGGAACGAGCCGGGAGGGGTTCCATCACCTCCAGCCAAATCACGTCCATCACCGACGAGGAATACACAGGCAAGACTTACGATCTGTCGGTTGCTAATCTTCGCAATTATGTCGCGGGCGGGATTGTCGTTCACAATTCTATTTATGCGTTCCGGGGCGCGAATGTCCAGATTATCCTGAACTTTGAGCGCGACTTCCCCGACGCCACGATCATCAAACTGGAGCAGAACTACCGTTCCACGCGGACCATTCTCGATGCCGCCTACCATGTCGTCCGCAACAACCGGGGGCGGGCGGACAAGCGGCTGTGGACGGAAAACCTGGAAGGCGAAAGCATTGCGCTGGTGGAAGCGCCCAATGAAGTCGAAGAAGCCGTCGCCGTGGTCAATGTCGTCCGCGAAGGGACGATTTCGGGCGATCGGAATTACAAAGACTTCGCCGTGCTGTACCGGGCGAACAGTCAAAGCCGCGCATTGGAAGAGCAGTTTATTAACTACCGTATTCCGTACAAGATTGTCGGCGGCGTTCGGTTCTACGAGCGGCGCGAAATCAAAGATTTGATCGCCTACCTGCGGGTGCTGATGAACCCGTATGACGGGCTGAGTATGCGCCGGATTATCAATGTCCCGGCGCGGGCCATCGGCACGACGACCGTGAACAAAGTTGATGTCTTTGCCGGCAAGAAAGAAATCTCATTTTGGGACGCCTGCCGCCGGGCGCACGAGATTGACCTGCCGGCGCGGGCCAAGAACTCCATCCAGGCGTTTGTGAAAATTGTGGAGTATTTGACCGCCAAGCGCGACACGCAAAGCGTCTCGGCGCTGGTGCAGAACATTTTGGACACGACGGGCTACTTGGAAGACCTGAAGAAAGACCGAACGCCGGAAGCCGAGTCGCGGGTGGAAAACGTCGGCGAATTGATCTCCGTCGCCAAAGAGTTCGAGCAGCAGCAATCGGGCGAAGACGGCAACCCGTCGCTGTCGGCGTTTTTAGAGAACGTCTCGCTCGTCTCGGACATCGACTCGCTCGAAGACACGGCCAATTCCGTCACCATGATGACCCTGCACGCCGCCAAGGGCTTGGAGTTCCCGGTCGTCTTCCTGACGGGCCTGGAAGAAGGCATCTTCCCGCACTTCCGGGCGATGGGCAGCCAGACCGAACTCGAAGAAGAGCGACGCTTGTGCTACGTTGGGATCACCCGCGCCAAACAAGAGCTGTTTATGTCCTACGCCGGCTCGCGCATGATCTTCGGCCAGACCCAGCGGAACCCCGTCTCCCGCTTCGTGTCTGAAATCCCGATGAGCCTGTTTCTCGCCAAATCGTCCCGCCGGGGCGCGATTGAGGACTACACGCCGACGATCACCGAAAACAGCCGCCGCCCGGAATCACAGACCGCGCCGAAATGGGACGACCTCCGAAGAGACAGTGAACGCAAAGCCGCTACCGTGCCAAACCCAAAAGCCATGCCGTTCGCCCTCGGCGAAAAAGTCCGTCATGCGGCGTTTGGCGACGGCTTCGTCGTCGGCTTCGACAGCCCTACCATCGTCAAAGTCCAGTTCATGGGCGCGGTCGGCATGAAAAAGCTTGATTTAGGCTTCGCCAAATTGGAGAAAGCGTAGCCTCGTAAGGGTACAGGATAAAAGGACATAGGAAAAAGAAGGGCGCAGGAGGATAAAGAAGGGCGCAGCAAGCAGCGCCCCTACAGTGAGACATTTGTACTGAATGCGACAACATCCAGGAGGGATTCTCTATATCATTCGATCCACAGCGGCATCATCGTCGTTCTATCCGTTTGCCGGAACACAACTACTCCGAGACCGGCGTCTACTTCTTTACTTCGTGCACCTATCAGCGGGAATGTATTTTCGGAGATGTTGTTAAGGGGCAATGGTACTGAGTGAAGCAGGCAAAATTGCCGCACAGGAATGGGAAAATCTGACGAACCGTTTTCCTGTGATCCTGCTTGATACCTTCGTCGTCATGCCAAACCATATCCATGGCATTGTCTCTCTCAATCCAGCCTTGTCTGCCGAAAAGCCGCCGACGCTGGGGCAAATCCTGCGTGTTTATAAATCGCTAACAGCTATTGCCGGTAATCGTCTGCTCGGCCGGACACAGCAGCCTCTGTGGCAGAGGAACTACTACGAACACATCATCCGCAACGGGCAGGTGCTTGAAAAGGCTAGGCGCTATATTTTGTTAAACCCGGAACGCTGGGACCGCGATGCAGAAAATCCAGTTAATTCGTGATAAATCGGGTACGGCAAGGTCATCAGGGCGCAGCAAGCAGCGCCCCTACGGGACATATCCTGATGGTAGGGG
>CAXUNT010000007.1:75210-82271 GCA_964252595.1 uncultured Armatimonadales bacterium
CCCCCGCCGGATATATCTGTTGTGGGGGGGGGGGGTGGGGGCGCCGCCCTTCTTTATCCTCCTTGCGCCCTTCTTGTGCTTTGTGATTGAAGGATTGCCATGAACATTATCTTAACCTCAGTCGAGGACGCTTTGGCGGACGCTTGGGAACGGTTCTGCGGGGACTTGTCGTTTGTCTCGGTGCATCGCGGCTCGATTTTTGACTTGTCCTGCGACGCCGTGGTCAGCCCCGCCAACTCTTACGGGTTCATGGATGGCGGGATTGATATGCTGTACTCGGAAGTGTTTGGCTGGGGCGTACAGGAGCGCCTGCAAGCGCTCATTCAGGAGAAGCACCACGGGGAGCTGTTGGTCGGCGCGGCGGAAATCGTTGAAACGAGCTTCCCGGCTCTGCCCTACCTGATCGCCGCGCCGACCATGCGTGTCCCAATGATCTTGCAGCACAGCGTCAACCCTTATTTAGCCGCCTGTGCTGTGCTGCTGCTGGTCAAGCGCGGCACGTTCAGTCACGGCTCCAATCCCGGCAAGCCGATCGCAGAATTCGTAAATACCATTGCATTTCCCGGCCTCGGCACCGGCGTCGGTCGTATCGGTCCCAACACCTGCGCCCGGCAAGTCCGGGCGGCGATGGACGCTGTGCTGCTGGAACAAGAGCCGTTCCCTGTGTCTTGGGTAGAAGCACAGCAGAGGCATCGCAGCTTGTATTTGGGTATGGAAACTGGGCGTAATTCTGAGAGGGAGTAGCCGATGGTCGCAGAAGTAGAAACGCTCTTGCCGGAGATGACCCGGCGCTTAGTCGCGGAGTTTGACCCGTGCCAGATTTACTTGTTCGGCTCCTACGCCTGGGGGCAGCCGAACGAAGACAGCGATGTGGATTTGTTTGTCATCGTGCCGGACAGCGATGAGTCGCGGCGAGACCGAGAGATACGCGCCCGCCACTGTCTGCGCGATTTGCCTGTTGCCAAAGATGTATTAGTGCAGACGCAGGAGGAGCTAGAGCGCACCAGTCGCGTTTATGCGTCGCTGCAATGCGAGATTTTAGAGCGAGGGAAAAAGCTTTATGGATGATGATAAAAGAGTTCTCGTACAGTCTTGGCTGTTCAAAGCGCAGCATGACCTCCTGTCGGCAGAGCGTCTTGCCGAGGGAGAAGACCCTTTGCTTGACACTGCGGTTTATCACTGTCAGCAGGCTGCGGAGAAGGCGCTGAAAGGCTTTCTTGTCTACCATGACTGTCGTTTTCAGAAAACACACGACTTAGCCCTCCTCCTCGTGGAAGTTAACCACTTTACTCAGGACTTTGTGCCATTAGACAGTGCGGCAGGGCCGCTCACGCGGGGTGGAATTGTATTTCGTTACCCAGAAGCGCAAATGGAGCCGACGCAGGCGGAGTATGAACAGGCGTATCAAGATGCTTCGGCGTTTTTCAGTGTCGCGCTGGCGCTGATCCCCGCTGAAGCGCATCCGGCGAAGTAAGGAGCAAGTTATGACAGATTATCGCGTGCTGGGACGGACGGGGGTGCGGGTGAGTCCGCTCTGCCTGGGGTGCATGAACTTCGGAGATGACGCGGACGAAGCGGCGTCGTTTGCGATTATTGACCAGGCGATGGACGCTGGGGTGAACTTTTTGGACACCGCCGACGTGTATTCGCGGGGCGGCTCGGAGACCGTCGTCGGGAAGGCTTTGGCGCGGGACAGCAAGCGGGACAAAGTCTTCTTAGCGACCAAGGGCTACAACAAGATGGATGACACGGACCCGAATGCCTGGGGCAGTCATCGGTTTCACCTCATCAAAGCCTGCGAAGACAGCTTGAAGCGGCTCGGCACAGATCATATTGACTTATACCAGATCCATCGTCCCCAGTCTATGATCCCGATTGACGAGACGCTGCGGGCGCTGGATGATTTAGTGAAGTCCGGCAAAGTGCGCTATTTGGGGACCAGCACGTTCGCTGCGTGGCAGTTAGTGGAATCGCTGTGGGCGTCGAAAGAGCTGCATCTCAATCGGTTCGTCTGCGAGCAGCCGCCGTACAATTTGCTTGACCGGCGGATTGAGCGCGAGCTGCTGCCGGCCTGCCGTACCTACGGAGTGGGGGTCATCCCGTGGGCACCAATTGCAGGCGGGCTGCTGTCCGGCAAGTACCGCTTGAACCAAGCGCGGCCTGTGGGGGCGCGGTACGAAAAAGGTGCGTTCAACAACCGAGACAACGATGTTGCGCTGGCGTCGGTGGAAAAGTATGTGGAGTTCTGCGAGGCACGCCAAGTTGCTCCGGCCCAGATGGCGCTCGCCTGGTGCTTGGCCCAGCCCGGCGTGACCAGCCCAATTATCGGACCGCGCACGACCGAGCAGATGACGGACTATTTGGCGGCACAAGAGATTGTTGTCACGGAGGACGATGCATCGCAGCTTGACGCCATTTTCCCGCCCGGCACGCATGTCTCCGATTACTACCGGGCAGACTTCGGGCCGAATGCGCGGTGGCTTTGACGCCGTGACGACCAGAAGCACGACGAGCGAAAACGGCTAAAAACGAAATCACCGGAAAAAGGAATCATTACATGAACGATGACAGCATGAACGCCAATACTGCCGCTTCGGCCCAAATGCCAGTTTCACCGGATGATCTCCAGCGCGGTCTTGTGCTTGCGCGGCCCGATGAAGACGAGAGCCTGCCGCATATTGGGCTTGTGGGAGATACCTACACGGTCCTGCTGAACGGCAAAGATACCGCGGGCCGCTACTGCTTGATTGATATGTATATTCCGCCCGGAGGTGGTCCGCCGCCGCATCGCCATGATTTTGAGGAAACATTTACCCTGCTGGAAGGAGAGATAGAAGCAACGTTCCGAGGCGTGAATTCTATCGTGAAGTCGGGGGAGACCGTGCATATTCCGGCCAATGCCCCGCATCAGTTCCACAATGTGTCCGATAAGTCTGTGCGGCTGTTATGCTTCTGCTCGCCTGCCGGGCAAGAAGAGTTTTTTGAGGAGGTCGGTGTCCGCGTCGCCACTCGGACAACACCGCCGCCCGCGCTTGACGAGGCCGCGCAGGCGGCATTCCAGGAGAAAGTCGTCGGGCTTGCACCAAAGTACCGAACCGAGCTCCTCCCGCTGGCCTAGAATGCCCGCGCGTACTGCACCGGCACGGGTGCTTTGTCTTTTTTGTGCAGCTCGGCCGCGGCTTTGATCGGCCAGTTTGGGTCGCGCAGAGATTCGCGGGCGAGCAAAACAATGTCGGCACGGCCATTTCTGATGATCTCGTCGGCCTGCATTGGAGACGTGATCATGCCGACTGCCGCCGTGGCAACGTCCGCGCCATGTTTGACAGCCTCGGAAAACGGCACTTGGTAGCCTGCGCCGACAGGGATTGGGGCGCTCGGCACGTTGCCGCCGGTGCTGCAATCTACCAGGTCCACGCCTTCCGTCTTCAAGAGCCGGGCGAGAGCGACCGAGTCGTCACTTGTCCAGCCGCCTTCCGTCCAGTCGGTGCAGGACAGGCGCACGGTCAGCGGCTTGTGTTCGGGCCAGACTTTGCGGACGGCGCGAGTAGTTTCCAGCAGGAAGCGAACACGATTTTCAAACGCGCCGCCGTACTCGTCGGTGCGGGAATTGGACAGCGGCGACAAGAACTCGTGCATCAAATAGCCATGCGCGGCGTGCAGCTCCAGCCAGTCAAAGCCGGCGGCATCGGAGCGCTGTGCCGCATCGGCGAATGCCTGAACGATCTCGCTGATCTCCGATGGCGTGAGTTCGCGGGGCAGCCGGTAGCCGTCGGCGAACGCCAGTGCGCTTGGCGCGACCGGCTCCCAGCCGCCATCATCGTCAGAAATGCCTGAGCCGGGGTCCCAGGGCCGAGCCGTAGACGCTTTCCGGCCCGCATGGGCAAGCTGAATGCCGGGAACCGCCCCGTGCTGCTTTAGAAACTTTGTGATCTTCGCCCACGCCTCAGCATGAGCATTCGACCAGATGCCTGCGTCGGCGGGCGTGATGCGTCCCCGCGCTTCGACAGCCGCCGCTTCGGTGATGATCAGCCCCGCCCCACCGACCGCCCGCGCTCCTAAGTGAACAAAATGCCAGTCGTTCGGCATTCCGTCTTCAGAACTGTATTCGCACATCGGCGAAACCCCGATTCGGTTCCGCAGCGTCACCCCGCACAGCGTGTATTCGTCAAAAAGATCCGGCATAATTACCTGTTTTCTTCTCGGTCACTTCAGCCAAAAACCGTGTTATAATGAATTTCCTGCAAGCTGCTGTTGATTTCAACAGCCTCTGCGCCCGACGTGTTTTGTCTGGAAAGGCCCGTTTCCGATGCTGTTCCCGCTTCTTCTTGCCGCGTCCCTTTTCTCTCAAACTCCCATTCCCGCCCAGCAGACAGACAAAACCAGCCAGCATTTCACTGTTACGGTTCCAGCCCTGCATTCTCAGTCATTTCACACTCAGTCTTTGATCTCGCTGACGGCAACCATGACGCTCGACCGGGAAGCGGCCCGCGAAGAACAGGATCTTGTCGCCGCCATCAACACCGAGCGCACCACGCGCGGCCTTCAAGCGCTCTCCCAGGACCCCGTGCTGTGCGAAGCGGCCCGCGCCCACAGCCGGGAAATGTGTGATCTGAACTACTTCGCGCATCGGTCCCCGACACCGGGCGGTGAAACTCCTATTGACCGTTACCTCGGCGAACTGCACACGGACGGCGAAAAGCGGCCGGCAGCCGCTTTGGTCGGCGAGAACATTTTTTACGCCAGCGTGACGAACGACGTGTATGGGGTAGGCTACGCTCACCACAGCCTGATGGCAAGCCCGCCACATCGCGAAAACATCTTAGAACCGCGCTTCACAAAAGTTGGGGTTGGTCTGTATCGTGACCCCGAAGGCCGCTTCTGGGTCACGGAAATGTTCCTGCGCGATTCCTAACCTCCCGCGATTCCTAACCTCCTGCTCCGACACGCCCCAGCCAAAGCCCGATGCCGAAAACGATGCCGCCGCCGATGATCACCTGTCCGACCGTCTGCGCGAGCGGGCTTTTCATAAAACGGTACCGAATGTAGGCAATCGCCAGCAGCTCGACCACGACGACGCCGTAAGCGACATGCAGGGCGACGCCGAGGGCGGCAATCAGAAACGGCAGCGTGTGCAGCATCCCGCCCAGAGTAGTGGCGAGGCCTGTGATCGTTCCACGCAGGACCGGCTTGCCGCGCCCGGTCACTTCGCCGTCGTCGGACAGCGCCTCAGCCAGTCCCATGCTGATCCCCGCGCCGACGGACGCCGCCAGGCCCACAAAGAACGCTTTATGGGAGTCGTGGGTTAGCCCGGCGGCGGCAAAAATCGGGGCCAGCGTGGACACCGAGCCATCCATCAGGCCAAGCAGCGCCGGCTGCACTTTTTGCAGAATAAACTGCGCTTCGCCTGGAGAGGCTTTCGGTCCCGGGCTTTTCAAATTGGGATTGAGTTCGGTCGCCATGAGCTGCTCTTTTGGTGCTTTCTGCGAAGTGGATTGCCAAAAATGACAACGCTTTATTCCCGTGTCTTCGGCCTCGGCAAACACCCTTTCTGCCTTGTTTCGGCTTTGCTGTGGCTGGCTGCCGCTTGTCCCGCGTCCGCGCAGTCGCCGCACAAAATTACCATTCCCCGCGCGTCCCAGATTGCCTTCGGCCATCTTGGCGTTCATACCCATGCGAACTTTCTTTTGTTTGACACCGGGACGCTGGATCTCGCCGCCATACAGCGCGATCCCGTCCGGTTTCCCCGGCTTGCCTTTCGCGCCTATTCCAGCCTGCCGACTGACCGAGCTGCCCTGCCGCCGGACCTTGCCGCGTTCAGTTCTCCCAGCGACCCGCCGCTCCCAAACCCCTATGGCCCGATTGACGGCGGCCGGGACAAGCCCGGCTGGACCCTTCTGCCGTTGCATCAAAACGGCAAAAACTTTGTCAAAGTCTTAGTTCCGACCCGGTTCGCCGACTGGCTCGCTGGGCAGTCTGCCGCTCGCCGCCGCGCTTATCTCCAGCCTTCGCGTTTTACACTGCGAATTACCTGGGGATAAAGGCGCATGGAAAAACGAGTTTTAGGACGGACAGGGCTGGAAGTCAGCGCCCTCGGCTTCGGCGGCGCTGAAATTGGGTTTCAGAACGCCTCGCTGGAAACCGTCGAGAGGCTCCTCGGCAGCGCACTTGATGCCGGCCTGAACATCATTGACACGGCGGAATGCTATGCGGGCAGCGAAGAGCTGATCGGCCGGGCGGTCAGCCACCGGCGCGGCCAATTTCACTTATTTACCAAATGCGGTCATGCGTCCGGCCTGCCTTACGAGGACTGGGACCCGCAGCTTCTCCGCGAGTCCATTGATCGTAGTTTGACCCGGCTTGGGACAGACTGCGTTGATTTGGTGCAGCTTCATTCATGCTCAGAAGACAAGCTGCGCCAGGGCGACGTGATCGCAGTTTTGCAGGAAGCGCGGGACGCCGGCAAAACGCGCTTTCTTGGCTACAGCGGCGACCGGGAAGCTGCCCGTTATGCGGTGGAATGCGGTGCGTTCGACACACTGCAAACATCGGTGAACATCGCCGACCAGCAGCCGCTTTCACTGACGTTGCCGCTGGCGCTGGAAAAAAATATGGGCGTGATCGCCAAGCGGCCACTGGCGAACGCCGCATGGATGCGGGCTGAGATGCCGACCGACGATTATTCGTATCCCTACTGGACCCGGCTCCAGGCGCTCGGCTACGATTTCCTTTCCGGCCCGGATGCCGCTTCGGTCGCGCTGCGGTTTACTCTCGCCCAGCCGGCGGTCGCGACGGCGATTGTCGGCACCCAGAACCCGGACCGGTGGCTGCAAAACGCCCGGATGCTGGACGCCGGGCCGCTGTCCTCTTCGCAGATTGAGGCCATCCAAAGCCACTGGCAGGCCGCCGCGCAGGCCGATTGGGTGGGGCAGCAGTAGACGTAAGAGAAACCCCTCCCGCCTTGCTTCGCAGGGTCCCTCCCCGAAGCGGAGAGGGGAAGAGAAGACAAGAGCGCTTCTGCCGCTACTCGACAGTTCTTCTCCGAAACTCTTTACCCTCTCCGC
>CAXUNT010000007.1:82281-84573 GCA_964252595.1 uncultured Armatimonadales bacterium
GGACCCTGCGAAGCAAGGCGGGAGGGGTTTCTTGACTTCCCCTGCCGAAACCGTCATAATGCCTGCATGAAACCCCCTGCTTCGGGAATTGACCTGCACGCGCACACGACAGCCTCCGACGGCAGCTTATCGCCGACGGCATTAGTGCAAAAAGCGCATGAAATTGGGCTGGCCGCGCTGGCCGTCACCGACCATGACACGGTTGGCGGGTTAGCCGAAGCGCAAGCCGAAGCCCAGCGTTTGGGACTGGATTTTCTGCCGGGGGTCGAGCTGTCTGTGGAAGACAGCAGCGGTCGTTTTCACATGTTAGGGTACGGCTTTGACCCAAGCTTTCCCGAACTCGCGGACAAATTAGTGGAACTGCGCCGGAGTCGGGCGCTCCGCAACACGCAGATGGCGGAAAAGATGGCCGCACTCGGCCTGCCGGTGACGATGGACGATGTGCGAAACGCCGCCAAGAAGCACGCGGAAGACGGCGAAGAGTCGGAAGTCATCGCCCGCCCGCATTTCGCCCAGGCCCTGATCGCCAAAGGCGTGGTCGGGTCGGTGCAGGAAGCGTTTGACACGTATCTGGCATCGGGCAAGCCGCTGTATCAGGCCAAAGAAGTCTTAACGCCTGCCGACGCGATTGCGCTGCTGCACCGGGCTGGCGGGGTCGCGGTGATGGCCCATCCTGGGCTGGTGCCGCTGTCCAAGCCTGCTCTCACGGCGCGGGTCGCGTCGCTTGCCGGCGATGCCGGGATGGACGGCATTGAAGCGTATTACTCCCAGCACTCTCCGACCGACACCCAGTTCTTTTTAGACCTCGCCCGCGAACACACATTACTTGTCACCGGCGGCTCGGACTTCCACGGAACCCCGAAGCCGCATGTTCCCCTCGGCGTTGTCTTTGAAGGCAAAGCCGCTCCCGCCGAACTCCTTCCCGCGCTGAGGACACGTTTATGAGGACACGCCGATGACATTTATGCTGGAGGAGATCCGGCAGCAGCCGGACGTCGTGCGCCGTATCCTTCAGGACGAGTTTCCTCGTGCCGCGCTTCTGGCCGCCGAGATCCGTCGCCGGCAGATCGCGTATGTGTACGTCGCCGCGCGGGGAACCTCTGAGAACGCCGCGCTGTACTGCAAATACCTGCTGGAAATCCAGCACGGCCTGCCCGTCGCGCTGGCCGCGCCGTCGGTCTTCACGCTGTACGATGTCGTGCCGCGCTTCGGCCCGAATGCGCTGGTGCTGGGCATTTCGCAGTCCGGCGCAGCTCCCGATGTGAATGAAGTCGTTCGCCGGGCGCGGGAGTCGGGGGCGCTGACCGCGTCCATCACCAATGAAGCCGGGTCCGAGCTGGCCCAAACCGCCGAGTTCCCGCTGCTGATCGGCGCAGGCGAAGAAGTCGGCATCGCCGCTACCAAAACGTACACTGGTACGCTGGCGCTGCTGGCGCTTTTGTCCCTGGCGCTGGACGACACGCACCCGGAGCGGCTGGAACACCTGCGCCGGGCGGCGAACTCGATGCAGCAGGCCCTGGAATTGGATGACGCCGTGCATCACCTGGTCGAAAAATACGCCGACCTGTCCGGCTGCGTCATTCTCGGCCGGGGCTACAACCATGCCACCGCCGCCGATCTGGCGCTGAAGCTCACCCAGACCTGCGGCGTTTCCGCCCAGGCGCATTCCGCCGCCAATTTCCAGCACGGCGCGATTGCCCAGGTCGTGTCGGGCTATCCCTGCCTGCTGTTTGCGCCCGACGGCAAAGCGTTTGCTCCGATGGCGCGTCTCGCCGAAAAGCTCCGTGCCCAGCACCCAGCCTTGATCTGCTTCGCCCACGATGCCGCGTTTCTCGCCGGCAGCGAGACCGCGGTCCGCATCCCCGGCGCGGTGTCCGAATGGGTCAGCCCGCTGGTTTACGCCATCGCCGGCCAGCTCTTCACCTACTGGCTGTGCCTCTTAAAAGGCTTGGACCCCGACAGCCCGCGCGGCCTCGAAAAAGTGACGCAGACACGGTAAACTGCTTACTCTCGCAGCAAGGTTATGGGGCAGAGTAAATGGGCGGCAACAGATCGGCTAGAAAGATATGCTCTGGGTGCGAAAATCGCACGGCGGAGGACATTATACTCCGACGAAGCTTCACCCTACAAAATCGCCCAGGCTTCACACTCATTGAAATGCTGGTTGCTCTCGGCATCATTGCCCTGCTTGCCGCGATTACCTTCCCCGTCCTCGCGCACGTCCGAGAAAAGGCCCGTCAGAGTGCTTGCGCGTCTAATCTTCACCAGCTTGGTCTCGCAATCGAGATCTAC
>CAXUNT010000008.1:0-62114 GCA_964252595.1 uncultured Armatimonadales bacterium
ACGAGGAGTTGAAAACTCCTCGCTAGGAAAGGCACTCTCCGAGTGGCGGAGAAGAGGCTGACAATAGCTGTCTTGTCTTCCGTCCGGCAGGACGCCTTTCCTAGCGAGGAGTTTTCAACTCCTCGTCTCCACCTTCCAATACTTCCTTGCCAGCCGCTCCGCGCCGTCTTTGTCGTCCGGGGCAAGACGCCCTTCTACCACTTCATTGACAAGATACTCCTTGACCGCGCCGAGCTGTTTGCCGGGGCGCAGGCCGAGACGCGCCATCAGCTCCTGGCCGTCAAGCGGTGACGTGAGCGTGCCGATGTCCTGCGCTTCCTGAATCGGAGCCATTCGGGCGCGAAGCTCCTGGGCGCGGGAAATGTCGATGTGTTCCGGGGAAAGCGCGGACACGTCTACCCGGTGGATCTCAAACAAATCGTCAAGCTGCGGGCCGAGATCGCGGATGAGGCGTCGCACGGCGGCGTCAGTCCAAAGCGGCTTGTATTCGCCGATCCGCATGTGCTGGGCGACCAGCTTCGTGACGGCGGCGATTTCGTCATTCGAGAACTTGAGCCGGGTCATCAGCTTGCGGGTCATGGCCGCGCCGGTCTCGGCGTGGCCGTAAAAATGGACCCGGCCGTCGTCCCCAACCCCTTTGGCGGGCGGCTTGCCGATGTCGTGGCACAGCGTCGCCAGCCGCAGCGTCAGCGAGGCGTCTTCGGGCAGATTGCCGAGGGCAAGGAGCGTATGCTCCCAGACAGGGTAGGCATGAAATTCGTTTTGGGTCACGCCGACCATCGCCGAAAGCTCCGGCGCAAACTGGGCCAGCAGGCCGCTGTCTTGGAGAAGCTGCAAGCCGGTTGGGGCGCGAGTTGTCATCAGCGTTTTGCAGAACTCTTCCCGAATGCGCTCATAAGAAATCACGCGCGTTCGGTTTGGGTTGATGTCGTTGATGCGCGTCGCTCGCTGCCGCATCGCCTTCCAGGTGAACGGCTCAATCGTGAAGCCGAAGCGGGCGGCGAAGCGCACGGCCCGCAGCATCCGCAGGCCGTCGTCTTGAAATGTCAGCAGCGGATCGGTCGGCGTGCGGATAATCCCGGCGTTTATGTCCCCAAACGCTTGGCCGAGCGGGTCGGTGATTCCGCCTGTTTCGAGGCTTTGCAGCAGCGTGTTGATGGTGAAGTCGCGCCGCTTGGCATCATCGGCAAGCGTGCCGGGTTCCACGCTGTCCGGCTTGCGGCTGCCGGGCGCATACGACTCGGTCCGGGCCGTGACCATTTCCACGGCACGGCCGCGCACTACCACCATCGCCGTGCCGAACGTCGGATACACGACCGGCTCGAAGTCCGCCGCGCCCTGCTCGCGCAGAAATCGAGCCAGCGCCAGGGCGTCCCCTTCCAGAACGAGGTCAATGTCGTCTTTCCCTGACGGCAGGCCCATGACCTGGTCGCGGACAAAGCCGCCGACGAGAAACAATTCATGTTCGTACTGTGTGCCGCGCACGGCGTCGCGCAGGGTTTGCAGAACGAGTTCGGTTTCAGGGGATGGCGGAATTGGAGAAGTCGGGAGCGGCATGGCAGAGTATACCCGACCTACCGCCTTGCTTCGCAGGGTCCTTCCTAAAGGAAGGATACAGACAAGCAAATACAGCCTTCTGCCTCTGCTCTTAATCTTCCCTTTAGGGAGGACCCTGCGAAGCAAGGCGGTAGGTCCATCGGGTACACTCTCCCCACCATGACACTCCAACAACTCATCACCCAAAGCCTCACGCGCGGCCTCCAAACCGGCTTTGCGCTGGCCGCAGCGACGAACGCCGCGATTATGCTGGCCTCCGACAAAGAAAACGGCAACCCGTGGGCGGCGCTGAACTCGGTGGCCCATATCATAGACGGCGACGGGAAAGAGCAGCCGGCAGTGTATTCACCGCGCGAATCGTGGCTCGGCATCGGGGTCAACGGCACGGCGATGTGCGCGTGGGGCGTGATCTACGAGGGGGCGCTGCTGGTGACAAAGACCAAAAGCAGTGTTTTGACGGCGCTTCTCGGCACAACTGCGGCGTATCTGATTGATTACAAAGCCGTGCCGAAGCAGTTCACGCCGGGGATTGAAAAGCGCCTCAGCCACAGATCCGTCTTGATTGCTTACGCCGCGCTGGCGCTGGGTCTGGCGCTGTCGCCGGTGTGGAACAAGAACAGCGCCACGGAGTAAATTCCGAGGCTGAATAAACCACCGTCGAGGCGACGGAAGATTTCGGAGCGCGTTCTTCGGCTTGTGTCGCTGCGACACTGTTTTGTTCCAAGCCTCGGAATTTATTCCGTGGCTCTTGCGACCGCCGAACGGGCAAACCTCGGCGCGAACGCCGTTCTCATGTTACAAGACCGTTCTTATGTTATAATGAACCATGCACTCCGCCCAGTCCCTACTCGCCTGCGGCCTGTTCCTGGCGGCCGCCGCACCGGGACAGGCGCAGCAGGCGCAGACGGCTCCCGCACCGCCTACTTCCGCCAGTCCTGCGCCCGCAGCTTCTGCGCCCGTCAGCCAGACGCTGGCCGGTCCGGCTCCGACCGTTCCGGCGACGCTGCCGAGTGCACCGGAGACTCTTGCCCCTGCCGTGCCGAATTCGACCGGGACGGTGCAGAGCGCCGGACAAGCGCCAAGCAGTGACGAAAACGCGGAGGCGTACACGAACGACCGGACCGTGGACCCGAACCGCTCGGTCATCCTCGACAGCGCCGACACGACGGAGCTTCCCACTTCCGGCCACACCCTCTTTCGCGGCCATGTCCGCGTGCGTTATCAGGGCTACAGGCTCAGCGGCGACCAGCTTGACATAGACCCCGACGGGGGCATTGCCCTGTTCAGCGGCGGCGTCCGCCTCGTCGCGCCGAACGGACAAGTGTTTGAGGCGGGACCGAACAGCGTCCTGCGCGTCAACCTGCGGCGCGGCACCTACCAGATCGCCGGGGCGAGGACGACTATCACGCCGGAGCAGTCGCAGGTCGGCCTGATTTTGCCGATCTTTGTCTACGGCGGACAGATCCGGGGCCGGCCCGGCTTTATCGATGCCCGAAACGGGCAGTTCACCACCTGCGACTTTTTAGATCCCCATTATTCGTTCGGCGCCCGCGAGCTATATATTATTCCCGGCCGGCGGCTAGTCGGGCGGAATGTCTCGCTGTACCGCAAAGGCCACCGGGTGTTTTCCATTCCGTACCTGGTTGTGCCGCTGACCGACCGACTGGCCCGGCAGACCCTGTTCCCACAGGTCGGGGAGACTCCCGACGAAGGCTACTTTATTAAGTTTGCGTTCGGCTACGCTCTCACGAACAGCCTGCCAGGCATTCTGCGGGTGGAAGAGTTTCAGAAAAAAGGCACGGGACTCGGCTTCGACCAGGATTATGGCCTCAATTCCAATCCAAAGCGCGGCTACGGCCTGTTCACGATTTACAGCCTGTACGACAAGAGCCGCGGGGTGGAGGACCTCAACGGCAGCCTCGTCCACACGCAGCAGTTCGGCACGGTCACGGCCAATATCACGTCCCAGTTCCAGCAGAACTCGTACTTCGCCGGGCTGGAAAAAAGCCAGTCGCAGAACACGACCGTGAACTTGACCCGCTCGGTCGGCAACCTGAGCGACTCGCTGCAAACCACGCTGGTCCAGAATAACTACGGATCGGGATTATCCCAAAATCTGACGTCGTCATTCGACCAGATCTTTTCGCCGACTCCCACACAGCAACTCCACACGCGCTTTGATTTTTCGCAGGTCAACTCGCCTGGTTTCAGCGGCTTCGGCGGCCAGAACACGCAGCAGCTTGACTCCAATCTCGACTATACATCGCGCGGCAAGCTCTTTGATTACGAGCTGCTGGCGACCAAGTACAACTCGCTCCACAATTCCGGCGGCACCCAGTTCGTCGGCGGGCTGCAGCGCCTGCCGGAGTTTCGGATCGCCACCGATGCCCTGCGCTTCGCGTTCCTGCGCCGCTTTTTTCCGAAAGCCACCCGCATCGACCTGTCGCTCGGCGCGTTCGACGAGCCGGCGTCCATGACCAATTCCCAGCGGGCGCGGTTCAATTTGGACCTGGGAACCACCACCCAGCGCATCAACCAGCGCAGCGATTTCCAGTACGGCGGATCATTCCAGCAGGGCTTCTACGGGGACAACACCGCCCAGTATGTCCTCAATGGCCGCACCGGCTACACGCTGCGGATCGGGAAGACGTCCACCCTGGGCGCGACCTACTCGTACCTGCGGCCCTACGGCTACACGCCATTCCAGTTCGACTACGCGGGCAATTCCAATCTAGCGGGCCTGAACCTTGCGCTGCAAGATTCAAAGCAGGTTCAGCTCACGGTCGGCACCGGCTACGACTTCAACCGCGAGCATTCCGCTTACGGCTACCGGGCGACCCCATTCCAGTCGGTCGCCGCTCAGGTCTTGTATACCCCCGTTCAATTTCTGCGCTTCCGCACGACGGCGTCGTATGACATCAACAACAGCCGCCTGCAAGACCTGACCAATGCCCTTTCCATTCGCGGCTCGGACGCGCTGGCGTTCAACTTGTCGGGCCGCTATGATCCCATCTTGAAGCGCTACACGACTCTGAACGGTGACTTGAACTTTCCGTTCTTCCGCGTCCGCAACGAGGACGCCGGCTACCGGGTGCGGGCCATCGGCGGCTACAACGGCATCACCAGCCGCTTCGACTACAAGGGCCTGGAACTAACCCGTTCGTGGCACGACTACGAGCTGAACTTGATCTACCAGGACACCCCGCAGGGCCTGCGCCCCGGCTCCAGCTTTACGCTCAACTTCCGCCTCAAAGCCTTCCCCGCCTACGAGCCATTCGCCACCGGCCAATACGGCCAGGCGCTGGATACAGGCGTCGGCCAGACGCTTTAAGTGTCCAGCGCGGTATAATCTGCAAAATAGAGGAAGAACAACCTATGCCACGAAAACTCACAATCACACTTGACGACCAAGTTTATGATGGTCTCTACGCAACGGCCGGACGCGGTCATATCAGCCACTTTATTGAAACCGTCATGCGCCCTCACGTTCTAAGGCCAGATTTACAAGACCTGGAAGAAGGCTACCGAAGAATGGCGGCAGATGAAGCGCGTGAAGCGGAGGCACTTGATTGGGCCGAATCAACCATTGGAGATGTCTGCGATGAAGCGCACTGAGGTCTGGTGGGTAGATTTCGATCCTTCTATTGGCGGCGAAATCCAAAAGCTGCGGCCGGCTATCGTCGTCAGTAATGATACGGCTAACCGCAACATCAATCGGCTTCAGGTCGTTCCTGTTAGTAGCCAAGTGGCGGTCCTTTACCCCGGCGAAGCTTACATCACACTCAACGGGCAGCAGCGAAAAGCAATGGCAGACCAGCTAACGACGGTAAGCAAGCTGCGCGTCCGAAATCAACTCGGCACTCTTTCCAGTACGGACATGGCAAGCGTGGAACAGGCAATCAAAGTTCAACTGAGTTTGTAGCTTCACACCCTTCCCCGTCTACGAGCCATTCGCCACTGGCCAATACGGCTGGGCCCTGGATACAGGCGTCGGCCAGACGCTGTAAGTGTTTACTTCTTCAAGTGATTACCAGACGTAGCATAATCTGCACAAATGAGCATTTCTGAACTGCAATTTAAACCGATTGATTTGGATCGCCACCTTGGGGTGTTCCTCGACTTTATCCGTGACACCCATCTGTGCAGTTTTGGTACGATGGATGGCTTTGTTGATGAGAACGGTCAAGGCGCGGAACGCTTTACCCAGCGTGTCCGCACCCGGCTTGCTGAGGAGCCGGGCAGCTGCCTTCATGTGTGGCGGAACGAGGAGATCGTGGGCCAGCTTCATTTGGGCCGCTTTGTTGATCCGGCCATCGGCTATATCAATATGTTTTATGTCAGTCCAGGATGGAGAGGCACCGGCGTCGCGGCTGCGATAGAAGACTATGCGTGCGCCTATTTGCAGGCACGCGGTTTCCAGTCGGCGTATCTCAGCGTAGCGGCACAAAATCATCGCGCCCTCCGCTTTTATGAAAAACAAGGCTGGACAGACTTAGGGCCGAGACACGACAAACCCGGCACACATAATATGGAAAAGCGATTTGTGCAGCCTCTTAACGAGGAAGAACTGATACAGCGCATCAACGCAAGACTGCCGACGGAGACATGGCGGCAGTACCGCAGCCTTGTCAGAAAGCTCCAGGCAGAGACGCTCACGCCGGAGGAGCATCAGATTTTGCTTGGCTTGACGGAAGAGATAGAAACAGATCATGCCAGAAAGCTTGGCCTGATCCTGAAACTAGCCCGGTTGAAGGGTACGTCTTTGGAGGCCCAGATGCAGGAACTTCGTTTCCCACAGCATTTGTACCAGGCAAGTAGTTCCCAGTCTGGAATGCCGGAGGGTTAAGAGGAAAAATTTGTGGAATTTCCTGCCGAGCTAGAGATGCTTGAACTGCTGCCAGTCGTCTCAAATTATGTTGAAGAGGAAGACAGCATTTACTGGTATGACTTTCGTGACAATGAGCAGACGCTTTTGCGACTCTCGTTTAGTCCTCTTGGCCGCTCTGTCCAAACGGATGTGTTTCTTAGGGACCGTAAGATTGTTTCTGTCTGCCAGGAAGGCGCGGTTTATTTGCGTGTTCGACCGGACGCAAGCGGAAACAATATGCTCATCGGCGAATTTGGCATTACCGTCGGCGCAAACCCTCATTTTGAGACACGAACAGCGAGAGCGCAGTTGACAATTCATTTCTTCCCGCGTATTGAAGTAAATTGGTCAACGCTTTGGGACATGGACTACGGCCAAGCGAACTAAACCTGTCTCCAAAGGGTACTCTGTCCTGGCAAGGAGTTTTCAACTGTCCGTTATGGCCTTGCTTATGCTTGCCAACGCGGGGACGATATGCTATAATTGCGCGTGGCTGTGTATTCAGAGGCGGAGCGGGGGCGGCTGCGGGCGAAGCTGCGGCGGGTGGAAGAAAAGCTGGACAGCGTCTACGGAGTGCGGGTCTGGTCGGCGGGGCATTATACAACCGATCTGGTCGGAGCGCTGGTGGCGACGGTGCTGTCGCAGAACACGAGCGACTTGAACTCCGGACGGGCGTTTGCGTCGCTCAAAAAAGCGTTTCCCGGCGGGTGGGACGACGTGCGGACGGCGTCGGTGACGGCGGTGGCGGACGCGATCCGATCGGGCGGCATGGCGAACATGAAAGCGCCGCGCATTCAGGCGATCTTGCAGGACATCTACGACGGCGGCGGGCAGACCGATCTTTCGCACATCCGCGATTGGGATGATGCCCGGATCAATGCGTATTTGAAGAGCTTTCACGGGGTCGGGGCCAAAACTGCTGCCTGTATTCTGATGTTCAATTTAGGCCGCCCGGTGCTGGCGGTAGATACCCATGTGCATCGGGTCTCCCGGCGTTTGGGATTGATTGGGGCGAAAGCGAGCGCCGATCTGGCCCATGACCTGCTGCCGGAGCTTTTGGACGGCAATGAAGCGTACTCGCTGCATGTCCATTTCATTGAACACGGACGCCGGGTGTGCCATTCGCAGAAGCCGGCGTGCGGGGTCTGCCCCCTGCAACACGAGTGCGATTTTTACCAAAGCGAGCAATTTGAACCGCAGCCTGCTTGAAAACAATCGTCTTGACAACGACGGCTACTGCTTCGGGTGCGGGCCGCTGAACCCGATCGGCCTCAAGCTGACGTTTGGATGGGATGGCGACAAGTATTCGGCGCTCTGGACCCCGCAGCGGGAGCATCAAGGCTAGGCGGGGCGAGTGCATGGCGGCCTGCTGGCATTAGTTTTAGATGAAGTCCTGTCCCGCGCGGCTTTGGAAAAGCACGGCCTGACCTGGGTGACGGCGGAGCTGACGACGCGATTGAAACAGCCGGCTGCCGTCGGCGAGACGCTGCGGATCACGGCATGGATCACGTCGGTGCGGCCCCGGCTGATTGCCTGTGCGGGCGAAGTACGCTCCGTGCCGGACAATCGCTTGATTGCAAGCGGTCAGGCCAAGATGATGCAGGCAAAATAGGAGAACATATGGAACCGGCACAGCCGCAGACTGCGTATTTAAATGAAGGCGAGGGGGAAACGCCGCTGGAAACCGCCGCACGGCTGGAAGCCCAAGAAAACCGTACCAGCACGCAGACGCGGCAGGAAGAACACGAAGCGGATGTTTTGGTCGCCGACATTGACCAGTATGTCGCCCAGACCGATCCCGCTTCGTTGCCGGAAGCCGAGCAGGAGCTGGACGCCTGGCAGATCCCGACCGATCCGCTGGAAGGCATCCCCGCCAATGTCGTGTTTCAGCCGAATGTGGAAGGCGAGCCGCTGACCGCGATTTTCTCGGCGCAGACCGAATCCGAAGCCAACATCGTGCGCGGCCTGCTGGAAGCGTCCGGCATCCCGGCCGCCATCAACACGCTGTCCAGCCCGGTTCTCGGCGGCGTGTTCCAGTCCGACGAAACCCGCTGGGGTGACATTCTCGTCTCGGCGTCCGAAGCCGAAGCCGCCCAGACGGTTATTGCCGAGGCGACCGCGACCGGTTCTGAAAACGAGAGTTCTGAGGACGACAGTTTTGATACCCAAGAGGCATACCATGCATAATTCAGCGCCCGCATTGCTTATTTTGTTCACCCTGAGCGGCACTGCGGCTTTGGCCCAGGCTGCCCCCGCCCCGGCGGATACGCCGGCAGCCGTCGCGCCGGCCGGGGCCGTTCAGATTGCTTCGCCCTACAACAAAGCGGTTGTCCGCGAATCAGTCCCGGTCAAGCTGCGCGATTTCCCGTCTTCCGGGTACGTTTCCATCTCGATTGACGGCAGGTTCGTCACGGCCCAGGCGCTGCCGAAAAACCGGAAGCTGCCGGTCTATGTGTGGGACACAAAAGCCGCGTACACCGATGCAGACAGCCCGGACACGCCCAAAACGTACAGCGACGGCACCCATGCCGTCACCATCGCCGTCTACAACGCCCAAAACAAGCTGGTCGGCCAGGACTCGGTCTCGGTGCAAGTCGCCAACCGGATCGCCCTGCCGGCCTCCGAAGGCATCCATCTCGTGTATCCCTGGAAGACCGGCCTTTCACTGCGTTACCAGCGTCGAACTACGCTGACCGCCGCCGCGACCGATACCCCGTCGGCGGCCACGCCGCAGACCTTGCAGCAGTCGCTGCTGCGTTTCGGACGAACAGTAGAAAATGTCAGCGGCGGCACCGCGCTGGTGCGGGACCAGATCATCTCGGTAGACAAATCTGTCAAGCCCAAAGCGTTTGTGTCTTATGTCGCGACCCACGGCCAGCCGCAAGCGCTTGGGGAGGACATTCATGCCGAGTACCGCAACGTAGACGATCGCGGGCGGGTCTTGTCTCAGCTCACGTCGCAAAATACGGCCAGTTCGGTCGGCTTCTCCATTCCCGTGCTGCCGCCCCGCCGGGTTTCCGTCGGCGCTCACTGGGAAACCCCAGTCGAGATCACGCTGGACTGGGCTTCGCCTTATCCGGCGAAAGTAACGGCCACCAGCACCCTGGAAGATTTCGAGTGGCAGGACCGCTATCCGACTGCTAAGATTCGCGAAACCTACGAAGGGCCGGCAAACTTCTCACCCGGCCCCGGCTCCGCTTTGCCGGCAATCGCCAGCCGTGAGATCAAGTTTGAGCGCGTTTTCTACTTCGCCTACAACGCCGGACGGGTCGTGCGGACCCAGACGACCCTTTCGCTGACGTCTACCGATCCGGGCCTCTTGAACGCTTCCCCGACCGGCGGACCAGGCGGGTTCGGCGGACCGGGCGGCTATCCCGGCGGGCGCGGCGGTTATCCCGGCGGACCGGGCGGCTTCGGGGGACCAGGCGGCGGCCGGTTCGGTCGTCCGGGCGGCTATCCGGGGTATCCCGGCGAGCAGGGCCAGCCCGGCTTCACCGGCGGGCGCGGCGGTCCGGGCGCTGAACCGGGCGGGCCTCCCGAGGGTAGTCCCGAGGGCGGCGGTGGATACCCCGGCGGCGGTTACCCTGGAGAGTCGGGAGGCTATCCCGGCGGGGGTGGAGGCTATCCCGGAGCACCCGGTGGCTATCCTGGTGGGGGTAGCTATCCTGGTGGGGGTTATCCAGGCTCACCCGGCGGCTATCCCGGAGGTGGGGGCGGCTATCCCGGAGCGCAAGGGCAGGCCGGCAGCCCGGTCAAGCTTACTTATACCGAAACTTCGGTGCTGCTGATTTAGAGCGCCCGGCAAAGCACACATGGCACTGAAACTGAGTGGGTTCGACCCAAAACAAGACACGAGGCGCGATGAAGAGCGCAAGGCCGAGCTGACCGAGCATCTGGCCGAGCTGCGGACAAGGCTCATCCGCGCCTCCGTCTATGTCCTTCTCAGCATGGGGTTGGTCTACTATTTTGGAGACCGCATCCAGATTTTGCTGATGGCACCGATCCAGCATGTCATTGATGCGCGTGCTCATACCCCCGGTGCGGGACCCATTCCGGCCGGCATGTTCAGCTACCGCAACTTCACCGATGGGTTCTTTCTGCGCCTGCAAATCGCGACTTTCGGCGGCCTGGTCGTTGCTCTGCCTTTGATTCTCTTGGAACTTTGGGGATTTATCGCCCCGGCTTTGACCTCGCAGGAAAAAAATGGGGTGCATTTTGTTGCCCCCATGTCGGTTGTTCTTTTCCTGATGGGTTTGTCCTGCGCGTATCTGATCCTGCCGAGGGCTGTTCTTTGGTTCCTCAGTTATATTCCGCCGGGTGCAGTCTTGATGCAGGATCCGCTGACCTATGTCGTGTTTGTCGTCAAGCTGCTTCTTGTGTTCGGAGCGCTGTTCGAGCTGCCGGTCGTGCTGATGTTCTTCGGCAAGCTCGGCATCATCAACTCGGCCCTGATGGTCCGTTACTGGCGGCAAATCGCAGTCGGGCTTTTCACGATGGCGATGGTAGTGGCACCGTCGAATGACCCTGGAACGATGCTGGCACTTGCCATTCCTCTTACTCTGCTGTTCTTCGGGTCCATCGGTCTGGTCAAGCTGGTCGAGCCGAAGGGGCCGAAAGAGTAGCAGCGAGTAAATCTGTCCGGCCTCTTTACCCGTAAAAGTACGGGAAATAGGGAAAGTTTGCCAAAACCAAGTATTTGTGCGGGGGAAGTTTCGGGAAGTTGGCGCGGTTTATGGAGAGAATAAGTTCAAGGAGTATTGATACCATTATGAACTTAGGAACCATCAGCCGCGCGTGGTTTGCCTGGGACAGCCTGCTCTTATTTTTAATCTGTACGCTTGACATGAGCTCGACCCTCTACTGGGTCCATGCTGGGGCCGCAAACGAGGCGAACCCTTGGATGGAGTTCTGCTTGCAGCACGGCGACGCGGCGTTCTGCGCGGCGAAGATGATCAGCTTTCTGCCGCTGCTGGCGTTCGCGGCATACTACCGCGCCCGTCGCCCGCGCCTGATTGCCGTGTCCCTGCGCGGCACATCGGTCTTGTATGTCGGCATTTATGTCTGCGCCGTGGGCAGCCAGTGGCTGCACTGACCACCAAACTGCACTGACTATGTGAGGACAGGCCATGACCGTATTCGACGAGCGCCCCGCATCTTCTCCCACACGCCGTCGGCTGCCGTTCATGGTGCTGCCGGCTCTGGCTGTGCTGGTCTGGATCGTCGCCGCGCATTCACCGCACGGCATCCGGCAGACGCTCGGTGAGTTTCGCGGCGACGCTTCCGCTGACCCCGGCCCCGACCGAGGAATGGCTGACGCGATCCTGCTCCGCCGAAACCTGCTGATGCACCCCGGCACGAAACTTAACCTGGCCCAGAGCCGCCGGTTGGTCGGAATTGCCGCGGGTTCAGCCGACGGTCAACTTCAAAGCGACCAGTCCCAAAGTGAAGCGCTGGATGTGCTGAGTCTGGCCCAGCGGGCACACGCACTGTCGCCGGCGCAAGGAAGCGAGGCCGAAGCAGCGGCGCTGCACGCACTGCGCGGCTCCCCTGGCCCAATGGCCCGTTTGGAAAGCGCCCGGCTGCTCGGCCACCTCGGCAATCCTGCCGATGCCCCAGCGCTGTCCGCCTTGCGGGGGGACAGCGACCCAAAGGTGCGCCAAGCAGCGGGCGAGGCGAGTCAGCGGCTCGCCGCTCACTCTCATTGACCTGCTCCTGTTCCCTTCTAGCCGAACTTGGCCTTGTGTTCCTGCACCAAGTGCTGATAATCGGGGTCAGCTTTGACGGCTTCCCAGGCGGCGCGAAAGATCGCGGCGGCTTCCGCTTTTACGGGATCATTCGTGTAGGGCAGCGTTTCGCGGCCATGCGCTCCGCTTTGCCCTTTTTTGTCATCGGGAACTGGGCCGTCGTATTTTTTGCCGCCTTTGTGGTTAGCATAGCGGCGGGCGCGAGTCATGCCCATCTGCAAAAACTTCCGGGCCATGTCCATGCCGACAAAATCCCCATCCGCTTTGTACTGATAAAACAGCGCGGTAATCGCTGCCGATGATTCGCGGGCGGCGTCCGGCGTCGCGAACCGCCAGTGCGGCAGGATTTCGCTTTTGTACGGCTCGACCAGCAGGACTCCCTGCTCGCCGACGCCGACCGAATACCATTCCGGGTGCGCCCGCAAATCCAAATGTTTGTAGTCACGCGAGTAGTCAAATTTACTCACTCGCCTTGTTCCCCGTCCTGCTCCCACATTTCTTTCACTGCCTGCACGAGCGCCGCCATGCTTGCGCCGAGCGCGGCCTGCGTTTCCGCGTCCGAGACTTCTTTGTTCGCGTCCAGCCTGGTCGTGACAAATGGGATTTGCAGGGAGGCCGCTTCGGCGACTTCCGCCTCCAACGCCGACAGCGTCAGCAAGAGCGACGCATGGGCCTTTGCGCCGCCGAGGGCAGACGGCGACGCGCTGAGAGCGGCGACCGGCTTACGCCACAACTCGCCGGAAGCTACCAGCCAGTCCAGGGCGTTTTTGAGGCTGCCGGGGATGCCGTAAGCATATTCCGGGGTGCAGAAGAGAACGCCGTCGGCCGAGGCGATCTGAGCGCGGAACTCTTGGACTGAGGCGGGCGCGATGTCGGCGTCGAGTTCTGGGCTGAAATGCGGCAGGCTTGCCAAGCCATCATAAAGCGCCGTCTCGACCTCCGGCGGGGCCGAAGCCAGCGCGGCGCGGACAAGGGCAGTGTTGGAGGACGCAACCCGCAGGCTGCCGGAAATTGCGACAATTTTCATTGCAGACTTACTTTTCCGGCGCGATGCGGTCGGACCAGCCGACGAACATGGAGCGCAGCGTATCCCAACCGTCAGCGATGACCAGCAGGACATGCGGCACGACGAACAGGGCAAAAATCACTACCAGCCAGAAGTGCCACACACGGGCATAATCGTAGCCGCCGAACAAGGCTTGCAGCCAGCCGAGCTGCTGCGGCTTGTGGATCGCCCACCCGGTCAGAACCGAAATCGCGCCGAAAACCGGCATGGAAAAGTAGGCCAGGCGCTGCAAAGCATTATATTTAGTCGTGATGACCGGGTGAGACCACGGACGGCGCAAAATCTTCGCAAACGGCAGACCGACGTAGTAAATCTGCATCTGCACCGCTTCTTTGAGGTCGGTCCGCCGGGGCAGGAGCGACTTGTAGCCGCCGCCGAGGCCGAGGCCAACCAGATACAGGAAGCCGTTCAGCAGGAACAAGTACGCGAACAGCCAGTGCAGGTTCAGCGCGGTGGACAGCAGGCCCGTTCCCAGGCTGAAATGGTCGTAGAACCACGAATTGGCGTAGTGCGTTCCCGGAACCCAGTTGTCGGACGTGCCGTAGGAATGCCGCCACGGTTCATGCCGTGCGACCCACAGCCCGATATCGTTCAGGTAGTCTTCATTGCCGTTCACATCCGCCGCGTGCTTGTAGACCGGCGCGGCCCAGTAGATGGATAGGCCGCTCAGGATCAGCCCGGTCAGCAGGGGAATGTTTGCCCAGTGGGTGACACGCACCAGCCAGTGGTGCTTGCGGACTACGGAGACTGTTTCGGGAACGAGAACGGTGCCTACTGTGGTGGTTGCCATATCGCAATCCTATCTAAGACTCACCAGCCGCTGATGCAAAGTGCGTCAGCGGCCAGGAGGAAGCGAAAACTAGTGGTGCATCATATGATGCATCATCATGTGACGGTGCATCATGTGACGGTGCATCATGCGGTGGTGCATGGTCCGCGCGGAGGCACCGGTGACGGAGCCGGCGGCAAGTGCAAGGACTGCCGCAGCAAGTGCGATGAGTTTCATAAAAAGGCCCTTTCTAGCGCGTCGGAGCGCGGTGATCCCTGCCCTGACAGCAAGCAAAACTAAATAAGGCAAGCGTTCGTCAGGAACGGTTTCATCATACCCGGAACCTTTGCGATTATTGACGCACATCACAGCGAAATCTCGGACGCGCCGACAATGCGTCGGCTTTCCCGCTCCTGCACGAACACGACGGCGTGCAGATGCCCGCGCCGCCAGCCGGACTTGAATGTAATCATCGGCGACGCTGCGAACTTGTCGGCCGTGATTGCGCCGATCGGGACCAGCGCACGGACGACAGCGCTGTGCGATAGATGCCGCCCGGCATTCTCGCCGCCGCCGACTGCCGAGCTGAGATTGTCTTCGGTGACAGCAAGATAAACTTCAGCGGGGTCGCTCGCCGCCGACGCCGGCAGATGCCCGACCGACACCGACAGCCGCCCCGGCGCAGTCTCTGCAAGCGTCACCTGCGCCTTCGGCAGACGCGCGGCGCGGGCGATGGCTGCCCGCGCCGCATCATCGTCGCTGCCGACAAGCTGGGCTTTGCCGTCGACAACAATCTGCGGCGTGTAGACCGAGTCGAGGTGAAAAGCATTGGAATAATCGTTCTGCCGGGCCGTGAACTTCGCGGCGGAAAAGGGATCAGCCCAGCCGCCGTGGTTCCAGTAGTCCACATGCTCACCGAGCGCGATCACCTCGACGCCAGGGATGGGTGAGGATTTTGCGTATTCAGATAGCAGCGCGTCGGCGGGCGGGCAGGACGAGCAGCCTTCCGACGTGAACAGCTCAACGATAACGGGATTGGTCTGCGCGGCCTGCACCGGCAGGGCAGCACAAGCCCCAAGAACGACAGCGGCAGCGAAAAAGCTTGGTTTCATTATGGCTCCTCAAGACGCCGAAAGCGGCGCGTTCTGACAGAGCCTTTTCACAAGCGGCCGTCCGCGAAAGTTCCATTGCGTGATTGGAAAACGAAAAAGCCAATCTGTATCACAGATTGGCTTTTTCGTGTGGTATGGGTCGGCTGGGTCTCGAACCCAGGACCCTCTCATTAAAAGTAAGATGCTCTACCGCTGAGCTACCGGCCCACGTTCAGATGATACCCAAACGGACGGCAAAAGTCAACCATAACGCGCAGAATAAATCATCCATAAATGACAGGGCCGTGATCGTTAGCCGCCGGGCTGGCCTTGACGCATCTGCTGGCGCATGGCTTTGAGCTTGACACGCTGGGCCGGGGTCAAGATCGCCATCATTTGAGCGTTCATGGTGTTCCGCATCGTCTGCATCTTTGCCATGCGTGCCGCTGGCGCGAGCGTGGTGTTAGCGCGAAGGGCCATCATCTGCTGCCGGCTGCTCATCAAGATCGGCTGCATCTTGGCTTTCTGAGCATCGGTGAGGCCAAGCTCATCCGCCATCATCTTCATGCGCCCGCCGCCGCGCATTCCGCCCATCGGCCCGTGCATGGGTCCGCCCATCATGGGGCCATGCATCGGCGGAGGCGGGGGAGCCTGCGCGAATGCCGGGACGAGAGGCGCGGCCAGCGCCAGGGAACAAGCGGCCAGAACTGCGAAAGTGTATGTCTTCATGGTTAGTCTCCTGAAGAATGTATACGCAAAGAAGGGAAAAAAGTTTCAAAGTAGCTATCAGCACTCTTCTCATCCTGGAAAGAGCCCCCCCGCCCCAATGGGGGGGCGCGGGAGTACAACAACCACGCCTGGGGCTAAATGCCGTCCCCCCCTGTCGGGCGCCCCTGGATGGGGGCGGGGGGCATCTGCCTTCTAAAATTCTTTCAGCACCAAGCCGCCGCGCGAGCGCAGCACCTGCGGGTCGCGGGCGGCCCCCAAAGAGTTTGCAGCAGAACGGTCCGGCTCAGTGTGTTCGGCGGAAGCCCGAAACGACAGCAGGGAAGTTCTCACGGGCGCAGGCGCTTCCGCTGCCTTCGTGCTGAGGGTTTCATGCAGAGCGGCGACTAAAAGCGCGTCGTGGGACGTGCCGGCCCGGCTCCCTGCGCCTTCCCCGGCCCCGCTGTCCGGCGACGGCGTGACTTCGCGCACCCCGACCCCGGAGCCGGCAAGCTGCCGGACCCAGCCGGCGGTCAGCGCGGAAAGCGCATGGGCGGCGGCGGTATACACCGCTTCCGACGCCACAAACTCGGCGGTCTCCGAAGGCGTTGGGTTGTAAATGACAATGCCGCCGACTCCCTGCCGGCGCAGAGCCGGCGCGACCGCCTGCACCCCGTACAGGGCGCTTTTGACGTTGACCTGCATGGTCAAATCAAACTCGCGGTCACTGACATCCAAAGCCGGCAGCTTCAAGGCTCGGTTGACCGCGTGAATGAAGCCGTCCACACGGCCGAACTTGTCTTCAATCTGCCGCACCACGGCTTCGGCCTGGGTCCGGTCGGCCATGTCGGTGGTCAGCGGGAACACGCGGTCTTCCCCGACTTGCTCCGCCACCTGGGCGGCCAGCGCTTCGATCCGAAACACGCGCCGCCGGGCCACCGCGACCACTCTGGCCCCTTCGGTCTGGGCCAGCCGCCGGGCCGCGCCATAGCCGATCCCACTGGAGGCGCCGGTGATGATGATCAGTCTTCCGGCCAGGGTGCCGTTTTTGCTGCTGTTTCCAAACTTCATGCCGTCATTGTCGGCAGTCCGCCGAGTTGTCTTAAGGCCATTCGTCTTAAGGGGACAAGTTTAAAGGTATAATCTGCGTATGGAAGCTGCCGTCCCCTCAATCAACCCTCTCGCAAGCCTTCCACGCTATCCGGGACCGATCAGCCGGGACATGATCGCCGAGATGCAGCGGTATGTGATCTATCATCCGTGGCCGTTTGCTGTGGATCTTGCGGCCTGCGACGGGATGTATCTGGCGACGGTGGACGGGCAGCGCGTGTTCGACTGGGCGGGCTACTACGGCTCCAAGCTCATCGGCCACAACCATCCCCGGCTTTCGGAGCCTGCCTATCTGCGGGCGCTGACCCTGGCGGCGAACAACAAAGTCGCAAACCCCGATTTTTTGACCGCCGAGTGTCTGGAGTATTACCGCCTGCTGCACCGGCTGTCGCCCCAAAGCATGCTGGCCTGGGAGTCGCGCGAAGTCTATGCGGTCAATTCCGGCGCGGAAGCGGTCGAAAACATGCTGAAGTACCTGCTGTCTCGGCACAATGCCAAAAAGCAGAAGCGCGGCGGTCATGCGGGATCGGGCAGCCGCCGTTTTCTTTATTTTGACCAGGCGTTCCACGGACGCACCGTGTATGCTCTGCAAGTGACCCAAACTTTGGACCCCGTCGCAACCCAGGACTTTCACGGCCTGGCGGCATCGGGCAACATCAAAGTGCCGTTTCCGGCGGTAGACAGCGACGCGCCCCAGGCCGAAAACGACAGCCGCACCCGCCAGAGCCTCGACTTGATTGAGAGCATTCTGTCCCAGATGGGCGAAGAGATTGTCGGGATTATTGTCGAGCCGATCCAGGGCGCGGGCGGCCAGCGGACGGCCCAGCCCGCCTGGTTCCGGGGTCTGTCTGCGCTCTGTCACAAGTACGATGTCGGTCTTGGCGTGGATGAAGTGCAGACATCGGCGGGGCCGACGGGAACGCTGTTTGCGATTGACCAGTTTGATCTGCCCCATGCCCCCCACGCGGTCGCGGTCGGCAAAAAGTATGCGGTCGGTGCCTTGTTCATGCGTGAGCCGCTGGCCGATGTCGGAGTGCTGGACAGCACTTGGGGCGGGAGCCTTGCCGACATGGTCCGCTTCTGTCAGGAGTGGCGCGTGGTCGAAGATGAGGGTTTAGTGGCGGCGGCAGCATCGGGCGGCAAGCAATTAGCATGGGGCCTGCGCGAGCTGCAATCACGGTTTCCCACTCTCATTCGGAACGTGCGCGGCATGGGCTTGTACCAGGGTTTCACGCTGGCTTCCGCCGAAATGCGCGGGCGGCTGTCCGAAATCGCCTTGCAGCAGCACGATCTGCTGCTTCTCGGCGCAGGCGCAGACAGCATCCGCACCCGGCCAAATCTCAGCGTGACGCCTGCCGAGATTGACGGCTTCCTGGCACTGCTGGGCGTGTGCTTAGGGAAACTTTAAGATATAAAATATGATCGAACCCCAAGCAGACACGCAGCAGACTCTTTCAGCCCAAGTCGCTATCTTAAACAAAGACGGCATCGTCACGGCGGGCAGCGCGGCCTGGCGCGATTTTCTGACGGACGGCCCTTCGGCAGTCGCGGTCGCTGAGGGCATCCGCGCCGTGCTGGCGGGCGAAATGCCGCTGTTTCTGCTGGAATATCCGATGCCGGGACCCGACCAGCGCTGGTTCAATCTGCGTGTGACCCGCTTTCCCGGTGACGGCCCGGTGCAGGCCGTCGCGATTGCCGAAGAAGTCACGGCCCGCAAAAATGCCGAAGAAGCGTTGCGCCGGCGCAACGCTGAACTGGACCAGTTCGCGTATGTGACGTCGCACGACCTTAAAGCGCCGCTGCGGGGCATCGCCAACTTGTCGCGCTGGATTGAAGAAGACTTGAAAGAGGCCATCACGCCCGAAGTTGCGGGACAGTTTGATCTGCTACGCGGCCGGGTCAACCGCATGGAAGCGTTGATTGACGCGATTTTGCAGTATTCGCGGATTGATCGCACCGAAACGCCGTCCGAGACCGTGGATGTCCGGGCGCTGCTGACCGAAGTGATTGATCTGCTGTCTCCCCCAACCCGCATTGCGATCTCCGTGGATGATGCAATGCCGACCCTGCACACGCCGCGCCTGCGTTTGTTCCAGGTCTTCCAGAACATGCTGTCAAACGCCATCAAGCACCATGACAAGCCGGCGGCAACCATTCATGTCGGGGCACGGACGGACGGAGAGTGGGTCGAGTTCTCGGTCAGGGACGACGGGCCGGGGATTGCGCCAAAGTTTCAAGAGCGCATTTGGGTCATCTTCCAGACACTGGAAGCGCGGGACAAAGTGGAAAGCACCGGGGTCGGGCTGGCGCTGGTGAAAAAGATTGTTGAAGGCCAGGGCGGCGCGGTCTCGGTAGAATCGGAAGCCGGCCAGGGCGCGACATTCAAGTTTACCTGGCCGAATAAGTAGCGGCCTGAAATCAACAACAGTGAGGGAAAATGGCGGGAAGAATGCTCAACATTTTGCTGGTGGAAGACGACGCCCTGGACGTGATGAATGTCCAGCGGGCATTCAAAAAGAACAACATTACGAACCCCCTATATGTCGCCGGCAATGGCTTGGACGCTTTGGATCTGCTGCGGGGCGTCGGCGGCCTGCCGCCGGAAGTGCCGGCAGAGCGGCGGCTGATTTTGCTGGATTTGAACATGCCGAAAATGAATGGCATTGAGTTTCTGCGCGAGCTGCGGGCCGACCCGGCGCTGATGTTGATTCCAGTCATTGTTTTGACGACCTCCGGCGAAGACCGGGACAAAGTGGAAGCCTATCAAATGAATGTCGCAGGCTATATTCTCAAACCCGTGACACTCGCACATTTTATTGAGACCATGGCGACGCTGAACAAGTATTGGACACTCAGCGAAGTTCCGCTTTAAGCAAAACACAATTACAAGAAAAAAGAATGCGTATCTTAATCGTAGACGACGACATGCTGGACCGGCAGGCGGCGCGGCGGGCGCTGGCGGCGACTGGCCTGGCGGATGACATTGCCGAAGCCGGACGCGGCGAGGAGGCGCTGGAGCGGCTCGCCTCGGAGCCGTTCGACGCCGTGCTGCTGGACTTTCAGCTTCCCGACGCCGACGGCCTTTCGGTTCTCCGAGAAGCCAAGTCACGCCGAATCGCCGTGCCGATGATTGTCTTGACGGGATATGGCGATGAACAGGTCGCGGTCGCTTTGATGAAGGCCGGGGCGGCGGATTATCTGTCGAAAGCGCGGCTTTCTCCCGATCTGCTGGCGCAGAGCCTGCGCCATATTGACCGGATGCGTAATGTCCGGGCGGAAGCCGAGCAAATCGAAGCCGAGCGCGAGCAGCTTCTGATGACGCTGTCGGCGGAGCAGGGCCGGACCGAGGCGGTCTTGTCCAGCATGACCGATGGGCTTGTCGTCAGCGATCTCGCCGGTAACGTTCTCACGATGAACCCGGCAGCACTGGGAATGCACGGCTTTGACAACATTGACCAGGCGCGTCTGCCGCTGGCGGATTTCCAGAACATGTTCGAAGTGCTGTCGCTGGAAGGCGAAACGATTGGGATAGAACAGTGGCCGCTGGCCCGGTCCCTGCGCGGCGAAAAGTTCCTGCATTACGAAGTGCTGGTGCGTGATAAAAACACCGGCCATACCTGGATCGGCAGTTACAGCGGTGCCCCGGTCTGCCGCGCAACCGGCGAAATTATTCTCGCGATTGTCACCATCCGGGACATCACGCAGGCCAAGCAGGCGGAAGCGCGGGCGGCCCTGCTCGCGGAAGCCGGGTCGCGCCTGTCGGCGTCGCTGGACGCGCAGACGACGCTGGACACCGTCGCCGGCTTTGTCGTCCCGGACCTCGCCGACTGGTGCGCGGTTCATGCGCTGGACCCGGACGGCTTGGTCCGTCCCTTGATCCTGGCGGAGAATGTGCCGGGGGCAGGAATTGGAAGGCCGGCGCTGCCGCCGCCCGCGCCGCTTGCCCCCGAGACAACGTGCGGTTATGGCTACGTGCTGCGAACGGGACAAGCACAGCTTATCTCAGAGTTCAAGGAGGCTATGCAGGCAGGCACGGTGCAGGACGAGGTCCTGAGGACGCATCTGCTGGAACTCGGCGTCAGCTCTTATCTCAGTGTGCCGCTGATTGTGCGCGGGCAGGTCGTGGGAGCGCTGTCGCTCGCGTCTATCGGCAGCCGCCGGGTCTACGACGAGCAGTACCTTGCGCTGGCCGTGGAGCTGGGACAGCGGGTGGCGGCGGGCCTGGAGAACGCGCGATTATTCGACGAGATCCGGGCACGGGCCGAGCGCGAGGCCATGCTGAACAAGATCGGCAGCGCCCTGCGGGTTTCTTTGGACAGCAAGGAGATATTGAAAATCGTCACCGAGCAGGCGGGGCGAGCGCTGAATGTCAGCCGGTGCTGTTTTCTGCGTCTTGACCCTGTGCGGGAGACGCTGGAAGCCGCGCCGGAACAGTACGCCGCGCCAAGCGTTGATCCGGCGGCAGGCGTCTCCGCGCTGACAGACTGGCCGCCGGAAATCGTCGCCGACTGGAACGACGGCAACTCCGCCGTCGTTAACCTGGCAGTTGTTTCCGGCGGCGGCTCGGCCTGGATCGGCTCGCCGGTCTTCTCGCGCGGGCAGCTCGGCGGCGTGCTGCTGGCGGAGCATCTTGGCGAAACGGCGCGGGCCTGGAGCCGGGATGAAGCGGCGTTCGTGTCGGCGATCGCGGACATTCTGGCCCTGGCGCTGGAAAACGCCCGGCTGTATGCGCGGGAGCATCGGGTCGCCGATATGCTTTCGTCGGCGTTTCTGACCGACATTCCCGACGAGCTGCCGGGGCTGGCGCTGGCGGCGAACTACCGGGCGGGCCTGGAAGAAGCGCAGGTCGGCGGCGACTATTACGATGCGTTCGCCCTGCCCGACGGCCGGGTCGCCTTGGTCATCGCCGACGTGTCCGGCAAGGGCCTGAGCGCGGCGGTGCAGACCGCCACGGTCAAGTATTCCCTGCGGGCGTTCGCGACCGAAGCCGGAGCGCCGGGCCTCGTCGTTTCCCGCTTGAACCGGATGCTGTGCAGCGATCTCGCGGGGCTTGGCGACCATTTCGTGACGCTGTTTTACGCCGTGTTCGATCCGAAAACGGGCCGTTTGTCCTGGGCCAGCGCCGGGCATGAATCCATGCTGATCAAGCGGGAGGCCGGCGGCAGCCGTCTACTGGACGCCAACGGCCCGATCCTCGGCTTAGCCGAACACGCCTACGCACAGGAAACGGACACGCTGGCACCGGGTGATTCTCTGGTGCTGTATACGGACGGCCTGACGGAAGCACGGGACCCTGAGACGCGAGGGCTGCTCGACATCCATGGGGTGCAGAAGCTGGTCGAGTCCGCGCCGGCGGAAACGGGGCCGGGAGCGATGGCCGCTTACTTGCAGCAGGCCGCCCTGCGGTGGACGGCAGGCCGGCCGCAGGACGACATGGCGCTGATGGTCGTGCGGCGCGTCGCTCAAACGCCGCAGGACGCCGCAGACGCAGCGGCCCCGCCGCTTCCGGCGCTGGCGTGGGAAAACAACGAAGATGATTTGTTCCAGTTCCAATTCCCCAGCCGGGCCGATTATGTCGGCGAAGTGCGTCAGGCGCTCGGCCACTGGATGGGAACGCTGGGATTTAGCCGCGGGGACACGGAGGACTTCCAGACCGCCGTCACTGAAGCCGTCACCAATGCCGTCCGGCACGGCTCCCCGAACGGCCCCGAAGGCCAGTTCCATGTGCTGGGCCGGCGCACGTCTGCCGGGGCGCTGCATGTGGAAGTCACGGACAGCGGCCTCGGCCTGCCGCCGGACCATCTCCTGCCGGCGATGCCGGAGCCGGAAGCGACCGGCGGGCGCGGCTTGCCGCTGATGCAGGAGCTGGCCGACACCGTCGAGTTCCGCCCCGTCCCGCGCGGCCTCTGCGTCGTGCTGGTCAAGCGCCGCCCCAGCCCTTCTTAGCCTACACGGCCTTCACACCACAAAAACCTACACCACAAAGACCGTCGCGTCCTGCTCCTCCCAAGCCGCGCCGCCGCTCCATCGCGCCAGCAGCGCGTCCAGCACGGCCGGCGGTCCCAGCAGCAGCGCCAGCACCGAAGTCTCGTCCGCCGACACGACATCGCACAAAACGCCGGGCGGCACCTGCGCTTTGAGCGTGTCGGCTGCCAGCGGAACCCGCGCCAGCGTAGACTTCCGGGCATGAGCGGCGTCATCGTAGCGGTACTCCGCCACTTCCAGCACCGACGCCAGCCGCCCCAGCAGCCGAGCCAAATGGCTTTTCCGCGCTTCCGAGGCCGCAAACGTTAAAACCGCCGTCCCCGGCACCCCGGCCGGCCCGCCCCCATGCGCCGTCAAGCTTTCAATCGAGACCCCGCGGTCGGCAAACAGCGCCGTCAGCGAAGACAGTACCCCTGCGCTGTTTCTCAGCTTCAGCGAAAAAATCCACTTGTCCAAAGTCTTACTCTTCTACTTGTCTTTATCCAGCGCCATCGTCGCGCCTTCAAAGTAAATCTCGTCGTGCTTGGCATCGGTAAAAAAGAACGGTGTGCGCTCGACTCGCCCGTCGTCATAGCGCAGGGTCAGCGTGTAGCCGCTGACGGAGTACGTTCCGGCCCGGCTGCTCCCTCGCTTTTTGTTGGCTGTGTATCCGACTGCTGCTGGTGCGGAGAACGACGTGACTGAGCCGGCGTCGTCATACGTCGTGTCTACGCTGAAATCGTTCATTGTCTGCCCCAGCGTGCCACTGCTTGCGCCGCCACGGTTATCTTTCAGAAATCGTGCGCCGGGGCTGAACGTTACCCCCCACAGATGGTAAGAGCCGCCCATTATCATGCTGCCGCTCGTCGAACCCGTGCCGAACCGCCCCGCAAGCGCTTCTCCGGGACGCGCAGGCAGGGCCGCCTCGCCTTTCAGCGGCTCAAAATGGTTCGGGTGGTCGGGCCAGGCGGCGAGGTATTGCGCTCCCTGACGCCGCCAGCGCCCCCATTTTTCCGGTTCCCGGCGATGCGAAAGCGAAACATCCAGCTCGTCTGGCGGCACCGGCAGGCCGTCATGGATCGCGCCGTCCTTAAGCAGCAGGTAGGTCTCGTTTTTGGCGTCACCCCCGCCGTAGATAAACGTCTGGTTGTGGAGAATGCCGGCGATCTGCGCCGCTTGAACTCCTTTGCCGGGCGCTGTGACATACTTGTAGCGTTTGGCTTCCGCGTCCGCCGCCGCTTTTTCGGCGGCGATCTGCTTGGGAGACTGCCGGTCAAGCGGGCCGGCGTAGCGCAAAGTCGTATTGACAAAGCCGAACCCATGATCCTGATGGGAATATAGGTACGGCTGACTGTCTGCACCGCGCCCGTACAGGCAAAAGTTCCTTTCCTGTTCAAATTCCTGATTGTTCAAATCAAAAGTATTGCCGATGTCCATTTTGCCGGTGATCGGATCATAGCGGACATCGCCGTCGCCGAATTCCAGTTCTTCTCCTTTTTCGTTACACAGGAGGAACTCGCCGGACGCAAACAAATACAAGCGGAAGTGACCGCGAACCGAATTGTCGTAAGTGTTCATCGCGCTGCCGGTGTAGATGCCCGGCATGATCTTTCCGCCCGGCGTCATGCCCAGCGGTGCCGGCGGCAGTTCTTCGGTTCTCAGCCCGCGCCCGGAGATTGTGGCCGCCGCCCGCTCCTGACGTGCCATTTCTTTGGCGACCGCCGCGACCTGCGGCGTGTAGCGCTGGATTAGCAAGGCGTTTAAATCCGACACGGTCTGAATGACCCGAACATTCTCGCCATCCACCGTCAGAGCGATAAAAATGGCAAGGCGCGGCGTTCCCGATGCTGCTGTAAATGTGCGTGTCACCGACGCCGAGGTGTGATCTTTGGCCGACGCGGGCTTTGCCGTGCCGGAGGGAGAGCCGAGGGTGGCTACCGTGCGGTCGGCGAACCCATCCAGAAAATCCGTGATCAGCGCCCCGCCCAGCGCCACGCGCGGGCAGATCGTGATCTGAAAAAACTCACCCGCTGTCAGGTCCGGCGGCGTCAGGACAACGCTTTTGCCGACGACCTCCGTTCTCCACCGCGCCGCCGTCTGCGCTAGGGCCGGGTGCGGGCCAACCAGCATCAGTATCCAGACCAAAGCAATTAGAAGAGTGTTCAAGCGAAGCATAAATGGATTTTCCTGGTTGATTTTAACATGAAAATCAGTCTGTTGCAGCGAGTTCCAACAGGGCATCCAGCAAAATTTTCAAGTTGGGGCATTTGGCGTAGGCAAGACTTGGATCAAGCTTTGGGAACAGGTTCTTCGCTTCTGTCACCTTCTTGTAGCCGCGCCCTGTTGCCGTTTTGCAGAGACGATCCAAAAGCTTTGCCGGCGGCTCGTCGCTGTTGACTTTCTCCGGCCTCTCCGATTTGGTTTTCAGGCTTTTGGCAATTTCCGCCGGGAACAGCCCCGGCTGACTGAGGAGCCAGGCTTCCGTCTCCTGCACGGCGAAGAACTGCCGAAACTGGGTTTCGCCGACCTGCTGCTCCAAATGCTTTGTTCCCCACGCAATATGCTCCGCAGCCGAATTGACTTCGGCTGGGTAAGCAAGCCCAAGCCCATACAAGTCCAGCAGCGCAATCACAGCCACCACGTCACCCTTCGGCGCGTTCAGGTACATCTTCGCCTTCTGCGGCGCGTCGCGCACCATTTCTGCCCATCCATCGAAGCGCACTGTCTGCACCCCAACCGGCACCGGCAAACGCGGGTCAAGCCAGCGTTTGAGAAAAGCCGCGATAAACGTGGCGGATGCCGGACCAGGCGCTGTGCCAGGTCATTCGGTTGCCCGACCAAGTGAGGTGCCGCGTGAAAAACCAGCCGAGGTTCCGACGCAAAACGCGCCACAAGACGAGCGAAAGGGAATAATCAAGCCAGAGGACCGTATCGGCCCGCGCCCAAACGACATCACGCTCAGAGACGAAGTTACCGTCCAAGACCCAAGCATCACCGGCCGTGGCTTCGGTGACGCGCTGCCGCACAGTTTGAGCGGGGACAGCCTGCCAGTCCTGCTCCCAGTAAAAGGGGTCGGAAGCAATAAGCGGCAGGCCGGCCTTGACCGAGAGTGCCGCCGCCAGCATTGATTTTCCGGCGCCGGAATTGCCGATAACTGCGACCCGTTTCAAGCAACACCTTGCCTGCTTCGCTTTCTCTTTCGCACTGACGAGGCGCAGGAACTTTTCAAGCATAGTATACCGGCACCGGGGCCAATTCAAAGAAGCTGGGGCCGGGAAAAATTAGTGGCGGAGCAAGCTTAAAACTGGAACAATTGGGTACACTGGGCGAGGAAAAATCATGCCGAAGATTTTCTTCTTAGACTGCGACTGCCGACATGACACGCCGCTCTGATTCCTCTGTTCTCCTGTTGCCGCTTTTCTACGGTTGTTCCTTGACCCTAATTACTCTGCCGTTCTCCCGATAAAATCAGAAGGACCACTGCTTGTGGCTGTCACCGCTTCCCTGCTTCCTGAACACGAGATACCGGCACCGACTCCGCGCCGCCGGATCATGGCGATGATTGTCGCGGGTTTGCTGGTCTCGACCTTTGTCAGTGACAGCCGCCATGCCAAGCTGCCGCTGCAATTCCTCCTGAAAAACCACCTGCATCTAGGGCCGACCGCAATGGCGGCGTTTTTTGGACTGACCAGCCTGGCGTGGTACTTCAAGCCGGTCGCCGGCCTGCTGTCTGACCTGGTGCCGCTTTGGGGGTCACGGCGGCGCAATTACTTGATCCTGAGCGGGCTGGGAGCGGGAGTTCTCTGGGCGGCGCTGGCGATTGTGCCGCGCCAGTATGCGCCGCTGGTCTGGACACTGGTGGGAGCCAATGCGTTTGCGGTCCTCGCCAGCAGCGTTTCGGGCGGCCTGCTGGTGGAAGCGGGGCAGCAGCAGGGACGAACAGGCCGCATGGGAGCGCTGCGCGAGACGATCATTGCCGGAACGATCCTGGTGGCGCAGCCGGTCGGCGGCTACTTGGTGGGACACGCCTTCGGCTGGACCTGCGGAGTCGGCACGGTGCTATTCCTCGGCCTGATTCCAGCCGCGATTTTTCTGCTGCCGGAAGCGGACGGCGAAAAAAGGGCGCGGGTCTCAGGGCAGGAAATGTGGGCGCGGCTGCGTCCGGTATTCCAATCCCGTGCCTTGTGGCTGGCGGCGGCTTTTATCTTTCTGAAAGACTTGTCGCCCGGCTTTGGGACGCCCCTCTTTTACTTCCAGACCAACATTCTGCACTTCAGCCCCAAGTTTATCGGCTGGCTTGGCGGGCTGTCCAATGGGGCGGCCATCTTGGGGGCCTTGGCTTATGCCTGGCTGTGTACGCGCCTTTCTCTGGGGCGGCTGTTGACCGTGGGCATCTTGCTGAGCGCGGCCGGCACACTGCTGTTTCTGGGCTACAAGACGCCCGTTTCCGCCCTGGTCATCCAGGGGATAAGCGGCCTGCTGGGCGTTCTTGTTTCCGTCGCCTTGATGGACCTGGCGGGACGGGCTTCGCCGCGCGGCGGGGAGGCGATGTCGTACTCGCTGCTGATGAGCGCCGCCAATCTAGGCGGGACCGGCTCCGACATTTTGGGGTCGTGGCTCTACGAACACCTGCACGTTGCTCTGCCTGCCTTGATCTGCCTGAGCGCGGCGACGACAGCCCTGGCGCTGCTGGCGCTGCCGCTGATCCCGCGTGCGATCCTTCAGCATCGGGACCGCAGCACGGGTAACTCAGGGCAAGGAACCGGCTAACCTGTGCCACGTTCAAGGCGAAAGATGGCGTGCGTCAGGCTCTTGCAGCCAGTAGCCAGATTTGTGTTCGCTGCACTGATGACGGCAACAAATCAAGTTGCCCGGTTCGTCACTGCCGCTCTTCGCGCTTGGCTGGAAATGGTCTACCGTCAGCATTCCGCCGGTATCGATTTCCGTCACGCCGCAGTATTCACAGCAAAATCCGGCCTGCTGCCTCACCCGCTCACGAAGCTCTTTCGGAATGCTTATGCGGGTTGAAGCGTTTGCGTTTGCGATGGTTGTTGAGTAAGAGCTGCGATGTCACGACTTCTTCCTCAGCCGCCAGAGGCTCACCGCGCATCGTTTTATCGTGAAGCTGTTGAAAATGATCTGTCATCGTGGAGCTTCCTCAATTTTTCATAGTACCAGACGTAAGGGACGTCCTGCTCCGTGTCGTCGGTTTCCGGCGGGAGGGCATCAGGAAACGGCAGCGGCGGCCCGAAATAATGCTCTAAAATCGGAAAAACTTCGCGTTCTGTGCCGCCTTCTATGAAGGCTTCCCACGCATCTTCGCAATCCGGGAAGCAGGCGAGGTACGACGCGCCCAATGCGTCTGCCACGGCGCGGAAGGCTTGCAGATGCACTTGATAGAGCGGCGCAACAATGACGAAGCCGCGCCAACGCCCGCCGGTTCTGAGTTTAGCGACGGAGGGGCCGATGTCGAGAAACAAACTGCCTGGTGCGGTGAAGCTCCGCGAATTCGGTTCATACGGCGTCACCGGGTCGGCAGTCCATTCGGTTTGCACCACCCGTTTTGGATCGGGGTAGTTGATGTTCCAGTAGTCGCGGACGGCAAGCGCCGCCGGCAAGGCCAATGTCAGCCGGGCGAGAACCGCAGTTTGGCCTTTGTAATCCGCGATGTCATGGTCCATCAAGACATTGATGCGCGTTCCTATGTCTGCGGCCCTCGCTTTCCAGCTTTCTCAATCTTACCCAGTGGTTTCGACGCCGTGCTGTTCTTTGTTCTTTTCTTCCTGCTTTTCATCGGCCCATTGGGAATGGAACGCGCCTTCTTTGTCGGTGCGCTCATAAGTATGCGCCCCAAACAGGTCGCGCTGGGCCTGAATCAGATTGGCGGGCAGGCGCTCGCGGCGGTAGCCGTCGTAATAGGCCAGGGCCGATGAGAACGCGGGAATGGGAATGCCGAGCGTCGCAGCGGTCCCGACAGTGCGCCGCCAGCCGTCCCCAGCGTTTTCGATGGCATCGGTGAAGTATGGGGCCAGCATCAAGTTTGCCAAATCAGGCTGACTGTCGTAGGCTTCTTTGATGCGGTCCAGGAACTTGGCACGGATGATGCAGCCGCCGCGCCAGATGGTCGCGATCTCGCCGGGGTGCAGGGTCCAGTCATATTCTTTGGCCGCCGCCAGCATCTGCTCGAACCCCTGGGCATAGGCGACGACTTTGGACGCATACAGGGCGTCCCGAATATCGTTGATGAAGGCTTGTTTGTCGCCGGCGTTCACGGTGCCGGACGGGCCGGGCAGGACTTTCGACGCGGCGACGCGCTGGTCCTTGAACGCGGACAGCGCACGAGCGTAAACCGCCTCGGTGATCGCCGTCACGGGGATGCCCATGTCAAGCGCATTTTGGGCGGTCCATTTCCCGGTGCCTTTTTGGGCGGCTTTGTCCAGCACCATGTCCACTAAATCATTGTCCGTATCCAGGTCGTCTTTTTTCTCAAAAATCTGGGCGGTGATCTCGATCAAGAACGAGTCTAAATCACCTTCGTTCCACTGGGTAAAGACATCGTGCAGCTCGGCGTTGGTCAGCCCCGCGCCGTTCTTCAAGAGATCATACGACTCGGCGATGAGCTGCATGTCAGCGTACTCAATGCCGTTGTGAACCATCTTGACATAGTGGCCCGCGCCGCCGTCGCCGATAAACGTGCAACACGGGGTGCCGTCTACTTGGGCGGCGATTTTGGTAAAGATCGGCTCGACAATCTTGTAAGCGTCCTCGCTGCCGCCAGGCATGATGCTGGGGCCGTTTAGCGCCCCTTCCTCGCCGCCGGAAACGCCGGTACCGAGAAAGAGAAAGCCGTCGGCATTCAGCTCTTTGACCCGCCGCTCGGTGTCTGAAAACAGCGAATTGCCGCCGTCAATGAGTAAGTCGCCTTTGGCAAGCAGCGGCTTCAGCTCGGCAATCACATCGTCTACCGGCTGGCCGGCCTTGACCATGATCATAATCGCGCGAGGCGTCTGCAAAGCGCCAACAAAGTCTTCGACGCTCTTGGAACCCGTCAATGCTCCTTCGCCGCCGTGCTCCTCCATAAACTTGTCTGTTTTCTCGGTCGTGCGATTATGCACGGCAATCGGAAAGCCCTTGTGCGCGACATTCCGCGCGAGATTCTGCCCCATCACCGCCAGGCCCGTCAGTCCGAAGTTCGGTTTATCCGCCATATTGAGTGTGTCTCCAATAACAAAGATGTGTGTGCTTCAACCCACTTTTACCCGCTTCAGTTCCTGCCGAGACACCGGACGGTTCAGCGCGGCCCACTCGCCTCCCGCCACTCTTCCGGCGTGTTGACATTGGCAAGCTGTACCGAGACCCAATCCGGGGCTTCGGCGAGCGCAAACGCTCCGGCTTCAATCACCCCATGCAGCGAACGGCGACCCGCGGCGAGACGCGCCTCAATCAGCGGCAGACATGTCACGTCGTACACGGCAAATAGCGGCTCTTTCTGCCCGCCGTTGACCGTGACCAGCCCGGACGGCGCAAACTGCGATTTCGCCTGAGCAATCAGCCAGCGCAAAGCGTCTTCGGTCAGAAGGGGCAGGTCGCACGCCAGCGCCAGCACGGAAGTCTGCGCTTGACGAAGCGCCGTCGCCAGACCGCCCGCCGGCCCCAGTTCCAGCACGGCATCTTCCGCAAACGTCACTTCGGGCAAAGACCAGCCGTCAGGACGCGCCCGGCCTACCACCAGCACGGGAAGATCAACGGCCAGACCCAAACGCGCCGTGCGCTCCAGCAGCGTCATGCCGCCGATGGAAAGCGCGGCCTTGTCGGTTCCCATGCGGCGGCTGTGGCCTCCGGCGAGAATGGCAACAGTGATTGGGACAACATTGAGATATTTACGCAGCCTCTTCCTCGCGCTCTTCTGCGCGTTGCCGGTGCCGTTATTGACAACCCATTCCCATTCAGTACGGGCTTCCTCATTCCGGCCCAGGCAATAGCAAAGCCAGCCAAGATGGTTACGCTCTCGTAAGCTTTCTTCATTTTTAGGATCGCATTCGGGCGCATTAAGTTCTGCCCGCATCTCCGGTATCTCTTCTTCGATTTCTTCCTTCTCTTGTCGTTTATACCGGAGACTGTCTTGGGCCTCTCGGAAACTAGGGTCGGCCTTCACGGCTTCTTGAAACTCTTCAACGGCTTTTGCTAAGCTGCCGTTTCTATAGTATAACTTTCCAGCGGCGAGACGTGCTTCTACCTCCCTCCGCGCGGCTGCCTCCGGCTCAGGCGTCTCGTTCAATTTCTTCTCCTTGTCCGCGCAGGCGGACACTAGGCGCTTCGCCCCACAGCGTAGAACTTCAGTTCCACGCTTCTTTTTGCATCTTTCCAGCAAAATAAAGTTTTACAAGAAACATTGCGGAAACATTCGCGTGTTATCATAGAAACACAAAGCCACCCCCGCACTGTCGCGGCGGCTTTTCCCTCACGTTCGGAAGTTCTCTCTTCACCACGCTGCCCTGTGGCTCCTGCCGGCGATGACGCCTCTTTTCACTTCAAGATAAGAAAGCGCGTTGCCATGAGTCCGTTCCAAACACCCGCTGACAGCATTGAAACTTTGACCACCGAAACGCGCCAGCAGCGGCTGACCCGGCTTGGCCTGGCGACGCCGCGCTTTTTGCAGGGCGTCTACCCGTTTGCTGGGCGCGGCTTTTTTGAGGTCGGACCGCTCAACGACGCGCTCTGCTATGTCGTGCCGCCAGCGGCGACGGCGGAAGTGATCTATGTCCGGGCGGGCAATCTGTCCGACGATTTGATTTACCTCGCGCTGTGCGTCAACTCCCAGCCGGTGCGCTATTTCCCTGTCGGCCCGAAGGCGGATTTTCATGTGCCGCTTTCCATCACGGAATCCTACCCCACCGGCGCACGCATTGAAGTCGGCTTTGCCGCCCCACGCGGCCTCAGCGGCGCGGTGGTCGTGGATGTCGGCATCTTGGAGGAGGGCACAGGCCATGAGTGACGTGAACACTGCTACGCACTGCCCGTACTGCGCTTTGCAATGCGGGATGAACCTGGCACCTGACGCGCAGGGTCTGCTGTCGGTGCAGCCGCGCAAAGAGTTCCCGACCAACAAAGGCGGCTTGTGCCAAAAAGGCTGGACTTCAACAGACTTGCTGACGCACCCGGACCGCTTAACGACCCCGCTGGTGCGCGGCACGAAAGACGGCCCGCTGCGGCCCGCCACTTGGGACGAGGCGCTGGACCGAGTGGCCGCAGGCATTGGGGCGGCGCAAAAGATTTACGGACGCGACTCGGTCGGCGTCTTCGGCGGCGGGGGCCTCACCAACGAAAAAGCCTACTGGCTCGGCAAGTTCGCTCGCGTCGCCCTGCGGACGCCGCATATTGATTATAATGGCCGCTTCTGCATGGCGTCCGAAGCCGTTGCCAGCATTAAAGCCTTCGGCCTGGACCGGGGACTGCCGTTTCCACTGGAAGACATTCCCGGCGCGGACGCCATCTTGCTCATCGGCGGCAACCCCGCCGAGACCATGCCGCCAATCATGCAGTATTTCGAGCGTCAGCGCGAAAATGGGGGCGCACTCATTGTCGCCGACCCGCGCCGGACGGCAACCGCCGAACAAGCGACCCTGCACTTGCCGCTGACGCCGGGAACCGATCTGGCCCTGGCGAACGGACTGCTCCATGTTGCCGCCGCCGACGGCCTATTAGACATGGACTTTATCGCGTCCCGCACGACTGGCTGGGAAAGCGTTCGGCGGGTCATCACGTCGTTCTGGCCCGACCGCGTGGAGCGCATCACTGGTGTTCCCGTCAAAGACATTGTGAAAGCCGCGCACCTCTTGGGAGAAGCGGGAACAGCGATGGCGCTCACGGCGCGGGGTGCGGGGCAGCAGTCCAAAGGCGTGGACAATACGCTGGCGTTCATCAATCTGATACTCGCTTTAGGCAAAGCCGGCAAACCCCACTGCGGCTACGGCTGCATGACCGGCCAGGGCAACGGGCAGGGCGGGCGCGAGCATGGGCAGAAAGCCGATCAGTTGCCTGGCTACCGTAAGATTGACAACCCGGAACACCGGGCGTATGTCGCCGGCGTTTGGGGCATTGACGAAAGCACTCTGCCGGGACCGGGCCGGTCGGCGTATGAACTGATCAATTCGCTGGGCCAGGACGGCGGCATCCGGGCGATGCTGGTCATGGCGTCCAATTTAGTCGTCTCCGCGCCGCGCTCTCTGCACGTTCAAGAGCGCCTGCGCTCTTTGGACTTTTTATGCGTCTCGGACATCTTTTTGTCGGAAACCGCGCTGATGGCCGATGTTGTCCTGCCGATTGCCCAGTGGGCGGAAGAGTCCGGCACGATGACCAACCTCGAAGGCCGGGTCATCCATCGCAAACAAGCCGCACCTCGTCCTGAAGGAGTCTCGACCGACGCCGCGATTGTTTCTGCTCTCGCTCAACGCCTTGGTGCGGGCCAGTTCTTCCCGACCGATGATCCGGCGGCCATCTTTGAGGAGCTGCGGCGGGCCAGCGCAGGCGGGGCCGCCGACTATTCCGGCATCACTTACGAGCGCATAGACACCGAACACGGCGTCTTCTGGCCCTGTCCGTCTGAAGCGCATCCCGGCACGCCGCGCTTATTTCAAGACAAGTTTGCTCATGCCGATGGTCGGGCGAAGTTCCATGCCGTGCATCATCGCACCGCCGCGGAAGAGCCGGATGACGAGTATCCGCTGTATCTCACGACAGGCCGCGTGATGGCCCAGTATCAATCGGGGACCCAGACCCGGCGCGTTGCCGCGCTGAACACGATCTCCCCGGAAGCCTACGCTGAGATGCACCCAAGCCTCGCCAGGCGCTTCGGCATTACCGACGGCGATGACGCCACTCTCACGACCCGGCGCGGGTCAATCACTGTCAAAGCACGTTTGATGCCGAGCATCCGCCCAGACACAATTTTCGTGCCGTTCCACTGGGGCGGCGACGCCTGCGCGAATACTCTTACGAACCCGGCGCTGGACCCGGTCTCCAAGATGCCGGAGTTCAAGGTCTGCGCGGTCCGGGTGGAGAAGACCCACCCCGTCACAAGTGACGACCCTCCCGAAGCGGGAAGGTGAGGAGTTTAGGATAAGCCTCTCGTCGTATCCCCTTGCCTCTTCGTCCTCCCGCTTCGGGAGGACCCCTGCGAAGCAAGGAGGTGGGTTCTACGCACCGCCGCGTCACCGATTTCATGTTAAAAATTGTTTATTTTGCGAATTTTTTAGAGGAGACATCATGAAAATCAGTGACCTGAAAAACAGCGGTCACGCGCCGTCTCTGTTCAGCGCGTTTCTGCACTTCGACGTTTCGTTCATGGTCTGGGTCATTCTTGGCGCGATTGCGCCGTTTATTACCACCGACGCTCTGCTGACCGGGGCCAATCTGCGGGTCACTCCCTCGGCGCTGATCTCAAAAGCGACGCCGTACACGCTGGTCGTCAAAGGCCCGCAGACGATGAAGCAGAACCCGAAGCTGGCAGCCGACCAGCCGAAGAACGTTTACAACCTGCTGATCAAACCTGGTACGCCGACGACGATTAAACCAAGCGACAAACCGATTGAGAAGTTTGTCGTGGACAATTCCAACCCGGCGACGATTGCCGCCGTGAACGCCAAGTCCAAGTTTATTCAGATCGCCCAAGCGCCTGGTGCCCTGGGCAACCCGAACGACAACGTCATCGGCCTCAAGCCGATGGCGGCGCTCCAAAAGGATGGCAAGACGTTCCAGCCGGTCGCGAACGGTTATCCGGCGGCGAAAGCGCTGGAGCTGCTGGCGATCCCGCTGCTGGCGGCAGGCTTTTGGCGCATTCTGCTCGGCGTTTTGTCGGACCGCTTCGGCTCCAAGCGTGTCGGCGTTGCGTCTATGGCCTTGACGCTTTTGCCGCTGGCCGTCGGCTGGCAGCTTGCCAGCACCTATAGCTCGCTGGTCTTTGTCGCGTTCTTTCTGGGGCTGGCCGGTGCATCGTTCGCCGTTGCCCTGCCGCTGGCGTCCCGCTGGTATCCGCCTCATCTGCAAGGGCTGGCGATGGGCATTGCCGGCGCCGGCAACTCCGGGACGGTGCTGGCAACGATCTTTGCCCCGATGCTGGCGAAAGCTTACGGCTGGCACACGGTTTTGGGCCTGCTGATGATCCCGGTTGCGATTGTCTTCGTTATCTTCGCCCTGATGGCGAAAGACCCGCCCACGAAAGCGAAACCTGCCACCGGCGCGGACTTCGTGCGGGTGCTGGCTCAGGCGGATGCTTGGCGCTTCTGCCTGCTGTATTTCGTGACCTTCGGCGGCTTTGTCGGCTTGTCTTACTTTATGAATAAGTTCTTTGTGGACCAGTATGACTTTCCGAAAGCGACGGTCGGCCTGGCGACGGCCTTGTTTATCGTCGCCGGCTCCCTGCTGCGGCCTGTCGGCGGCGCCCTCGCAGACCGACTGGGCGGCATTCGGATGCTGACGGTGATGTATGCGACGGCCTGCGTGATGGCCCTCGGCATCGGGTTCCTGATCACGAATATGTGGGTGACGTTTGTGATGCTGTTTCTCCTCATGGGCTGCCTCGGCATGGGCAACGGCTCGGTGTTCCAGATGATCCCCCAGCGCTTCCGCACGGAGATCGGTGTTATGACTGGCCTGGTCGGTGCGGCGGGCGGCGTCGGCGGCTACTTCCTGAACATCAACATGGGCAACCTGCATGACAAGTTCGGCACCTACGGCGCAGGCTTCTTCGCGTTCTCCGCAATTGCCGCGCTCGGCCTCATCGTTCTGCGGCAGGCCGCGCCCCGCTGGCAGCAGTCGTGGCTCGGCGAAGGCGGCGTGGCGAAAGCGACCGAACCGGCGCGTGAGCGTGTTCTCGTCGGCCCGGACGGCGCGGATTTAGAAATGGCATAAGCCGTAAATGCCGGGGTTGTAGAAAACCCCGGCAAAGAAACATCCTGCGGATGAAGAGGGGAGAAATTGGCTTTTCCTTATCCGAAGGATGCACTCTTGCCGGGGTTTTCTACAACCCCGGCTCTTGTTTAGGAAACCAAATCATGTACTCAAAACCAAAATTACTGCAAGGCGTCTTCGCCTTTGAGGGCCACGGCCTTTCCAGCCCCCACCCGATTTCGGGCGGGCTGACTTACACGGTCCCGGTCGGCAAGCGGACCCAGTTTGTTTACTTCCGGGCCGGCAACTCGTCGGCGGAAATGGTCTATGTCGTGCTGATGCGCGACGGCGAGCCGATGCGCTACTTCCCCATCGGCGCACGCGGCGATGTCCATGTGGCGCTGGCCGTGGTGGAAGACATGATGTCGGGAACCAAGCTGGAAGCGTTTCTCGCCGCCCCGGAAGGCGTGTCGGGAACCGTGGTGCTGGACATCGGCTTGGTGGAGGTTTGATCCAATGAGCGACAAGCAAAAATTAGTCGTGGTCGGCAACGGCATGGCGGGCGCACGGACCGTGGAAGAGATTTTGGCACGCGGGGGCGGCGAGCAGTTTGACATCACCATGTTCGGCGATGAGCCGTATGGCAATTACAATCGGATACTGCTGTCCAATGTCCTGAACGGGACCCAGGACGCCGCCGACATCTTTCTAAACCCCTTAGACTGGTACACCGAAAACGAGGTCAAGCTCCATGCGCCGGCGAAAGTGGAGCATATTGACCGCGCCCGCAAAGAGATTCATTCAGACGACGGGCAAATCACGCCTTACGACAAGCTCTTAATCGCCACTGGCTCCCGGCCCTTCGTGCCGCCGATGGAAGGATTAGAAACCCCGCAGGGGGAGACCAAGCACGGCGTTTTTGTCTTCCGAACGCTCGACGACTGCCACAAGATCGCAGGCTATGCGACCAAGTGCCGAAAAGCCGCCGTCATCGGCGGCGGCCTTTTGGGGCTGGAAGCCGCGCGGGGATTGATCAATTACGGCGTCGAAGTCCATGTGATCCATATCTCCGGCCACTTGATGAACCAGCAGCTTGACCCGGCGGCGGGCGGCATTCTGCGGGGCATCATGGAGAAAATGGGCATCCATGTCCATACCATGAAGGCGACGACGCGGGTGCTGGGCGAAGACAGCGTCACCGGCTTAGAGTTCAAAGACGGCACGACGCTGGACTGCGACATGGTCGTGATTTCCACCGGCATCAAGCCGAACGCCGAGATCGGCGCGGCCTGCGGGCTGACGGTCGAGCGGGCGATTGTCACCGACAACCAGATGCGGTCGGTGGACGACCCGGATGTCTACGTTGTCGGCGAATGCGCCCAGCACCGGGGCCGGGTTTACGGCTTGGTCGCGCCGCTGTGGGAAATGGGAACCGTGCTGGCCGACCACATCACGGGCCGCAATTTAGATGCCGCGTACCACGGCTCCAAGATTGCCACCAAGCTGAAAGTGATGGGCGTCGAGCTGGCATCCATGGGCGTCACCGAACCGTCGGACGACCGCGATGAAGTAGTAACGTTTTCAGAGCCGAAGCGCGGAACGTACAAGAAGCTGATCATTCGCGACGGCATTCTCATCGGCGCGATGATGCTGGGTGATCTGAACAAAGTTGCCTACTTGATGCAGGCGTTCGACCGGGGAACGCCCCTACCCGAAGAGCGGCTTTCGCTCTTGTTTGACATGGGCGCTCCGTCCACGCAGGCGACGATGCTGGAAATGCCTGATAGCGCCCAGATCTGCAACTGCAACGGCGTCTCCAAAGGCCAAATTCGCAAATGCGTCGAGGGCGGCAAGCGGTCGCTGAAGATGGTGATGGAAGCCACCCGCGCCGGCGCCGGCTGCGGCTCGTGCAAGAAGCTGGTGGAAGAAGTAGTCGAATGGGCCGCCGAAGGACAAGTGGAGGAAGACCCCAGCATCCACTACTACGTCCCCGGCGTCCCGTACTCCAAGACGGACCTGGTCGAGCAGATCATGACCCGGCAGCTCAAATCCGTGTCCTCGGTGTTTGACACCCTGGCTGGCGGCGTCGAAGAAGTCACAGCGAAGATGGGCCTCGCATCGCTTCTGAAGTCCCTGTGGGGCGCAGAATACGAAGACGAGCGGGATGCCCGCTTTATCAACGACCGGGTCCACGCGAATATCCAGAAGGATAAAACATTCTCGGTGATCCCGCGCATCTACGGCGGGGTCACGACCGCCGACGACCTCATCCGCATTGGTGAAGTCGCGAAGAAGTACGATGTGCCGATGGTCAAATTCACCGGCGGCCAGCGTATTGACCTGCTCGGCATCACGAAAGAAAACCTGCCGCTGGTCTGGAAAGACCTCGGAATGCCGTCGGGCCATGCTTACGGCAAATCGTTCCGAACGTGCAAAACGTGCGTCGGCACCGACTTCTGCCGCTACGGAGTTGGCGATTCCACGGGGCTTGGCATCAAGATCGAGAAGCGCTTTCAGGGGATTGAAAGCCCTGGCAAGATGAAGCTCGCGACGGCCGGTTGTCCGCGCAACTGCTCGGAAGCCTTGGTGAAAGATGTCGGCGCAGTTGCGATTGAAGGCGGACGCTGGGAAATTTATGTCGGCGGCGCGGCGGGCGCTCATATCCGCAAAGGTGACATTCTCTGCACCGTCGACTCGCACGAAGAAGTCATCCAGATCATGGGCCGCTTCATGCAGTATTACATTGAAAACGCCAAGTATCTGGAGCGCACCTACAGCTTTGTCCCGCGTGTGGGTCTCGACAAAATCAAAGCAATCGTCGTGGACGACAGCGAAGGCATCGCCGCGCGTCTCGACGCCGCCATGCAGGCGACCGTGGAGGCTTATGTAGACCCGTGGCTGGAAGCCGACCGGCCGGCGACGGCGAACCAGTTCGTTTCCACGCTGCCGGTGCTGGCCTAGCAAGTGCCGGGGGTGTAGAAACCCCCGGCGAGATTATGTCTTTCGGACAAAGATGCCGTCACAATCGGCGTGATCTTCGTCCGAAGGACGCTTCCTTGCCGGGGGTTTCTACACCCCCGGCGACCTTAAGGTAACCCATTTATGCTCAGCATGATACTTGAAAAAACGGGCGAAATACTTGAAAAAACGGGCGAAGTCGCGCTCGGTTCGGTACACCAGATCCCCCACGGCGAAGGCCGGGTTTTCCCTGTAAACGGCGTAGACATCGCCGTTTTTCATACCCGCACCGGGCAGGTCTACGCCGTGCAGGCGGAATGCCCGCACCGGCAGGGGCCGCTGGCTGACGGCCTGCTCGGCGGCACGACCTTGATGTGTCCGTTCCATTCCCGCAAGTTCGACCTGACCACAGGGATCGGCTTGCAGGGCGACTGCAATTTGCAGACCTACCCCGTGCGGATGGACGACAGCGGCGGACTGTGGGTGACGGTGTAAGCTCAGATAACATCCAAAGTAGGTTTCGATAACATCCAAAGTAGGTTTCGATAACATCCAAAGCGAACACGAACCGAACGGGTGAACACAAGGTTCGCCCCTACGGGGGCCGACGGATGGTAGGGTGCGAACCTTGTGTTCGCCCGTTTTTCTCTCAACGCCTCTTGACTCCCCTCCCCGTTTTGTGTCACACTCTTCTTGATCTGCTCCTTTGACGACACTTTCCCCGCAGCGACGCGGCCTTTCCTGCTCAGGTTACTTCTACTGCCGTGTCGCCATGCTCACTATTCTTGTTCTTGCGCCTTCTGAAAAATCTTCGCCGCTGCCGCCGCTGACCGCGGCGCTCCAAAAAGCCGGCTACTCTGCTGTTTGGACAGACCTGGACGGCGGGCCGGAGATGCTGGACCTGCTCTGCCGGGCGTTTGACGGCAGGCCGCCGGATGTTCTGCTGGCGGACCTGTCGGCGGCGGCGGATTGCCTGCCGCTCCGCCATGCCGTCCGGCTGCTCCAAACCGCCTGGGGTGACGACATGCCGCCCCCGGCGCGTCTGGCCCTGCTGGCCCCACGCCACCTGTCTCAGCCGGACTGGCCCGCCTATACTGATGATTTTCTCCTGCCGCCCTATGCACCCGCCGAGATGCTGGCCCGGTTGTCCCTGCTGGGCTTCCGCAAACGCCAGATGGGGGCCGGTGATAGCCTGCGCCTGCCGGATTTAGTGCTAGAACTGGCCTCGGCCTGCGCCCGTGATCTCAGCGGCGCGACCCTGCCACTGACCCCGCGCGAGTACGAGCTGTTGCGCTTCTTGACCCTGCACCGGGGCAAGTTCTTCGCGCGGGACCGCCTGCTGGATTTGGTCTGGGGCGTAGATTTTGAGGGCGGCGAGCGCACGGTAGACATTCACATCCGTCGGCTCCGGGCGAAGCTGCCGCCGCTGGCCGCCGATCTGCTGGAAACCCGGCGCGGCACCGGCTACGGCCTGCGGTCCGAGTAGCAGGTTTTCAATCTTGCCATTGTGGCAATAACTGCGTCATGGAAGACAAACTCCCCTCTGAAGACAAACACACCCATTCAATCCCGCTTGACCCGGCCGGCCGCGCCGGGCATTTCGAAGACGACGGCACGGAAGAAGTCCGGGCCGATCTTGCATACAAGCGCCTCGCGATTGTCAACGCCGTTTTTTTCGGCCTGCCGAACGCCGGCGACCGGAACTGGGTCTTGATTGACGCCGGCATCCCCGGCACGGCGGGCCGGATCAAACGCGCGGCGGCGCGGCGCTTCGGCAAAGACACTCGCCCGGCCGCGATTGTGCAGACCCACGGCCATTTTGACCATGTCGGGGCGCTCCAAGAACTGGCCGCCGAGTGGGACACACCTGTCTATGCCCACCCCCTGGAACGCCCCTACTTGAACGGGCAGGCCGCTTACCCGCCGCCGGACCCGACAGTCGGCGGCGGGCTGATGGCGGCGATGTCCGGGCTGTACCCGCGTGGTCCGGTGGATGTTTCGGCCCGGCTTCAGTCTTTGCCGGAGAATCACACAGTCCCCTTCATGCCCGGCTGGACCTGGCTTCATGTGCCAGGCCATACGCCCGGCCAAATCGCGCTTTGGCGCGGCTCCGACAAGACCCTGATCGCCGCCGATGCGTTTATCACGACCGCCCAGGAGTCGGCGTATGCGGTCGCCACGCAAAAGCCTGAGATGCACGGGCCGCCGATGTACTTCACGCCCGACTGGCTTTCGGCGCGAACATCGGTGGAGATTCTTGCGGCTTTAGAGCCGGATCTAGTCGTTTCCGGCCACGGACCGGCCATGCAGGGCGCGGAGATGCGAACGGCGCTGCACACGCTGGCCCGCGACTTTGACCGCATTGCGGTTCCCGAGCATGGCAGGTACGTGCTGCACCCGGCGACCGCCGCCGACGGCACGGCATATGTGCCGCCGAAACTCTGATATGCGCCGCTGAAACTCTGATATGCGCCGCCGAAACTCTAATTTTCCCTGCCCTTTTTGCCGACAACGGTAACAAGGGCCTTTTTTATGAAAGCAATTCTCGGGATTGGAACACTGATGTTTTTGTCGCTGCTGCTGCTGGGCAGTGGCCTGTTTCTGCACAGCGTTCCCGCTCCGTCGCCGGCCCCGGCAGCCCATTCGGCTCATGGCAAGGGAAAAGGCGCCGTGAAAACCGCGCCGCTTCCCAGCGCGAATGCCGAGAATCCTTTAATTTTTCCGCTCGCCGCCGCCGGCGGATTGGGACTGGGGGTGTCGGCCCTGGCAGCGCTTGCCCTGAGCTATTCCCTGCGTGTCCCGACGCCGGAAGCCGCCCGCCGGAAGCGGGATGCCGACCGCCTAGCACGCCAAAAGGAGCAGGAAGAATACGAGGCCCGGCAGGAAGCGTTGCAGGCGCAGCTTTCCGAAGCCAAGCAGCGCAAAATGGAAACCGAGGCCCTGCGTGACCAAGTCTCGCGGCAGTTCCAGGAGTTCTTTCGCACTCTCCCCGTCCCGTGCTTCTGCTTTGCCGCCACCGGCAGGATCATCCGCTGGAACGGCGCCTGCGAAGAATTGTACGGCATCCCGGCGGCAGCGGCATTGGAAAGCACGCTTTGGGACACGATCGTCCCGGCGACCGAGCGCGAGGATGCCGAAGCGAAGATCAGCCGGGTGCTGGCCGGAGAGTCAGTGCTGGGGGAAGAGCGCTGGGACACAGTCGCAGGCGGCGGGCAGGCGGCGCTCCGGTGCAGCATGGTTCCGCTGCGCGATGCCGAAGGCCAGATCATCGGCGGCCTCAGCGCCGGCGTGGACGTGACCGAGTTCGCGGCGTTGCAGCAGCAGGTCGCCGCGCTGACATTGGAGCTGGAAGCCGCCCAGGCTGTTCAGGTGCAGTCCACGCCGGTTCCAGACTCCCCCTCAGAGCGGATCACATCAGAGCGGATCACATCAGAGCGGATCACGGCGAACATCTCGTTGGAAAGCGTCGCAGAACTGTCAGGACACCCGGCGTTCCGCGCCCGATTGGCGGAAGAATGGGACCGAGCCGCCCGCTACCATGCCCCGCTGTCTTTGGTTCTCGTAGACTTGGACAACTTCGCCGCCCGCAACCGCTCGTTCGGCTTTAATGCCGGGGACCTGGCGCTGGAAGCGACCGTCGCTGTGATCAAGTCCAAAATCCGCACGGTGGACGTGCTGGCGCGGCTGGGTCCCGACGAGTACGCAGTAATCCTGCCGGAAACCGGCGAAGCGGGCGCACGGGTCGCCGCCGAGCGGCTGCGGGCGGGCATTTCCGGCGTCACACCGGCCGGGCAGCCGCCGCTTTCTGCCTGTGTCGGCACGGCCCTGATGACGCCTGAGATGGCCGGAGCCGCGACGCTGGTGGCCCGCGCCCAGGACGCCCTGGCCGCCGCACGCTCATTCGGTCCCGGCAGCGTGGCCCATGCTCAAGACCTCGCCGCGTCCGTCTCGGCCCTGCCTTCCCCGCCCCGCCCACGCCGGTCCTCGGTCAAGGCAGAATCGGTCAAGCCAGCAAACGTGTAGCGGAAGAGCAGAGAAGCAAAGCAGAGACAAAGCGCCGATACGTGCTTCCCGGCGGCGAGGATCTCCCGGAAGGATGCCGCGGGGCGATCCAGCCCACGGGATTTCGCCGCCTGCAAGCGGTGCCGGACAGCGCAGCGATGCCGGTAAGCCAGCCCCTGCCGTGCCATTTTGAGGTGTGCGGGATCGTCTTTAACTTTGCCGAGCAGCTTTTGCCGCACCCGCCACTCTCCCGACTCCAGCAGATCTCTTTGGCTGGAAACGTTGGCCTCGTGGCGGCGGTAGCCCAGGACCAGGGTATCGTTGAACACCAGGCCGCCGACGCGCGACAAGCGCAGCCAAAAGTCCCAGTCTTCCCACATTCGCAGCTCCACATCAAACGGTCCGGCCTCCTCCCAGGCTTTCCGGCGCATCAAAACCGTGCCGCAGGTCATCACCCGCTCCATGACCGCTTCCACGGCAAAGGTGGTCGGACGGTCGGCGGGCCAGACGCGGACGCGCCCGTGTTCCAAGCCCAGGCGGAAGCGCTGATGCCCCTCGCAGACCCCGAAATCAATCGGCTCGCCGTGTTTGCCGATGTACCGGGCGAGGCCGTAAACCGCCGGGGCTTCCGGGTGCGCGTGCAGCGTTTCCCAAAGCACTGCCAGCGCGTCGGGTTCCCAGACATCGTCGGCGTCCAGGAAAATCAGCAGCGGCGCCTGGGTCTGGACGGCGCCGAAGTTCCGGGCGGCGGACACGCCGGAATTGGCTTGGAAGACGGCGCGGATGCGCGGGTCTTGGGCGGCGTACTGTGCGGCGATCTCCGCCGTCCGGTCGGCCGAGCCGTCGTTGACCAGGCACAGCTCCCACTCCGCAACGGTCTGCGCGAGAACGCTGTCCAGCGTGTGTTCTAAGTAGGCTTCGGTATTAAACGCCGGTATGACAATGCTGATTGCAGGTGTGTTAAACAGAGGCATGGCAGTAGTTGAAATGCTGGATGTCATTGAGCGGGCCGAGTACGGCAAGTGAAGCAGCATAACCCGGCAGCAGCGGCAGGCGACGGACCGAAACAGGGTCAAGCGCATACGCCGGGGAAGCGTCTTCGGTGCTGTAGCGGTCGGTGCCGGAGATTCGCAGAAGGGTGAGCTGGGTCAAGGGAAACGACAGGCCCATGCCGAGCGCTTTGACATACGCTTCTTTGGCAGTCCAAAGCGACAAAAAGGCGGCATGACGCTTCGCAGACGGCACCCGGCAAAGCGCGGCCTGCTCGCGCGGCGAGAAGACTTGGGCGGCCAGCTCTTCCGGCACGAAGTCGCCTCGCAGGCGCTCGGCATCTACGCCGACTTCTTGATCCCACGCAAAGGCCAGCAGCAGCGCCGGGCCGGAGTGGGAAGCATTGAAGCGCAGGCGGCTGTTCGGCAGATACGGCTTGCCGAACGGCCCGGTCTCAAGCTTCAGCGTCTCAGGCGCAGTGCTCAAGTACCCGCCGAGCGTTCGGCGCAGCAGGCTCCGCCCTGCCCGCCAGCGGTGGGCATCGCGCTCAAAATGAAAACGGGCCGCCCGAGCGTGTTCATCCAGGGATAAGACCTCGGGCGGGGCTTCGGCGTCCAAATCAAACCGCCGGACATGAACCGTGCCGGGCACCGGCAGCGCGGTCATTGCAGCGTCTCGGCGAGACACAGCGCAAGTGCCAAGGCAAGCGCCGACACCTGCGGCTCGTTCATGAGGGTCAAATGAGCGCCGGGAACATCGTGAATGTCCAGGCCGCCCTGGAAACAGTCGCCCCACCAGAGGGCTGGGTCCCGCTCTTCAAACACACTCACTTCGGCGGCGCGGAACAGCGTCGCCCGCACGGGATAACTCGGCGTTTCGTACCGGAAGAACGCCGCTTCATTGGCGAGAATGACCGACTGCAAAGCCGCCAGCCGCTCCGGGGCCAGTGTCCCGGCAAGCTCGGCGGCGGCTTTTTGCCAGTCCGCTTTTTTGCCCTGCATGGCTTCCCGCGCTTTTTCGCCCAGTGACACAAGCGCTTCTTTCGGCGTGCTGTTTTTGAGCAGCGACAAATGCCCGGCCATGCGTCTGAAGCGAGGCTTGTCAATCAAGTTTTGCTGGTAGGCGACCGGCGCATAAGCGTCAAACAGCGCAAGCAGGCCGACCCGCTCGCCGCTCGCGTGAAGCTGTCGGGCCATTTCGGCGGCCAGAACACCGCCGAGTGAAAAGCCGCCGAGGTGGTACGGGCCGTAAGGCTGTACCCGTTTGATGTCGCGCAGGTAGCGGGCCGCCATGTCTTCCAGTGAGATCAGCGGAGCTTCGCCGGTGTCCACGCCGACCGACTGCAAGCCGTAAACAGGCTGATTGGGCGGCAGCCTGTTGGCGAGTGCCTGGTAAAACAGCACCAAGCCGTGGTCGGGATGAACGCAGTAAATCGGCGGCTTTGCGCCAGCCCCCACAGGCGTCTTCAGCGGCACCAGCGTGGACGGCGGCTCGGCGGACACCGTTTTTTGAGGCGCGGATTTCTGCGTAATGATCTCGGCCAGCGCTTCTAGGGTCGGCGCTTGAAACAGCGTCGGCAGAGGCAGGCGGATGCCGAACTCCTGCTCGATGCGCCCGTACAGCCGCAAAGCCAGCAGTGAGTAGCCGCCCCGCTCAAAGAAATTGTCGGAGACACGAACTTCCGGGACACCCAGGATTTCTCCCCACAGCAGCGCCAGGCGGGCCTCGGTCTCGGTTAGGGCGGCGGCTGGAGAAGCGGCGGGCGTCCGGTCCGGCAGGACCTCAGCCGGCGGCATGACGGCGGGCGGGCGGCCTGCTTGCCGCAGCGGCGCGGTCAGCGGCCCGACACAAACATCGGGATCGGTCGCGGCTGCCGACAGCAAGCTCTCAAACTCTTGCAAAAAGCGCTCAATCGTCGTGCCATCGAACAAGTCCGTGCTGTAATCGCATTCCACTTCCCAGGCACCCGCATCTTCGGTAATGTTCAAGCCCAGGTCAAACTGGAAGAAGCGGCGCGGCGTGTGAGAAAGTTTTGACGACAGGCCGGCAAAGCCGAGCGGCTCGAATTGGTCAATGTTAAAGGTCGTGGTGATCGGCAGAGGCTGGGCCAGCGCCGATAGAACGGCATCAAGGCGATACGATTGGTAGTCCATCGCAGACAGCAAAGCCGTCCGAGTCGCACGCAGATACTCCATGAACGCCGTTTCCGGTGCGGACGGGACCCGCAGCGGCAGAAGTGACACGCACTGGCCGACAAGCTTTGCGTTTTCTTCGGTCGCCTGCCCTGCCGACGGCACCCAGACCACGGCGTCGCGTGTGCCGGACAGCCCATGCAGGAGCAGCGTGTATGCAGACAGCAGCGCGGTGGACGGTGTCGTGCCGGACACCGCGCACAGCCGCCGCAGAGCGGAGACGAGCGCCGCCGGAACCCGGCGGCTCCTTCGTGCGCCCTGGTAAGACGCAAGCGACGGCCGAGGCCGGTCTGCCGGCAGCCGCAGCGGAGGAGGAGGCGGAGAAAGCTGCTGCTGCCAGTACTCGTTGTTTTCGGCAGCCGCGTGCGACGTCTCGGCATAGCGCCGAAACGAAGCCGCTGGCGGCGGCGTCCAGGGCTTGCCTAGCGAAAAAGCCGTGTATGCCTCGGCCAGATCGGACAGCAGGACGCCGAACGACCAGCCGTCACAGACGATGTGATGCGCGGTGATGACAAGGCGATAGGCTTCGGCGCTGCGTCGGATCAGCCGAAAGCGGATCAGCGGCGCTTCGGCGAGATCAAACGGCTCCCCAGCCTCCGCCGACAGTGTTTCGGCTTCCCGCGCCTCACGCTCGGCGGGGTCCAGCACGGACAAGTCACTGACCGGCACGGCCACAGACACCGACGGCAGAATTTTTTGGCCTTCGCCGTCCGGCAAGATCGCCGTCCGCAGGGCATCATGGCGGCCGACGACCGCTTCCAGCGCACGCACCAGCGCATCTTGGTTCAGCGGCCCGCCGAGGTCTAAAATCACCGACTCGTTGAACGCGCAGGAGGCATCCGCCCCCATCTGCGTCGTCAGCCACACCCCGCGCTGGCCTTCGGTCAATGGGAATTGGGTGAGCGGAAATTGGGGAGCAGCAGCCGGCGGCAGGGCGGGCAGGAAGCCGCCCGCCTGCATTTCACGCACGCTGTCACGAAATGCCTGCCGTATTTGTGCCAGATCGACGTCGGTATGCACCGTGGACAAAAAACAGGGACGGCCTTCCCAGATATGAACGCCGTGAAAGCGCAAATGGAAGAACACAAGGCTGGTCCACTTGATTTCCGGCGCAAACTGGAAGTAGAACAGCGAGCCGAAGGAAGCAAGCTGGATGGGTACTCCGGCGGCGTTGAAATCAGCGTTGATTGTTTGGATAAACGCCGTCGTGCGGGTGTTCAGCTTTTCCTGCAACTCCGGCCCAGCGGCTCTCAAATACTCCAATGTCGCTTTGGCGGCGGCCAGCGCGAGCGGATGCCGGACAAACGTGCCGGCGAAGAACGTCACGCCCGCTTCGGGCCAGCTTCCGTCGCCGAACTGCCATTGTCCGCCGTCGAATGCATCCATGTATTCAGATTTGCCAGTAACAATGCCGATGGGCATTCCGCCGCCGACGATCTTGCCGTAGGTCGCCAGATCGGCTTGGATGCCGAAATGCGCCTGAGCGCCGCCCGGATGAATTCGGAAGCCCGTGATGACTTCGTCAAAGATCAGCGCCGCGCCGGCGTCTTCCGTGATTTTTCGGACTTCGCGCAAAAACTCAGCGGGCTGCAACGCCGGACGGCGGCTCTGCACCGGCTCGACCAAGACAGCGGCAAGTGTCGGGGCCAGCCCGCGCAGGGTTTCCAAAGTTTCCGGCGTGCCGTAATCCAAAATCACGATTTCGTCGGTCATGCAGTCGGGGATGCCCGGCGCAATCGGCACAGCCCGGCGGGCATCTCCCGTACCGTTTGCGCGGGCCAGCACTTCGTCAAATGTCCCGTGGTAGTCGCCGGAAAAGTAGACGATCTTTGTCCGGCCCGTCACGGTTCGCGCCGCCCGCATCGCCGCCATGACCGCTTCCGAGCCGGTGTTGCAGAACGTCGCCCGGTCCGTCCCGGTCATCTCGCAGACCAGCTTCGCGACTTCCCCCGCCAGCGGCGACTGCGGCCCGATCTCGATCCCCCGCGAAAGCTGCTGTTGCAGCGCGTCGGTGATAAACGCCGGCCCATGCCCGAACAAGTTGGTCCCAAACCCCATGGTCACGTCCACATACTGATTGCCGTCCGCGTCCCACAGATGCGCTCCGGTGGTGCGCTCGGAAACGAGCGGATACACCATTTCTTTCCAGTAATTCTTGAACCCGGCAACCGCGCGGGGATCGGCGAGGTGCGCCCGGTGCGCCTGCGTCAGCCGTTTCGATTCCGGCGTTTTCTTGACGTAGGAGTCAATAAAGGCGGCGAGATGCTGCTGCTGCTGTTCCGTCAGGCTGCTGCTGTGGGCAGCCTCAATCGGCTTGAACGGCCCGAACGTTGCGGGCGCGGCTTTCGGCTCCGGGGCGACCGGGGATGCCGCGAGAGCAGCCGGAACCGGCGCAGAGCCGCGCAGCAGCGCAAGCTGCTCGGCCATAAGCTGCAACTGGCGGCTGATAATCTGCTCCAAGTTGCCGGCAGGCGCAAGATTGCCAGACGCAGGGCTTACGGACGCAGGCAGAGCGGCAACAGACGGCGCGGCAGGAGCCACTGGTGCAAGAGCTAGAGGCGCGGGATCGGGCGGCAGCTTTTCGTCCAGCAGAGCCGCAAGCGCTGCTGGGGTTGGGGCGTCCTCCAGCAGCGTGCGGAACGTGATCTTGACGCCGAACTTTCGTCCAATGACCGTGCCGGCCTGGGTCAAAAAGAGCGAATCGAAGCCGAGGTCCAGAAACGTCGTGCTGGGCGCGAGATTGTCTGCCGGCACGCCCGATTGATCCGACAGCAGCGCGGTCAGCTCGCGCAGCAGGCGGTCCACACGGCTTGGCGCAGGAACAGGGATTTCGGCGGGGGCTGGCATGAGTGGCGTGGTTTCTAAGGCGGGTATGGCAGGCTGAGGCGACTCGGCAGGACGCACGGGTTCGACCCAGTGGCGCGTCCGCTCAAACGGATAAGTCGGCAGGGACACGCGGCGGCCGCTGCTGTTCCACTTGACGGGAACGCCGGACAGCCAAAGGCGGCCGACGCATTGAAGAAACGCGGCGTGTTCCGGCAGCTTTTGCTTGCCGGGGTCTAGCGACGCCAGAACATCGTGCATCGGCGCTTTCGCCGGGTGCTGGCGAGCGAACGGCGAGAGGGTGACGCTCGGCCCGGCTTCCAGCAGCAGCCGGTTCGGGTCGGCCAGCAGGGTTCCGAGGCCCTCGGTGAAGCGCACGGTCCCGCGCAGATGGGCAGTCCAGTAGCTCGGATCAGTGGCTTCGGCATCGGTGATCCACGTCCCCGACACGTTGGACACAAACGGGATTTTAGGAGCCGAGCGCGGGACGCTGGCGACAAGGTCACAGAACTCGGCCAAAATCGGGTCCATCATCGCCGAGTGGAACGCATGGGACGCGGGCAGCCGGCGACAGGCCGTTCCCTCATGGGTCAGCCGGGCTTCCAGCGCGTCTACGGCGCCGGCGGGACCGGACACGACCGACAGCGACGGGCTGTTGTCCGCCGCCAGCGAAAGCGATGCGCCGAGTTTTTTCTGGACTTCGGCAACGGGCAGGCGGACCGCCAGCATCGCGCCGGGCGGCAAAGTCTGCATCAGCCGCGCCCGGCCCGCCAGAACGGTTAGCGCGTCCGGCAGGGTGAAGACGCCGGCTAAACACGCGGCGGCCAGCTCCCCGACGCTGTGACCGAGCATCGCCGCGGGCATGACGCCGCAGCTTTCCCAGAGCCGGGCCAGCGCGTAGCCGAACACAAACAGCGCGGGCTGGGCCAGCGCCGTTTGGTTCAATTGCTGCTGGGCCGCGCCTTCGTCGCCGTCTTTTGGGTACAGCGTTTCGCGCAAGTCCAATCCAAGCAGCGGAACAAGCAGATCGGAGCATTCATCCATGCCATCCCGAAAAACCGGCTCCGCCCGGTACAGCTCGCGCCCCATGCCCACCTGCTGAGACCCCTGACCGGGAAACAGAAACGCAACCGAGGGCGGCGGCTGCCCCGACAGCGCCTTTGTTGTAAGCGATTGGCCGCGGGATTGCAGGGCGTCGGCGGCATCTTCGGCGGTGCGGCAGACCAGAGTGCGCCGGTGCGCGAATGCTTTGCGGCCCGTGTGCAGCGTCCACGCCGCATCAGCAAGATTGATGTTTGGGTTCAGCTTCAGGTGCTTTGCCAGGTTGTCCGTCGCGGCCTCCAAGGCCGTTTCTGTCCGGGCGGACAGCGTCAGCAGATGCCACTCGCGCGGCAATGCTTGGGCTTCACTCGGCGGAGGCGCTTCTTCCAGCACAAGATGGGCATTTGTGCCGCCGACCCCGAACGAGCTGACCCCGGCCCGGCGCGGCGTTTCCCCTTCCGGCCACTCGGTCAGCTCCGTGTGGACGACAAATGGGCTATTTGAAAAGTCAATGCGCGGGTTCGGGGCTTGGAAATGGATCGTTGGCGGCAGCAGCTTGTGCTTCAGCGCGAGGGCAGTCTTGATCAGCCCAGTGACGCCCGACGCGGCTTCCAAGTGGCCGACATTGGGTTTGACCGAACCCAGGGCGCAGAAGCCGACTTTGTTTGTCGTCCGGCGGAACGCTGCCGTCAGCCCGGCCACTTCAATCGGGTCACCGAGCGGCGTCGCCGTGCCGTGAGCTTCCACATAGGAGATCGTCTCGGCGCTGACGCCGGCCATCGCGTGGGCCGCCGCAATCGCCTCCGCCTGACCCGATGCGCTCGGGGCCGAATAACTGGCCTTCTGCGCCCCGTCATTGGACAAGCCGTGGCCTGTGATGACGGCATAAACCGTGTCGCCATCTCGGACGGCGTCAGCGAGACGCTTTAGCGCGACGACCCCTACCCCGCCGCCGAAGACCGTCCCCTGGGCGTCGTCGCTGAAGGCCCGGCAGACCCCATCGGGCGAGACCATGCCGCCTTCGAGGTAGACGTAGCCGCGCATCTGCGGGAACGCGACCGAGACGCCGCCGGCAAGCGCCATGTCGCAGCCGCCTGACTGCAAGCTCTGGCACGCCTGGGCGACCGCGACCAATGACGTGGAACAGCCGGTCCCAACCGACAAGCTGGGACCGGTCAAGTTGAGCTTATACGAAACGCGCGTCGCGAGAAAATCCTTGTCGTTGCCGGTCAGCGTCGGATAATCCCCGACTTGATACGAGCGCGTCAGCCGGTCGGTCTCGGCCCGCGTTCCACAGAGATTGGCGAGTAGGTAGGTATTCAGGCTGCTGCCGGCCCAGACCCCGATTGTTCCCGTATAGGTATCGGGGACGCATCCGGCGTCTTCCAATGCCTGCCGGGCGCATTCCAAAAACAGCCGCTGCTGCGGGTCCAGCACGCCCGCTTCTTTCGGCGGGATGCCGAAGAACGCGGAATCAAACAGATCGGCGTCTTCTAAAAAGCCCCGCGCCTTAACATAATCCGGGTCGGCCAGCGTTTCCGGCACGACCCCCGCGTCCAGCAGTTCGGAGTCTGTAAAGTGCGTGATCGAGTCCGTGCCGCTTTTGAGATTTTCCCAGAACTCGGCGACATTGGCCGCGCCGGGGAACCGCCCGGCCAGCCCGACGATGGCGACAGCATCCAGTGACCCACTCTCATGAGCTTGAGCTGTGCGTGTCGGCGCTTGCTCATTGTCTGTCAATGCGTGGGCCAGCGCACGCACGGTCGGATACTGAAAGAGGGTCGTGATTTCGACGTCCGGCGCTGCGCCTTCACGCAGCTTTCCATGCACCTGCACCATCTGCAAAGAGCGGCCGCCGAGGTCAAAGAAGCCGTCTTCCGCGCCGATGGGGGCGATGCCCAGCACGCCCTGCCAGATGGCGGCGATCTGCTGTTCCAGCGCCGAGGACGGCGCGGCATAAGCCGTGCTGAGGCTCGGACGCTCGGCGGACGGCGGCGGCAGGGCCAGATAATCCACTTTGCCGCTCGGCGTCAGCGGCAGGGTTTCCAGCCTCTCAAAGCGAGACGGCACAAGAGGCTCCGGCAGACGTGCGGCCAAAAACTCGCGCAGGCTATCAATAGAAAAAGGGTCAGACGCTGTCAGATAGGCAACTAAGCGTGTGTCGCCCGGCGCAAACTCCCACGCCCGGACAGCCGCTTGACGGACGCCGGGAAACTCCAGCAGGGCGGTCTCCACTTCGCCGGGTTCCACCCGAAAGCCGCGAATTTTAAGCTGGCCGTCGGCGCGGCCTAGAAACTCCCATTCGCCTTCGGAATTGGCGCGGGTCAGATCGCCGGTCTTGTACCAGCGTGTCCCTGCGTCGGTGCCGGGCAGGGAAACAAACCGCTCGGCGGTCAAATCGGGCCGCCCGACATAGCCGTTCGCGAGCTGAACGCCGCTGAGGTACAACTCGCCTTCGCGCACCAGGGCCGCCATTCCGGGACCGGGCCGGCGTTTGGGGGGCTGGGGGGGCCAATCGGTGGGCGGGCCGGAAAGCGTGTAAGCCATCGCAACATGGGTTTCCGATGGCCCGTAATGGTTGGACAAGGTGCAGTCCGGCAGACGTGCAAACAGCGCCCGGATCGCCGGGGTGATTTTAAGCTGTTCCCCGGCGGTGATGATTTCCCGCAGCGCCGAAAGCGTGTTCGGCGGTCTCCCTGCCGCTTCCGCCACCTGTTGCAAGGCCACGAACGGCAAAAACAGCCGCTCAACTGCGTATTCGTCTAGGAATTGAATCAGGCCGGAGGGATCAAAACGCAGCGCTTCGGGAACCAGCACGAGCATCCCGCCGCCGCAGAGGGTGGAAAAGATCTCCTGCGCCGATACATCAAAGCCGAGTGCGGCAAACTGGGCCGTGCGGACATCGGGCCGGATGCTCGCTTCCCCCTGCCAGGCGACAAGGTTGGCGATAGCATATCGCCCCATTTCAACGCCTTTCGGCGTTCCCGTGGACCCGGACGTGTAAATGACATAGAACGCGCCGTCGTCGGTCGGAGCCGGGGCAGGCGGCGTGGTTTTTCCGTGGACCGGCCACTCGGTATCTAAGCAGAAAGATTCAGCACTTGGGGGAAGCTGCGAGACAAGCGACTTTTGGGTCAGGATCAAGCGCACTTGTGAGTCGGCGCACATGAAATCCCGGCGGCTTTGCGGGTACGCCGGATCAAGCGGAACATAGCCTGCTCCGGCTTTGAGAATGCCGAGCAGAGCCGGCGGCATCAGCAGGGAACGCTCGAGGCAAATCCCGACCCGCATGCCGGCACCGACCCCACGCGCTCGCAGCGCCGCCGCCAAATCGTCCGACTGCCGCTGAAGCATGGCGTAGGAAAGCGTACCGGTCTCCGAAACGACGGCGACGGCTTCAGGGTGACGCCCGGCCTGCGCGTCAAATAAGTGCAGAGCGGACAAACAAATCGGGGTCATTAGCCTTCTCTTAACAACTGCTTAGTGCAAAATTCATGCCAGGTCGCTTGTCCGTGTACCAGACGGCATGAGCCTGGCGGCCGCAGTTAATTGTTTATCGGCATTTGCGGGAGGCATCACGAGAGAAAACAGGAAGGAGAGGATTAGAAGGAAGATTTCTTGCCGCCGGGAAGCGGATGTTCCAACTGATGCCGGGCGGTGAAGAGCCGGCGAAAGGCCAGCAGGACGATCAGCATACAGCCGAGGGCGGCGGCCGCCGCCAGCATGAACATGACGACAATCTGGTACTTGACGGCTTGGAGCGGGTCGGAGCCGGCCAAGATCTGGCCGGTCATCATGCCCGGCAGAGACACAATCCCGACGACAAGCATGCTGTTGATCGTCGGCACCATGCCGCGCCGGACAGCGGCTTGCAGCGGCCCCTGCGCCGCTTCCCAGGCAGACGCGCCGTGGGACAACTCGGTCTCGATCTCCGGCCGCCGCTGCACCATGTCGCTCAGGAGGCCGTCGAGCGTCAGAGAAATGCTGGTCAGGCAGTTGCCGAGAATCATGCCGAGGAGAGGCACGAGATACTGCGGGCGATACCAGGGATGGACGCCAAGAATCGCTGCCGTGACCAGGTAGGTCGTCAACAGGCCGCTCGCCGCAAGCGACAAGAACGCATGGATGGTAATGCCCGGATAGGTGTATGGCGAGCGTCCGGTCGCCGCCCGGCTCGCAACGCCGACCATGAGGAGGGCCAGCCCAAAGATCAGCGGCAGACTGTGCAAGGCGAACACATATTTCAGCACATAGCCGACCAGCAGAAGCTGCACGATGGTCCGGGCCGATGCCACTGCAAGCTGGTTTTCCAGCCGCAGGCGGAACCCGATGCTGACAACGCCGCAGAACACGACGAGAATGGTGGCGACGGCGATTTGGAGCAGGCTGATGGGCTGAACTGTCATAAGCGAGTATCGTCAAGAAGGGCGAACCTTGTGTTCACCCTCTTTTCGGCTGCGGGCAACTATATTCGTCCTGGCAGCACCAGTCGCCGGAAACACCACTGCTCGGCCTGCTCCGGGCTGTGGGTCACAATTAAGGCTGCCAGGCCGCGCTCAGCGGCGAGACGGCTGATCAAGGATTGAACGCGCACCGACGAGTCCGGGTCCAGAGCGCTGGTCGGCTCGTCTAGGCACAGCACCAGCGGCTCCAGCAGCAAGGCCCGGATCAGTGAAACGCGCTGCTGCTGCCCGACCGACAGCGTCTGCGCGTCCTGTGTCCAGCACCCAGCACCGACGCCCAGTTCTTCCAGCATCTGCCGCGCGGCTTCGGCGGGAAACGGTGCCTGTCCGGCGGATTTGTAGAAGAACGGGCGGCGCAGAGCGTCTTCCACAGTCAAAGCCGGCAGCACAGGCTTTTGACTGACCAGAACCACTTTGCGCCGAAACAGCGGCCAGCCCCAGGCGTCGCCATGTATGCCTTCCAGCAGCACTTCCCCAGCGGCGGGGTCTTGCAGGCCACTGACGGTCCGCAGCAGGGTTGTCTTGCCTGCGCCCGACGGGCCGGTGACGGCGACTAGTTCTCCGGGCAGAAGCGCCAGCGAAATCTGCGAATGCAGCGGAGTTCCGGCGGCAGTGATTGCGATGTCTCGCAGTTCCAGCAGGGGCGGCATGGAAGGATTATGGCACAAGAACCCACCCCGCGACAAGTCGCGACCCTCCCGAAGCGGGAGGGTGAAGAGGTTAGGAAAGAGCAGCAAGATCACAAGCTGCAACAAGCAACACCCCCGCGATTCATAATCTGAAACTCATCACCCTCCCGCTTCGGGAGGGTCGCGACTTGTCGCGGGGTGGGTTCCTAAGCCCGCCCCGTAAACCGCCGCCGCCATGATGAGGCCGGGATACATCGGCTGCCAGCCGAGCGGAAAGCGCGGAGCATCAAACCCGCCGTGGTTCCAGCCCCACAAAAGGCACGACAGGGCGACCGAGGCGCCCAGCAGCATGGACGTGAAGGCAAAATTCGCGGGCGCTTTCCAGCGCGGCGACGGTGCATACGCTCCCAATAACGGCAGCAGCAGCCCCGGCACGAGCAGGCTGCCGAAGGCGTACCACTGTTTGACCACCGAAGGAATCGCCAGGGAAATCAAAATCGCGGCCACAGACGTAAGAGCAAGGCCAATGCGCGTGTAGGCAGGCAGGTGGCGGTCGTCGGCATCCGCCCGCAGACGCCACAAAAAGTCCCGCCCGATGGTCATGGCGGCAATAAAAGTGTAGGATACGATGCTTGCCATGATCGGGGCCAGCATTCCGACGTAGAACAAGCCTTTGATGCCCGGCGGCAGAACCCTCTCGGCCAGCGCCGGATAGGCCATGACAGAGTCTGTCAGCCCCGGCACTAAGACTCGCGCGAACAGGCCGGTGGTCGTGGACAGCGCATCAAAGACCATCCAGCACACCACGGCCAGCCCGATGCCGAGCGCGGCGACGCGCGGGGTCTTCGCCGCGTAGCACCGCTGATGGAAGCCCGGATCGGTCAGCGTCACCAGCGCGATAAAGAACCAGACGGCGGCATACGCAAGGTCGTAATCGCCGAGCAGGGTCAAGTGACGAGGCGGCAGCTTGCCGGGCGTCGTCAAAAGCGCGATCCCGCCAAGCTTTGTCAGGCACACAAAAGCAACCGTGCCGAAGCCCGCGAACATCAGCAAAAATTGCAGGACGTTGACCCGGACATCCGACAAAAAGCCGCCGCGGAAGACATACACCACGGAAAAGATAATCGCCGCCGGCATCGCCCACCCCAGCGGCCAGCCGAACAGAATGTGCAAAATCGTCCCGGCCATCAGCACATACGACGCCGGAGCAGCATACACAAACGCCAGCGCCGCGCCGAGCAGGGCCGTTTTTTTGTCGTAAGCGGCAGCTAATTTGTCGGGTACCGTGTAAAGATGGGCCGCCCCGCCCCGCACGCGCCGGGCGAGAAAGACCGCAAACAGCAGGGCGAATACATAGTACGGCAGGCCATTGGTCGTCCAGGCGACAATCCCGCTGTCGTAAACAAACTCGCCCTGTCCCAGAATGCCGCCGTACCAGGTCGCCACCAGCGTCGCCGTGAAGACCAGCAGGGAAAGGCTGCGGCCCCCGATGGCATACTCTTCGGCGCTGTCTTTGCGCTTCCAAAAGCCGACGACAATCAAAAAGACAAAATAGAGTGCGAGAATAGCCCAGTCTACCGGGTGGAACGCCGCGCGTAAGTCTGAAGTCATCTGTGGCTCCTCAGCGCCGCCCGAAGATGACACACAATGACGATGCCGCCTTCGGCTTTGACCCAGACGCGCGGCCCGGTCGCTTCGTTCAGCAGTCCCCCGACCCCGACAGCCAGCGGCCGGCTGTCAAGCGGCCAGCGGACGCCGTCCAGGCTGACCTGCGCCCTGCCGTCCAGCGACAGCAGGGAAACCGCATCGCCCGGCTCGGTTTCCAAGACGATCTCGCCGATCAACGCCCGCGTTTCCGAGCCGTCGGCGGCAAACACCACCGGGAGTTCGGGGTAATCTTCGCGCCAGCGCAGCAGCAGGCTGACGTTGCCGAGCGTGTGGTCCAAGCGCCGCCCCGCCGCCCCGGCAACAGTGACACCGTCCGCGCCCCGGTTCAACGCAATCTCAAACGCTTTCTCTAAATCCGTCCGGTTCTGGTCCGGCGTCGGCATAAACTCGGCATGGAGCAGCAGGAGCCGCGCGGCGTCTGCATCCAGCGAATCAAAGTCCCCGCTGACGATGTCCGGGCAGACGCTGAGATGCGCGGCGGTCAGTGCCGCCCCGTCGGTCGCCAGGAATAAGTCGTGGCCGGCGGCAAGCCGCGCCAGTTCAGCTTGTGACGGCGGCTCGCCGTTTGCTAAGATCAAAACACGCATGGCAAACTAATCGTAGTAGGGGCCGCCGGTTGCCGGATTGATATCGCCGTAGCGATGACCGTCTGGTGTTGTATAGATTTGGTCGAAGTCTACCGCGCGTGTGATGAACTTGGCGTGTCCATCCTCAAAGATCATCATCCCGCCGCGCGGGTGCCACTGCCGGTAGTAATTGTTGCCGCCGCTGCCGGGGGGAACGTAAGCGTATTTGGCCCCGCCGGGGTCCTGATCCGGAGAGAACCAGGGAAACTCTTCGTCGCGCATGATGCGCGTGTCGGAGGGATACTGGAACTGCGCGTTGGTCACGGGGGTGACCGGATCGGCGGCGTTCATGTCCACCATTTGATTGGCGCTGTAGGAGCCGTTCGGACCCGGTACGACCGTATAGCAGCCGTTAATGAAATGGTACGACGAGCCGTAGATTTGCAGATACGAGGTGCCGCCAAAAGTCGCCTGAGCATACGGCTCGGCCACATCGTCAGGACACTTGAACAGCGTGACAGCTTTTGTGTACGGCACTAATTCGTCTTCGATGCCTTTGTGGGCAGGATCGCTTGGCGCAGGCATCGTATTGTACGCCTGATAAATCGGCATGGTCTCATCCGAGTCCTCAATGTACTGGGTCAGCGCAAGGCCGATCTGCTTGCCGTTGGAGATGCAGGCCGATTGGCGGGCATTCTCGCGGACATTCTGGAAGACTGGGAACAAAATCGCCGCGAGTATCGAGATGATGGCGATCACAACGAGCAGCTCAATGAGCGTAAACGCGCGGGAGGCGCAATAGACAGGACGTTTCAAGTTCGGTTTCCTTTGCTGTGGGCGCCTAGAAACAGACGCAAAAAAGGCCGCCGCCTCGGAGAAAATCGGGGGCGGCGGCCTGTCAACAGCAAAGGTGCGGAAAGAGCCTGCCTCCCGCTTCCCTACGCCGGCATGACCCGGATCAGGTTCGTGGGGTTGGCAAAAGCCTCTCAGCCGGCGTCCTCAATGGGTTACATTGACAACGCGGCACCCCCAGCGGTCTGGAATATGTGCTTATTGTAGCCGCAAAGAGACGGTAATGTCAAGAGGGAGGTAGATAAGGGAAGAGCGAACACAAAGGAGGAGGGCGAACACGAGGTTCGCGCCCTACATCATCCATGCCTACATTCCGTACCGCAACCCCGTAGGGGCAAACCTCGTGTTCGCCCTTCCCTACCCGCACGTCACGCCGTCTGCGACAGGCTGCGGCGAAACAACTGGTCAATCACAACGCCGTACTCGAACTCGGCTTGAAATAAAGCCCGATCGCCCCAGCCGTAGCCGACTTGCAGGGAGTCGCCGGTACGGTACAGAGAAATCGGGAACGCGACCCGCTTGGTGTCGAATAGCTCGCCGCGCCCGTGGTATTCGGTCGGCACGTCGTCGGGCGTGATCGCCCGAACACACGCTTTGATGCTCGGTACGCCCTGATAGTCCAATGTCAGCCAGACGACCCAGCCTTCGTACTGCTCTTCAATGCCCGGATGCGCTGCGTCCAGTGTTTCGGGATGCGCCGGGTTGTTCTTTTCCAAAACGACGTGGATCAAGCCGATAAAGCCGCTAAGCTCAGGACACTCGACAAAATTGGAGCCGAGGCCGACCCGGTGGACCCGGTTCCAAATTTGCTGGCCCAGGGCTCGGCAGAGACCGTCAATGACGCCGCCTAAACGGAAGCCGCTGAGGCCGTCTTTGGCCTGACTCTCGAAGTAGGCGAGCTGCTTGGTCTCACTCATGGACCGAGCGCCGATCAGTGTCCGCTGGGCAGTATCGCTCGGCAGCTTGACCGAGTTCTTGTACGACTCGACATGGGGGCTGCCGCCATCCGTCTCAGCGATGCCGCGCACCCAAACCCCGTCGCCAAGCTCGGTCAGCAGCCGGTCGCCTTCAGCGATGGCGCTGAACTCGATGCCGCCGAACAGGTGCTGGAGTTCAAGCTGCTTGGGCCGCTCCGCCGGGTTCAGATACCCGCCGTAGACCCCGACATCATGAATAAACGTGCCGTCGGGCAGCATGACCTTACCCCGGTAGCCCTGCCCGGTCACAAAGAAGCCGGGACCGCCTTCCGGCAGCGTCACCGGCGACAAGCGGACGTCTTCCATGATGACGCCTTCGGGATTTGCATCGTACCAGAGCCGCCCGGTGCGGGCCGGGCAGACGGGAACAGGGGTACGCGGCCCGCGAATGCGGGTGAACGGGAACTGGTGCGCCATCTCGTAAACATTGTGGATGCCATGCATTTCGGACTCGGCAAAGTAAAACAGCAGGTTGGTCGAAAACAGCTCGCGAGTCACAGGGTCTTTCATACGGGACAAGCGGACTGTGACGCCGTAAGTTGTCTGATCGGTCTCGGCGTCGGTCCAGGACTGGATCGGACCGTTAAAGGCCGCTTCCCAGGCGCGGCCTTCTTTGCGGGCCTCGACGCCGAATTCACGGACGGTGTGCGGCAGGATTGCCATGGAATTGTCGGAATATTCCAGTGTATCTAAGCAGGAAACGGCAGTGTTCATCGGAAGCATCCCTTAAAGGCATCGTTCAGGTTTTCAGTTTCGGTTTTCAGAGTGTACGATGTTTTGGTTTCCACTTTGTTTCGTGTATTTCCCAACGATTTCGCTCACTGCTGCTGTGTTGACTATCTTCGGCAAAAAAGAGTTCCCTGCTCACCGTAATTTGAGCAGGGAACTCTTGCGTTGTCTACCTAGAAAACAGCGGAAGGGACAGCCAGGTTCCCACTGTTACTACGCTTATCTGTTTTTTACTGCGCGTGGCCGGACAGCAGCTCGTCGGCTAAAGCGTCCTCACCGTAGACATGGCGCAGGGACTCGATGATCGCCCGCGCGTCCACCGACACCGCGCGGGCCTGCGTGTCGCTGTAGGCGTAGTCCAGCGCCAGCGACTGAATGTTGCCGTCAAAGATGATGCCGACCAGATCGCCGTTTTTGTCCACCACCGGACTGCCGGAATTGCCGCCGATGATGTCGGCGGTGGACACGAAGTTAAACGGCGTATGGGACGCGATCTTGTCTTTTGCCGCCGGCCAGGGCGCAGAAATCTGATAGGGCGGCTTGTTTTCATGCGCGGCGGCATACGGAAACAGGCCGCCGAGGAAAGTAAACGCCGGCACAGCCTGCCCCGCCTCCGTATACCCCGTCACTTTGCCGTAGGAGAGCCGCAGAGTGCCAGTCGCATCCGGGTAGACCGTGCCGGGGTCCGACACGGCAAGCTGTGCCTGCGCGATTTTTGCGTAAGCCGCCTGTTCAACACTCTCCACATCCGCCTCGCGTGCTTTGCGAAGCGCCCGGTAAGTCGGGTCAAGCTGCCGGGCCAGCACGATCATCGGGTCCTGAGACGCTTCCACGGCGGCCAGTCCCCCCGCCGCCAGACTCTTTCGCACGGCGACATCCGCCAGCGTCGTTTCCTGCACCAGCGCCGCCGCTCTTTCGGTCGGCGACTGCCCGGCCAGCGCCTGCGTGACAATCGGATTGTCTGCGCCCAGCGTTTCGGCCATCTGCGCCAGCGAGTCGGCCAAGGTCAGCTTTTCCAGGTTGGAGTAGACCGGCGCAGGTGAAAATAAGTCCAAGTCCAGTGAGGCGCGGCCCGCGTCGGTATAGCCAGGCAGACGCTCAGTGCTGGGCTTTTGATCTTCTTCCGCTCGCAGCACTAAAGTCTGGGCGATGCCGTATAACTGAGACCGCAGGCCGAAGCCGCCCGCCAGCAGGCCGTATCGGGCGAACTCCGTCCGCGATGCCGTGTCGGCACGGTCGGCCTGGCTCCAGGCATCGCCGTAGGCCGCTTGCAGCTTCGGCTCGGCGGCGACTTTGGCCCGGAGCGCCGTTTCGCGGGCTTGCTTTGCGGCCAGAAACGCCGGGTCCTGCAAGGCTTGCAGCGAGCCGGTCTGTTTTTTGCGCCCGTTCTGCGTGCCGAACAGCGCCTCATCGGCCACCCGCGCGTTCTCCGGCAGCCGTGCGCCCCAGGAAGACAGCAGCACTTCCCGGCGGCGCAGGGCGTTTAACAGAGCGGGCAGAAACACATCGCGCTGTGTCTTCAGATCGGCGACCGTGTTCAGCCGGGCGGTCCGGCCCGGAGCGCCGGACACGAAGATCGGGTCGCCCTCTTTGATCCCGGCCTGGCTCCACGTCAAGTAATCGGCAATCTTGGCGGGCTTGCCGTTCTCGTAGGCGCGAAAAAAGCAGATGTCCAGATCGTAGCGCGGGTATTCAAAGTTGTCCGGGTCGCCGCCGTAGAACGCGGCGTTCGCATCCGGGGCCATGACCAGGCGCACATCCGTATAGGTCTTGTAGGCATACAAATCATACCGCGCCCCGCCGAACAGGGTCACGACTTGGCTTTTCAGCCCGGTCTTGGCCTGCGACGCTTGCTCGGTTTCGGCAATCGCCCGGCGGCGGGCGTGAAAGGCTTCCGCCGGGGTCATGAACGGCGTCACCGCCGCATTCACTTTGTCCGTGACGGGCGTGATGGACTCCAAAACATCCAGCTCCAAATCGGGCGCTTTGGCTTCTTCGGCACGGGTGCGGGCGTGAAAGCCGTCACGGGCGTAGTTATGCTGCGGCGTGGAAAGCTTTTGCAGCGTATCCGCCCCGACATGGTGGTTTGTCATCACGAGGCCGTCGGCGGAGACAAATGACCCGGATGCAATGCCAACAAACTTGACCGACGCCCGCTGCAAGTGGGTCAGCCAGCCATCAGACAGCGTGACGCCGTAAGTCTTTTGGATTTGCGCTTTCGGCGGGTTGTTATACAGCCACATGCCTTCATCGGCGCGTACAGTCTGGGGAGAAGAAATCAGCGGAAAAGAAATTGTCAGCAGGGCAGCCAGTGCGGCGGCTTGCCGGGAGAAAGAAAGCGGGGGGAAGTTCATAGAGCTTAGTATTAGACGCACGGAGGGCGGTTTCCTGCACAATAATAGTTTGCAGGAGAAGAGGGGCGGCCCCAAAGGTGACCCCCCCCCCGACGGCGTTTATTGCGGC
>CAXUNT010000008.1:62124-78887 GCA_964252595.1 uncultured Armatimonadales bacterium
AATCGTTTCCCGTACAAGGGGGCCCAACACACGGGGCGCCCCTCGGGGGGCGGATGGTCGGGCCCGACCTTTGTTTGCGCCTTCCCTTACTTCTTTGCTTACTTCCCAAGCGCGCTCAGCGACTCGAACTCTTCATCGGACAGCGTCAGCGATGCCGATGCGACGTTTTCTTCCAGGTGCGCCACCGACGACGTGCCGGGGATCGGCAGCATCACAGGTGAGCGCTTCAAGAGCCACGCCAGCGCAAGCTGCGCGACCGTCGCGCCGTGCGCTTTGGAAGCTTGGTCTAAGACGCCGCCAGGCTTGACCAGATCGCCGCCGGCGACCGGGAACCATGGGATAAAGCCAATAGATTTTTCGGTGCAGTAGTCCAGCAGCTTCTCGGACTTGCGCTCGCTCAGATTGTACAGGTTCTGCACGGAAACGATGTCCACGATGGTCTGCGCGTGTTCCAACTCTTCAATGGACACTTCCGACAGGCCGATGTGCTTGATCTTGCCCTGCGTCTGCAATTCTTTCAACGCGCCTAATGTTTCTTCCGCCGGCACCTTTGGGTCAATGCGGTGCAGTTGATACAGATCAATCGTGTCGGTTTTCAGCCGGCGCAGGCTCATCTCGACGCACTGGCGCAGATATTCGGGCCGGCCTACGGGCAGCCACTGGTCGGGACCTTGCCGGGTCAAGCCGCCTTTGGTCGCAATGACCAGGCCGTCGGTATACGGGTACAGCGCTTCGGCAATTAAATCTTCCGACACGTAAGGGCCATAAGAATCCGCCGTGTCAATAAAATTGACGCCCAGCTCCAACGCTTTCTGAAGAACGCGCTTCGCTTCGGCGGGGTCCTTCGGGTCGCCCCAGATGCCCTGGCCGGTGATCCGCATTGCGCCGAAGCCCATGCGATGGACGACGAGATCGCCGCCGAGGGTAAATGTGCCGGACGCCGCCGCATCGGGTTTAAGTTCTGCCATTGTTGATGCTCCTTCAAATTTCGCCTCTTATGAGTTTCAGCTTATTCCCGCACACGCTGCCCGGCAAACCGTAGGGTATACTAACGGCGTAGATGTGTGAGGAAACGAAGTGCTGGAAGATGTCGTCAAAGCCATAGAAGGGGTCGAAACGCGGCTGGAGTCGCTGAGCCGGCCTCTCAATCTGGAAAGTCAACTCGGAGAAATTGATGCGCTGGAAGCCGAAGCGGGCCAACCGGCGTTCTGGGACGACCCTGCCGCCGCCCAGGCGCAGATGCAGCGATTGAACACGCTGAAAGAGGGTCTTGCCCCGTGGCACGCCGTCCGCAAGCGGCTGGACGACGCCCGGACGCTGGCGGAGCTGGCCGAGATGGAAGACACCCCGGAGACGTATGTCCCGGAAATTGAAGGCGAGCTGACGGCCATCACGGCGGCGCTGGACAAGCTGGAAGTCGAGACTCTGCTGTCGGGGCCGCACGACGCCGCGCCTGCGATTTTAGAGATCAACAGCGGCGCAGGCGGGACCGACGCGAACGATTGGGCTTCCATTTTGCAGCGGATGTACCTGCGCTGGGCCGAGCGGCACGGGTTTAAGTCGGATATCAAAGATGAAGTGGAAGGCGATGTCGCGGGTCTGAAAAGCACGACGATTCGCATTGAAGGCAAAAATGCTTACGGACTGCTGCAAGGCGAGCGCGGCGTTCATCGGCTGGTCCGCATCTCGCCGTTCAACAGCGGCGGGACGCGCGAAACATCGTTTGCTGGAATAGATGTCGTGCCTGAGATCGCCGAAGTGGAAGACGTGGACATTCCCGAAAAAGATCTGAAGACCGATTATTTCCGGGCGTCCGGCGCGGGCGGTCAGCACGTCAACAAAACCAGCAGCGCAGTTCGGATTACGCACCTGCCGACCGGCATTGTCGTGTCCTGCCAAAACGAGCGGTCGCAAGGACAAAACAGAGCATTTGCGATGAACGTTTTAAAGTCTAAGCTGCTGACGCTGGCGCAGGCGGAGAACAAGGCCGGTATTGACGAGCTGCGGGGCGACCGCAAAGATATTGCGTTCGGCCACCAAATCCGTAACTACTTCTTCCAGCCGGAAACGCGTGTTACCGATGAGCGGACCGGTCACAAGACCGGCGACATTCAGCGCGTGATGAACGGCGAATTCGACGACTTTATTGACGACTACTTGCGCTGGCAGCAGGCGCAGAAATCGCAGGATGCACCATGAGACTGAACTTACTGACAACTGGGCTTGTTTCTTTGGCGCTTTCCGCGCCGCTTTATGCTGCACCGAAGACAGTCTCAAAAGACACCAAAGATACAGTAGAAGTGCAGACGGCACTGTCCGGGGCAGGCTCATCCCATGCGGAGTCCAATTTCGGCGATCTTGTCGCTGACGCCGTGCGGCAGACGGGCAATGCCCAAGTTGCGCTGATCCCATCGGATGAGATTGACGGCTCCGCCAGCATTCCTGCCGGAAAAACCGAGGCAAGTAAGATTGTGTCGGCCTTGCATTACGCCGGAGACCCCAGCGATACGGTCGTCGTACTGACCCTCACCGGGGCGCAGCTTCTCAAAGTCGCCGAGCGGTCTGTTTCCCGTGCGCCGGAGCCGTTTGAGGGCTTTTTACAGGTGTCGGGCCTCCAAATCCGCTATGACGCCGGCCAGCCCGAAGGCAAGCGCGTTTCTCTTGTCGGGGTGGGCGGCGGCGAAGTGGACGCCGCCAAAGCGTACCGGGTGGCGACAACGCATTCTCTCGCCGGCGGCAGCCTGGGCTATTACCGGATCTGGTCTGCCAGAGACATTAGCGACGACACCGGTGTCCCGCTGTCCAAAAGCCTGAGCGGTTATCTTGCCGCGCACACCACGGTCAACAGTGTCGTCGAGGGCCGCATCGCGTTACATTAACATCATATCACGGAATAAATTCCGTGGCTCATTGAAACCGTGTCGCAGCGACACAGGATTTCGGAGCGCATGGCGCTCCCGCGTCGCCGCGATGCTGTTTTGCTCAGCCTCGGAATTTATTCCGTGGCACTCCGTCAAACGCCCATGCACCACAAACATCTTTTACTAGCTGCCGTTTTGCCCCTGCTTTTGCTGGCCGGCTGCCGAACGCAGTCGCAAACTCCGGCGGTTCCGCCTGCCGCGCATTCTTCCTTTGACGGCCCACGGGCCTTTGCCGATCTGACGGCCCAATGTGCGTTCGGCGTCCGCCCGCCCGGCTCGGCGGCGCATGAGAAGTGCAAAGCCTACATCTTGCAGCAGCTCACGCCGAATGTGGATAAAGTCAGCTCCCAGACGTTCAACTACCATGACTCCGACCGCAAAGTCACGCTGCACCTCACCAATATTATCGGCGTCATCAATCCAAACGCCAAAAAGAAAATCTGCCTGTTCACCCACTGGGACACCCGGCCGACCGCCGACCAGGACCTAGACCATAAAGACAGACCGATCATGGGTGCGGACGACGGCGCTTCGGGAACAGCCGCCCTGCTGGAACTTGCCCGCGTCTTCCATGCCAAGCGCCCCGATGTCGGCGTCGTGCTGCTGTTCGTAGACGGCGAAGACTGGGGACCTGGCGAGAATAAAATGTACCTCGGCTCCATCTTCTTCGCCCAGAACCCCGGTATCTACAAGCCCAATTATGCCATTTTGCTGGATATGATCGGCCAGAAAAACTTGGTCGTCAAGCGCGAGATTTACTCGCAGGACACGCACCCGGAACTCAACGACAAAGTCTGGGCCGCCGCCCAATCCCTCGGCGACAGCGCTCAGTTCCCCGCCGACCCCAACGCCCTGCAAGGCCCCATCGGCGACGACCACCAGCCGTTCAACAACGCCGGCATCCCCGCGATAGACCTCATAGACTTTGACTACCCTTACTGGCACACGCTTCAAGACACGCCCGACAAATGCGACCCGCAAAGCCTGAAAGTCATCGGCGACGTCCTGGCAAAAGTCATCTACGACGAAAAATAGGAAAAGATGCGGCAGAGACAAGCCTTCACTCTCATTGAGTTGCTCGTTGTCATTGCAATTATCGCGATTATCGTCGCGATTTTGTTTCCGGTCTTTCAGAAAGTCCGCGAGAACGCCCGCCGCACCGCTTGCCTCTCCAACATGAAGCAGATCGGCTTGGCGTTTATTCAGTACACACAGGATACCGACGAGCGGATGCCCAACGGCAGCGGCTTTTCCGACGTCAGCAACGGTTTTCGGGGCGACGGCTCTGGCTGGGCCAGTCAGCTTTATCCTGACATCAAAAGCACCGGTGTTTTCCACTGCCCCGACGACGGCACCTTTGCGGTCAGCACTCAAATGCCGGTCTCCTATGGCTACAACCTCAATGCTGCTGGTGCCACGGGGTCACAGTTTCAGGCTCCCGCAAATACTGTTCTGCTGTCTGAAGTGGCCGGCGACACCAGCGATGTCACAAAGCTTGGCAACGGGGCCGGCTCAGGCGACTCCACTGGGGACAACGAGTCGTGCGCCGGCAACGGCAACGACCTCACGCGCGGCGGCTACTACACTTCTGCAAACGGCCTTCACGCTGGCGGCTCCGACTTCCTGCTGTCCGATGGTCATGCGAAGTGGCTGCGCGGCTCCTCTGTTTCCGCCGGCGCAACTAATCACAGCTCCGGCTGCCCCCAGGATACCAGCGGCACCCCCTGCACCGCTGACCCAAGCCGGCCCGCCGCCTCCACCGATGATCCAGGCTCCCCCGCCACGTTTAATTTAAACTAAAAGCGATACTGTTTTCTGTACTGTTTCATCAGAAGCTGACCAAAGTTACAGAAAAGATTGACAGAAACAGTGCATCGTGATACAATCATGCTTCAGCCCAAAAAGTCTTTAGCCCATAGAATCAGGAACAACCCAACCCATGCCCCGAAAGCAAGGATCTACAAAGAAAGCCTTTACTTTGATTGAACTGCTCGTCGTGATCGCCATTATCGCGATTCTCGCCGCCATCCTGTTCCCTGTCTTCCAGAAAGTGCGCGAAAACGCCCGCCGGACTTCCTGCCTCTCCAACATGAAGCAGATCGGCCTGGCAGTTGTGGAGTATTCTCAGGACGCCGACGAGCGGATGCCGAACGGATCAGGCTATTACAATACTACGACGGGCCTCTATGACGGTTCCGGCTGGGCGAGCCAGCTCTACGCCAATGTCAAAAGCACCGGCGTTTTCATGTGTCCCGACGACAGCACGAATTCCATGCCCAACACGGCAACCGGCGGCACGCTTGTCCCTGTCTCCTATGCCTACAACAGCAATGCCGCCAATTCCAGCTTGTCCCAGTTCCAGGCTCCTTCCAATACCGTAATCTTGTTTGAAGTCTCCGGCGCACGAAGCGACATCACCAAGATCGGCAACGGCAAAGGTTCTGGGGACACGACCGTAGATAACGAGTCCCCTGCCGGCAACGGCAACGCCGTTTCCGGGGCTTCCGCGACCCTCGGCGGGACTTATCTGTACCAAACCGGTCCGCTCGGCAGCCCGGCCAAGAATACGCCGAACTCCGGCTTCGCGACGACAGGCCGGCATACCGACGGCTCCGACTTTCTGATGTCGGACGGCCATGTCAAGTGGCTGCGCGGCACCGCCGTTTCCGCCGGGGCGAACAATCCCAGTTCCGGCTGCGCCCAGAACATGAGCGGCAGCCCCTGCGCCGCCGACACGACCCTCCCCGCCGCCTCCACAGATTACAGCGGCACCCCGGCCTTCGCCGCGACTTTCAGCCTGCGCTAAATCAGCGGCGCAGATAGATCAGCAGCATGGAAATGACGAAAGCCCGGCTCATTGAGCCGGGCTTTTCTTGCGAGAACTGCACTCCGGCTGGAACCACCGGATAATTTTATCACTCTTGTTCATCTACACGACCGATGTGGCTTCTCTCCGCGGCAGTCCGTAGCGCGGCGCAGGAAGAGGCTGACCTTTTTCCTGCACAATGCGGACCCAATCCGCTTTGGCGTCATGCAGCCGGGCTAATGCAACTTCCGGCGTCGGCCCATCTACGGCGCAGCCGACAAACTCGACAATCTGAGCAACGTAGCACTCGTCATCGGCGCTATAATAAACTTTGACCTCGTAGCCATCCATCTTTGTCTTCTCCAGGGTTGACAAGTGTAAGAAGGTCACTAAACCGGCAGGCTGAAACTGCGTCGGGCGACCTCGCGTACTACTCGACAAAAACGATACGCTTCCTGTGCATCCGCTTTTGTCGCATCCTTGCCGGGATACCGAAAATCTGTGCCGTAGTCGTCGAGTTTCAGGAGCGCCGGCTGTAAAATTGCCCAGGACGCATCTATCGGCAAGACCGAAGCAAGAAGGGCAGGAAGATTGTGTATTTTCGGGACAGCGATGCTTGCTTCTTGAAGCTTTGCCTTCAGATATTTCTCGGCGCATTTCTGGCAGTGGTAACAGGTGTCGTTATGGTTGGGGGCCTTCCGCGCCTGGTATTCGCGGCCTGCTGAAGTCCAGTCGCCTTCCGCTTTCGTGATCCATTCCTGCGTGGCGACCTTCATAAATGACCTGCCCCTTTACTGTGATCTCGCGCACAAAAAAATCTACAATTTCGATACGCTGCTGTAAATAGTCAGGGTCGTAGATGAGAATGTCCATCGGGAATGCAATGTCCAGGAACTGCCGGATGTCGGACGCCCTACCGCGCCCTTTGTTCGGCAGAGGCATGACGACGAGCAGGTCTACGTCGGAGTCTTCGTTAGGCGTGCCATAAGCGTAGGAGCCGAACAGGATAATGCGCTCCGGGTGGAACTGCCGGGCGATTTTCTCGGCGACACTGAGGATTTGAGAAGTCTCAATCATACAAGCATTGTACTATGCAAATAAAAAAGAGCGACAGCACTTGCTGTCGCTCTCAGGTGTCACTCGCGCTAGGCCAGGGCGGACTCAGCGGCTCGGCTTGGGACTTTTAGCGAAGTAAGGATCTTCTCGCCGTCGCTGTCTACCAGGATCGTGTCGCCGTCGGTAAACTGGCGGCGCAGGATAGCACTGGAAATCGGGTTCTCGACCATGCGCTGGATGGTCCGGCGCAGGGGACGCGCTCCGTAGAGCGGGTCGAAGCCGGATTCGGCGATGAGTGTCTTGGCGGCGTCGGTGACTTCCAAGTGCAGCTTGCGGGCGGACAACTGCCGCTCGGTTCCTTGCAGCAAGAGATCCACGATCTGGGTGATCTGCGGCTGGTTGAGTGCATGAAAAACAATGGTTTCGTCTATTCTGTTGAGAAGCTCAGGCCGGAAATACTTGCGAAGCTCCTGGGTCACGCGCTCTTTCATGGCATCATATAGCATGTCCTGCTCGTGCTGGGACGCGCCGACGGGCATGGCTTCAATAAACTGGCTGCCGATGTTGGAAGTCATGATGACCACTGTGTTCTTAAAGTCTACGGTGCGTCCGGTGCTGTCGGTCAGGCGGCCCGCGTCGAGAAGCTGCAACAGGATGTTGAAGACATCCGGGTGCGCTTTTTCGATCTCGTCCAAGAGGACCACGCGGTACGGACGGCGGCGGACGGCTTCGGTGAGCTGGCCGCCTTCGTCGTAGCCGACATAGCCGGGCGGTGCGCCGATGAGCCGCGCGACCGAGTGCTTTTCCATGTACTCGGACATGTCAATGCGGATCATCGCGTCCGGGTCATCAAACATAAACTGGGCCAAGGCCCGCGCAAGCTCCGTCTTGCCGACGCCCGTGGGGCCGAGAAACAAAAACGATCCGATGGGCCGGTTCGGGTCTTTGAGGCCCGCCCGGCCGCGCCGGACGGCTTCCGAGACTGCTTCAATCGCGGCTTCCTGGCCGATGACCCGCTCATGCAGCTTGATCTCCATGTTAAGCAGCTTTTCGGCTTCTTCCTCAAACATACGGGACACAGGGATGCCCGTGGTCTTGGAGATAAGTTCCGCGATGTCATGCTCGCCGACAACGCTGCCGACGCCCGATTCATGCATCCATGCATCGCGGCTTTCCGTGAATTCCCGGCGCAGAGCAACTTCTTCGTCCCGCAGCCGTGCGGCTTTTTCGTAGTCGCGGGCGTCCGCCGCCGCACGGCCTTCCGCCTGCGTCTTTGTCAGCCGCGCTTCCATGTCTTTGATGTCCGTGGGCATGGACGATTTTTCAATACGGATCTTCGACGCCGCTTCGTCAATTAAATCAATCGCTTTGTCGGGCAAAAAGCGATCCGTCACATAGCGGGCGCTGAGTTCGGCGGCGGCGACTAAGGCACTGTCGTCAATTTTGACCGTATGATGGGCTTCGTACTTGTCCCGCAGGCCCTTGAGTATTTCAATCGTATCGGCGACCGACGGCTCCCCGACCACAATCGGCTGGAAGCGGCGCTCTAACGCCGCGTCTTTCTCGATGTTCTTGCGGTACTCGTCCAGCGTCGTCGCGCCGATGCACTGGAGTTCGCCCCGCGCCAGAGCAGGTTTGAGCATATTGGACGCATCCATCGCCCCTTCCGCCGCGCCCGCGCCGACAACCGTGTGCAGCTCATCTAAGAACAAGATGACCTGGCCGGCGGCTTTGCGGACCTCGTCCATGACGCCCTTCAGCCGTTCTTCAAATTCGCCTCGGAACTTGGAGCCGGCGACCATCGCGCCCATGTCCAGCGCGAGCAGTCGCCGCCCGCGCAGGTTTTCGGGAACGTCGCCCGCCGCGATCTTGCGGGCCAGCCCTTCGGCGATGGCCGTTTTGCCGACGCCGGGGTCGCCGATCAGCACCGGATTGTTTTTGGTGCGCCGGGACAAAATCTGGATGGTCCGCTTGACTTCCTCGTCGCGCCCGATCACCGGATCAATTTTGTCCTCGCGGGCAAGCTGGGTCAAGTCGCGCGAAAAGCGCTCCAGCATCCGGTATTTTTCTTCCGGGTTCTCATCGGTGACCCGCGACGAGCCGCGTACTTGCTGCAAAGCCTTGTAAACTTTTTCTTCGTCTACGTTTTGCTGCTTCAAGAGACGCGCCGCGCCGCCGTCGCCCTCGGTGATGAGGCCCAGCAGCAGATGCTCGACCCCGATGTAGCTGTCATGCAGGCGCTGGGCTTCTTCTTTGGCGAGGTCAAAAACGCGCTTGATGCGGGGCGTGATATAAACCTGTGCCCCCTGGTCGGCGTACTGCACTTTGGGTGCCCGCGCCAGCGCTTCTTCCGCTGCGTGGGATAGCGCCCGCGTGTCCACGTTGAGGGCTTGCAAGACTTGAACCGCCAGCCCATCGTTTTGTTCCAGCATGGCAAGCAGTAAATGCTCGGTATCAAGCTGGGTATGCTTGTAACGCACGAGAACATCCTGGGCAGTCTGCACCAGTTCTCGCGCTCGTTCGGTAAATTTCTCGAACATTCGTCCTTACCTCCGTCTTTAAATCTCGTCTTCCTGACTTGCCGCCGCTTCGCGAACACATTCTTCAGCGCGGCGCAGCATGGCTTCCATGCGCTCAAGCGCCGTTTCGTCCGCCTGCCGCTGGTCAAGCTGAATTTGGTCCAGCAGCGCAAAGATATACGCGACGCCAGCTAAGTTGATCCCGATGTCCTGCGTAAAATGCTGGATCTGCTGCAAGCGCTCAATGTCCCGGTCCGAATAGAACCGGTTCTTGCCGACTTTGCGCGGCTTGACCAGACCCAGCTTATCGTACATGCGAAGCGTTTGGGCGTGGATCGGCTTCGCCGCGTCTTCCGCGCTCGCTGGCACCGTGCGCGACGGCGGGCGGACCAGCTTGGCGGCAATGGAAATCGTGTAAATTGGCTCGTCTTTGTCCTTCAAAAATGCCATAGAAGCCCTCCGCGAAACGCTTTCCGGCTGAGCGCCGGCATCCAAACCGGCATCCGTACCTAAAACAGATGCCAGTGTTCTAAATCGTCGCTCCAGGCACCGCCGAGCGCCGCGCCGTGCGGCGGCAGACGGTCGCCGTGAAAGAACATGGTCCACGATCCACGTTCCTGCCGCGTATCCAGCACCATCGCCGCGGTCGGACCGCCCGGCGCCCAGGGAACGACGGGGAAGTCTAAGTAGCGCACATCATGCCAGCGCACGAGGTCACTCGAGCGGGCCGTCCCAATGCCGCGTCCTTCGCGGCAAGGGGCGAAAAACAGTACAAGCTCCTCGCCGCTGCGAACAATGCACGGGTTCTCGACAGTCGCCCCGTCGGGCGTGTCCGCCGCGCTTAGGACAGGCCGCAGGTCACTTGCCTCCTGCCACTGCGCCCGGTCGCCCGTCAGTGCTTCTGAGACAAGCAGGCCCAGGCTGCCGTCGGTCTTGTAAAAGCACCAGAAGCGCCCATCATGCTGAACCAGGTACGGGTCTATCTGACGGCGCGAGTACGCCCAGGCGGCCCGGCAGCCGTCCGGCTGAAGCAGACGGGGCGCAGACCAGTGCGTCAAGTCCGAGCTTTCCATCAGCCATAAGCGCGACGCATCCGTGCCGTACTGGCCGCCGGGCGGAATCGGATAGCTTTGCAGGCACTGCACCCAGCGGTCGTCCACCCGAAGGACATTGCCGGGCGACGAAAAGTTGAGGCCGGGCGGCGTCAAGCGGCGGGGCGGGGTCCAGTTTGTGAGGTCGCGGCTCGTTGTCACGTCAACAAACAGGGCATACTCATCTCCCGCTGGCTCGACGGCGGTATGAAAGCAGTGGAAAACGCCGCCATGCAGGACTGCCGCCGGATCGCGTACCGCGACCAAAGGCTCCCGATCAAGAAACGGCCGGCTTTCAGGCTCCATAGTTTCGTCCCTCAGACATTGACTTCTTCTCAGACTTTGACTTCTTCTTAGACTTTGACTTCGTCCGAACGCAGCTTTGCCAGCTCCGTCAGCAGGTCGCGCTCGCGCGGCGACAAGTCCTTCGGCACGGTGATTTTCACCGTCGCCTGCAAGTTGCCGCGCCCGCCGCCCTTCAAGATTGGCATCCCCTGCCCTTTCAAGCGAAACGACTGGCCGCTTTGAGTCCCCGCCGGGATTGTCAAGGTGCGCGGGCCGTCAAAGGTCTCGACAGACGCTTCCCCGCCAAGCGCAGCAACCGTGTACGGGACTGCAAAGTCTGTCTTTAAATCGTCGCCGAGACGCTCAAACTTGGCGCTGGCTTTGATCTTGATTTTCAGGAACAAGTCGCCGCCCGCCGCGCCCTGCCCGGCGAGACGAATGCGCTGGCCGTCGGTGACCCCCGGCGGGATCTTCACATCCGACAAGCGCCGCTGCTTGGTTTCTGTCCCTTCGCCGTGGCACTCCGGGCAGGTCTCCGTCGCCTGGCCCGTGCCGCCGCACTGCGGGCAGACGGATTGGCCGAACAGGCCGCTCCGGCCTTTAACTTTGCCGGAACCCGAACACATGGAGCAAGGCCGGCCTTTGCCGACCGAGACCGCCCCTGCGCCGCCGCACTGGCCGCAGGTCTCGGGAATGTTCAGGGTGAACGAGCGGGTTGTCCCCCGATACGCTTCTTCCAGCGTGATGTCTACTGACTGTTCGACATCCTGCTCCACCTGCGGCGAAGTTCGGATGCCGGGCCGGCCGCCGAGTCCCCCACCAAAACCGCTCGGCCCCGTGCTGAATCCGCTTGTGCCGCTACCCCCGCCGCCGAACAGCGAGGAGAGAAAGTCATCAATGGAGGCAGAATTGCCGCCCGCGCCGCCAAAGTCGAAGTCCGGCTGGCGTGCGCCGCCCGCACTGCCTGAATTGGGGGAAAAGCCGCTGTTCTGGCTGTAGGACTTCCACTGGTCGCCGAACTGGTCGTACTTGGAGCGTTTATCGGCATCCGACAGGACATCGTACGCTTCACCGACATCTTTGAATTTATCTTCCGCTGTTTTGTCGCCAGGGTTCACGTCCGGGTGATATTTGCGGGCCAGGCTGCGATAAGCGGCTTTGATTTCTTTTTCCGTCGCAGTCTTCGACACGCCTAAGATCTTATAATAGTCTTTGTAATCTACCGCCATGATGTCTCCTCAACTTGTGACTCTTCTGTCTGAGCGGCAGCCGAGCTTATCTTTGCAGCATTATTGCACATGAGCGTATTACTGTCAACTCAGTTAACAAAATCTTTACAGAAATAGTTCCCGTTTACGCTTGCCGTTCTGCGGGTAAAAACGGGCATCGGAATTAAACGAAACCTTGCAGGAGAAGACAATAATGGCTGACACAGAGCAGATAACCGGACAGATCAAAGACCAAACCCAGCAGGCGGTTCAGCAGGGCCAGCAGTATGCCGGGCAGGCCGTTGACCTCGTGGGATCACGGGTGAAAACTGCGCTGACCCAGCAAAAAGATGCGCTCGCGACCGGCATCACCGAGGCTGCCCAGATCCTGAAGCAGAACGGAGATTCGTTTCGCGGTCAGGGCCTGGGCGCCGTCGCTGCGCCGTATATTGACCAGGCAGTGGACAAGCTGAACGAGGTCGGGACGACAATTCAGGCGAAAGACATTGACCAGGTCGTCCGCGACACCGAAAGCTTCGCACGCAGCCAGCCCGCCTATTTCGTCGGCGTCGCCGCGCTGCTCGGCTTCGCCGCCGCCCGGTTCCTGAAAAGCACCAGCGCCCAAGCCGCGTCTTGATTTTTACGTTTGAGGAGAACTTGTTATGAGCAGAAAAAACCGCCCGCACTACCACGAGCCGTCCGAGACGGTTCCTGCCGGCGATCCTATTAGCGAAGAAGTGCCGGTGGAAGATACGCTGGAAGTCGGGGCCATCATGCTAGTCGAAGAGCCGCTCGCCGACGGCGCTGTCAGCACCGGCACGGTGTTCTTGGTGGATGGCCCGGAAGACGCGGTCCCGCTTTCCGTCAGTGAGATGATTGATCCGGCAGACGCTCTTGAGTTCGGCGTCGCCGCCGAGTACGAGACCCCCGCCGAATCCGAATTAAGTCCGTATACCTCCAGTGGCTACCTGGAAATACCAGAGGCTGAAAGCAGTGTACCACAGTCGACTAGCGACTTCTCGGAGAAGATTCCGGAGATCGCTGGCGCGGTTCAAGACAAAGCAAGCGATTTTCAAGACAAAGCAAGCGATCTTCAAGACAAAGCGCAGGACGTCACAGACGCCGTGCAGGACAAGGCTCAGGATATGGCACAAAACGTTTCTTCAACCGCTCAAGACATCGCAGGTAAAGCACAGGATGCCGCCGGCAATCTTACCCAGAAGGCCCAAGATGCCGCCGCCGGCATTGCTGACAAGGCGCAGGACACCGCGCAAAGTGTCGCCGACAAGGCAAAAGACGCGGCAAGCACGCTCGCCGACAAGGCTGCCGCGGCAAAAGCCGCTGCGGCTGAGAAAGCCGCCGCAACGAAGACGGCTGCCGCCGATGCCGGCACGAAATCCAAGGGCGCTGTCGCTGGCGCGGCCAGCACGGTCGGCATGGGCCTTTGGAGCATTGTTCAGCGCTCGCCCCTGCAAGCGATTGTCTTCCTGTCCAGCCTGATCTGGCTGCTTCGCAACAACAGCGCGACAGCCGCCCAGACCCCGGTTAGCGTTTCCGATGCCGCCGAAAAGGTGGGAACGATTTCCGGTCAGGTCCAGGTCGCCGCCGGTAATCTTGGCTCCCAGGTCAAGACCCAAGCACAGGCTGGCGCGGGCTGGTTCGGCACTACGCTTCAGGAAAACCCGCTGGTCATCGGCGCGATGGCCCTTGTCGCCGGACTCGGCCTCGGTCTCGCCGTCCCAGAAACTTCCTACGAGCATAAAGCCCTCGGCAAGACCCGTGACCAGCTTTTAGACAAAGCGACGGAAGCCGCCTCGGATTTAACCCAGAAAGTCACGACAGTGGCCCAAAGCGCTGTCCATGAAGCGGTTGAAACCGCGAAGACCGAAGCCAAGAATCAGGGATTAGCCCCGCAGGACGAAGCCCCGGCAGAGCCGGTTCCCCAAGACCAAAACCAGCAGCAGTAAGCAGCAGTGCAGACAAAGCGGTCCCGGACACTGTCCGGGACCGCTTTTTGCCGTTCGCCGCCGGGTATACTGTTGTCAGCCGAAAGGAGAAATCAGGTGATGCCGACACAAACCCTGGAAGATTTGGAAGAGCGAATTGCCGCTGTGGAAATGAAAATGGAACGGCTGGAAAAAGCAAGCCTTGCACAGAAGTCCAAAGAGCCGCGTGGCTGGCAGCGCATGGTCGGCATTTTCGCCGACAACCCCTTGTTTGAGGATGCGGTTCGTGAAGGAAGAAAATGGCGTGAGGCCGAGGACCCGATGGATAACGAGGCAGTTCCCTAATGTAGCTATTGGACACGGATCATCTCAGCATCTTGCAGCGTGGAGGCAGCACCGCGTTCCCGCTACAAATGCGTTTAGACAAGTTCCGGTTGAGGAAGTCGGGACGACGATCATCAATCACGAAGAGCAGATGCGCGGATGGCTTGCGGAAGCGGCCAAAGCAAGCACTCCACACAGGGTACAAGACGCCTATACACTTCTTGAAGAACACATCGCGATATTCCGCGACTTGAAGATTTTATCTTTTGGCGCAGAGCCATCCGATCAGTTTGGACGGCTTCGTCAGGCAAAAATTCGTATCGGGACGAAGGACTTACGAATAGCCGCGATTTGTCTAGCGGCCAGGGCGACGCTGTTGACGCGCAATCTCAGACATTTTGAACAGGTTCCGGGCCTTCAAGCGGAAGATTGGTCGGCGTGAGCCGCGTCACTGCTTCGTAATAGCGGTTAAAACTCCGTTTTTCAGCGTCAGCGTGTAATTGGCCGCATAAGCCCACTGCTCCGCTTGCTCCCCATTCGTGCGGCGGATGTTCTTCGGGACGCCCCAGCTCATTTGGACCTGCGGCGCCGTCATGCCGACAAGCACTTCTTTGTTTTCAATCGCCGTCCATATCTTTGCGGGCCAGGGATAAGCGATGCGCGGGTCATTCTCCAAAAATACGTCCCGGAAGCGGCTTACTGCCTGCAAGTCCTTCGGCACGTTCGTGTCGCTCATGTGGACATCCACATAGCCTGTCGCCCCAGTCGCCGCGTCCTGCACAATGAAACGGACCGGGGCGCTGGCGTACCAGCCCGGCACCACATCCAGCACACGTAACGGCGAATACTGCTTGATCTTGACTTGCCCAAACGCTTCATGCAGCGCAAGCGCTGCCGGGGAGTCTGATAGGTCTTTTGCGGCGTCATAGGTGCTGACGTGGTCGCTCGCCAGCCACAGGGTTCTTCCCCGGTACAGCGTTCGGGCCGTGTCCAGATCTGACACCGGCGCGGCATCCTCCATGCAGCCGTGATCAATATCCGCGTGGATCGTCTTTTGGTTGTCTTCAAGCTGCAAATCCGCTTCGTCCAGCGTTTCTCCGTTTGGCCCATGTCCCTGGGCGATGCCTGTAACCCGCACGATCCGCCCGGCAAACTCGGCATACGGCAGCGGGACAAACTCTTTGTCGGTGTCCCGGTACAGCTCCTGGTAGCCGTAATGCTGCACGGCGCGTGACTGCGGCAGGAGGATGAAGCGCTGGCCTGTCCAATGTGACTCGGCAATGGTCGGAAACGGATCGGCGGTCGCATCGGCCCATGCGCCGGCCACGAAAGATACCAGCGTAGCGCAGCCGATCAGCGTACAAATCAGCGGTTTACGAGACATCGTCAGCGGCTCCCCTGCGGCGCGGCTTGAGCGGCAGCAGGCTGCGTCCCATGATGCACCGCCAAGACTGCCAGCACGCCGGCCAGGCACAGTGCCGCCAGCAGTCCCAGCAGGACGCCGAGGGGAACAACGCGGCGGGCTGCCGCCGGAGCGCCTTGATCCCCGCCGGTAAGCTGCAAGTATTCCAGTTCCTCCAGGTCCTTCAAGCTGACAATCTGCGTTTCATCGGGATTGCCAGCAATTTCGGCCAGCCGATCTTCTTTGTTCATATTATTTTCCATTACGATTAGCTTCAAAGCTTTTTGGGTTATTGACCGGAGGCATCGCCACTTTGGGACCAGCCGCGCTTGCGGAGCCGAGCGGCGGCTTCCGGGTCGTAGCCACCGCTTCCGGTGTCAGGCAGCGTGGCCGCCTGCGGCACGGCTTGCGTAGGAACCTGCGCGGCTTGGTATTGGGGCTGACGCTGGACATCAGGCTGCACGGAGATCTGCGCCTGCGGGGACGCATCTGCACTTGGCGTGGCCTGAGCCGCGTGTGGGTAGCTGCGAAAAGACGGCTGAGGCGCGGCGGCTTCCACCGGGAAGTCAGCGCGGCGCTGCCGGCGCTCTTGCGGCGGCACTTCGCCAGATTGCCCGCTATTCATTGAATTGCTGCTGGAATCGTTCAAAGTGTCGTCTGTCCCAGCCTGCGCGGAAGCCGGCCTGCCGGCCTGAGATAATTCCGTTCCGGCTGGGTCGCGACGAGTAGCTGCCACGGCTGGCACGGGAGCCGGCGGCATCTTCTCTGCTTGCGCCCAGTACGGCGCGGCAGGTTGCGGAACGGGGCGAACGGCAGGCGCGAGAACGACCGGCACCGGAAGGGACGGTGCGGGAGCAGCAGCAAGCGGTTGGGCAGGAGCAGATATTTTGCTCGGCGCAGCCGCCCGTGTGGGGTGCCGCTCAAACGCCGCTACTGAGAAAGCCCCGGCAAACAAAAGCAGTAGGATCGCGCCCTGCGCCCAGCGCGGCACGGAAGGCAGGCGAGGTGCCACCGATGCCCTGCCGAGGACAGGCACCGGCTTCGGCAGAACAGACTTCGGCAGGGCTGATTTCACCGCCTGAACAAATGCGGCGGCGGTCGGATAACGCCGCACCGGGTCTTTTTCCAGGGCGCGGCGTAGGGCTTTTCCTAACGCTTTCGGCAGTTGGGGCGCTGGGGCAGGCGGCCTGCTGGTGACCTGGAAC
>CAXUNT010000009.1:0-35906 GCA_964252595.1 uncultured Armatimonadales bacterium
GTTCGGAAGCGGAGTTGAGCATGGATGACGTAGGGCGCGAACCTTGTGTTCGCCCTCTTAAAAGCGGTCACTCTTCCCGCAGCAGCGAAATCAGCTTTTCGCGCACGGCCGCGGAAAGGCACAAAGCCGAGACTTTCTGGCGCAGGGTGACCACCAAAGTTTGCTCAAACGAGAAGCGGGCAAGGCAGGGGCGGCAGATTTCCAGGTGCTTCAGCACGATGACGCGCTCTTCTGGAGTCATTTCATGGTCTAGATACTCATTCAGACGTTTGACGGCCTCTTCGCATGAGTAAAAATCTGCATCCACGCAGTCCGCCATGCGCTTCATTTCGGCGTCTTTATTCAATTCCTGTTCCACATTCGTGCCTCATCTCACTGCTTCTGCAACAGGGAATGCTCCAAAGCGGGCTTCCTCGCCGCTGAGATACTCCCACAATGCCCGCTGCAACAATTTCCGTCCCCGCGACAAGCGCGACCGGACGGTGCCGACCGGGATTTCCAGCATATCGGCGATCTCTTGATAGGACATTTCTTCCACAGTCGCTAAAGCGACCGTGTCCCGAAACTCAGGAGGCAGGGCTTGGATTGCCTGCTGAATGATCTCAATGTCAAGCTTTTCCAGAACCGCCTTTTCGGGATTCTCTGTTTCCGGGTGGTCCCCGCCGAGGCCGTCTTCCGACAAGCGGTTGTACAGATAGAAATCTTCCAGCCCGTCATACGAAACGGTCTCGCCCTGCCGGGATTTTTTGCGGTAATCGTTGAGAAAAACCGTGTTCATGATTCGGAACAGCCACGCTTTTGCGTTGGTTCCCGGCTGATACTGATAAAAAAAACGATATGCGCGGAGGTAGGTATCTTGGAGTAGATCTTCCGCATCGTTGGCATTGCCCGTCAGACGCAGGGCGTTGCGGTACAAGGCGTCGAGATGCGGGTTCATTTCCGCCTCAAACAGCGCCGGGTCAGTCGGCGGCGGGGGCGCGGCCAAGGCGGCTTCTTCAGGCGGCGCGGAGTCAAGCGTCATCGGTTGTGTTTCCAGTTCGGCCATGCGGCTTCCTATCACGATCCTCATCATGCCCCGGCAGGAGCGACCAGCTGCACAAAGCGGTTTCGGCCCACTTTGACGACCTGCCCGGTCTGGACCCGCACAGTCGCGGCGGCGTCCGCAATTTTATCGCCGTCCAGGCTGACCCCACCCCCCAGGATGAGGCGCTTCGCTTCACCTGACGATGGGGCCAGCTTCGCGGCAACGAGAAGCGCGGTCACACGCAGATGACCGTCAGCATCGCAAAGTTCAGCGGGAACGGCAAACTCCGGAATATCGTCCGGCACTTGATGCTCTTTGTGCACCCGCTCAAACTCGTCGTCCGCCGCCTGCGCGGCATCCGCGCTGTGGTACAGCGTGATGATCTCGCGGGCCAGCCGCTTTTTCGCCTCGCGCGGATGGGTCTGCGCGGAGCTTGTCAGCGCCGCTACTTCGTCCATCGGGACATCCGTGCACAGCTCGTAATACACCGGCATTATTTCATCGGACAGCGACATCAGCTTGCCGAACATCGCCGTCGGCGGCTCGGAAATGCCGACATAATTGCCGAGCGACTTGCTCATCTTTTTGACACCGTCCAGCCCGACCAACAGCGGCATCAGCAATACTACCTGCGGCTCCTGCCCCATTTCTTTTTGCAGCATCCGGCCCGCGAGATTGTTAAACGTCTGATCCTGCCCACCCATTTCAATGTCGGCACCGATCGCAACGCTGTCATACGCCTGCGCCAGCGGGTACAGCAGCTCGTGCAGGCTGATCGGCAGGCCCTCTTCAAAGCGGTTCTTGAAATCCTCGCGCTGCATGACCTGCGCGACGGTCATCTTAGACGCCAGCCCGACCAGGTCTGCAAAAGAAAGTTTCCCCAGCCACTCACTATTGAAACGAATCACGGTCTTTTCGCGGTCCAGCACTTTTGCAAGCTGCTCCACATAAGTCCGGCCGTTCGCTTCAATTTCTTCCGGCGACAGCATGGGCCGGGTGGTCGAGCGGCCCGATGGGTCCCCAATCAGCGCCGTGTAGTCCCCGATAATGATCACGACTTCGTGGCCGAGGTCCTGAAACTGCCGCAGCTTCCGCAGGACGACCGCAAAGCCGAGATGGATGTCCGGCGCGGTCGGGTCCAGCCCCAGCTTCACTTGCAGCGGCTTGCCGTCTTTGGCGGACTTCGCGAGCTTCGCTTTCAGCTCCGGCAGCGGGACGATGTCGGCGGTCCCGCGCGACAGCAAGGCGATCTGTTCGTCCAGGGACAGGGAGGTAAGCAGAGAATTGGATAAAGACATGACGCCAAAGTGTAGCATACGCGAGGCGGCAAAGTCAATTCAGGGCAACCGAGAGAAACCCGGCACTGGAAGTGCCGGTTCCTCTTTCTTAACCAAAACTTAACCGCTGCTTAATATTCTCTTAACAAAGGCGGACTATAATCAACTCATGGCTGAGGTTGAGAGACCTCCCATTGCTCATCCCCTAATCCTTTAAGCCGCCGCGTCACCGCAGCGGCTTCTTTTTTGCGCGGCTTCTTTTTGTGTCGGGTACACTCTTCGTTATGACCGACGAAATTGCCCCCGCCGAAATCGCGCAGTTGGAAGGCTTCATTTCCGTGCAGGCCGCACTGCAAGGCGGACACCGGACCGTTCACGGCATCCAGCTCCGCGCTGGCAAAGAAGACGGGCAAACGCGGCATCTGACGCAGACAGCCCGCAGGCTTGGCATTCCCCTCACGCGCGTCTCTGCCGCAGAGATCGAGCGGCTTGCCGGCGGCAAGACCCACGGCGGCGTTCTCGCCCAAGTCGGCCCGTACCAATTCGCCGCGCTAGGCCGCCTGACGGCAGAAACGCCCGTGGCTGCGCCGTTTATCGCGATGATTGACGGTGTGGAAGACCCGTTCAATTTCGGCTCTTCCGTGCGGGCGCTGTACGCCGCTGGGGCGGACGGCCTCGTAGTCCGCTCCCGCAACTGGCTGTCGGCAGCGGGCGTTGTCGCGCGGGCCTCGGCGGGAACATCCGAGCTGATCCCGACGGCCATCGCCGAAACGGCGTCCGACGCCGCCGAGTTCTTCCGGGCCTCCGGCCTTGTCATCGCCTGTGCGACTGACGAACCCGGCAGCATCTCGGTCTACGATGCCGATCTAACCCGGCCGCTCTTTCTGCTGATCGGCGGCGAAAAGCGCGGCATCACCCGCTCGTTTCTAGACCGGGCCGACCTCAAGTTACGCATTCCCTATGGCCGTCCCCTGCCCCACTCTCTCGGCACCGCCTCGGCGTCGGCAATTTTGGCGTTTGAGATCATGCGCCAGCGAATGCCCCATAACAATGTCCATCAGTCAGCGGCAGTTGGCATGATTTCTGCATAAGTTACGGCATGACTCTCACGCACGCCGCCCAAGCTCCTGTCTTAGCTTCTCCTGTAAAAGCTCGGCGGGATTATCTCGACGGCCTGCGCGGCCTCGCCGCTCTTTTCATCGTGGCGCATCACCTGTGGCTGAGCCACACCGGGGGCGCTTTGCCCGGCTTCAGCGGCGCTCTGCGGAACTGGCTTCTTTACGGCCATCTTTCGGTAGACGTGTTTATTGTTTTATCGGGGGCCTGCCTCATGCTGCCGGTGACTCGCTTCGGGTCGCTCCGGGGCGGGTGGCAAACCTTCACCAAAAGCCGCGCCCGGCGAATACTGCCGCCGCTTTATTTTGCCATGGCACTTGCCTGGGCGGCGCACTCCCTCACAGGAAAAGCCTTCTCGCCCCATACCCTCCTAGTGAACGTGCTGCTGCTGCAAGACGTTATGCCGAAAGAGAACGTGCTGGATCTCCCGCTGTGGAGCGTTGCCCTGGAATGGCGGATCTATTTTCTGTTTCCGCTGTTTGTGTGGCTCTGGTCGCGCTACGGCTCGCCGGCGGTGCTGGCGTTCAGCGCCCTCCTCGGCTACGGCCTCGCGGCGCTTTTCGGGGTTGTTTATCCTGCGCTTCCACTAGCCCACGCCTGCCCGTGGTACCTCTTTCTGTTTGGAATGGGAATGGCGGCGACTGACATCGCGATGCGCCCGGCTCGCTTCAAGTGGCTCCTGCCATTGCTGTTCCCCTTCGCGGTCATCTGTCTTGCCTGGATGCTGCACCAATGGCCGATCACGGCGGCAGGAGAAGGCCGCTCCCCGTATCTGCCGCATCTGCCGCTCATTGATGCCGCTGTAGGAGCGGTCACGGCCTTTGCCCTGATGCTGCTCAGCGAGCAGTCCGCGCGGCAGAACCGGAGTTTACCGATCAAGATTCTTTCGTGGAAGCCTTTGGTTTTTGTCGGCACAATCGGGTACAGCATTTACTTGATCCACATTACCGTGATTTTCGAGATCAAGCACCTGCTGATCAGTCATCTTCACCTGCATTCTAACCCAGCGATTATTGCGGCTGACCTAGCAGTCACTGTCGGCGTCGCTTACCTCTTCCACCTTGCCTTTGAGCGTCCCTTTATGTCGAAGGCTGGTAAGCCGGCCCCGCGCACCGAGCGCGAGGCCGAAACCGCGGCTGTCGAGCCTTCCATACCAGACGTGTCTAGGCGGCTCCCAGCGTCGTCAGCAGGAACGCATAATCCAGGGCGGTCTCGCGCAGAGCATCGTAGCGGCCTGACGCCCCGCCGTGGCCGGCACCCATGTTGATCTTCAGCAGCAGCGTGTTCGTGTCGGTTTTGAGCGAGCGCATCTTGGCCGTGTATTTCGCGGCTTCCCAGTACATGACCTGACTGTCGTTCAGCGACGTCTTGACCAGCATGGTCGGGTAGTCTTTGGCGGCAAGATTTGTGTACGGGCAGTATGTCCGCATATATTCGTAATCGGCTTGGACATTCGGGTTGCCCCACTCCAAATACTCGCCGACCGTCAGCGGCAGCGTGTCATCGAGCATCGTGTTTAGCACATCCACAAACGGCACCTGGGACAGCACGGCATGAAATAGGTCGGGCCGCAGGTTGATTGTCGCGCCCATCAGCAGCCCGCCTGCGCTGCCGCCCTGGATGGCGAGATGCGCCGGCGACGTGTACTGTTCGGCAATCAAGAACTCAGCGCACGCGATGAAGTCTGTGAACGTGTTCATTTTCAGCTTCAGCTTGCCTGCATCCCGCCATTCCTCGCCCATCTCTCCGCCACCCCGAATATGCGCGACGGCAAAGACCATGCCCCGGTCCAGCAGGCTGAGGCGGTTCGACGAAAACCCGGCGGGGATGGAAATGCCGTAAGAGCCGTAGCCGTACAGCAGCAGCGGTGCCTGGCCGTTCTTCTCGAAGCCTTTCTTATAAACCACGGACATAGGGACGCGCGTACCGTCGGATGCCGCCGCGTACAGCCGCTCCACGGCGTAATCGGACGCATCGTACCCGCCCAGCACCGGGGTCTGCTTTAAGAGCGTCCGCTCCTGCGTGTCCATGTCGTAATCGTAGACCGATGACGGCGTCACCGGTGACTGATAGCGATACCGGACGGCTTTGGTGTCATACTCACGGTTTGTGTCTAGAGACGCCGTGTAGGCCGCTTCCGGGAACGTGATCAGATGGTCGGCACGGCTCGCCATGTCCACCACCCGAAGCTGCTCCAAGCCGTCCTGCCGCTCCGAGATGACCCCGTGTCCCGTAAAGAAATCCATGTCCTCGCGCGTGATGGCAGGGTCATGCGCGATGAACTCCGTCCAATCATTCGGGGCTGTCAATGGCGCAGACACAATGCGAAAGTTCTTCGCGTCCTTGTCGGTCCGCACAAAGAAACGATCGCCGTGATGGTCCGCGTAATAGCGGTGCTTGTCTTCGCGCGGGCGATACAGCGTCAAGTCGCTTTCGGGTTGGTCGCTCGGAAGGTAGCGCACTTCGGTCGTGTCGGAGCTTTCCGACACGACGAACAAAAACGCCTTGGAGCGGGACCGTCCGGCATCAAGATTAAACTGCGCGTCGGTTTCTTCGTAGACCAGCGCATCTTCGGCAGTTCCCAGTGTATGCCGGTACAGGCGATACGGCCGCTTGGCGTCGTCTTCCACCGTGTAAAAGAGCGTTTTGCCGTCGGCGGCCCAGTCGACCGAAACGGTTTTTTCGACTTTGTCCGGCAATAGCTCCCCCGTCCGCAAGTCTTTGACTTGCAGGGTGTACTGCCGGAAGCCCGTGACTTCGGTGGAGAACGCCAGCAGATTGCCGTCGTCGCTGACCTCATACGCGCCCAGTCCTAAATAGGAATGCCCTTCCGCCAGAGCGTTCAAGTCCAGGGTGATTTCTTCCGGTGCGTCTAACGAGCCGCGCTTGCGGCAGGCGGTCGGGTACTGCTTGCCTTCTTCGGTGCGGGAATAGTAAAAGTAGTCGCCGTACTTGTACGGTACGCTCAGGTCAGTCTCCTGAATGCGCCCTTTCATTTCTTGATACAGCGCTTCCTGAAGTTCTTTCGTCGGGGCCAACACCGCGTCGGTATAAGCATTCTCGGCTTCCAAGTAGGCAGTGACTTCGGGATTGCTTTTTTCGCGCATCCAGAAGTAGGGATCAGTGCGCGTATCGCCATGCAGCATGTCAATTTTCGGCTGAGTTTTTGCCGTCGGGGGTGCCGAAGTCGTCATAGAGGTAAAAGTTGTCATGCCCGCAGTATACCCAAGCGTGGCTTAGTAAAGGAAGCGGTGCAGAAAGCGGTGGTCGGCAAGCAGGGCGGCGCACAGAGGCAGGCAGTACGCCGCCATGAGCATCGCCGTCAGTGTGTCGGCGCTCAAGCGGGCATGAGCTGTGCCGGGGCCAGCAGGCAGTTCATCTCGTTTCTCCTTCACCGGCAAAACGAAGACAAAACGCAGAACAGCGCAAAACGTTTTGCGGCCCCGGCACAAGCTGCCATCTATAGCGGCTTGCCGTTCACCGTCGCCGTGACTGAGACGGCCTGCTCGCGGGTCAAGCGCCACCCGGCGGTGCGCCTCGCCCAGACATCCTGATACTCGCCGCTGAGAACGACCACGCGCAAAGTGCGGGTTTGCGGGTCGGTCAGCGTCAGCGTCCCGCGCCGGTGCAGAGTCACATCGGCCTCCGTTCCGGCCTTCGCCAGTGTGAGCTTCTCAATCGTAGACTGCGTGACGCCCGGCTGGGCGGGCAGGGCGAACGTCTTCAAAAAGTCCGCCCGCTCTTCCGGCAGGCCGTGTGTCTTGCCGGTGCGGCTGATCCCGACAAAGTCCGGCGCGTACTCGGCCAATGTTGAATTGATGTCCCGCCGGGCGACCGCTTTGTCCCGGCTGTCGTAGTCTGTTTGCAGCGTCTTCTGCACCGTGGCCGCTGTCTCGGCGGCCATCGCCGGTATTCCAAGAGCCAGCAGGGCAGTGAGTGTTAAAAGTGTTCGCATCGTTCGTTTCCTTTCCCAACTGCGGAAGGGTGATGCTGTTACGATTCGCGATTCGGGTGAGATGTTCCTTCTCGGTGAGGCCGACGCGGAACAAGATGCCACGGAATAAATTCCGAGGCTCGGGAAAACCACCGTCGAGGCGACGGGAGACCCAGCCGCGCTATTGGTTCGTGTTCTTCACCTTGTGTCGTTGCGACACTGGTTTGTTCCCAGCCTCGGAATTTATTCCGTGGCGGCGGCTCATTAAGCAGGGAGAAAGCGCTGTCTTCACGAACCTATTCTAAAGGACATTCTATGGACATCAATGAAGAAACGATTACGCAATTTAAGGGCGAGTTTGCGCGGGTGCGGGCCGAGTGCGGCAAGGTGATTGTCGGCAACACGGATATTGTGGACGGGGTGCTAATTTGCCTGCTGTCCGGGGGCCATGCGCTGCTGGAAGGAGTGCCGGGCCTGGGCAAAACGCTGCTCGTCAGGACGCTGTCCCAGGTCTTGGACTTGTCGTTCAATCGGGTCCAGTTTACGCCGGACCTGATGCCCGCCGACATCACCGGGACGAACATTCTCATGGAAGACGACAGCGGGCGGAAGATTTTCCAGTTCCAGCCGGGTCCGATTTTTGCTAATATCGTGCTGGCGGACGAAATCAACCGCGCGACGCCGAAAACCCAGTCGGCGATGCTCGAAGCCATGCAGGAACATTCGGTGACGGTTTCCGGCAAGCAGTACCAACTACAGGAGCCGTTTTTCGTGATGGCGACCCAGAACCCGATTGAAATGGAAGGCACGTATCCCCTGCCGGAAGCCCAGCTCGACCGCTTCCTGTTTAAATTGATCGTGCCGTCGCCGACTCTGGCCGAGCTATCCACGATTGTCGAGCGGACGACCGGAGCGGAGACGCCGCAGATCAATAAAGTCCTGGACGGCTCGCAAATCCTCGCGATGCGGCAGGTGGCCCGCGAGGTGCCGATTGCGTCCCATGTGCGCGACTTCGCCGTCCGGGTGATTTTGGCGACCCACCCGCGCTCGGAAGTGGCGACGCCAATGGTGAACCAGTTCGTGCGCTTCGGAGCGTCCCCGCGCGGCGCTCAGGCGCTGGTGCTGGCGGCGAAGATTCGGGCGCTGCTGGACGGCCGCTACAATGTCGCCTATGACGACATCTCAGCAGTCGCCCCGGCAGCCCTGCGGCACCGCTTGATCTTAAACTTTGAGGGGGAAGCGGAAGGCATCGGCGCGGACGCGGTCGTGCGCGATGTTCTGACCCGGCTGTCCCAGCAGGCGGCGGGGGTGAAGGTGGGCGTGTAAATTTCGCCCAGTTAAAAACCCGGCACTGAAAGTGCCGGGCTAACGAAGCACGGAAAGTGCCTCCGGCACTGAGTACAACGATGAGCCTTCTGCTGCTGGCATTGAGTCCCGCAGGGACTTTCTTTGCTTCGTTAGCCCGGCACTTTCAGTGCTGGGGTCTTGTAATGAGATTACGCCGCCACCGCCTCACGCGCCGCGTGGGGCAGCTCGTAATCGTCATGCCAGAGCATTCGCAGCTTGTTGGAGCCGTTCAGCGCGGCCACTTTGTAGCACTCGGCTAATGTCGGGTAATTGAAGACCGTGTTGATAAAATAATCCACGGTGCCGTTGAACGTCATCACAGCCTGGCCGATGTGGATCAGTTCGGTTGCGCCAGTGCCGATCACATGGACGCCGAGAATAGCGCGGGTTTCCTCGTGGATCAAGAGCTTCAGCATTCCCACTTCGTCGCCGAGGAGCTGGCCCCGCGCGATTTCCCGGTACTGAGCGACCCCTGCTTCATACGGAATGCCATCGGCGGTAAGCTGAGCTTCGGTCTTGCCGACCATGCTGATTTCGGGAATGGCATAGATGCCGAGCGGGAACAGTTCGGGAATGGACGTGGTCGGCTCGCCGTAGATGTGGCACGACGCCCGCCGGCCCTGTTCCATCGAAGTCGAGGCCAATGCCGGAAAACCCACCACATCGCCGACCGCGTAGATATGCGGCACGGCGGTCTGGTAATTTTCGTTGACTTTTAGCCGTCCCCGGTTGTCCGGGACAATGCCGACTTTTTCCAGGCCCAGCGTCTCGGTCGTGCCTTGACGCCCGATGCAGTACAAAAGCGTGTCCGCCCGCAGGTGCTTCCCGGACTGCAATGTCGCCTGCACCAGCCCGTCGGGCTGGACTTGAATATCGTCCACGCGCTCGCCGAGCCGCAGCGTCACTCCCATCGCCCGCATCCGGTATTGCAGCGCTTCGCTGATTTCCGAGTCCACAAAATCCAGCAGCGAGGGCCGGGCTTCGGTCAAGATCACACGGACGCCCAAAGTCGCCATCATGCAGGCGTATTCCGTGCCGATGACCCCGCCGCCGACAATGATCATGCTTTTGGGCAGGTGCGACAGCTCTAACAGATTGTCGCTGTCCAGCACATGGTCGCGGTCGAACGGCACGCTCGGCGGACGCGCTGGGACTGTTCCCGTGGCAATGACTACATGATCAAATTCCAGCATCTCGGTCGCATTCTGCCGGGTAATGGAAAGAATGTGCGGGTCTTCAAATTTCGCTTCGCCGCAGATGATCTCCACCTCGTTGCGGATCATGTGTTCCCGGATCACTTCCATTTCGGTCCGAATGACCTGCTGGCCGCGTGCGATCAGATCTTCAATCGTGATTTCCGGCTTGCCGCGCCCTCCCCCATCCCGGTCGCCGTAAAAGCCGCGCTGCTGAATGCCCGACAAGTGCAGCACGGCCTCCCGCAACGCTTTGGAGGGAATAGTCCCGGTGTGCGTACACGCCCCGCCGAGAATGCGATTGCGCTCGATCAGCGTGACGCTTTTGCCGAGCTTGGCGGCCTGAATGGCGGCCTTCTGCCCCGCCGGCCCGCTGCCGATGACGACTAAATCGACGTGTTTCATGCTGGCTCCTGAACGCTGTGTAGTACAAGTATCCGCGGTATCAATCAAACGAAGAGTCATAGTAACTCTATCCTCGGCAAAGTACCGGGAAAACCCAAGAGGCAAAAAGCCTCAGAGTAAAAAGACGCGGGACACAAAAAAGCCTCTTCCAAGCTCTCCCGTGCCGCTGAGAGTAAGAAAGAGACGCCGTTGCCTCCGCCTGCCTTTCCCGAACGCCCTTATCATATCGCATTTTGGGTCGGCTTGTCAATAAAACTGCCGACAGAGATTGACAAGACGCACAGGTTTAAAGTACAATCCCGAAATCATGGAAGAGAACACGGCGCTTGGTGGGATGCACTGCACGAGATGCGGCGAGTACCGCCCACTGTCCGTGTTCCGCATTCGGCGCGGCAAGCATGAGCAGCCTTGCAAGAAATGCTACCTGGAGTATAGTCGGCGACACTACCAAAACAACAAGCAGTATTACATTGACAAAGCCGACAAGCGCAACGCGCTAGTCATGGAAGAAGTGCGGCGCATCGTGTGGAAGTATCTGCGTGAGCATCCCTGCGTGGACTGCGGAAACAATGACCCGCGCGTGATGGAGTTTGACCATGTACGTGGGGTGAAGAAGTATAACGTCAGTGAAATGCAAAACCAGCGCCACACGGTCAAGGCGCTCATGGAAGAAATTGCCAAATGTGATGTTCGGTGTGCAACTGTCACCGCATCAAGACCTACCATTAACTCGGCTGGCATCAGCCGAAAGTGCCAAAATAAGACATGGCCTCGTAGCTCAGCGGATTAGAGTATCGGCCTCCGAAGCCGAGGGTCGCGCGTTCGAATCGCGCCGAGGTCACTTAATAACTAGCATTAACAGCTAACATTCAATTGGAAAACCAGCCCACCGCGCCTTGCGGCGGGCTTTCTTTTTGTCCCCGATGAGATTGTAAAAGAGGAAAAATTATGTCTGATACGCCTGTGTTAATTGTCGGATCGATGGCTCTGGACTCGGTGAAGACGCCGACCGGAGAAGTGAAGGATACGCTCGGCGGGGCCGCCGACTATTCCGGCGTTGCGGCGTCGTTCTTCGCGCCCGTAGAACTGGTCGGTGTGGTCGGCGACGATTTTCCGCAAGCGCATCTCGACTTTCTGCGCTCACGCGGCATTAACCTAGACGGCGTGCAAATCGTGCCGGGCGGCAAGACGTTCCGCTGGGCAGGCTACTACGATTTCGACCTCAATATCGCGCACACGCTGGACACCCAGCTTAACGTCTTCGCCGACTTTCAGCCGTCCCTGCCCGACAGCTACAAGAAAGCAAAGTACGTCTTTCTCGCAAATATTGACCCGACGCTTCAGCTTGAAGTCGTGAAGCAAATCGAGAACCCGGCCCTGACCGTCTGCGACACGATGAACTTCTGGATTGAAGGCAAGCGCGACGCCCTCTTAGAAGTCTTGAAGCGCGTGGACATCGCGTTTATGAACGATGCCGAAGCGCGGCAGCTCACGGGCGAGCTGTCGGTCATCAAAGCCGCCAAAGCCTTGATGGCGCTCGGACCCAAGACCGTCATCATCAAAAAAGGCGAGCATGGGGCGCTCTTGTTCCAGGGCGACCGCCACTTCGCCGCCCCGTCGTACCCGCTGGAAGAGATCGCCGACCCGACCGGTGCCGGTGACTCGTTCGCCGGCGGCTTCATCGGCTACGTCGCCTCCCAAAACGACACGTCGTTCGCCACCCTCCGCAAAGCCGTCATCTACGGCAGCGTCATGGCCTCCTACAACGTCGAGGACTTCTCCCTGAACCGCCTCCGCACCCTCACGGACGCCGACATCGCCGCCCGCTACCGCGCCTTCCAGGAGATCGCCTACTTCGAGGCATTGGACGACGTAAAGGTGTGAACCGTTATGGTTGAAGAAACAAACAGCGAAATGCTCTTAGGGCTGTGGGCCGAATATCAGAGCAGCCCTTTCCCTAAAGGAGTAGGCGGCAAAGATGTCAACGGTGTTGACTTCGTAATGCTGGATGCAGATGTTGCCGGCTGCGTCCTGGCTTATTTGGATCGAGGGACTTTAGACGTTTGGCGGACAGCAATACTTGGCTTATCATATCATCGCTGCGAGTTTGTTCTTTCCATTCTGAATGAGGAGGCATCAGCTTACTACTGGCGTTTAGGACGTATGGCAGAGCTAGTCCTGGAAGAGATTGTAAAGGCAGGCGAGCGGAGCGAGAGAGTGAACTCCTCTCGCTAGATAGAGTCGTCTTTTGGACGCGGGAGTGGGATTACGTTCACGCTCTGTTGTCCGAAGGACAATGATATTTAGCGAGAGGAATTCACTCCCTCGCTCTTTTTCGTCGCGTTGCGGATTAAGGTACAATAAGCAAAAGATACCCGGAGGTATGCCATGACACTCGTTTTACCCTCACAAACCGAAGCGCGGGTGCGCTCGGTTGCTGAACAGCGCGGGCAAGACCCGGAAGACGCGCTGATTACTTTGCTTGACCAAGCGCTTGCCGTGGCGGAAGCGGACCTGGTACAAATCGTGATGACAGACGAAGAAAGCCAAAAAGTGCAGGCTGCTCTGCATAAAAGTGAAGAAGATTACGCAGCAGGCCGATGGATTTCGCTGGAAGATTACGAAGCACAGCTCGAAGAACGACGACAGGCACGCCTAGCAAAGAATGTGCCGGCATGAAAAAGGCAGAGCAGCCGAACAATAATGAGCCGACAACATACGCGCTCCGATTGACACAGGCTCTGCAACAAGAGATAGACGCCGAGTATGTGCGCCTTGTCGGCATCAGCGGCATTGACATTGCAAATGATTGGGAAAACCGCTTACTGAAAGAGATTCGCAGCCTTGCGACCTACCCGAAGCGCGGCGTAAAAGCCGTTGAAAATGAGTTGTTTCAGCGTGTTCATCCAGGTCAGACACTGAAAGTGCTGACATTCCAGCGCAGCCGCAGCAGTCCGACCTGGCGCATTTTATTCAGTGTCCATGAGGCGGACGCACTTGATGCGCCGCGAGTGATTGTACGTCACATTTGGCACGGCGCACGCGAGCCAGTCACTTTTTGGCCAGACGAAGACGAAGAATAGCTTGAACTTAGGACACACCATGATTGACCCGACGATTTACCGCGAGATGGGGCTGAACGACTCGGAGTACGCGCTGATTTTGGAGGCGCTGGGGCGGGAGCCGAGCATCACCGAGCTTGGCATGTACGCCGTTATGTGGTCGGAGCATTGCGGCTATAAGTATTCCAAGCCCGTGCTGCGGCTGTTTAAGAAGTACAAAGAAGCGATGGACACCGGCGCGGTTGAGAACGCCGGGGTCATTGACATCGGCGGCAACATTGGCCTCGTGATGAAGATGGAGTCGCACAATCACCCGTCGGCGGTCGAGCCGTTCCAGGGCGCGGCCACGGGTGTCGGCGGCATCCTGCGGGACATCTTTACGATGGGGGCGCGGCCCATCGCCATTCTGAACTCTCTGCGCTTTGGGCCGATTGAAGGCACGGAAAACGCCCACACGCGGTACTTGTTTGAGCATGTGGTCGGCGGTATTTCGCACTACGGGAACTGCGTCGGGGTGCCGACGGTGGGCGGGGAGATCTACTTTCATCCGTCGTACACGGGCAATCCATTGGTCAACGCGATGGCGGTGGGCGTGGTGCCGCTGGACAAAATCGCGTCGGCGGAATCGCAAGGCGTTGGGAACCCGGTGCTGTATGTCGGGTCGGCGACGGGGAAGGACGGCATTCATGGGGCGACGTTTGCGTCGGTAGAGCTGGGGCCGGACTCGGAAAGCAAGCGGCCCAATGTGCAAATGGGCGATCCGTTTGCCGAGAAGCTGCTGATTGAGGCGACGCTGGAAGCGCTGGCGACGGGCTATGTGGTCGGCATTCAGGACATGGGCGCGGCGGGGCTGACCTGCTCCACCTGCGAGATGTCCGCCAAAGGCAGCGTCGGGATGAACGTGGACGTGCGGGCGGTGCCGCAGCGGGAAGCGGGCATGACCCCCTATGAGATCATGCTGTCCGAGTCGCAGGAGCGGATGCTGGCCGTGATTGAGCACGGCCATGAAGCCGAAGTCGCGGCGGTGTTCCATAAGTGGGGCCTGAACGCGGTCGTCATCGGCACGGTCACGGACACAGGCCGCGTGGTGCTGAAAGACAATGAAGTAGTCGTCGCCGATGTTCCTGGGAAGTCCTTGACTGACGACTGCCCAACGTACTCTCTGGCCGCATCCGAGCCGGCGTACATTGCCGAGGTTCAGTCCGCCGATCTGTCAAACTTACCAGAGCCGGACGACTACAACGCCGTGCTGCTGAAGCTGCTGGCGTCGCCGTCTATCGCGTCCAAGCGCTGGGTCTATGACCAGTACGATTCGATGGTGCAGACCCAAACGACGGTTCTGCCGGGCGCGGCCGACGCCGCCGTCCTGCGCCTACGGGATTCGGGCAATAAGGCGCTGGCCCTGACGACAGACTGCAACCCACGCTACTGCTACCTAAACCCGTACTTAGGGGCGCAGATCGCCGTCGCCGAAGCCGCCCGCAATCTAAGCTGCGTCGGCGCGACGCCCCTGGCCGTCACCGACTGCCTGAACTTTGCGTCCCCCGAAAAGCCGGAAGGCTTCTGGCAGTTCGAGCGGGCCGTGGCGGGTCTGGCCGACGCCTGTGAAGCGTTCGGCACTCCCGTCATCTCCGGCAATGTCTCGTTCTACAACGAGACGCCCGAACAGGCCATCTACCCTACACCCACCGTCGGCATGGTCGGCTTGCTGCCCGATGCCGACAAGCGCGTCACGATGGGCTTCAAGAATGAGGGCGATGTCATTTACCTAGTTGGTAACGGCAAGCCAGCCTTCGGCGGCTCCGAGTACCTGTCGCTGATGCACGGCCTGGAAGCGGGCAGTCCACCAGCGCTCGACATAGACGCTGAAAAGAAGCTGCAAGCATTCCTGCGTGACGCGATTGATCAAGGCTTACTGCAATCCGCACACGATGTTTCTGATGGCGGCCTGGCCGTGTGTCTGGCCGAGTGCTGCATTGCGGGCGGGGTAGGCGCAGGCGTCACGCTGCTGGATACTGACGCGGCAGCACTATTTGGAGAGCAGAATGCTTTTGTTGCCGTATCTGTATCCAAACACGACACGGACAGCGTGAGACAACTTGCGGCGGCGTCCGGGGTTGATGCTTCTTCGTGCGGCCGCGTTGGGAAAGAAACCCTGCAAATTAACCTGCGGATCTACAATGAGACTCAAGATAAGTACCAGTTGAAACTGGATTTGCCCGTGGCAGACCTGCGGGCGGCGTATGAAGGCGCGATCCCAGCGGCGATGGGTTGATCGGTAGGGGTGTAGGGTTGGAAGAAGCGTAGGAGTGAACTCCTGCGCTATGGGGCGAAGCGCCCAGTCTCCACCTGCGTGGAGAAAGAGCAGCATGCAAACGGTGCCTTGCATCCTCGTCCGCAAAGGCGGACGGTAGGCGTCTGCGCCCCATACGAAGTAATGCCGCAGGCATACAGCGCAGGATTTTAATCCCACGCACTCTGGTTCCACGCGAACCGGGTTCTGCTACTAGCGATCCGCCGAGATGTGGCCTGAATTACACACTGTCTGGCTTCTGTATCTTTCACTACTTCTCAACAGTATCCTTGCTCCCTTCGCGAAAATAAATCGCTCAAAACCAGTATGTTTGCCTGCTTTTGGCATGAAATGTGCAGTGTGTAGAGAAGTCTGAGGCGCACACCCGGCCTCGGTTCTTATCCCACATTCGTTCTCACAACTCAATCAGAGCAGGGAGGCTAATCATGCCGCATTTACAAAGTCGGGACGCCGCGCTTTTTGTGTATTTGGCCTGGGACACGCGGGGTGGACTGCCCGTGCTTGCCTCAGAAGAGCTGCGGCAGGCAGCGTACCGAGCCATTATGACCCGCATCCGCAGCCGCCTCTGCCATGTTCTTGCCATCGGCGGAACAGCGGAACGTATCCAGCTTGTTGTTCAACTTCCCCCCTCGCTTTCCGTGTCCGATGTCGTCCGCATGGCCCAGGAGGCTGGCGGCAGCGCAGTTGCTCACCAGTCTGAGACGTTTCATGGCCGCCCCATCTCACGGGACCATCTCTGGGATCGCGGATTCCTCACCCACACCCTTCCCCAAACCGATGCCGCCGATGCAGAAACTTATCTTCGGCAGCAGGTTGTGCAAATTATCGCGAAGAACGCCCAGCTTGCCCTGAACTTTGTCTGACGCGCACGCAATGCGCGGGTCAGCAATGAATGCGCGGCGCAGCAATGAATGCGCGGCGCTATCAGGTATACTGGGGCTAGAATGTTCACTGAAGAAACACGAGTGATGCTGGCGACGGGGTATGAGGACGATGACGCGCCGCGCGAGGAATGCGGGGTCTTCGGCATTTTTGCGCCGGGCGAGCATGTCGCCAAGCTGACCTTCTATGGCCTGTTCGCCTTGCAGCACCGGGGCCAGGAGTCGGCGGGGATCATGGTGTCCGACGGCTGCCAGATCAAGTGGTACAAAGAGATGGGTTTGGTCACCCAGATCTTTGACGAGCAGACGCTGTCCCAGCTTCAGGGACATATCGCCATCGGCCACACCCGTTACTCCACCACCGGCTCCAGCGTTCTTCGCAACGCCCAGCCGCTTCACTGCGCCTGGGGTGACGGGACCGTTGCGGTCGCGCACAACGGCAATTTGATCAACACAGAAGAGCTTCGCGCTGAGATGGAAGCCGCGGGGGTCCCATTCGGCACGACCAACGACAGCGAAGTCATCGCCCGCATGATCGCAACCCAGCAGGACAAAACGCTGGAAGACGCGGTCGCCCACACGATGACCCGCCTGCGCGGGGCGTATTCGGTTGCAATTTTGACCGAAGAGGCACTCATCGGCATCCGGGACCCTTACGGCGTCCGCCCCCTGTGTTTGGGGCTTTTAGACAACAAGCATTATGTGCTGGCATCTGAGACGTGCGCTTTGGAAACCATCGGTGCAGTGTATGTCCGCGAGATCGAGCCAGGCGAGATGGTGGTGATTGACAAGCATGGCCTGCGCGAGCGCCAGGCGGTTCCCCTGGAGCGCCATGCGACGTGCCTCTTTGAATTTATTTATTTCGCCCGCCCGGACAGTGCCATGTACGGGCGCGGCCTCCATGACTGCCGTCGCCGGATGGGGCAAGAGCTGGCGCGGGAGCATCCCGCCGACGGCTGCCATCTGGTCATGCCGATTCCCGACGCCGCCACCCCCGCCGCCATCGGCTACGCCGAAGCGTCCGGCATTCCTTACGGCGAAGGGGTCGTCAAGAACCGCTACATTCAGCGGACGTTTATCCAGCCCGACCAAAGAATGCGCGAAGCGGGCGTCCGCATGAAGCTGATGCCGATCAAAGAAGCGCTGGCGGGAAAGCGCATTGTCATGGTGGACGACAGCATCGTGCGCGGCACCACGACCGGCCAGGTCGTCAAGCGCCTCTTCGATGCCGGGGCCGCCGAAGTTCATGTCCGCATCACCGCCCCGCCGGTCCAATACCCCTGCTTTTACGGCATTGACATGGCGAACCAGGAAGATTTGGTTGCCGCACGGCATTCGGTCGAAGAAATCCGTCAAATGATCGGCGCGACTTCTCTCGGCTACTTGAGCCTCAACGGCGTCGCCCGCGCCATCGGCATCCACAAAGACAAGTTCTGCCGCGCCTGCTTCGACGGCCAGTACCCCATTGAAATCCCCCCCCACGTCCGCGTCTCCAAGTTCGCTTTAGAGATGCCCGTCAACGCTAAGTAGGCAAGCGGTTTTAAGTAACCTGTGTTTCTAATTCGTGCCAGGGTTTACGTCTATGCCAAGATATACGTTTTTGGAACATGACTTGCATTGTCCTCTTTGCGACTATCAGGTTACCGACCTTATTTGGTTTGGATGGGGTTATTCTGGTGCTCAACAGCCATATGATGGCAACACCTATAAAGTTGGTGACGCAATCAGGTGGCGGTCATGCGCCGACGGAACAACCCCTGCCTGGGGAATATGGAATGACAGAGCTAACGGCTATAATATGGGAGATCCTGCCATTCTTGACCTTGTAACCCTTGATGTAGCAAGTGTAGGTTGGGGATTAAACTCTTGTCCAAACTGTCAAACTGAAATTGCCGGAGCGGCTATTGAAATCCGAGGCGGTACTATAAAAAGGTGCTGGATTTTTGCATCTGGAGAGTTCGACCGCGATGTTGAGTACAACTTGATTGAGCCAGATGGTAATGTTCGCCCAATGCCTGAATGGAGCGATAACTTGTGCCTAAACCGGCTTTGGCATCAAGTTCCAGGCGGCTGCTGAACTGCAAGTGGCTTAACAAGGTGCTGTGCCGGACGCGCCCGTTTGATATGAGCAGCCTCAGAGGTGTCTTCCATCAACCGTAGACACAATTTTAGGCATTCTGCGTTATATGACTTTGTGAGTAACGCAGTGTTATGGCCGCTTAGCGGGTTTCGCATTTTGCTGGTATAATGAAGCGCCATGACACTTATGCATTCTTTTGTGCTGATCCTGCTGGCGTACCTGTTCGGCTCTCTGCCCATTGGCCTTTTGGTAGGCCGGATGGTCAAGGGCATTGACGTGCGCGATTACGGCAGCGGCAATATCGGGGCGTCGAACGTCTGGCGCACGATGGGGCCGCTCTGGGGAACCGCCGTTTTTTTGTGTGACTTCTGCAAAGGCTACTTTCCGACGGTGCTGACGACGCGCCTGCACGCGCATCATCCTGACATCTCCTCCTGGATGCCGGTCGTCGTGGGTCTTGCAGCCATTTTGGGCCATAACTTCAGTCCGTTTTTGCGCTTCAAGGGCGGCAAAGGGGTCGCGACCTCGCTCGGCGTCGTCTTCGGCCTGTCCCCGATTGCGGCAGGGGTCGGCTTTGCCGTTTGGGGCGTCTGCCTCTTTTTCACCCGTTACATCTCGGTGTCGTCCATGATTGCCGCCGTGGTGACGTCAGGCGTGCTGATTGCGCTGTTTCCTGACCTGCCGCACGCCGCGTTTGCCGCGCTGGTCGCCTTGTTTGTGATCGTCAAGCACCGCCCGAACCTCGCCCGGCTGCGGGCCGGAACGGAGCCGAAGGTGAAGCGGGGCATGAGGCCAGGCGCGGGGGCCGGCGCGTGATGCCGAAAATCGTGCTTGCGTCTACATCCCCCCGCCGCCGGGAGCTTCTAGGCTTGCTCGGCCTGCCGTTCGAGGTCGTCGGCAGCGGTTATGACGAGGCACAAATTGACCCCTTGACTTTTGCCCCGTCGGAGTATGTCATGCAGCTCGCGCGGGGCAAAGCGGCGGAAGTCGCGGGGCGCTTGGACGCCGAGGCTTTGATCATCGGGGCGGACACGACGGTCGTTCTGGACGGCGCATTTCTCAACAAGCCCCAGGACGCCGCCGACGCCCGCCGGATGCTGCGTCAGCTCAGTGGCCGCACCCACGAAGTCTATACCGGCCTGTGCCTCATCCACGGCGCGGCAGTGCGAATGGATTTCGCCCGGACCGAGGTAGTCTTTGATGCCCTTAGCGACGCCGTCATAGACGCCTATGTCGCCACCGGCGAGCCGATGGACAAAGCCGGCGCTTACGGCATTCAAGGCAAAGCGCTCTCGTTCATCCCCAGCATAAACGGCGACTACTTCAACGTCGTTGGTTTGCCATTAAAGTATTTACGCAACTTGCTTCTGCCGTATTTCCCCAACATCGCCCCTGCTCCACCCCAGCCAACGTTTCCCGATCCCGTCCGCTACGGCAGAATCAGCGATGAGTTCGAGTTGGGCTAAGGGCCAGCCACCGAAGGGCAGTTTGGAGCAGGCATTTTGATTGCCCTTAGGTTCGCCCTCCATCCCGCCGATAATGCTGGTACTCTAGCATTACCATCGAGACACGGGGAACGGGAACACATGGTCGAACAAGGTAAACCTACGCAACCACTCTGGCCGCTCTTCGTTGGGATCGGACTGGCGGGCGTCCTTGGCCTGGGTTTCCTCGGCCTCCTTGCCGCCGCCTTCTACACGGGCTTCCACCGCAGCTATACGGATAGCCTCTACCGCGCCAGCCGAACGCGCGGCGACAATGCTTACTCGTGCCGCGACTACCAGGTCGCCGCAGACGCTTACGGGCGTATGGTGGAACTGAGACCCAACGCGGCACGGGGTTATGGCCTGCGTGCTGACTGTTTCTACGAAACGAGACATTACACCGCTGCTATCGTCGACGACACTCAGGCGATCCGATTGGGGCAAGGCACGCAGTACCTCGCTCAGATCCACTGTGACCGAGGCAATAGCTACGAGATGCGGCAGGACTATGGCCTCGCGGTGGCCGACAAACTGCCCGTGTGAAACTCCAGCAGGAGGCCGTCAGGATCAGCAAAATAAAGTGATCGGCCCTCACCTGTTATGCGGGAACGGTCAGGGCGCAGATCAACGCCAAGCCGTTCCAGCCGCTGCTTCATCGCCGGGATGTCGGCGACGGCGAGAGTGAAGGCCAGATGAGTGTAGGATTACTTCATCTAACGGCGAATGCTTCCTCAGCAAAATCGGGAAGCGCCGCGTTATCTCGAAGCAGCATGCCATCAAGGTCGCTGATATAGAGGTTGCCAATACAGACGCTGCTCATGGAATTGCCTCATTCTCCAGTGCCATCAGCACACGTGCCACCTGAGCATCACCCATAAGTTCCGCCAGCGGCACCCAAGCGACGCCTTGAAGAAGGCGTTAATTGGCAGCCAGATGTTCTTCCTCGGGATCAAGGCCCAACAAGATGGCATGGCACTTCCCACTCTCAGCTTCAGGTTCGACCAAATAGCAGTATTCAGGGCTTGTACGGTGACCGTGGCCGTAAGAGCCTTCCCAAAGCAGCCGCACGGCCCGTACTCGCAGATCCGTCTCTTCCCGCACTTCGCGGACGGCGGCTTCGGCGGGCGTCTCTCCCGCCTCTAAGCCGCCACCAGGCAGTGTCCAGTACGAGCGTGTCGGCTCCCGGTGCTGGACCATCAGGATCACATCATTGTGGATCAAAGCGCCGCAGGCGCGGGGGCGGGTCATACTTCATTGCCCTCGTGCCTTGGCAGCCCAAAGGCTTGAACGATTTGCTCTGCGGCTTCCCTTGCGCTCAGATGCGCGTTGTTGATTTTGATATGCTGCTCAGGATAGGGAAAGTCGCTTTTCCTTGTGTTCATCTGGTGCTGAGCCTGCATCCGCACCATCGCTCCTTCGGTCTTCTCGAAGTCAGCCTTCTTTTTGTGCCGCAGGCGGTTCTCCGTGCGGTTGCGGATCAAACGCTCTGCCATACCCGCTTCCAGTTCCGCATAGTATGTGCTGCCGCCATGCTCCGCCACCGAATCCCGCAGCCCATCCAAAAACTGCTTATCATCTTGATTGTCGAAAGCCCAGACGAACGTGAAGATCAGGCCCGTCAGATCGCTGGCGGCGGCCTCTGCCACAAGCATCTGGCGGAACGCAGGAACAAGCCTGCCAAATTGGGGCGTCCCAAAGTCGAAAAACTCCGTAACTAAATCAATCGTCATGTGATTGTGCAGCAGCTTGTAGCCCGTGATCTTCGACAGCTCTTGTCCGACGGTCATTTTGCCGACAGCGGGCGGGCCAAACAGGATAATCAGATTCAATACAGTCTCCTTTTGTCTGCGCCCTTAGCCTTGCTGCTTGCTCAGGTGAACAGACCCTTGCTTTGCGAATACTCATATCGCCAATTACGAACATTCATAGTGCAGCTACCGACTTCGCCCATTCCCACATGGCTCCCGACGAGTGCCGCATGACGTATTCCTTGAACAATCCAATGCCTTCCTCCCGTAGCACGCCGCCCGTGATCTTCGGAAGACGATAGCTAGGGAAAGCCGCATCATCCCGCTGCCATTGCTGAACCAGAGCCACCGCGCCGTCACTGGGCATCTCGTGGCCGTAAACAATCCCGCCGATGAAAAAGGACATTGCTGCCCCCAGGCACATCAGGCAGGGCTCGCCTGTGACATAGAGGGTGCAGTCCCTGCGGCTGCCAGGAAAGGGCTTCAGCCTGTCGGCGGCCTCTAGTGCCAGTAGGTCCGCGTGAACCAGAAGACGATTCTGCCCGACTTCCTGGGTATGAGCCGACGCGATGATTTGGCTTCCCTGCACCACAACAGCCCCAAGGGGTAGCTCACCTTGATCCAGCCCCATCCGAGCAACGGCTAAGGCCGAGCGCATGAAACGCTCATGGACAAAATTCTCATCAAAGGCAGCATTCTCATGAGGTGTGTTCATCCTGTTTACTTCCGTGTTGCCACAAACATTCCTGATGCTTTGTCAACGTAAAATGCTCCTTTGCTGTTGATCTCCTGCTCCACAGTCGCTTTCAACTTTTCTGTCTTATCGTCCGTAATGGCGGCACCGTCGGCAAAAGACAGGATGTAGTCAATCAAGGGCTGCGCCTCGGTCACCGCCAGCGCGTCTTCCAAACGACGCAGCTTCACGGATGGAAACCAGGCCGCAAGCTCTGCGCCGCCGTTCTCCAATTTGAAGAAGTTGGCTGATCCCGCGAAAGCACCCAGGCTGCCAACGACCCCAAGGCTTGCTTCCAGATCAGCGATCTGCTTCATGCTGTCTCGGCTATTAGCAGCCGCATAAAAATGACCTTGCGGCTTCAGAACACGCCTGACTTCAGCATACGTCTTCTGCCTATCAGGAACGTGGTACAGCATGTGATTTGCAATTACCGCGTCAAAGCTGGCGTCGGCAAATGGAACCTCCTGTGCATCGAACTCGGCGAAAGTGAAGGAACAAGAGGTAGCTGCAAGGTTCTCTCGCGCCTGCTCGACCATGCCTGGCGAAAGATCAGAGAGGGTAATCTGCCAGCCTGCGGGTACTCGGTCCAGGTTCTCGGTCCAAAGCTGCCCTGGGCCGCAGCCGAGTTCCAGGACATGAGCATCGGACGGCAGTTCAAACTGGTCGAATGCCCAGCGGTGCAAACCGATTGTGCCTGTTCCAAAGCGCTGATGCAGAGCGATGCGAACATTGAGATTGGAAGCATCGCGGTATTGATCGTTGAGCAGGTAGTTTTGGTCAGTTACGCTGGACATGAATATCTCTTTCGTTCCACTCACTTGGCGCTTGTGGCGTCACTTATCCCGAGGGCATAGCGGATCAGGTTTAGTGTTGCGATCACATCCCCCGACGGCGCGGCCAGGCCAGGATTATGGCGTCCAAACCAGGCCCGTTCAATTAGGGATGTAAACGGCTCCTCAAGTGTCTCCTGCGCCCAGTGTGCTGCGACGGGTTTGGAGGCGATAGTGCCTGAATGCAGCGTGTACAGTATGCGGCACACGGTGAGTACGGTATAAGTCTGGTAGCCCAAGTTGCCGATCTCTTCGGAATTGCCCAGGATGCTCGCCGCCCAGCCCGTCAGCGTGGCAGACATCGCTCTCCGCAGATCGTCTGCCGAGACGGGATCAATTAGTGTTTGAGGGTTGGGGCCGACCAATATGATGCCGTGATCCCGTAGCACCCAGCGGTGAACCACCCAGCTCTCGCCGTGTTCTGCCATCTTCAGGCGTTCGTCCCCACCTCGCTCGATGTTCGGGTGCCACATAAAAGCTGGATCGTGTCGACGGACAGCGTGGCGCGAGATGTAAGTGCCTTCTAGGTTCGTCGCCCAGTGAGTGTTCCCTGTGGCGAGACCATCATGCAGCGCCTGTAGGCATAGGAATGAATTGGCAGACACTTCCTCATCCATGATGATCACAAAATCCAAATCACTGTCGGCGTCGAAGCCACCTGTCGCTAACGACCCATCCAAGTACATACCGACGAACTGGCTGCCTAGAATATCCTGAGCGCCCTCCTGCAGCTCTCGGAGCAGGCCATTGACTTCGGAAAACGGTGTCAGAGGTGTAATGTTCATTTTTTCCTGTTAAAGAGGGGGATTAGGCAAGTCATCTCATCGGCCTTGCTAGTGGCTTCCAGTCGAGAAGACGCTTTGCCTTCGCCATGTTCATCATCCTCTGCTGATGGTCTCCGCTGATCGTGAACGCCTGGAACCCGTCCCGATACTCCAGCGCCGCCAGAAGAGCGCGTGCCGTGTCTTCTGCTGTCGTCCAGAGCGTCGGCTCGCCTTTCCTCGCCTCCACCAGCCACTTGTCTTTGGGAACAGGCAGAAACAAACGCAGGGCGTTTATGCTCATGCCCCACATGCGGCACGCATTTCTGCACACTTCCTCTCCCAGGCGTTTTGTAAAGCCGTAAATATAATCTGAGTCAGGCGGCGTCTCTTCGTTGCTTCCGCCGCGCTTTAAACCATTGTCTGCGTAGACAGACATGCTGCTTGTGAAGACAGCATGCGAGATGCCTGCAAGATGAGCCGCGTGCAGCGCCAGGTGTAAGCCCTTCACGTTCACGTCAAAAGCGTTCACGCGTGACTCGATCCGTCCCCAGTCGTCGCCGTCAAGAGGGATATGGCTGCCCATCGCCATGTACAAAACCACATCAGTGTCCTTGACGGCATTTGCGAGGGCCTCAGGATCGCAAACGCTTCCCCGTACATATTCAATGCCCAGTCTGTATTCACTTGCCAAATTACAGGGCGAATTCAAATCGGATACCCGCAGCGCGTGGCGTTTTGCCAGGAAAGGGTTCACTAAAGAACCCAGATAACCCGATCCACCGATAACAAGAACACGCATAATCTACCTCATCCTACCAAAGAATGCCCTTCATGTCATCTACGCCGCTTTCTGATGAGCGGCATAGGCAGAGTTGTCGAAAAGCTGGATCGGGCCGATACCTGATTCCGCTTCGCCTTGGCACTCATCAAAATGCCCGCCCGTGTATCCTCCAATCACCTTTCGCCAGAAGGAAGTCGAGCCAGGGTGGGAAGCGAGTTGTTTCACTTCCCAAGCTCCAGGATGCAGATCGAAAACGGAAGTCGCCGCGAAGATGCCGACCCCTCTCCCTCGGTACTTTCGCATCACGAACAACTCCGCGAGTGACCACCTGTCTTCGCCGCTGACGGTGTGCCGATTCACCAGCACAAAGCCCGCGAGGTTATTGTCCACGCGGATCAGGTACGGGTGGCGACCCATCTCGGTCCAGTAGTGGTCTAGGTAGCGGTAACCGTAGAAGCCGTGTGGCCCCACGTCTGTGCCCTCGAACTCGCTGAAGTCATACTCATACAGTTCCAGGAGCTGACGCAAGATTGGCTTTTCATCGGAGTTGGCTTTCGTGACCTGAATTTCACAGACTGTTGTCATTCCTAGTCCTACTCCGCCGACAAGTCCTGTTTCGGTTGATTCTTTTGGTAGATGTCCATCATCATCTTCTTGTAATCAGCTAGTGATCCCAGGCCAACGCTGGCACGCCGCTCGTTCACCAAAGCCTCATCCTCAATGGGCTGAGGCCCGAACTGTCCACTCTCGTCCGTCCAGAATTGCGTGCCGTATATCTGGGGCTGCCCTTCACCCATCCGTACACGATCCGTGAGATAGGCAAGGTCGCTCTGGGACACTTCCTCAGGACCTGCCGCTGCCATAAGCGCCAAGCAGAGTTTCTGGAATGGACGGTCCTTGTCGGCGTGCTGGACCAGAAGCCAAGCCGCGTTCGCGCCGTCCTCGCCGACAAGCGTTTTGCCTGGCCACCCGTGGGTATTGATGATCTCTTTCATCCGCGCGATGTTCTTTTGGTCTACGTTTCTCACCTGAGAGGCGAGTTCTTGGTCATCCCCTGCCCCTACCCACCTGCGCCGCAGTTCCTGATCTACGCGGTGCATCTCTCGCAGCTCAGCCTGAAGTGCTTCGTCTTGTATCCTCATTCTCAGGTTCTCCTGATTAGTGTAGGGCGCGGAGCGGCGCTTTCTTCGCCCCGCGCCACAGTCACGAGCAAGTGCCACCCGTCTCGCATCCTGGTGTTCCAATTTTTAATTCTTCGGCCTCCGCTCGTCAGGCTCGGGATCGCTCTCGAACCAAACCGCTTTCACCGTCTCGTGCCCTAATATCCATGCTTTGGCCAGTCGGTGCGCCCCGTCCATCAGCGACCCATCGGCGGACAGGATGATCGGATAGGCCAGGTCGGTTTCAAAGATGCGCTTGGCGTGATGCACATCGTTCCACACCCCAGGACGCGGCTGGCTGTAAGCCCAGTTGACATGGTCCAGGTGCTTTACCGCTTCGGACAGCGGAACAGTCTGGACGGGCAGATCGGCGGCAGCCTTCCAGAGCGTCTCGACGTTCCAGACCAAGACCTCGGTTTCGGTGCCTGTAGAATAGGTGTGAGTGTTCATGATCTGCACTTCCATGAAGGACGGTGAATAGCATACCGCAGGTAGGTGAGGTCTCGGAATTCTCCCCGATAGAAGTGGCCCTGCTCGGCATAGAACGTGAACGCCTGCTCCGCCTGCATCCCAGCCTTTTCCATCACCCGCTGTGAGGGCACGTTCTCGGGGACACAAAGGCCGAAGATGCGCTCCAGACCCAGTTCCTCGAAGCCGTAGTTAATCAGGGCCTGGGTTGCTTCCGTCGCGTAGCCTCGCCCCCAGTGGCGGCGGTTGAGAAAATAGGCGATGTCCGCCTGGTCTGGATCGTCCCTATCACGCTTTAGTCGGCAGTTGCCGATGAGAAACCCTTCTCCTCGAAGGGCGATAGCAAAGCCGAGCGGCAGCACGTCCGAAGCGGCCTGCGCCCTCACAATGCCGTCAATGGTTTCCTGCGCCTGTTCCAGTGAGATCGGTAGGAGCGACGTGTATCGTCCGAAATCGGGATCGGACATATACTCGTGGAAGGCAGGCACGTCGCCCGCGTCGAAGGGGCGCAGCGCCAGCCGTGCCGTCCGTAGGATTATCGGAGGCATACTGCCCCTTTTATTTCCAAGCTCTGACACTGGCTTGCGGTGGCTGCATCATACGCGGATGCTATCGCCGCCTGAAGTCCCTGCACCAACGACGGCCCACAACCGAAGATACTTTTCACGGTCTTCTCCTCTCGGTCATCCACTTACTGGGTTGGCAGAACAGTGCCTGGTAGAGCGGCCCCGCCTCTTGGTAGGATCGGCACCAGGTGGCGAAGAAATCCAACACGACGATACGGCTACAGAAATCGGCGGGACAGATCAGCTCGCCGTCGCTACCCATTACTGGGACGTTGGACGCATTCCTCCCTCGGGCAGTTTCAAGGAAGCCGCTCATTTCATTTCTCCTTTTTATTCCATAGTCTCTTCATCGTCCAGGAACGTCACAGCCGTTGCCCGTGGTAAGTGCAAGTCCATGGTGTGGCCTAGCCAGTCCGCAGGATGCACCTCCGCCTGGTCTACAGAGAACTCTGGGCCGTTATCGAACGTCCGAATCTCGCCGTTGAAGAAGGCCCCACGCTGATGCTTTAACTTAACGGAGTTCACCCTCAAGTCAGGCCGTGCCTGCTGAAAGCTGTACGCGAACGAAGGCCAGAACTCGGTCGGTTCTGTCGGCGGCACGAGTCGCGAGTGGTAGCTGCCGCAAACGCCGAAAACTTTTTGCCGAGGGCAGTGCTGCCCCCACTGGTCAAGCAAGTTTTGGGCCATCCCGCGATCTCTGTCCGCCCAGGTGCTGTCGGACTGCATCGTCGCCACGTCAAAGCACAAGAGGTGCCAACCTGCCGCCACCGCCTGTTGGATCAGCGATAGCGCCTGCATGTTGCCCCGCCCATCGCGGAAGTTGCTGGGGCCAAACATTGGAGGCGGCACGTCTTCACCTTGAATATACCGTAGGAGTTGATCGCGCTGGCCCACAGATATTTCCAGAGCGAGGCCGCCGTAGCCGAGGGAAGCGAGTTCGGGTAACAAACCCAGCATCAGGCGGGGCACTTCCTGGGTGCCGTGCAGTTCCCCGATCAGTAACAGGTCGCTTTCGGCAGCGAGGGCGAGCAATTGTTTCTTCACAGGTTCGGGCAGATCGTATGGAGTGATGGGTTCGTGCAATCCGTGCCTCCTCGCGGCTTCTTTGCAGCCTTTTCCTCATGTTTGATCATTTTTCCTTTGTTGCCCCTGCCTAGGAAGCCTTGCGCGTGAGTGACAAGCTGCCCTGAAGGGCGCATAAAAACGCGCTTCAAAGCCTCTGCTAAAATATTTAGCAATTCACTTGACAAGTCATCCTTCACTGTGCTAAATTACTTAGCAACAGATACGGGAGGGAATATCGATGACTAAACTGCTGCCAAAAGGCTTGAGTGGGCGTGAGCGCCAGATCATGCAGATACTTTACGACAAGGGACAGGCCACTGTCGCTGAGGTGCTTGCCGCACTTCCCGATCCGCCTGGCTACTCCGCTGTTCGCAGGCTCATCGCAATCCTAGAAGAGAAGGGACAAGTCAAGCACGCAGAGCAAGGCGGTCGCTACGTCTACAGCCCCGCCGAGTCTTGGAGTGCCGTGTCTAAGTCCGCCATCGAGCAGGTCGTGGAAAGTTTCTTCGGCGGATCGGTAGAAAGTGCCGTCGCGACGTTGCTGACGAGTCAAAAGACGAGACCGAGCGAGGATGAGCTTCAGAGGCTGGAAGCGCTCATCCAGCGGGCGCGGACCGAGGATTCGGACGGGGGGACACACCAATGAACACGCTGATCACTTATTCACTGCTGACGCCAGTCGGTTTCCTGATCAAGGCAACACTCCTGCTGCTTACGGCTTGGGTAGCTTGCCAACTTCTGCAGCGGGCCTCCGCCGCAACCCGCCACCTGGTCTGCGTGGCGGCACTCGTCAGCGTGCTGCTCGTGCCGATCTTGTCGCTGACACTTCCCCAGTGGAAGATCGCTTGGGGTCACGTTTCGGCGTCGGCAACAATTGATCCGATAGCCGCACCACAGGCCCCGCCCCTGCCCTTAGCGCCCACGGACGCGCCTGCCATCAGTCAAGTAGCACCTCCATCCCCACTTGCCTCGGACGAGTCGGAGAGTCTTCCTGCCGTCGCCCCTATCTCACGGGCCCTCCCCGTGCCGACATCAGGCCATCACCTCTCGGCCTTTACCTGTGCTCTGGGCATCAGCTTGCTGATCTGGCTGATCGGCCTGCTGGCTGTTCTCTGCCAGTTCTTTGTTGGCTTGAACCGCCTCACGCGGATCGAGCGTCACAGCATCCCCTTAGAACACACGGAGCTTCAGATAGCGGAAGATGTTCGCGGAAGAATGGGCCTGCGCCGCCCCGTGAGGTTCTTGCGGGCAACAGAAGCAAGTACCGTCGTTGTCCCCGTTACCTGGGGCGTCCTGCGCCCAGTCGTCCTATTACCCGCACAGTCGAACGCCTGGTCCGAAGACTGCCTGCGGGCCGCACTGCTGCACGAGCTGGCCCATATCAGTCGCTGGGACTGGCCGACGCAGCTCATGGCCCGCTTCGCTTATGCCTTGTACTGGTGGCACCCGCTGGTTTGGTGGGCGGCACGGAGGGCACGTGAGGAGAGCGAACGTGCCTGCGATGACCTTGTTTTGGGCACAGGGATGAAGGCTGCCGACTATGCCCAGCGACTGATTGAAGTCGTGCGCTCGATGCCCGAGGGCACGCGGACCAAAACTGTGGCCATCGCCATGGCCCAGCCGTCAGAGGTGGAAGGACGGCTCCAAGCAGTGCTGGCAAAAGGGCGGAACCGAATGTCCGTCCACCAAAATGGACTCGTCGCGGGTATCGCCATAGGAATTGTCGCGCTGCTGCCGCTGTCCGCGCTCCGCATCGCAGCACAGACAAGGCAGAATGATAACGCTGCTGCCCTTGTGACGGGCGATGTAGTTCCGACGGGAGCGCTCGTGACCCGTAATACGCGCTGGGTTCTGTCTGCCTGTTATTTATCTGATGTGGCCTGCCCTCGGTTCCCAGACAGGCCGATCACCGTGGTCACCACAACCGACTTGGCGGGTGTCAAGCATTATGTGTTTCATGACAAGCGTACAGGCCACTCTTCCCGCGACAGCAGCTTGATTGAAGCGGACCTCAACCATCTTCTCGCCGAAGGAACTCAGCCGCGCCTCGGAGCGACAGTCTATTCCATGCCGAATGCGCTCGCCTCTATGAAGCACCTGAATGGTCAGACTGTTTCCTTTACTCGCGACCAGCGGGCCAAAGCGGATCTGCTGGAAAGCGAAATCCAGAGATGGGCAGGGCGTGAGTCCGCTCTGATTATCTCCGATGGCGATGTCGAGCCAAGTGCATCAGCGGCTCAAAGGGAGGGGAACACGAGAGTCAACCTGCAACTGCTACCTGAAGGTCAGAAAAAGCTGACGGACTTCCAGCAGGCCCATGTCGGCGAGTACCTGGGTATTTGGGTCGTCGACAGCATCCTACCCAGAATCGCAACATTGGTCGGTCCTGTCAACGGCGGCGGATTGACCCTAAATGGTTTGTCAGTCACCGAGGCTCAGTCGCTGGTCCAAGCCATCAACACGCCCGACGGCACGGAGGTGATCGGCGGCGGCATCCGCCGCGCGTCCTACCCCAACGGTACGATCTACGAAGCCGATGAGGACATGAACCATCAAGTACCCGTGGCGTCAGGCTTTTCCACAAGGCTGCCGAACAGATGCGTCGTTGAAGTGAACGAGGTATCACAGTTGAGGAATAAAGGAGGGAAGTGGGTGACTGGTGGTTTGAGGTGGACACCTACAGGTGCTTCTTTGCCTGCGCGATCTTTAGGAGAGAATTCCAAATTCGCTCTCACCGTGAACGAGACCCAGGGCCTCGTACCCCACAACATCAGGCTGAAGATTACGGTCCCGAACGACCTCGCCGTCACTCAGCCAGTGAGCACCTACTTACAGCTAGAGGGAACCGCAAATGTTCCCTGGGCCTATACGTTCTGGCGCTGGGGCGATCATGTCGGGCCTTTCTTCCCGCAGGACGGGAAACCCTGTACGCTGCGCGTCGGTGTAGCATCAGGGCCATGGCAAACGGCGGCCACCCTACCCTTCCATTTGAGTCAGCAGGAGCTGCCTAAAGCTTCAGCCGACTCCCCTTGGCCTCTGGAACTCAAGCTCGACGACAGGCCCGCGCTGATGTACAAAGACAAAAATAACCAACCTCACACAGAATACTTTCTGCCCGCAGGCCAGCGACTGGGCAATGTCGCACGCCGCTTAGTCGCCGTGGATACGTCAGGCAGGACCGTAGTGAGCTCCGACTTTAACTCCGTACCTCGCCTGGTGCCAGCCATCGGCCCTCCGAGGGGTATCGCTTCGAACACCTACCCTGTGGGGGTCGGCATTTTTGGCATCTGCTTCTACGGCCCTCTCCTGTCCGATGTGGCTAGTATCAAGGAGTTCCGCCTGGAGACGCGCCCGTATCAGGTCGTCGAGTTCCGCAACGTCCGACTTCAGCCTGCTGCAGAGACGCGAAGCGCCCAGCCCTCAGATACGGCGCTGCTGACCCAGGCGATTGATCCCGCGACCATTCCCTTCAAGGGGCATCCTATTGTCGTTGTGGATGCGGGACACGGCGGCATCGACACAGGCGGCATTGGGCTAAATGGGGTTAAGGAGAAAGACTTGAACCTATTGATTGCACAACAGTTACATACAGAACTCGAACGGCGCGGTGCCGTAGTTTACATGACACGTAGCGATGACGCTTTCCCTTCCCTTCTGGACCGCCCTCGCCTTGCCACAGCTCGTCATGCAGACTATTTCATCAGCGTGCATTGCGACCTGCGTTCCGCAGCGCCGCCGAGCACTCACGCCGACGGACAAGGGACACAAGTGTTTTTTCACGGAAGCGATGCAAAATGTGAACGCTTGGCAGAAGACATCAGCCAGCAGATCGGACAGAGTTCCGCCCTATCTCCAAATCGCGTCTTGTCTGACACAACACGGTTCGTTGAGGGTTTCGGAGTGCTTCGTGGGGCTTCCATGCCTGCCGTTCTGGTGGAATGTGGTTACTTGGATAACGCCCATGATCTATCACGTCTCCGTGATCCACAGGGACAACAGCAAATTGCAGATGGGATAGCGCAAGGCCTCATCAGGTTTCAGTCCCAGGACTGATCAGGCTCAGGGCTGATTTCAAGTACGACACAATCCCCTAGGCTGCTGGGAGGAAATGAAGCTGTCACAGGAAGAAGCGGATTAGGAACAACGGAAACTGGGCGCAGGGCGGCATTTTATTCGCCCTGCGCCTTTGAGGGTTTGCTACAACGCGGGCAGCAAGAAATGCGGTGCCCGCGAATTTAGGAAAAACTAGCAGATACTGCTAGCGAAAAATACCGAATCAATAATGCAGATCGTCACTCTGCTCCCGTGTCGCCTGAACGACAAGAGGGCCTCAACAAACTCCAAAACCGCGACGAGATGCGGCAGTGGGCAGGAGAAACAGGCATGGGCGACAGAGTTTTGAAGTTAATCAAGAGTTGTAAGAGACTCATGGTGAAGCGGACCACTATATACTGGACCCGCCTCTTGATGCAAGTAAGGCAAAACTACTTCCAGTTTTGGAGGCTCGCAGACTGACCACCTTTGCGCGACCATTCAACAAAACTAGACAAAGCTTCTTGTTCAAGCAACTGATAAGACTTCACTTTTCTCTGTTCTTTTTCATCACATACTTCATGATAAAGCAGGGTGTCGCCGAAGCCGAATTCTTCTGCCTTTGCAGATGAGCAACCATAATACAAGGTTTCGATACCAGACCAATAGATAGCACCAAGGCACATGGGACAAGGCTCACAAGACGAGTATATTACCGCACCCTCAATACGATAGTACTGGCTTTTTCTACACGCCTCTCGGATTGCAAGAAGTTCAGCGTGTGCTGTTGGGTCATGATCCATGACTGCACGATTAAAGGAAGCACCTAATATTTGATTGTCCTTTACCACAACTGCGCCGAATGGTCTTCCATCGCTTTTGTCAAGCTGGCTAGAGGCGAGTTCTATTGCCAGCCGAATGAACTTTTCATGTTGCGCTCCTGAATTCATTTTTTTCCGTCTTCCTAAGGAGATGGCGTTTTATTTTCGAGCAACTCCAACAGCTTACAAACATAGCTCTTCTTATCGCTGTTTTGCTTAAACCTGTTGAACTTTAGAAAGTCTTCATTAGAAACTTTTTCACCAACAATCTTGCTTTTGATTTTACCATCATGAGAAAAATAGAAACCTGTGTACGAGACGGCGGGGCTATCGAATTGAAGTTGTGCAATGCCGATCTCGATAGGCGAAACTCCATAATCAGTGTGAGACTCGTACTCGTAGAAAAGCACTCGATCAGAATAAACAAGCTTATCAGAACGGAATGTCGCAACCCTCCTACCTACTTTATCGTAAGTCACACCCGTTAAAGAAAGCTCTCCATCTCGATAGTCAATATGAAATAGAACACCATGGAACCATGTCTTGGTGATAGGATCAAACGACTCATCATGCCAGTACCCTTCAATGAAGTCGTCTTTGTAGATTAACTTACGTAAACTGCTATACCTACCGATCAAGCTTTGAATAAAAGTGTCAATCACGAAGACAACAATGATGACGCTAATCAGTACATACGCTTGGATAAAAGTCCCCTGCGGCAAGGCTCTTCCAAAATAGGTGCTTGCTAGAACCGATGCAGATGAAGCAAGCGCTGCGATTGCAACCCTATATGCTGATTCGAATTTCTTCATTAGTGGCTTCTCCTGGCCATATTGTGTATGGTTGGGCCTATCTATATGTTCGCGCTCGTCAGGACTGGCAGGCGAGGGAGCTTTAGGGAGTTCAATGGGTTATCTCCTTAGATCAGTACAGCAACAGGAAGCGATAGAAGACACATAGTGCCTCTGTCGGATGTGAGTAAATACTGCTTGGAGAACTCGGGGCGGCGGCGCGGCGGGTTCAGTTGCCCGCCTCAACTGCTCAGGGGGTTGTTGCATTATATCAAACAAGGATGAAAAAAGCAACAATCTGAAAAGATGATTACACGAAGTGCAACGGGCTGTGCGCGATTTTCCCCCGCGTACGGCCCACCAGAATCACGAATTCTCAATTAAGGTAACTATGGCTAACCACCTTGATACAGCCGCGCTCTCGCCGTTCGGCCACGGCTCGATGCTGACGCATTAGCGAGATGCTCCACTGCGGTCACGACTAAGATGCCTGATACTGTCTCCTCTAAAAATCGATTTAGGAGCGTGAGCTCATTATCACGTCCAACGAACATGGAAGAATACGGACGCATCAGTTCATCGACGCGATCCGCGACTTCTCCCCAGAGGAAAGATTGTGGGTCACAGGTATCTTTGCCCTCCTTGAGAGCCTGAAGCCTCTGCTGGAAGCCGTCCGCAAAGTAGGCGTTGAGGCGCTCTGGGAAGTTGATGACTTTGAGCTGCGGCGAGCGGCCATTGAAGGAGTCGTCGAACGAATCGACTTGCAGCCGAGGGCGGCGGGGGAACGGTTTTTCACGAGGGCGCGAGTCACCTACCAGGAATGGGTCCGAGAGCTGCTGCCCGACTTCCAGCCGCCGCCTCTTCAAAAGCGGCAGACCCAAAAACAACTCAATTGAAAATAGCAAAAACGAATGCCAGGGCGATACCCTGGCATTTTGTGTCATAATGCTTCTATGATCCCTGACATGGAAAGTCATACCACATGAGCCTTTTGACTGTCAACGAACTGATTGAGAAGTTACGGAGCGGAGACAAGTCAGTAAAGATCGTGGAACGGAATAATGAACTCGCTTACATACCCAGAGAACTCAGCACATCCTCAATAAAGCTATCACGAATAAAGCTATCACGTCACGGATAAAGGCAGAGAACGCCTAGCCCGTACAGGGGCATCAGTAGCGTAAACAAATTTGGGTTGCGTGAATACTTTACAGGAAGCCGAACGTCATGGGCCTGCCGCTGTTTCTGCTCAGTCAGATGCTGGCCGAGTTCGGCGTCTCTGTCTGGAAGCTTTAGCAAGGAACCAGCCGCCATGCAGGCTCTTCCCACGGGAACAGTGACGTTCCTGTTTACTGACATTGAAGGCAGCACCCAGCTCTGGCAGGATCAGCCGGACCAGATACGCCCTGCGCTGGCTCGCCATGACCAAATCCTCCAGGAAGCGATCACCGGCAGGGGCGGCTCTGTCTTCAAGACGGTCGGCGATGCCTTTTGCGCGGCCTTCGCCACCGCCCCGGATGCGCTTTTCGCCGCACTCGCCGCGCAGACGGCGCTGATCGACGAGCCGTGGGAAGCAGACTGGAAACTCGCCGCACCGCTGCGGGTTCGTATGGCGCTGCACACGGGAGCCGCCGAGGAGCGAGCCGGCGACTATTTTGGACAGCCCCTCAACCGGGTCGCCCGGCTGATGGCGGCCGGACACGGCGGCCAGACACTGCTTTCCCTGGCCGCCGAGGAGCTGACCCGCGATCTGCTGCCGCCGGGCGTTTCCCTTTTGGATTTGGGGGAGCATCGCCTCAAAGATTTGGCTCGCGCCGAGCGCGTCTTCCAGCTTTTGTCCCCTGCCCTGCCCGGCGAGTTTCCGCCGCTGCGCTCGCTGGACAACCCTGGCCTGCCCAACAACCTGCCCCAGCAAGTGACTTCTTTCGTCGGCCGGGACAAGGAAATCACGGAAGTCAGAACTCTTCTCAGCAGGACGCGCCTGCTGACGCTGGTCGGGGCGGGCGGAGCGGGAAAATCCCGCCTCT
>CAXUNT010000009.1:35916-48203 GCA_964252595.1 uncultured Armatimonadales bacterium
ATTGCCGCCGACCTGCTGACGGGCGAAGGAGACGGCGTGTGGCTTGTCGAGCTGGCCGCGCTTTCCGACCCCGCCCTCGTGACGCAGGCTGTGGCCGATGTCCTGGGAGTGCGCGAGGAAGCGGGGAAGCCGCTTGTTCAAACGCTCCGAGACGCGCTGAGACCGAAGCGTATCCTGCTTGTTCTCGACAACTGCGAACATCTGGTGTCCGCCTGCGCCGCCCTGGCCAATGACCTGCTCCGCTTCTGTCCCGGCGTCCGCATCCTGGCGTCATCACGCGAGCCGCTGAATGTGACGGGGGAGGCCATCTACCGCCTCCCGTCACTTTCCCTGCCCGATCCCGGCCGGGCGCAGACTCTTGACCTCACTCAGTATGAAGCCGTGCAGCTCTTTATCGAGCGCGTGCAGGCGGTGCAGCCGGGCTTCGCGGTCACAAACGCCAACGCGCCGGCGGTGGCCCAGGTATGCGTCCGCCTGGACGGCATTCCGCTGGCCCTCGAGCTTGCGGCGGCTCGTGTGCGTTCCCTGACAGTGGAAGAGGTCAATGCCCGCCTGGATAACCGCTTTAAGCTTCTTTCCGGCGGCTCGCGCGTCGCCCTGCCGCGCCAGCAGACGCTGCGGGCGCTGGTGGACTGGAGCTTTGATCTGCTCTCGGACGCCGAAAAGACGCTTCTCAGCCGCCTGTCCGTGTTCGCGGGCGGATGGACGCTTGCGGCGGCGGAAGCGGTCTGTGCAGACGATGCAGAAGGCGATGACGCTGCGATTGAAGGCTGGGAAGTACTCGATCTGCTGACTTCTTTGGTGGATAAGTCATTGGCAATCTATGTGGAGCAGGACGGTCCGGGGCGCTACCGGCTTTTGGAGACGATCCGCCAGTACGCCGCCGAGCGGCTGTTTCTTTCCGGCGGGAAAGAGGACGTTCGCAGGCGGCACCTCGACTGGTTCTTCCTTTTGGCACGGGAAGCGGAAGGGCATCTGGCAGGGCCGGACCTCGGCCTTTGGGTGACGCGCCTGAGTGCCGACCTCGACAATCTGCGAGCCGCGCTGGACTTTGGACTGGCGCAGGCGGCGGATAGAGAGACGGCCATCCGCACCATTCAAGCGACGGCGGATTTGCGTGCTCTGTGGCGGGTCCGGGCCATGCCGCGCGAGGGACATGTGTATGCGGCGGCGGCTTTAGCGTGCAGCGCCGAGGCGCGTGACTCGGAGGAGATGAAAGAGCAGCTCAGCGTTTTGGCCCTCCTGCACAGCTATGACGGCGACCATGCGACTGCCGCCCGCTTGATGGAGGAGCGGCTGATCTGGTGCCGCGCCCAGGGCCGGCCCGCGTGTTCGGTCCATACCCTCTTCAACTACGCGACGGTCCTTGACCGCATGGGAGATGCGGCGGGGTCGCGCCGGCTCAGCGAGGAATGTTTAGAAGAGATTGCCCGCGCGGCGGACGCAGGCACAATGGAGGCCGGGGCGCTGCGGAGCTACCGGATTGGGGTCGAGGGGAACCTCGCAGTGAGCTACTGGGACGCGGGGGACTACGGCCGCGCTTATGCGCTGCTGTCAAAAAACATTCCCGTCTTCCGCGACCTGCACAACACGGACTGGCTGATCCAGTGCCTGCTCAGTGTCGGGGCGCTTCTGCTGAAGCCATGGGACGGCAAGGATTTGGATCAAGCGGCGCGTTACCTGCGTGAAGGGCTGGAGCTTGGTGCCTCGCACGGGAACCGGACACAAATGCTGGAAGGACTCAGTGACTTCGCAGCGCTGCGAGCGGAACAAGCCCGCTGGCCGCTTGCGGTACAGCTCCACGCAGCGGCGGACAGCAGCCGAGAGGAGCTAGGCGTCGTACCCTCAGCGGCCCAGCAGAAGGAGTTCGAGACGCTGATCGCAAACGCTCGCGAGCGGTTAGGGCCGCCGGAGTTTGCCGCCGCCTGGGATGCGGGGCAAGCGATGACGCTGGAACAAGCCGCAGAATACGCACTTTCCGCCGCCGCATGAATGGAGAGGCGCTTGAGGGGTATAATGCCGTATGAGCAAGCTGGCGGATGCGGCGCTGGAGCAGCGGATCGCGGAGATGATACATGCCCGGCCGGTCGGCTTCCGGCCCGCGTCGGGCGGCTACACGGCGGCGGAGCGCGGCGTTATCACGTTTGAGAACGGTCAATCGGCGTTTCTGAAAGCCGCCGTCTCGGAGCAGACCGCCGAGTGGCTGCGGGCTGAAAATGCCGTTTACCGGCATCTCAGCGCGTATGACGCCGACTTTCTGCCGAAAGTGCTGGCATGGGACGATAACGGCGTCCGGCCAATTTTGCTGCTGGAAGACCTGAGCGCCGCGCACTGGCCGCCGCCCTGGGAGCAGGCACACGCCGCGCGGGTCGCCGAAACTTTGTCCCGGCTGCGGCACATCCCGCCGATGCCAAGCATGGCGCTGCTGGAAACCTACCGCGAGGATTTTTCCGGCTGGCGCAAAGTCGCTACCGATCCCAGCCCGTTTTTGTCGGTCGGCCTCTGCACCGAGGCTTGGCTCTCTGCGTCCCTGCCGACCCTTCAAGCGGCGGAAGCCGCGCTTCGGCTGGATGGACCCGACTTTCTGCACCTGGATGTTCGCAGCGACAATGTGTGCTTCACCCCGGAGCGAACAATTTTGGTGGACTGGAACTGGGCCTGCACCGGCAACGGCTTGGTGGATCTGGCCGCTTGGCTGCCGAGCCTGCATGCCGAAGGCGGTCCTGCCCCGGACACGTTTCTGCCGGATGCGCCGGAGCTTGCGGCGGCGCTCAGCGGATTTTGGGCGGCGCGGGCCGGCCTGCCGGACCGCGATCCGCGCATGAAGCATTTGAACTTGTTCCAGCTCGGTACGGCCCTGCCCTGGGCGGCGAGAGCCGCCGGGCTGGATTCTTTTGGTCTTTTGAAAGGAACAAACACTTGACAGATAAAATTAAAACAGACAAAGTAAAAGTCGCCGTGATCGGCTGCGGCATCGGCATTGAGCATTTGGAATGCTACGACACTCTAAAGCCCTCGGTGGAGATTGTCGCGATCTGCGACCTGGTCGCGGAACGCGCCCAAACACAGGCGGATCGATTTGGGGTCAAGACAGTCTACACCGACTACAAGCACCTGCTGGCGGACCCGGAGGTGGACGCGGTCTCGGTCTGCGTGCCGAACGACCTTCACGCCCAGCTTGCGATAGACGCATTAGCGGCCGGCAAGCATGTTCTGTGCGAAAAGCCGATGACCGACACGCTGGCCCATGCGGAAGAAATTGTCGCAGCGGCGGCCAAAAGCCCGAAAAAGTTTATGATGGCGATGAACAACCGCTTTTCCGGGGAGACCCAGCTTTTGAAGGCGCTGATTGACGAGGGGAAGCTGGGCGAGATCTACTTTGCCAAGACCGGCTGGACCCGGCGCAACGGTATTCCCGGCCTCGGTGGCTGGTTCACGACCAAGAAGCGCTCCGGCGGCGGGCCGCTTTTAGACATCGGGGTCCATGCGCTGGACCGAACCGTCTACCTGATGGGTAATCCCGCGCCAGTCTCGGCGTCCGGCTGCACCTACGCGAAGTTCGGCCCGCGCGGCAAGGGCGGCTCGTCTTATGGCGTCAAGCCCGATCCGAATACGCCGATTGCGTTTGACGTAGAAGATTTGGCGGCAGGCTTTATCAAGTTTGACAACGGCGCGACGCTGTTTCTCGAAGCCTCCTGGGCATCGTACACCCAGAGTGATAACTTTTACACGTCGGTGCTTGGCACGGAAGGCGGCGCGGACATTCCCGACTTCGGCAAGCTGAAGGTCTACACGGACATGGGCGGCTCGCCGGCAGACATCTCGCCGCGCGTGCCGAACATTTCAGGCCGGCAGGGTGAGATTAACCACTTCACTGACTGTATTCTCCATGATAAGACCCCGATCTCGACCGCCGCGCAGGGCCTGCATATGTTGCAAATTTTAGATGCACTCTATCAATCGGCGGAAACAGGCCGGGAAGTGGTGATCAAGCGCTGATGCTCCTCAAGCCAAACAGCAAACTGGTGATGATCGGTGACTCGATCACCGACGCCAGCCGGGCGCAGCCGGTCGGCGAGGGTTTGTTTGACGCTCTAGGCCGGGGCTATGTCAGCCTGATAGACGCCCTGCTCGGCACAGTGTACCCGGACCTTGGGGTCCGGGTCATCAACATGGGAACCAGCGGCCATACTGTCCGTGACCTAGAGCGCCGCTGGCAGACAGATGTTTTAGATCTCAAGCCCGACTGGCTTTCGGTGATGATCGGCACCAACGATGTCTGGCGGCAGTTCGACTCGCCGCGTCAGCCCGAAGCCCATGTCCTGCCCGATAAATACGCGCAGACACTCGACGCACTCATCACCCGTACTCTACCGACGGTTCCCCATATCGTGCTGATGACGCCCTTCTATTTGGAACCGAACCGCGCCGACCCGATGCGTCGCCGGATGGACGAGTACGGGGCGATTGTGAAGCAGATCGCGGAGAAGCATCATACGCACTTTGTAGACACGCAGGCGGCGTTCGACCAAGTGCTGACAACCTACTACCCGGCGACGCTCGCCTGGGACCGGGTGCATCCCAATCAAACCGGCCACATGGTCCTCGCCCGCGCGTTTTTGGACGTTGTCGAGTTCCAATGGTAGGTTCTGCCGGAGGAACGAAATTGTGCAACACCTGTTGCACAATTTGCCGATTCTGTTTCATCAACCGTCCAACAGTTGTTGGACGGTTGTTTGCGGCGACATTGCCGGCCCTCTGCCTTTTGAAGTAGACAGTTTATGCCTGAAACAGCAGAAGCAAAGCCCAAACCGCTCCCACCCTGCCGCGTGTATGCCATTCTCGCCCGCGAAGCCCCCGTTGGCGTTATCTTCCGGCGCGGTCCCAGCAGGCGGGTTCAGCTTCTTCCCTAGAGAGCCGCGTGAAAGACATCAAACCTCTTGCGTAAGTCGCGGTGCGCCGCCCGGATTTGATTGACCCGGATTGGAAATCCGGGTCTTCTCCCAAGCGATTGTCTGCCTTCGCAGACATAAGAAATATGTGATAGACTGTTCCTATGTCTGCGAAGGCAGACAATCGCACTTGAAAAGCCCTGCACTTCCAGTGCAGGGTACCGACGCAAAAGGTCTAACGAATGGATACTAAGGAAATTCACGAGCTAAACCGCCGGGCCTGGGAGGAAGCAGCGGCGCAATACGAGAAGGAAATCGAGGCAGATGTCACCTTCATTAAAAGCGGAGGAAAGAACCTTGAGCCTGCCGAGTTGGCTATCCTTCACGATCTCCGGGCGTGGTGTGGAAGGGCCATTCATCTCCAGTGTGCAGGCGGTCGCGATACGCTGTCGCTGTGGAACCACGGCGCGGCCTCCGTCGTCGGGGTAGACATCAGCGAGCGCATGATTGACTGCGCTCGCCACAAATCAGCCGCGCTCCAGGCTCCCGCAGAATGGTACGCTTGCGACATCTTGGACACGCCGCATAGCCTAGACGGAACTGCGGACCTCGTCTATACGGGTCGCGGCGCACTGATATGGATGATGGATTTAGACGCTTGGGCTGCGGCGGTAAAGCGCCTCCTCAAACCGGGTGGCCGCATCTATGTGTTTGAGCAGCATCCGATCAGCGTCCTTTGGCGAGGTGACGTTGATTATTACCAGCTTGAAGAGGGATGGCTCGGCGATTACTTCGACGAGAGGCTCTACGAATGTCAAGGATTTGCGAGGGAGTATATCGACGGAAATAATTTGCCTGATCAGCCAGCGTCGAAGTATTCACGGCTCTGGACCATTGGCGATGTCGTAACGGCGCTCGCCTCAGCAGGTCTACGCTTAGAGATGCTTGTAGAGCATCCCGATGATCCTTACCCAAAAGCTCACAAGATTCCAAAAGAAGTTCTTACAAAGCTCCCTCAGTCATTCTCACTTCTCATGGTCAACAAGTAGTCCCGGACGCCTTCCAGACTGTTTGTTGGCCTCAATTGGGGGAGAAGGAAAAGAACCAGTACGGGCGCTGCTTACCGCGCCTTCCGCTTCTGTTCATGCTCCCCCATTATTGGGGGCTGGGGGGACTTCCTCTACCAAGCACTCAGCATCTGCTGGGTGACGCGGTAGGACAGGGCGAGGATAGTCAAAACCGGGTTGAAGCCGCCGTTGGTGACGTGCAGGGAGCCGTCGGCGACGAACAAGTTTTCGTGGCCGTGGACGCGGCCAAAAGAGTCGGTGACGGATGTTTCCGGGTCATGGCCCATCCGGCAGGTTCCCGCTTGATGCTGGCCGGCGCTCAGTTCCAGCTTGGCGAGTTCGGGTCCGTACAGAATGTCCTGTGCGCCGGACGCTTCCACCCAATCACGGCAGCGGGCGTTTAGGAATTGGTGCGTCCGCAGCGTCTCCGGGTGAGTCGTGCCGGACAGACGGGCGGCGGAGATGCCCCATTTGTCGCGTACTGACGAGTCCAGCGTGACGCGGGCGTTTGGGCTAGGGATCTCCTGCACCGGACCGCAGACCCGCAGCATCCGCGTGTAGTTTCGGCGCATCCACTGCTTATGCGCCAGCCCCCAGCGTGGGGCGCCCGGCACAAACCGCTTGGCGAAATTGATCGGCTGTTCGATAAAGTCGTCGGCCAGCATCCCGCCGCCGACAATGCCTGCGTTCCCATGATTGAACTTGATCGTTGCCGTGGTCGCGCCCGGCCCGATGCCGTCCCAGAGGGGTTCCGGCATCCAGCCGAGGGCGCTGGCGTAGTAATGGCCCTGCAAATGGCGGCCCACTTGGTCGGAGGCGTTGCCGAGGCCATCGGGGTGCAGCGCCGAGCGAGAGTTCAAGAGCAGCCGGGCGGTTTCAATCGCGCCCGCCGAGACGACCACGACTTCGCTTCGCGCCGAAACATGCTCCCCGTCAGCATTCCAGTAGGAAACGCCCGTAACGCGACCCCCTTCATCGGTATCAACACATTCGGCCATCGCGTCTGTTTCCAGCCAGCAGCGGCCTGTCGCAAGGGCGCGAAGGATCAGCGTGTTCTGTGTGCCGTTTTTGGCGTCGGTCGGACAAGCGAACCCGACGCACTGCTGGCAGTATACGCAAGCATTGCGGCCATTGTACGGCACGCTGTTGATGAGCAGCGGCACGCGCTGCGTGTCCCAGCCGAGACGCGACGCGCCCGCTTGCAGCGTCCTCCCCTGCCTATTGAGCGGCAGCGGCGGCATGGGATAAGCTGTGTGGCGGGGCCGATGGAGGCCGGCTTCGGCTTCGTCGCCGCTCACGCCCATTTCCCATTCGGCCTGCTCGTAGTACGGCGCGAGATCGTCATACGTCAGCGGCCAGTCCGCCAGACTGCTGCCGGACGGGACGCCGTACCGAGACGCCATTTGGAAATCATCGGGGAGGTAGCGCCACGCCTGCGCTCCGTAGACCCGCGTTCCGCTGCCGACACACGCCGCGTTGTTTTGGTAGCCGGGTCCTATCGGCCCGGCAACTGACACCGCACTGTCGGGGCTAACGACCACACGCGGATTGCCGCCCAAATCCGGGCCGGCGTTGACCCCGTACCGGGACAAGCGCTGGTTCCGCAGATGGTCCCGCCCAACTTCCTCAAATGTCAGCCATGTCCCGCGTTCCAGCAGCAGGACGGTTTTACCCGCTTCCGCCAGCAGTCCGGCGGCGACCCCGCCGCCCGCGCCGGCTCCGACAACAATGGCATCGTACTTATTCGTCATGCCGTGACCTTGTATCCGATCATGTCCCAGGCCACGCCGTTCAAGTTGCCGCCGTTGCCGGGATCGGCGTAGTAGCTTTCCAGTGTTTGCTCCACCAGCAGCCGAAAAAACGCCGCGGTGTCTTCCGCGGCCTCAAACCAGCGCAGCAAGCCATCCTGCGCGGCGGCATCAAGTGCGGCAAACGGCATGTCGGCGGATGCCTCCGCAGCAGCTTCCAGCGCCTCCAGCCCGGTTTGGTACACGGGCAGAAAGCGCGGCTCACGCTTAAACAGACGGTGAAAGAACTCGACCGCCCCAGCGTCCCAGGCGTTTGGATAGTCATCGGCAGGAATGATGCGATTGACGGCAGCTTGCAAGATTTGTATTTGGGGTTCTGTGAGCATGATGTTTACCAAGGAGTGCATGGGAGTGAACTCCTACGCTGTGGGGCGAGGCGCCCAGTAACCGCCTGCGCGGGTACAGGAGAAGAGCGCAGTATAAATTAATCATGTTCTTTGTCCGCGAAGGCGGACAGTAGGCGTCTGCGCCCCATAGCGCAGGAGTTTACTCCCCCGCACCGCACTCACCGCCAAATAATCCCCACCAATCCCGCCAAACTAACAATGCCGAAGAGCGGCACACGCTTGGTCGAAGCCAGCGCAATCGCTCCGGCCGCCAGAATGCCCGTGCGCGGGCTGAAGCCGGCGCTGCGGAGAATACCGAGCAGCGCCACTCCGAACACGCCCGCGACCGCAAGGCTCAGGCCCAATACGAAGCCGTCGGCGGCAGGATGACTTTCAACGCGCCGGTAGCCGCGCTCAATCACCAGGATCGAAAGTGGCGGAAGGAGGATCGCAAGCAAAGCCAGCAGGCCGCCAAGCAGGCCGCCGGACAAATAGCCAAGGCTGACGACCCACAGTCCATTCGGGCCGGGTGAAAGCTGCCCGATCGTGAGCGCTTCCGCGAACTGCCACTCTGACGCCCAGCGCCGGGCTACAAGATCGGCATGGAGGCTCGGCAGGCTGCCGAAGCCGCCGGTGGAAAACAGCGACGCTTTGAGAAACAGCCAGTAAAACAGCAGCCAGTAAAATGCGGAGTGTGTCACGGGTGCCGCCGGTTTTCGGCAACCGCGCTGGCAAGACCGCCCCCCAGCAAAATCGCCAGCACCGGGACCGCGCCGAGCCAGGCGGCAAGCACGCTGCCGGCAAAGATAAAAAAGCGTGACGGACGCACTAAAAGCGGACGCGCGATTTGCCAGGCGGTCAAAAACCCCAGACCCGCGACTGCCGGAATAATGCCGCGCAGCGCTGACTGGACCAGGGCAAAATGCTGAACATGGACGTACACGGCCGTCAGCAGGATTGTCAGCGAGGCGCTCGGCAGCAAAAGCCCCGTCAGCGCCAGCACGATCCCGCGGCCGCCTGCCGTCCGGCGTCCGAGCAGCACGGTCAGCGCGAGCAGGTTGATTCCCGGCGCAAGCTGGACCAAGCCCCAGAACCGCCCGAACTCTTCAGCGGAAACCCACTGCTGCTGGTCCACCGCCACACGGCGGATCAGCGCCAGGGTCGCCGTCCCGCCGCCGAACGACTGCACGCTCAGGGTCAGCCAGACGCGCAGCAAATGCCGCGATGAAGGCGCACCGGGCGTCATGAAACTGCGGTGACTTCGGCAGTGCAGAACGCGCAGCGGGTCGCTTTGAGGGGGATGCTGCTCAGGCACTCCGGGCATTCGCGCGTCACTGCCGCCACCGGCGTTTCGGTCTTTCGCAGCGACATCAAGTAATTGACGGGCTTGACGATCACAAAGAACACGACAGCGGCGAGGATGATAAAAGACACCAGCGTGTTCAGGAAGTCTCCAAACGCAAACTTTGCGCCGTGAATGGTGGTGTTCAGGTTGCTGAGATCCACTTTACCTGGCAGCCCAATCAGCGGCGTGATGATGTCTTTGACCAGCGCGGTCACGATGCCGCCGAACGCGCCGCCGACAATGACCCCGACCGCAAGGTCTATCACATTGCCGCGCAGAACAAACTCTTTAAACTCGGTGACAACACTCATACCGCGATTATAACACGAGAACGTCAAAAAAAGAAAGACAAAAAACGGCCCGGCATCACTGCCGGGCCGTTTTTAGAGATAAACTTACTTGGTAGCGTCGTGGATAGCTTCTTTGGCTTTGCCGAACAGCTCCTGCGCTTTGCCTTCGACCTGCTTGGCCTTGCCGTCTACGTCGTCGCTGGTGTTTCCGGTGACATCCCCGGCGGCGTCCTGGGCCTTGCCTTCGGCCTGCTTCAGCTTGCCTTCGATCACATCTTCGTTTGCCATCTTTGTTTATCCTTCCGGTCGTATGCTAAGACGGATTTACCCCAATGAAAACCACTTAGAAACATCTTCGTTATCCGGCGACGCTGCATCATGTTCCAGCACAACCGTAGTTCCGGTCGGCCCGGTCAGCAGCCACAGGCAGCCGGCGGTCTGCAAAATCATCTTCATGCCATGCCCGAGAGTGGATTTGGTGCTGTAGCCGCGCTTCAGTGTCGCATGGGGCAGGTTTTCCACGGCAATTCCTTCTCCCTGGTCTTCGACCCGTACCTGGACACGCTGATTTTCTTTGTCCCAGAACACTTGCCCAGTCCCCGACCCGGCATGAACCACGGCGTTCATGCCTGCTTCGCCGACCGCAAGCGCAAGGTCAAACCCGCGCTCGTCCGAAAGACCGGCATCAGCGGCCGCCGCCAGCGCGTCGTGCCGGAGTCGGCGCAGCCCGCCGGCCGCCGTCAGCGCCACCGGCTCGGCTGACACGGGCAGCGGGCGCGGCAGGTCTTCTGGCGTGCCGCAAAGCTGCAAGCGGCCATTGGTGACGCTTGCCAGAACGTCCCGCAGAAACGCCTGCTGGCGCAGGACGTTGGCTTCAGCCTCCGCCAGCAGACGCGCGTTTTCCGCTTCCACCCGCGTTCGTTCGGCCAGCTCCTGGCTCATTTTTTGAAACAAAAACGCATTCCGGGTCGCCGCCGCCACTTGGATCAGCAGGGCTTCCAGAAGCCGCAGATGGTCCGGCGTGTAAGCGTCCCGCGCATGGCTCATCACCTGGACCGTGCCCAGCACCTGGCCTTCAAGCTGAATCGGGACAATCATCAGCGACTGGACACGCGGCTTGCTGGGGTCCGGCGCGGCCGTCAGCGTGCCGTCACTTTGGGCATAAAACCGCTGGCTTTGGGTTTTTTCGGCGGCGATCGCATCTCCGATGATCAGCGGCTGCCCGGAGTGGATGACCCGGCTCTGCATTCCGCGCCCTTCATCTTCCAGCGGCAGCGGCGGGAAGTTTTCGGCGTCTACTGCCACGCCGTCCACCGACGCATAGGCGCAGCGGATGAGCCGGTCCTCGGGCGTGTAAATGGATACCAGCAGGCTGGCGCAGTCCATCGCGCGGGCGGCCATCGCCTGAAGCGTCCGGTAGATGACGGCTGGGTCAAGGGTACGCCCCAGCAGCCCAGCGGCTTCCTGAAGCAAAGCCAGGTCTTCGGCGCGTGATTCGTGCAGCGCAAAGTCGGACATGGTCACGCTGTTCGCGACGGCCTCGGCGATTTCCTGCTTTCCAGGCCAAATGGATAAATGGGAACCTTCTGTCCGGGTATAACGTCGTAGAAATAACGTTCACTCTTATAAATCACGAAGGATAACGGCATGACACACGAATTAGACACACAAGATTTGTCGGAAACGCAGAACGGGCGGCGGCGGTTTTTGCGGAATGCGGCGTGGGCGGGCCTGTCGGTCGCGGCGCTGCCGCTGCTGCCCTCGGCGGCACGGGCCGGCGGCTTGTTCGCGGCAGCCAGCCCCGCTGACCAGAAGCAGGTCGGCGATCAGGCTGCCGCGCAGGTGTTGCACCAGTACCATGAAGTGTTCGACGGACGCGCAAAGCATTTCAACGCCATCGGGCAGCGGCTGGTCCGTGCTCTGCCGGCGTCCGACCGTGCCACCTGGGACTACAAGTTCCATGTGCTGGACAGCCCGACCGTGAACGCTTTCGCCCTGCCGGGCGGCAACATGTTTATGTTCACCGGCCTGTACAAAATCCTGCCGACCGATGACGCGCTGGCGGGAGTCACGGGCCATGAGATGACCCATGTGCGCTTGCAGCACTGGGCAAAGGCCAATGCGAAGCAGCAGGAGCGTCAGGCCGGCCTCGGCCTCCTGCTTGGATTGTTCCATGCCGGACAGGCCGCACAATCCCTCGCGGGGCTTGCCAACACCGCGATCAGCAACAAGTTTTCGCGCACTGAGGAAGACCAGGCGGACCAGGGCGGCCTGCAAAACATGGTTGCGGCCGGGTACAACCCGCAGGGCATGATCCAGTTGTTCCAGGCGCTGGAAAAAGTCAGCGGCAACGGCGGCAGCATCGGCGGCGATTTTCTGTCGGACCACCCGCTGACATCGGACCGGATCAAGCACACCCAGGAACGAATCGCCTCCCTGCAAGGCTCGCGGTCATTTCCCTCTCTGACCCCGCTGCATTACAGCCAGTTGTGACACGAAACTGCTGTGACACGAAACTGCTGTGACACGAAACTGCTGTGACACGAAACTGCTGTGACA
>CAXUNT010000009.1:48303-78693 GCA_964252595.1 uncultured Armatimonadales bacterium
CGAAACTGCTGCAACACAAAAAGCGCCCCAGCCTCACCAGGCCGGGGCGCTTCGGGACAATAAATGCATGAAATAAAAGAGTGCATGAAATAAAAGAGTGCATAAGAGGCCGGAACAGCAAACCCGGCATATCTCAAACCGTTACGCGGCGGGAGCAGTCTCCGCCTTGACGACTTTGGTGGCATGGTCGCCTTTGGGACCATTCTCCAGCTCGAAAGCCACTTCCTGGCCTTCGCGCAGGGAGCGGTAGCCATCCGACTCAATCACTGAATAGTGGACAAAGACATCTTTGCCCTGTGCCAGCTCAATGAATCCGTAGCCTTTGGTGTCATTGAACCATTTCACTTTCCCGCTAATCATCGTGCCTATCTCCTCTTCGACCTCAATCCTTATTGACAACCAATGCACAAACCATGCCAAGTATTCGCGCGGGCAGACACCGCAAAAATATATTTTTCGCGCTTAATGCCGTCCAAGAGCCATGCATCTTGTATTTGCGGCGTTCTGCCGGGTATACTAGCGCGAATTCGTCTGTATATTCGTCACCGAGGAGCCTTTACGAGTCATGCCCAATATCAAATCTGTTATTAAAGATGTCAAGCGCTCGCGCCAGCGGCAGCTTCGCAACCAAGCCACCAAGTCCCAGATCAAGACTTATGTGAAGAAGAGCCGGAACCTCATCGCTGCGGGGACTGCTCAGCCGGAAGAAGTCGCCGCCAGCGTCTCCAAGACCGTTTCGGTCATTGACAAAGCCTGGAAGCGCGGCATTATCCACAAGAACGCCGCGGCCCGCCGCAAGTCCCGCCTGATGAAGCGTGCCGCTGCCGCCACCGCCGCTGCATGAGCGCCGCCGCTGCATGAGCGCCGCCGCTTGATTGCTGTCTTGGATGGGCGGGGAAACCTCGCCCTTCTTTTTTCCCCGCGCTTTTTCCCATAACTCCCATGGCAATTCAACGTTTTTTGCTTGTCCTGCTTCTGCTGGCAGGGCCATTCCTTCAGACGGCTTCCGCCAACGACGACATTTTCCCGCCGGCACCTGCCGCCGCGCCCGCCGTCAGCTTTGACGGGCGCGGCTTTTTGATTCACGGCCAGCGAACATTTATTGCATCGGGCGGCATGGAATATGCCCGCATTCCCCATGAACTCTGGCGCGACCGCCTGCTGCGCCTCAAACGTGCCGGGTTTAACTGCGTCGAGATTTATACATTTTGGAATGTCCATGAGCCGCGTCCGAACCAGTTTAATTTTTCCGGCGACGCCGATCTGAACCTCTTCCTGAAGACGGCGCACTCGCTCGGCCTTTACGCGATTGTCCGGGTCGGCCCGTACTACTGCGCCGAATGGGACGGCGGCGGCTACCCAGTCTGGCTCCGGTTTGCGCCGGGAATGCGCGTCCGCGAGAACAACCCACAGTTTCTCGCCGCCGTGGACCGCTTTTGGGGCAAGCTGATCCCAATTGTCGCCGCCAATCAAATCAACCACGGCGGCTCGGTCATTTTAGTCCAGCTTGAAAACGAGCATCCGCTCGGCTGGGGAACCGAGATGCCGAACCCGTACTTCACGCATCTGCGCGACAAAGCGGTCGCGCTCGGCCTGGAAGTCCCCTACTTCTTCAGCGGCCTGCACCACGGGAGCGCCCCTGCCGGAGACGCGCCCTGGAGCAGTGCGAATCGCAAAAGCCCCTGGATGACGACCGAGTTTTGGACCGTGTGGTACGACCGCTACAACCAGACGGAAGCCGATGCAAACACTTACGACCGGCGCATGTGGAAAGTGCTGGCCTACGGCGGCAACGGCCTGAACTTCTATATGTTCCACGGCGGCACGAACTTCGGCTACACCAACGACGATGAAGACGCTTCTTCTTATGACTATGGCGCCCCTATCGGTCAGGCCGGCGATCTGCGCCCGACGTATTACCGCTTCAAACGAGCCGCCCTCTTCGCTCATTCTTTCCAGTCTATTCTAGAAAACAGCGACAACGCGAGTGACACCTACAAAAACGTCGCCACCGATCCAGGCATCCATATCACCGCCCGCACATCGCCGTCCGGCACGATTTTGTTTCTGGACAATCCAACCGCGAACCCAATCAAGACGCAGGTCAAAGAAGCCGACGGCAGCCTCTTTCCTTCTGCCGGATCAATGACGCTGACGCCAGGACAGATCGCTCCCGTGGTCCGTGACTTCCCACTTCTGCCGGGGATCACGCTGGAACGCGCGACGCCTTTGCTCGGCATCCAGCACAGCGGCAGCACGACCACACTTGTTTCTTACGGAATGCCCGGCGACACGGCGGACCTGCGGTTTGAGTTGCCCCCGAATGCCGCGCTGAAAAATGTCTTCGCCAGCGGTCGTGAAGGCAACCACTTCACGGTGCAGACTCCGATCACTGGAAACTCATCTCTGTACGAGTTTCAGGTGAACGATCAGCATATTCGCCTTCTCACGCCCAGCAAAGACCAATCAGACCATGTCTGGTTTGCCGACAACAATGTCATCACCGGCCCGGATTACGTCGGCGACATCGTGGCCGATGGCACTCATCTCAGCCTCACCGCGGAAGGCCAAGCAGCGACTGGTAACTCCGCCCTGATTTATGTCGCCGCAGGCAAGCCCAGGCCGCTTATGTACAGCGGCCCTGAAACTTTTGTTCCGATGATGCTGCCTTCTCGTGGACCGGCGCTCTCTGCATGGCAGACGCTGCCAGGTGATGGAGAAGCTGCGCCGTCTTATGCCGACACCGGCTGGATGGGAAGCACAAACCCGCTGCCGATGGGCGCGGACGGCAATGCAGGCGCGTATGCCTGGTACCGAACCCATGTGACCCTGCCGCAGGCAGGCACCTACAGCCTGCACTTCGCGGATGGCGGCGATTGGGCTTCCGTGTTCGTCAATGGACAGCATCTTGGAAGCGGACCCATCGGCAAATCCATCTCCGTCCCGCTGCCCGCTGGGGCAAGCTCCTTAGCCGTGCTGACCGCGCATTATGGCCGCCCCAAACGGTACAACTACTTGGGGCCGCTGGATACGGTGGATGTCAAGGGATTGGCCGGGCCGGTTGTGCTGGATAACGGCAAAGAAGTCGCGGCGGCAATTGCCCAGTGGCGCGTGCTGGCCGATGCCGGAAACGATCACGCCGCGCCGCCGACCGACACCACAGGCGCAGCCTGGACCGACGGCACGACCGGACCGGATCTCTTTCACGGGCGTTCCGGCTTTGCCTGGTATGTCACCGCGCTGCCGCCGATGGCCGGTCCGCATCACCGCCTGCGCTTTGAGAACGTGGACGACAATGCGACGGTCTACCTGAACGGCAAACAGGTCGCGGCCCATGCCGGCTGGGGAGTGCCTTTTAATGCAGACCTCGACCCGGCCTGGAACGCGGCCGGGCCGAATACGCTGGCGGTTCTCGTGGAAAACACGGCAGGCGGGGGCGGTATTCAGGGCGCAGTCGCCCTGCAATCTCTCCATCCCGGCGACGAGGTACCGGTCACGGGATGGAAGATACACGGCGGCATCGCCGAGCCGGGATCGCTGACGGGGTGGCAGTCCGGAGCATCGGCAAGCACCAACGGCGCACCCGCCTATTACCATTCGACCTTTACCGCCGCGCCGCCTGCCGAAACCGGCCCGCATCCGATTCTGCGGGTCACGACCACCGGGCTGTCGCGCGGCTTCATCTGGCTCAACGGCCACAATCTCGGCCGCTACCCGGAAAAAATCCCGGTGAACGGCTTGTATCTGCCGGAACCCTGGCTCCATACCGGCAGCAATGAGCTGGTCATCTTCGACGAAGACGGCCATTCGCCGGCAGGCGTTTCGCTTACAGTCGAGCAGGCCGCAAGCCGCTTCGTGGTGCCGATGGCGGCGAAATAAGAACGCTTTCGCCCCGACCTTGGCTCGCCCAGATCGGGGCAGAGTGCTTTTTCTCTTTGTCATTCTTCCCAAGCTCCTCGTTTATCCCGCTTCGCGGCACCCAGTCCGTCTGGCCCTTATTGGCATGTCTGCATGAGTCAGGTCAGGTCTCGCATTTGGAGCCGAATTTTGGTATCATAAAGAAAAGCATCAAACAGCGGCTGCCGCTTGGAACAACTTTATGCCTCCCAATCTGTCTTCTCCATCGTCTGCAACCCCAGTGTCTCGGCAAAGCGCGTCAGAGCGCGTCGCGAGTATTCTGTCCGACCAAATCAGTTCCGGGGTCTACAAAGCCGGGGATTTGCTTCCGACCGAACGGACCCTGGCTGCCGAGTTGCGCGTTCACCGGCGCTCGGTTCGGGCCGCCATTGAGCATCTGGTCCGGGCGGGGCTTGTTTCCCATCGCCCGAACTGCCGCCCGACGGTGGCGGATCATTTCTCTCAGCCACGCGATCACTTCCAGGCGGAAGGCCGCGACACCTTTTTTCGCACACAAGACCCGGACCGCATTTCCGCTTCTAATCTGATCGCCTTGATTATGTGGCATGGCGGCGGGCCGCTGGAACACGCCGGAACCTCGCAGCAGCGCATCTTCTGGGGCATGAACCAGGCCCTGCGGAAGACAGGACACCATGCCGTGTTTCTTGACCTCGGCGACGTTCTCCGGCCGGAACAAGAGATCGCGGCACAAGAAGCCGAACATCTGCGCTACATCCGTGACCAGGGGTTTGGCGGAGCCGTATTTTATCCCTATGCTTACCGCCGCAACCGCGAGCTTGTCGAAGAGGTCAGCCGAACCGTTCCCCTTGTTCTGATTGACCGGAAGATCACCGGCGTCTCGGCGGATTTTGTTGGCATCAAGAACTACCAAGCCCTGTTTGATTTAACCCGTCAACTGATCGCACAAGACCACCGCCGGATTGTTCATGTCACCCGCAGCGAACCGATTACATCGGTTCAAGACCGGGTTCAAGGCTATCTGGATGCTATGCGCGAAGAGTCTGTTCCCGGCCTGACGGAGATGATCCTCACGATTCCGCCGTATCGGGACGGGCGACAGTGGACTGTTGTGGATGCCGTTTTCCGGCTGCCGGAAGAACAGCGTCCGACGGCGGCGGTGTGCGTCACCGACTACATGGCGGTCGGCCTGGCGGAGCGGCTTGACATTCTCGGTCTTTCGGTTCCGCAGGACGTGGCGCTGACCGGGTTTGACGACATCGTTCCGGCTCTCCCGAACGGCCTGGGGCTGACCACGGCGGCGCAGCCTTACGAAGAAATCGGCATGACGGCTGTGGACTTGCTGCTGCGCCGTATCCAAGAGCCGCCGTCGGCACCGAGATCCGTCGAGCTGCCGCTGCGCCTCATTTCAAGAACAAGCAGTGATTTGATACCAAAATAAAGGATATGGTTCCAAAACTAATTTAGCAAGCGGCATTAAATCCGTTGACAAAGGCCCAAAAGAATGATATACTCTTTTAGCACTCATGCGAAATGAGATTTGCACTGTTTTGGAACCAGATGATATGGCTCCAAAATTCTATCTCAAAGTCACTATTGCAAGAAAGGGTCCTGAATCATGCAACGCTGTCGCAAGCAAGGCTTCACGCTCATCGAGCTTCTCGTGGTTATCGCTATCATCGCAATACTAGCGGCCATTCTTTTCCCGGTGTTCTCTCAGGTGCGGAGCAAGGCGCGGGAAATCGCGACTGTCTCCAACCTGAAACAAATTGGGCTGGCAGTGGCCCAGTACCAGCAGGATTACGACGGCGCAAGTGTCCAGTACCAGCTCAACGGGGTGCAAATCTCTCCTCCGAACGGAACGAATTTTCCGGCCTGGGGCCTCCTGTTGCAGCCTTACATCAAAGCGCCCAATGTCTGCTTTGATGCACAGCGATCGGTTCCCTATGTCCAAATAGACCCAGTCGGTCAGTGGGGATGGAGTACGACCATCGCGGTAAACCTGTATGGATATGCCTCGTCTGGGAGCAATGTAGTCTTCCCAGATCAGATCAACAGCCCGTCCACTCGCGCTGCATTCCTTGCCACCGGCGACCCTACTAATGCCACCGGCCCCGGTCATCTTTATGACATGCATTGGGTTGACGGAGCGCGGTCCGCCTGCGCGAATACCGGCGACTACAAGGACCCCAATCACTGGGACTACAATCACGTTTACCAGGGAGCAAAGGACTACCACCGCAACTTTCTGCCGGTGCTATACGCCGATTACCATGCCAAATCAGTGAATATCAGTCAAGTGATCGCCGGCGACGTGTCCTACGGCACCTGTGAGAGCACCTATATCTCGCCCGGCGCAAACGCCCCCAATGGAACCGGCACGAAGGCGTCTCAGCTCCAAGAGTTCTGGGGACGCTGGTGGACCTACCCACGGGACAATTAGACACGAGCCAGCAAGAAAGTGTTGTGAACTCGCAATAAAGTTCACAACATTTTCCAGGCATGAGGCAGCTAAAGGATCAAAAATTGAAAACAAAATTGTCACCCCAGGTGCTTCTAGGGCTAGGCGCGGTCGCTGTGGTGCTGGTAGTCGGTTCCTTGATTTATTTTCTCCGCGCGAGTGACCCCGCTTCACGAGGCCCAATCGCCTTCAAGAAGTTTGACTATGGTGCCCATATGCAGCAGACGCATCAGTTCAACCAGCATGCTCCGGTCGCCGCCGGCTCGCCGGGGAGCAATTCAGCCGCGACCCCCTAACTACCGCCCGCAACCTGTGCTTAAGGCTGAAAGGACACCAATTTGATGCAAGACCCGGCCCCCCGGCCCACGCGCCGCACAGTGCTTCGCCTCGCGGCGGCGGCGATGCTTGCGGGCGTTCTGCCGGCGGCACAGGGGCGGAAGCCGCAGACGCGCACCGCCACTGCCATGTTCCAAAACCCGCTTTTCGCCGGCGACTACCCCGACCCCACCATTCTCCGGGTGGGCGGGGACTTCTACATGACCCATACTTCCTACTCCTACGCACCGGGGCTTGTGGTCTGGCACTCGCGCGATCTGGTGAACTGGACACCGATCTCGCATGCGCTCCCGGATATGCGTAATACCCGCGGGGAAGTCTGGTCGCCCGACCTGGTCGAGCATGAGGGACGCTACTTCATTTATTACCCGGCGGGAGGGATTTTCGTCGTCCATGCCGAGCATCCCCGCGGACCCTGGAGCGCCCCGATTGATCTGAAAATCAGCGACATTGACCCCGCCCATGTGGTGGGACCGGATGGGAAACGCTACCTGTACACGGCTGGGGGCCACGCCGTTGAACTCAGTCCCGACGGCCTTTCCACAGTCGGGGAGCGAACGAAAGTGTATGACGGCTGGGTCTTTCCCAGCGACTGGAAGACGGAAGGCTTCTGGCTGGAAAGCCCGAAGCTGACGCGGCGCGGCGAATACTACTACCTTATTTGCGCGGAAGGCGGGACCGCCGGGCCGCCGACAAGCCACATGGCCGTCGTGGCACGTTCTCGCTCGCCGCTCGGCCCGTGGGAAAACTCGCCGCATAACCCGCTCATCCACACGTACAGCGCGGACGAAGCCTGGTGGTCGGTCGGGCATGGCACCCTGGTTTCCACCCCCGATGACCGCTGGTACTTCGTGTATCACGGCTACCGCAAAGGCTTCCAAACCCTGGGCCGCAACATACTTCTGGAACCGGTCGAGTGGACCCCCGACGGCTGGCCGAGTGCGCCGCTGGGTTCGCGCCGGGGCGAGCCAATGCCGGCTCCGATGGGCGTGGCGCAGCGGCCTATGATGGAGTTGTCGGACGACTTCCAATCCCCCGGCCTGAAGGCGACATGGGGCGCATGGAAAGAAACCGACATGAGCCGCTTCCAGGGGGGCGGCGGCGTGCTGATCGTCCGGGCGAAAGGCAGCTCCTATGCCGAAAGCTCGCCCCTGACCATTCGGGCACGCGATGAAAGCTATCTCGTGCAGGTTGCGGCCAAAACTGAAGGCGGGTGCGGGGCTGCGCTGGGTTTAGAGTATAATCCCAATGTCGCGGTCTTGGCCGAGATGAAAAACGGTCAAATGACCGTGTACGGCCCAAAGGGACAGCTTGCTTCTCGCAAATGGCCCGCGGAAACCGCCTGGCTGCGACTGGTAAACCGGAAAAATCGCGTGGAGGTTCTAGTCAGCGCAGACGGACAGAAATGGCAAAGCCTCCTGACGGATTTTGATGTCTCGGATTTCGACCAGAATGGGCAGCATGGCGGATTTCAAGCCGCGCGTCCGGCGCTTGCAGCTAGCGGCACCGGCAGCGCCCGCTTCACTGACTTTCGCTACAGCGTCTTGGAAAGCGCATCCTAATAGGAAGTAATTTCATTGCGCTTCCCCTCCGAAAAAAGTTCAGAAAAAGGAAACTATGATACGACAAGTTGCACTTCTTCTTCCCCCGCTCCTCGCCGCGTTTGCTGCTCCGGCCATTGCCCAGGATATTGGGCGTGTTTCTCCTGCTTCGCTGCCGCTGCCGCTGCCGGCCTCCGCGCCAATGCCGCCGGACCGCCTCCGCGCCGACAACCCGTGGAACCTGCCGATGACCGGCGCCTGGCACTTTCAGCTCACGCATGGATTGATCAACCAGGCCAAACAGTTCGTGCCGTCCGCCCCGGTGTCGCACGCCTTGTCAGCGTCAAGTAGCCAGGCTGAAAACCCGCCGGAGAACGCTTTCGACGGCAGCCCGGACACGCGCTGGTGTGCGACCGGCGCCAGCTTCCCGCAGTGGCTCCAGGCCGATTTGGGGCAAGTTCGTCATGTTTCCGGCACAAGTCTGACGTGGGAGTTCCCGACCGATACCTACGAATACCGTATTGAAGGACGCAGCACTCCTAAAGGAAAGTGGATCACTCTGGCGGACAAAAGCGCCGCACCGGGGATTGGCGACGGGCCGGTCACGCTGACGCCCGCCGATGTCCGCTACGTCCGTATCACCGTACTCGGCACTTCCGGGGCGCACTGGGCGTCGCTGCGAGAGTTCCAAATCCGCACGACCGAAAACGGGCAGGAAGTCGCCTGGCATCCGCCCGTGCCGAAGACGGTGCATTTGTCCGTGGCGGCGCAAAATGCCTTTACGGCTCCCAGCTTCAATGATGCGAAATGGGCCACGATTTCCGTGCCGTCCAACTGGGAAATGCTGGGGTACTCTGTTCCTACCTACGACAGCGTGGACAACACGGTCGGCCTGTACCGGCGCACCGTCACTATCCCGGCGGCTTGGACAGGTCGGCGGATCGTCTGGCACTTCGACGGCGCTTTAGACGGCGCGGAAGTGTTCGTCAACGGCCAGAAAGCAGGCTATCACGAGAGCGGCTACACGGCATGGAACATTGATCTGACCGGGCTGGTCAAGCCGGGCCAAAAGAACTTGTTCGCGGTGCGCGTCTCTAAAACGACGCCCTCGGATGACTGCGAGACCGGCGACTTCCAGGCAATGGGTGGCATTTACCGGGACACGTCGCTGATCGCCGTGCCGCAGACGCGCATTGACAACATTGTCGTGCGGACCCCGCTGACCGCGAACTACCGGGATGCCACTTTGGTCACGCAAGTCCATGTGGCCGGAACGCCGGGGCAGGCTGTGGCCGTCACCGGCAGGCTTTTCCGCCAGAACGGGCAAGCGGCGGGCGTGAGCCTGTCCGGCACGGGCCATCTTGGGGCCGACGGGACTGCACTGGTCGCCATGAGCGCCCCGGTCCAAGCGCCCGCCCTCTGGTCGGCGGAGAAGCCGAACCTCTACTACGTCGTGTTCTCGCTGACCGGCAATGGAAAGCCTCTTGAGCGGACCGAGGAGCGATTCGGCTTCAAGCAGATCGAAGTCAAGAACAATGTCGTGCTGTGGAACGGGATGCCGATCAAATGCACCGGCATCTGCCGGCATGATTTTTGGTCGGACCGGGGCTTTGCCCTCACCGAAGCCAACTGGGTCAAAGATTTGACCATGATGAAGGCCGCCAACATCAACGCGGTCCGTACCAGCCACTACAATCATGCCCAGCGCTTTTTGGAACTGTGTGACGAAAAGGGCATGTACATTTTAGACGAAGTCCCTTACTGCTGGATTAACGACCAGGTGAAGGACCCCGCTTACGCCCCCTATTTGCTTCAGCGCGGGCAGGAAACGGTGGCGCGGGACAAGAACAGGCCCTGCGTTCTGGCCTGGAGCATCGGCAACGAGAACCCCAACGGAGTCGATTCGCAGCAGGTCCTAGACTTGGTCAACAAAACGGACCCGACCCGCCCGGCGTTTGTTTCCGGACAGGACCCTAGCAGTATCAAAGGCCAGCTTTGGAAGGACGACCATTATCCCGGCCCGGACTCCATAGATCGTTACGCACGGGACACGAGATGGGGCGCAAACATTACCGAGCATCCGCACACGTTCTACGAGAAGGAAGTCCAGGACTACGACCCCGGCGCGTCCGATCTGTGGTCTGAGACGCTCGTCCGAACCTGGGACAAGCTCTGGAAAGCCCCTAATATCCTCGGCTCGTTCATCTGGGAGTGGCAGAGCCAGGGCATCGCCGATAAGAACGAGGACACGACCCAGGACTTCTACTACGGCCCTGACCGTCTGCGCGATGAAAACAACAAAGGCGTTGTGGACGGCTACCGCAATCCCAAGCCCGAATGGTGGATCGTCAAGAGCGTCTACAGCCCGGTCGTCGTGTCCGTCCGCACGGTCAGCCCGTCCGGCGGCAGTGTGCAAGTGCCGGTCACGAACCATTACTCGTTTACCGATCTCAAAGAGCTGACCTGCCGCTGGACCGCTCTGAGTGCCGGCGGGACACTGCAAAGCGGCATCCAGCCAATTGTCTGTGCGCCGATGCAGTCAGTGACAGTTTCATTTCCGGCTCCCGCCGGGATGACCACGCTGCGGCTGGAATTCCTGCATCCTGACGGCTCTTCCGTGATCGCTTACAATCTGGCAGTGGCCGGCGTTCCGCTTCCCGCCGCACCGGCGGCCCTGGCTGCCGGCGGCGCGTGGACGACGCAGGACAGCCCAGCTACGCTCACGGTTCGCAACACCGTCCAGCAGATCACCTTCGATAAGCACACAGGAACCATTCAAGCGTGGAATGCCGGCGGTCATGCCCTGCTGCTCGGCGGCCCGATCCTCAATTTGGGCGAGGCAAAGGAAGGCGGTGAGCAGGGCATGTACAGCGCCAAGCAGCCGCCGGTCACGACCGAGGCCCAGGTGTCGGCGAAACCGGGCGCAAACGGCGCGACCCAAGTCTCCGTTTCCAGCACGGTCCTTGCGGCGGCAGGCGGCCCGGCACTGGGAACACTCGCGACCACCTACGACATCCAGCCAAATGCCGAAATGACGGTGCATTGGACCTTGAACTGGACTGCGCCCGATACCGGGCTGTGGGAAGAAGGAGTCAAGTTCGCCGTTCCGTCCGGGCTGACCCGGATGGCCTGGCAGCGGGACTCGTTCTTTACCGACTACCCCGCCGGCCATGTCGGCGAGCCTGCGGGAACCGCGCAGGCCGGGGATACGCTGTTCCGGGCCTCCAAGCGGGGCCTGCACTGGCTGACGCTCTCAGACAACAGTGGCGCGGGGGTAGCTCTGCTACCCGCCGACGTGCCCCTCGTGGGCCGCGCCGGCACAGGCGCGGCAAGTACGACGCTGTTTGCTTCCCGCGAAGTCGCCGGGCCGCACGGCCTCAGCGGAAGCTGGGTGGAAGACCACGCGATCCACGCCGTCAAGGGGAAAGCGCTGTCCGGTGCCTTTACCCTCCGCGCGTTCAGCGCCTCTGGCCGGACTGCCGCGAAGTAACAGACTGCCTTGGTCTCAATTCTGGGGAGAAGAAGCCCCCCCGCCCCAATTCTGGGGAGCCATACGGAGAAGAAGGATAGCCAACGGCAAGAGGCTTTTCTTTCTGACTCCGGCTCCCCAGAATTGGGGCGGGGGGGCATCTATTTCTGCGCCGCCCAGCGGTCAATCATCTGCCGGGACAAGCTCACCGGCGGCGGCAGATCCGGCAGCGCTTCCCGCGTGAACCATGCCGCGCGTTCCAGCTCCATGCCGTCCGGGTTCAGCTCCCCGCTCTTGAACTCGGCCGTGAAGCCAACCATGAGCTGATGCGGGAACGGCCACGGCTGGGAGCCGGCATAAGTGACAGCGCCGAGCATCACCCCGACTTCTTCTTCCACCTCCCGCCGGACACAGTCTTCCAGCGACTCGCCCGGCTCGGCAAACCCCGCCAGAATGCTCCAGCGCGTTCCCCACCCCGGCTTTTGCGCCAAAAGCAGGCGCGGGCCGTCGTGGACCAAAATCAGCGTTGCAGGCGAGATCTGAGGGTAGCCGACATGGCCGCATTCCGGGCATTTCCGGCCCCAATCACCGTCTTTGGCTTCCGTGCGATGCCCGCAGACCGGGCAGAAGACGGACGTGCGCCGCCAGTAAAGCACCTGCGAGGCATAGCCTGCGAGGCGGTACTGGGCGTCGGACAGTTTCCCAAACAGCCCGCGCAGATTCGTCGCCCTCCAGCCTTCCGGCAAATCCTCGTCCGGGTCGGCCTCGGCTGTCAAGCATGGCGTCCCGTCCAAGGTGCCGAGATACAGCGGCGTATTCAAGCCGAGCGCGTCCAGTCTGCCCTGTGGACCGTGATATAAGCTCAACGTGTCATCCTCACGGGCGGGGGTCAATAGCTCGCCTTTGGAGAACGGCAGCCAGAAAGCCGGGCCGGGCGGCGGCGGGGCAGGCGGATACGCGCGAATAAACGTGTCGGGAAGTGTAGTCATGGGAGATAATTCGGGTTTCTGCGCGGCTTTCCCTTGTTTGGGAATAAGATGTTTTGGAAAAAGAAAAGATACCAACTCAAAAAGGATATTTTTTATGACAAAGCGAAAAGGCTTCACGCTGATTGAGCTGCTCGTCGTGATCGCCATCATCGCGATTCTCGCCGCCATCCTGTTCCCGGTCTTCCAAAAAGTGCGCGAAAACGCCCGCCGGGCATCCTGCCAGTCCAATCTCAAGCAGCTTGGTCTCGCGCTGGTTCAGTACAACCAAGACGCCGATGAAATGTTCCCCGCCGGCGGCAACGGCGCGGGCCTCGGCTGGGCGTCCCGGATTTATGCCTATACCAAAAGCACCGGCGTTTACAAGTGCCCGGATGATCCTACGGCAACAGCCACAAACCTGGAAGGCGCCAATGAAACGGATGTCCCGGTCTCGTATGGCATGAACTCAAATCTCGGCGGTGCAAATCTGGCTCAAGTTAACGCTTCAGCCAGCACGGTTCTGCTGTTTGAGACGCAGGGAGCGCAGGCGGACATCACAAATCCGGCAAACGATCTTGGACCAAGAAGCGGGGTTTATGCCTCGCCCAGCGGAAACGGCGGCGACAGTGCAACTCTCGTGGGGTATCTGGACTGGTCCAAGAACGCCAAGTATGTCTGCGGCGTCAGCAATACTGTTGGGATGGGGAACCCAGCCCGCGCTAACAACAGCGGCAGCAACGGGCCTTACCTCGCGACCCCAGTGCATACCGGCGCGGCAAATTTTGCGTTTGCCGACGGCCATGTCAAGTACACGCGCGGCAACCAGATCTCGGCGGGACGCAGCGCGACGACGACGACGGACAACCAGGATACGGCGTTTGTTGGAGAAGCGGCAGGCACGTCCGGTCTCAGCACGAACGGCTTCGTCGGCACATTCAGCTACAATTAGACGCTTTTACAGAAATGGCCCTGCTTCTCTCAGTGAGAGAAGCAGGGCCATTTGTCTTCAAAGGTCATAAATCAGAGTGATCGGGGCGTCAATGTCCGGGTGCAAGCTGGCATGAACGGGACAAGCGTAGGCAATGCGCTCGATGTGTGGCCGGACATCTTCAGCAACCGACGCGGGCAGATGCACAGTCAGCGGAAGATGGCCGATGCGGCGCGGGGATGTTATCATCTCTTTGCCGATGTGCGCGGTCATGCCGTCCAGATTCAGATCGTGCCGCTCGGCGTACATGGCGACCGTGGTAAGGACGCACGCCGCGAGTCCCGCCGCCACGAGATCGGTCGGGCTGAACGCCGACGCTTCCCCGCCGATGTCTTTGGGGGCATCGGTCTGAAGCATCGCGCCTTCAGGGTGCGTCAGGGAGCATTTCTTGCCGCCGTCATAGCGGGCTTCGAGTTCGACCATCATCTTCTCCTTGTCTTAAAGTTTCGCCTTGCGCGGCGCTATTGGGCCGCTTCCACGGGAAATGAGACATCCGCGGCAGTCTTGCCAGGGCGCTCAATGTGCAGGCTGATGTCGTAGCGGGTGGCGATGCCGAGCCGCACGGGGATTTGATAAACGCCGTTTCCCTGCGAGCGCCCGCTTGTCTTGGTTCCGGTCCCGTTTTGCGAGAGCATCTGCGGGTCCGCCGTGATATTGGCGTTGCCGACCGGCGCCTGCGTCTGCGCGTCGGCCACCGTTACCCGGAAGCTGTTGTCCCCGACATGCGGCGGCGGGTCGGTGGTGAACGAGACTGCGAGATCGCCGACGGTCTTGTGCGCCGTCACCGCCGGCGCGGGATGGGAACAGCCGGCGAGAAAAAGACAGCAGAGAAGCAGAAGGAGACGAAGAAACATCATCCTGAATACCCGCGCAGCAGCCCGATCACTTTGCCGATGATCGCGGCATTGTCGGACTTCCGCAATGGGATCGGAGCATAATTAGGGTTCTGCGCTTGAAGCTCAATTCTATTGCCATGCCGCGCGAACTTCTTGACCGTGGCTTCCTCACCGAGACGCACGGCAACGATGTCGCCGTTTTCCGCCGTCGCCTGCGGCTGGATCAGCACCAGATCGCCCGGCAGAATGTGAGCACCGGTCATGCTGTCCCCCTGCACGCGCAGCAGAAAGCAGTCCGGAGCGGTAGTTCGCAGAAGCTGATTTGGAACCGCGACAATGTCTTCAATGTTCTGGTTTGCCAACAGCGGCGTCCCGGCGGCAATCGTGCCGATCAGCGGCAGACGGCGCAGGCCGGACTCTTCATCTTTTGCCCGCGACTCCAGCCGGGCCAGAATGCGAATGCCGCGCGATGTGCGCGGGCCTTCTTTCGCCGAGAGACGGTCAATATAGCCTTTTTTTTGCAGGGCGTCCAGATGAATGGTCACGCCGCGCAGGGAGCCGATGCCGAGGCCAAGCTGCATTTCCCGAATGGTCGGCGGGTAGCCTTTGTCTTCCAAATACGCAACAATGAAGTTAAACACTTCCTGCTGCCGGTCGGTCACGCCTTTTGCCATCAGCGCCTCCCTGCATTCTTCCCGTCGGTTTCTTCTTCCGCCATCAACCGCGCCAGCGCTTGATACGGGTCCTGCGGGTGACGCGCCATTTCCTCGCGCACGTCGCGGATGCGCCTGGCGACCGCATGGGACCGCCGCCAGGCGACTGCGCCCAGCCAGGCGATAATCGGCAGGCCGATCAGCAGTGTCCAGCGGGCATCAAGGTTATTGGGATCAAGCATGAGAATTTGGGTCCACGGAAACGTCTAATCAGACATAAGTATACCCAAAGATGTGTGGAGAAAAGATAAACCGGCACTTTCAGTGCCGGTTCTTATGCCAGCGTTCGTCCCAGCAATTCCAAAATCAGCGTCCACGCCAGGCGAGCCAGTGCGGGATCGTAGCGCGGGCCTTCGTCGCGCAGAAAGGCATGAGCGCCGTTGAACTCGTGCCATTGCAGAATGATTTCAGCGTCGTTCATTGCTTCATAAATCAGTCGGCGGCCGTCACGCGGAACATGCGGGTCTTGTCGCCCCCACGCCATCAGCATTTCGGCTTTGATTTCTCCCATCCGGTCCAGTGTGTCGTCGTTTTGACCTTTGCCGAGCGTGCGCGTGTGGATGTCCGTAGCGTAGAAGCAGACGCCCGCCGAAACGTCCGGGTTCATCGCCGCTCGGAACGCCAGATGCCCGCCGAGGCAGACTCCCATCGTTCCCAGTTTTCCTGTACAGCCGTCATGGGATTTCAGAAAGTCCAGCACGGCGCGGGCGTCGCCGTCGTAGCTGGAGAGTTCTTTGGTGAACTTGTCGGCGTTACCCCGGTCGGCCCCGGCGGCATCGTAGGCCAGCACTGTTCCCGCCGGCTCCAGCTCATGGTAGACTTCAGGAACGGCGGCCAAGTACCCATTGCCTGCCAGCGACGCCGCCATGCGGCGAATCGGAGCAGTGATCTGGAAAATCTCGGAGAACAGCACGACGGCGGGAAAACGCCCGTCGGCAGCAGGCCGAAACAAGCTGGTCCGCATCGGTCCGGTTGGTGTCGGAATGTCTACTGACTCTTCGTCGCGTAAAACCATTGCTTACCTCTCACAAAAAAGACCTCACCCGGCAGCAAGCTGCTGAGTGAGGTTCTTTAACTTTGCTCTTTTCAGTACGCGCCGTGTCCGGTGAGAACCGCAGGGATCGTCCGCAGCAGCAAAGACACGTTCAAGCCAAGCGACTGGCGACGCACATACTCCAAATCCAGCTCAATGGAACGCTCAAAACTTAAAGACGCACGACCAGACACCTGCCACAAACCCGTCACACCCGGCGTCACCGACAAACGCACCGACTGCTCCGGCGTGTACAACGCCACTTCCCGCGGCAAAGCCGGACGCGGACCCACCAGGCTCATCTCCCCCCGCAAGACGTTCAGAAGCTGAGGCACTTCATCCAAAGAGCAGCGCCGCAGAGGACGCCCGATGCGGGTGACGCGCGGGTCCTGCTTCATCTTGAAGACCGGGCCGGTGCGCTCGTTTGCGGCAAGGACGGTGTGCAGGCGGTCTTCGGCGTTGGTGAACATGGAGCGGAACTTGAAGACGGGGAAGGGGTGGCCGTGTTTGCCGACGCGGGTCTGGACAAAGAGGATGGGTCCGGGGCTGTCAAGCCGGATGAGGAGGGCGATGAGCAGCAGCAGGGGGAGCAGGAGCAGGAGGGCGGCGGCGGCGACGAGAACATCCAGGGTGCGCCGCAGGGCGGCATCGGCGGGCGAGGGACGGACACGCAACATCGGGCCTGCCGAAGAAAGGGGTACTGCCGAAGAAAGAGGCTCCGCCGGAAAATCGGATTGGTGTGCAGTTGGGTTCGAGACGCTCATGGTGTGTTCCTCGGCGCAGGCAGCTCCCTCAAAAAGAAAAACTTCTCGTATTCTCACTGTGCAGAAACCATGCCAAGCCGAGGATTTAGGCGTCACTTTCACAAAATTCGTGGGAGTTGTTTGCCAGATTTGCGCTCTTGTCTTCCGCCTTACTTTCGATGTGCGTCCAAGCCTTCCAATCCCGCTCCGTTGCTTCCGTCATCGCATCTGCTGCCTCTGGCAGCCAGTTCTTCGGCAAGTGATCCAAGTGACGCCGGACGGCTTTAATCGCCGCGGGGCTGCCGAGGTGGATATTGGCGGTTTCCCAGCCCATTGCCCGCAGCAGGCGCATCTCGTCTTTGGCGTCCGGCAGGGCTGTCAAAGAGATCCGCGCACAGTCCGGCGCGAGTCGCCGCAAAATCCACGCGCCGCGCAGCTCCACATACGGGTCGCGGCAGCGGACCGCTTGGGACAGCATCGCCTGGTACAAAATCTCCAGCGGCCCCGCCTGCTTTTCGGCCCACAGCCAGCCCGACGGCACCAGCGCTTTGGCTTCACGGGCGACCTGCCCGCCGTTCCAGTCCGCCAGCCCGGCAAACCGCTGATGTCCCAAGCTGCCCAGTCCGGCGCGGCGGCTGACCGTTCGGTAGGGAGGCTGCGGGTGCGGCAGGGAATGCTCAATCCCTTCGCGGGCGCTCAGGGGAACTTCTTTTTCCGCGGATGGCAGCGCCCTCATCTTTTTCCAGAACTCGCCGGGGTCGGCCAGGTTTTTCTCGGCGAAGCCGCGCAGCCAGACATGGTCTTCCGCCAAGACAAATGGCTTCCCGCCCGCCTTGAGGCCCGCCTCGTAGCCATCCAAAATCGCCTCGCAGGCCGCGCCGCTTTTCTGCGACAAGCTGCCGGTGAGAGTCGCGCTCGTCGCCAAGCGGACTAAATCGATCGTGTACGGCATTTGATGAGCTTCGTCGAAGTCATTGACGCCCCAGATCAAGCGGCCTTCCGTGTCGCGCCAAGTGCCGAAGTTTTCGGTATGCAGGTCGCCGACCGCCAGCAGTGTCGGCGCTTTGGCAAGCGCCGGACAAACTTGGGGAAAGCGCTGCGCCCAGCGGTAAAACGTCGAGCGCAGAAAGGGAAACACGCCACTCGCCATCTGCTGGTGCTTGAAGGCGAGATCGGCCTGAACCAGCGTCGTCCGCTCCCCCAGCCAGGCTTCATACTTCTGCGTCGCCGTTTGGATGTTCATAAGACCTGTCTGCTTGCTGTCAGGCTTCATTACGTTCCTGCACTCGGCGTCAACAGGAAGACGCGGCGCTGGCGGTGGTGTAAACCAACTCCGACGATCTGCCCCCTATTATTGAGACCAACAACGTACATCAGTATCCAGTCAGAGCCGTCCGCCAGTAGCCGCCCAAGTTCGTACAAATGCCCCTGTTCCCAGAGGATAGGATACTGCCGCAGATCGAACCCCTCTTTCACGGGAGTCAGGTCCGACTCATCACCAATCACCTGCCCAGAACGGTTAATTCGCACTGGATGTATCCCGTTTATCTTCCCAGGGACCAGGCTTCCCATGTCCAGGAAGCGGCCACCGTGCCACACAAAGCCAAACTCGCGCTGGCTGTTGATCACCTTAGCTACCCCGACGACTTGCCCCGCATCGTTGATGGAGGTAGCATACCCGGTAGAAGTCCCAGACGGCTGAAGTATCCGGGGCAGAGCGCCCAGCGTGTGCAAATTCCATAAGGCCGGGCGCCTGCCATAACCAGAGACGCAAAAACCAACTGCCTGCCCGGTGTTATTCACCGCCTCCACACTGCTTATCATCACTCCTGGCGGCACGGCCAAAAACTGAACCTTCTCATTCATCAGGACACACGCGACTCGATAGCCGCCCTGAGTGACCGAGCCGGGCATAAGAGTCTGATACGTCAGTCGGCCAGCGTCCTGCGGCGTGATGGGGACTCGTTCCCCTCCCCGCAGAACCCATTCCTGCATCTTGTCGTCAGTCCCGCTCCTCACTCCCTCGTTGAAGGTGCCGAGCACCTCTCCGTCCTCCAAAACGTCTATGGCCTGACCCTCGCCCAGATCTGCGATCGCGTAGTGTGGCGGCAGGGGCACGCGAACGGGACTTTTTGGAGCAGCCAGGGTCGCCAGCGGAGCAAAAAAGACGAGGGCCGAGAGCAAAGCACTGCTGCGGGTTATCATGCTACACCTTAGAAAGCCGGGAGCAATGAAAATTCAGCGCAGGAGATTGGCGTAGACGCCCGGTACGCTGTTCGGAATGATGGTTGCGCTGACGGACTTTTGGTAGAAGTCAACCGGACCGGCGGCTCCAATGATAGCGTAGGCATAGCCGAGATCGTGCAGGCCCCAGAGTGACTCGATCAAGAGCGCCTTGCCGATGCCGCGCCCGCGAAATGCGGGGTCAACACCGGTCGGGCCGAAAAACGCTTTACGAGTGGAGTCATAGGCCGCGAAGCCGACAATGGTTTTGCCGGACAGGGCGATCAGACTTGTCACCGGCTGACGCGACAACGTCACGGCAGTCTCATCGGCCCAGCCTGCCGAAAAGTGGGTCTGAATAAATTCGCGCACTGGGGTCAGCTCAAACGGATTAGGACGGCGCAGGAGAACTCCCGCGCCGCGGACACTGGCAGCGCCTTCTTCGCGGGGCGGCAGGGAATACAGGGGAACCAAAAGATCAGGCATGAGCGCTTGTTCGGCAGCGGCGGCGGCTTTTCCTGCTTTGGGTGATAGCATGGAAAGCAGTGAAGAAGCCCCCCGCCCCAACTCTGGGGAGCCATACAGAGTAGGAAGGTGGCTTTGTCAGCCTTCTTCTCCTTCCGGCTCCCCAGAATTGGGGCGGGGGGACTTTTCCTGCCTCCTAGCCTATTCGGCCAGCGCGTTCAAAGTCTTCAACAGCTCCGTCGCCAGCGCAAACGCCGCCGCATCCTGCGCGAACAAGTCCGGGTGCAGGGCACGGGCCAGCACGCGGCGGGCGCGGCGGCGCTCTTCCGGGCCAAGACGGGCCGCGACCGCATCTAGGGCTCCGCCGGTCCCGCCGCGCATCTGCGAGGCTTGCAGCTCGATCCGGCGCTCGGCGACCGCAAGCTTCGCTTCGGCGGTCTTGGCTCGTTCCCGCATCTCGTCCCAGCTTGCTTCCAGTTCGGCAAGCTGACGCCGCAAGTCGCGCACTCTCGCTTTCTGCGTGTCATGCCGGGCGCAGATCTTCTCGTGCAGGGCGGCGTCTACCGTGCGCGGGCCGTCTCCTTTCGCCCCAATCAGCTCGCGCAGGTCCTGCGAGCGATAGATCGTCGCCCGCGAGACCCCTGCCCGCTCGGCGACATCGGCCACGGAAAACGCCGCCCCGATCTTTTCCAGTTCCCGCACCGCCGTCTTGACCCGCAATCGCCGCGCTTCCGGGTCCTGCGGCTTGGCCCCCCGCGCCCGTACTTCTTTCAATTTACTCACGAGAGATATTTTGGCACATTCACCCGCCAAATTCTACAAACGCCTAATTGCCGCCGCCGAGCGCCGTCATCAGGCGAATAAGACTGGGGCCAAGCAGGACCACAAACACTGCCGGGAAGACGAAAAAGACCAGCGGGAACAGCAGCGTCACCGGCAGACGCGCGGCCTGCTCCCGAACCGCCTGCACCTTCGCCGCGCGGGCCATGACGCTCTGCGCCCGCAAAACGCGCACGATGGAAGTGCCAAAGCTTTCCGCCTGTGCGACCGCCGCCACAAAGGTCTTGATTTCGCGCATTTCCAGCCGCGCGGCCATGTCTTTGAGCGCCTGCGCCCGCGTCTTCCCGACCAGCGTTTCGTCTCGCGCCCGCGCCATTTCCTCCGCCAGCGGCCCGGTCATCTTTTCGGTGACTTTCGCCATCGCCCCGTCAAGGCTCAGGCCCGCTTCGACACTGACCACCAGCAGGTCAATCACCTCCGGCAGCGCTCGGCGAATAAGCGCTTCACGCCGCCGAGCCGCCTGCTGAAGCAGCGTATCCGGCACGGTCAGCCCCGCCGTCAGCCCCAGCAGCAGAACAAAGAAGCGCAGGCTGGGCGACAGCGACGGCGGCATCAGAACGGACCCTGTCAGCGCCGCACCCATTCCCAGCGCCCCGGACAGCACACGCAGCCCGGCAAACTCGCCGACGCCCAGATTGGGATGGCCTGCCCGCAGAAGCAGGCCGCGCAGCCGGGCCGACGACCCGGCGGGGGTCAGGCGCAAACCCCACGCCGCCAGCCGCGTTCGCAGCGGCAGCCAGAACCGCTCCTGCCAGCCGCCTTCCAGACCTTCTTCCGCCAGCGACCGCCGCGCATCTTCCCGCCGCCGGGGCAGCGCCGCCAGCCGCGCCGCCAAAATCCGCCGCTCCCCGTTCAGTAGTTTGATTGCCGCGAGCGCCGCGAGTGCGCCCGCCAGAAACGCAAATATGAGGATAAGAATGAGCATGGGCATTTATCAGAAACCGGCACTGGAAGTGCCGGTCTACTTTTGAGTGGAAGTCCCTGCGGGACTAAAGATCAGCAAACACAGCCTGCGTTTCTATCCGTAGTCGCGGAGCGATACGCAGTAATGCCGTAGGCATACTTTCATTCCAAAGTAGACCGGCACTTCCAGTGTCGGTTCCGATTGAGTTGGCCCTACACTTCCAGCGTGACCATGCGCCGGATCACCAAAGCGCCGACAATCTGGCCGGCCACTGCGCCGCCGATCAGCAGGTGGCCGAACGGACTTTGGAGCAGCGGCTGAAAGTAGTCCGGGCTGTGCAGGGACAGCAACAGAGCCAGCGCTGGGGCGAGAACAATCAAGATGCCCACCGACAAGCGTCCTTCGGCAGTCAGCGTCTGCACTTCGCCGGTGATCCGCACCCGCTCACGGATCGTCTCGGCAATCGCGTCCAAGACTTCCGCCAGATTGCCGCCGAGCGGGAGTTGGATGAGAATGGCCGTGACAACCAGATCCAAATCGGGCGACTGCGTCCGGGCCAGCACCCGGCCCAGCGCAACGTCAAGAGGGACGCCCAACTTGACCTCACCGGTCGCCCACGCAAATTCCACCGACAGCGGCGGCGGCAATTCTTCGGCAACCGTTTCCATTGCCATTGAAAACGAGTACCCGGCTCGGAGCGCCGATGTCATCAGCATCAGGGCATCGGGCAACTGCAAGTCAAACCGGCGGCGGCGGGCCTGACGCCGAGACGATAAAACACCCTGCGGCACGGCCGCGCCCAGTGTTCCCAACAGCAGCGCAGCCCCCAGCCCATGCAGCACAATCAGCCCCAGCAGAAAACAGCTCAGCGTGATCCCAATGCACAGCGCGGCCCATTCGGCGGGACGCAGGCGCAAATCGGCTTGCAGCATCGTCAATCGCAGGCGCGGCTCCCATTCCCGCTCGGAAAGCCAGCGTGTCACCGTCGGCAGCACATCGGGCCGCAGGCCGCTTTCGGCCCTCGCGGCAGGCGGCGGCCTGAACGTGAACTGCCCAGTAATGCGTTCCAGTCGCACCTGCATCGCCGAATGCTGCCGGGAGCGTGTCAACGCGTAAACAAGTCCCGACGCCGCGATGAAGCTGAGAATCGCCGTGAGAAGTGGGTTCATGCCGGCACCAGCCTTTCCAAGTCCGGGTCCCAGTGAAAGAAATCGCTGACCGCAATGCTGCCGTTTTCCACAATTCCGGTGATCTCCGACACGCACGTCACACGGCGGCGGCCATCCGAAAGCCGCTGCTGCTGCACCACAAGCTGCACCGCCGACGCGACTTGTTCACGCACTGCCCGCAGCGGCAGGTCGGCCCCGGCCATGAGTGTCAAAGTTTCCAAGCGAGACAAAGCATCGCGCGGGCTGTTTGCGTGAATGGTAGACAGCGAGCCGTCGTGGCCGGTGTTGAGCGCTTGCAGCAAGTCCAGCGCCTCGCCGCCCCGGACTTCGCCGAGCAGGAGGCGGTCGGGACGCATCCGCAGAGCATTTCGGACAAGCTGCCGAATGGTGATCTCGCCGCGCCCTTCTAAATTGGATGGGCGGCTTTCCAGTGTCACGACATGAGCCTGCTGAAGCTGCAGTTCGGCGGCGTCTTCAATGGTCACAATGCGCTCATTGGCCCCGATGAACGACGACAGGGCGTTCAGCGTCGTCGTCTTGCCGCTGCCCGTTCCGCCGGAAACAAGTATGTTCAAACGTTTCTCGACGCACCCGTGCAAGAACGCAGCGGCGGCTTCGGTTAAAGTGCCGAGCCGAACTAAATCGGAAATGAGCAGTGGCGTTCGGGCAAATTTGCGGATCGTGAGGATCGGCCCACGCACGGACAGTGGAGGCAGAATAATGTTGATCCGGCTGCCGTCCGCAAGCCTGGCGTCGGCCATCGGCGAGGACTCATCGGCACGGCGGCCCAGCGGCGCGAGAATGCGCTCAATAATTCGGCGCAGATGCGCTTCATCGTCAAAACAAGTCTCCGTTAGCGTCAGCCTGCCGAGACGCTCCACATACACCTGCGCCGGACCGTTGACCATGATTTCGGAAACGCTTTCGTCATCCAGCAGCGGCTCCAATGGTCCCAGACCGACCAGCTCATGCAGAACGGCCTGCACCAAGCTGTCCCGCTGCCGCCCGGTCAGCGCGGCATTGTCGCCTTCCAGCAGCCTTGACGACGCCGCCGTCACCTGCTCCAAAAGGGCAGCGCGGGGCAGGCGGCTGAGGCGCGAAGTGTCCCCATCGGACAGCAGCCGGGCATGGACACGGCGTTTCCAAACTAACAGATCACCGCTGAGGGCCATGCAGACTCCTTGCCAGCGCGTACACGCTGCACGCGGCCTTGCTGCTAGGGTGCGACAGCGTAAACGGGACGCCGCTGTTCACCGACGCCGGGACCAGCTTGCCGTCGTTGGGAATGCAGAAGTCTATCGCCCTTCCCAAAGTTCGTGCGATGTCGGGCACTTGAAGCTTGTTGGACGGCGAAACCCGGTTCAGGACAATCTGCACCGTGTCCAGCGAGACTGCTTCCAGCCAGAGCCGCGTGTCCGCCAGCGTTGTCAGATCAAACAAATTGGCAACCAGCAGCACCCGGTCGGCCTCCGCCAGCGCGCGGCGGGTCATTTCCGTCAGCACCGGCGGCACGTCCAAGACGACGTAAGCGTAGTTACAGCGCAGAAGCTGAAGCAGATGCTGTAGAAAATCGGGTGCCAAGGCGTCAAGCGGCAGCGGGGCGGACGCGCCAGCGAGCAGCTTGAGGCCGCATGGATGCTTCTCCAAATGGTCTTCGGCCAGCGCGGCATCTAATTCTGCTAAGTCCACTTGAACCAAATCCGCCAGCGTTCGGCGCGGAAATATATTCAGCAGCAGCGCAGCATCGCCGAACTGTGTGTACAAGTCCAGCAGCACCGTCGGCTCACCCGTCTCCGCGGCCAGCGCGGCGGCGAGATTGACCGCCAGCGTCGTCTTGCCGATGCCGCCTTTGGCGCCGCTAATCGCGATCACTTTTGCCAGCGCTTGGCTCTCGGCAGGCGGCGTACTGCGCCGCCGCAGATGTTCGGCATGGACCGACTGGATCGCCGCCCGCAGATCGGCCGGGCCGGCAGTCCGGCAGACCACGTCCCGCGCTCCAGCCCGCATCGCCCGGCGCAGGTCGAACTCTGAGTTCTCAGCACAGACAAGAATGGTTTGGAGGGGCAGCCCGGACGCCGCCAGCCCTTCCGCGGCTGCAAACCCATCAGTCGGCGGCAGGTCTTCCGCCAGTAGAACGATGTCGGGACGCAGGACATAGGCCAGGCGCAAGGCTTCCGCCCCGTCCCGCGCCGTTCCGGCAATTTCGAGTACGCCATTTTCCGTCAGCGCAGCCCGCATCTGCTCCCGGCGTTCTTTATGGTGTTCGGCGATCAATACCCGAATTGTCATGGCGTCGGCTCCGGCAGGTTGATCGGCGGGCCGGGCTTTTCTTTGTCCCCACCGCCGTGCTGCAATTCTGGAAAGTCTTTGTCAAAATCCGTGTGGCCGACGCCGGGACGCGGGATCGGCGGGTTTTCGGCGCTGCCGGCCGGCGGGGGATATGCCCCGTCGGTCGCCGGCGTGACAATCTGCGGCTGGATTAAAATCAGCAGCTCGCTTTCTTCCTTGCGCGTGGTCGTGTTCTTGAAAAACTCGCCCAGCACCGGGATCTGACTGAGCAGCGGGATTTTATTGACCTGCCGCGACTCGATGGAGCGGTACAGCCCGCCGATGACCAGCGTTTCGCCGTCGGTCATCTGCAGTGTGGATGTGGCCCGCCGGACTGTCAGGGCCGGGACTGAGAAGCCGGACAACTGCAATCCCGCTCCATAGTCCAGCTCACTGACTTCCGGGGTCACCGTCATCTGGACTGTCTTGTCGCCGACCAGCGCCGCGCCGACCAGTAAACGCACGCCGTAAGGCTTATACTCAATCGCGACCGACGCGCTCAGGCCGCTCGTACCGCTGCTGGACTGGGCGACGGGAATGGGAATCTCGCCGCCGACCAGGATGCTGCCTTCACAGCCGTCCAGGACGATGAGACTCGGTTCACTCAGCACGCGAGCCTTGTTTTCGGAGATCAGCGCCGAAAGCTGGGCGGCCAGCGGCGAAATGCGGCTGAAGCTGCCGCCGCCGAGCAGGCTGGAATTGGGTGTGTTGACGGCGGCTGTCTGCCCGAACAAGATCGGCTGGGGCTGGAAGATATAAGCTTGCCCGCCGCGTGCCGCCGACACGCCGCCGGTCCCCCAGTCTATGCCGAGGCTCTTGGAGGCAATGCGGTCAATATCAATAATTTTCGCACGAACCAGAATTTGACGGGCTGGGCCGGAGCCTAAGTTGAGGAGGTTAATGACTTTGAGGTCCGGCGGCAGGGACTGGATGAGATGATCCAACGGGTCCGACGCGACGGCTTCGGACGCCGCTTTCCTGCCGGCCGCTTTTCCCGCTTCTTTTCCCGCGGCGACATCTTCTGACGGTCCGATTTCGGGATCGGGCGCGTCGTCACCCGCATCACCCGAAGCTTTATGCTTACCAGCGCTCTTGTGCCGGGCCTGCGGCGCAGGCCATTCTGAAGTGCTTTCGGACGCGCCGGTTACGGCCCGGCTGTACCGGCCCGACAGCGCGAGAGTTTTGTCACCAACGACCTGAACGGTGATGCCGAGCGGAGCCAGCGACGGGGTCAAAAGTGCGGCGTAAGTCTGAGCCAGCGAGACGGCTGGCTCGGTCTCGGGCGCGACCACAAGCAGATTTTTGACCTTTGGCGCATACACCCCGGCAATTGCGGCGGCCCGCTGCCAGGCGACGGCGCTTGACACGTTGCCTTCTATAAAGACGGTGTCCCCGAGAGCACGGGCCGTGACACCCGGCAGGCCGATCGCGGTCTGCAAGGCAGCCACCGCAGGCCGCAGGTCAATGGGTATGGGGACCACTGATAAGCGCAGGCGGTGAGTGCCAGCATGGTCGCAGACGAACAGGGTTGTTTCGCCAAGACTTTTGGCGTTCACCAACAGACGGCGCGACGACAGCGGCACGATATCGGCGACCAGCGGACTGCCGACCGCCGCCGTGGTCATCCGGTCAAAGACGTACACGTCAGACTGCCCGACCCGCAGCGTTTTCTGCGTTACTTGGGCACGGGCCATCGGGGCGAAGAGCAGCGAAGCAATCAAAACATAACAGATGGATGAAACTTTCATGGCGCGACCGTCACCGTCTGGCTGACGGTGCCTTTAATAACGACGACAGACACGGGTGCAGGCGGCGCGGCAGGCGGGCGCGGCAGGACGACAGGCAGCGGCGGCAACGGCATGATCTTTGGAGCGCTCTGCGGAACACGGGCCAAGTGCGGACTCGGCGGCTCGCGCCGCAGAGATCGGGGCAGAACCGGCGCAGGCAGGGCCGGAATCGGCGTTTCACTGCCGTCGCCGATGGCTCGCAGCGACAAATGCAGGTGTCCCCGTGCGGCGGCCAGCACCAGAATCTGCGCCTGTGCGGGCGTGACCGCGACCGTGACATGGGCCGCGCCGGCGGACGCCGAGGAAGACGCCGATGCCGGCGGCGGATCGGGCGATGTGCTGCCGCCGACAGCCAGCAGGCGGACATTTTGCAGCACGGTCCGCGCTTCGGCAGGGCCGCTGCCCGGCTCGTCGGTGACAAGAATGTCCACATGGTCTTCAGGCCGCACGAACAAGTCTGCGCCGCCGTCGGCGGGATCGGTGGCGACAGTCACAGCCCGCAGCATCGGCGGCAGGCTGAACGCCATGCCGAGCGCGGCGCTCGGCGCGACAACGGCGCTGCCGGTCACGGCAAGGCCGGCGGCAATCGGCTCCGTCGTGATTTTGCCCATGAACACACCCGGCGTCTTGGCCGCGCCTTCGGGAATGTCACTTGCCGCCACCGGGCGCAGGGTCAGCAGCAGCGGGGTCAGCCGGGTCCGGGCGGGCAGATCGCGAGCGGCGACGACCACCGAAATCGTCGGCGGCGCGGCCTCCGCCGGGATGCGGCTCCGCACGAGCAGAAACGCCAGCGTCGCCGCCGCAAGCCCTGCCGCAAGGGCGGGCAGGAACGTCCCCCACTGCGGTTTCTGCCGCAGTGTCTGCATATTTGGCCCCGTTCGGAGCGGCGCGATTTGCATAGTGATTTCTTGTTGTTACTGGGTGAGGCGCGGCGGCGTCGCCGTTCCAATGTTTGCACAGACGCCCGCCGAAGCGCCCGGCATTGTCAGGCCGAGAAACCGCCCGTAGACAATGGCATTCGTGCCGTCAGTCGCCGGCTGGCTGATGAAGAATGTCGCGAACGCGAGGATCGTCACGCTGCCGGGCCGGTTTTTGCTGGCCTGGCTGATCACGGGAACCAGCATCAAATGCGCGTCGGTCTGCTCTTGATGCCCGTTGAACCAGGCATCATAGGTCGCCGAAAGGTGCGTAAACTGCGTGTTGCTCGGCGCAAGCCGGGCCGAAATCCCCGCCCGCGTCAGCGCAGTGTTGTCATAAGCGACCGCTGTTGTCGTCAGCGCTTGATTGGCCGACAAAGCCTGATCGGACAGATGCAGGATCGTACTTTGGTAGCCTGCTCCTTTGCCGCTGATCATCAGCGGATCAAAACTGCCGGCGACGGTCAGTTTCCCTGTGCCGTCCCATAAATTGAGCCGCAGCATGACCTGAGTGGTGGCCGGCTGGTACACGCCCGGCGTCAGCGTTTTCGTGCCGGCCAGCAGCGCCGAAATCTGCGCGACCGCTGGGTCGGCATTTGCCGGGTCGTCCCCGATCAGGCCGAACGGCGCGACTGGCATTCCCGGCGGCAGGCCGCACGCGGCGAGCATCGCGGCGGTAGCCGACGCCGAGACAGAGGCGGTATTGGCCGAGCCGTCGCTTCCGCGCGGCGTGAAGCCGACCGCTGGGGCGAAAGACAGCGGGGCGTTCACTGTTCCCCGCACCGAGACCGTTCCGCCGGAACTGACATTTACGGCGGTGCTTGTGAACACTGAGCCGGAGCCGTTATTGGCGGCGATGACCGTTCCTGCCGCCGCAGACGGCGTGTTCGGGCTGGCGGCCCCGGCCAGCGCGGCGGCATCGGCGACCGCCTGCGCCCGCTGCCGGGCAAGTCCCATCAGCCGCAGGTCAATCGCGAGCGACGCCGCGGCAAGCAGGCCGATCAGCAGAAAAATCACCAGCGGCAGAGTTGCGCCGCGTCGAACGGAAAGCACTGTTTTTACTCCCGCTGCATGACCAGCTTTGATGTCAAAAGCTTGGCGCTGCCGGAAAAGATCAGCGTCGTCACCAGCGGATGATTATAAGTCCAAGTGCTGCCGTTATCCAGGCTCTTTTCTAAAGACACGCTTGCCGCCGTGAGGTGAATGCCGGTTCCGGCACTCACGCCGCCGGCTTGGGCGGTTTCCACCGTGGAGCCGACCGACGCCGACCGGGCAGCTTCCCGTGCGGCGGCTCCGACCTGTGCTTGATCGCCGAGCAGCAGGCCCACTTCAATGATGCCGAACAGCAGCAAAAAAAGCAGGGCGCTGACCAGCGCAAACTCGACCAGGGCCGCGCCCCGCTGTGCTGCTCGCCGCTGTTGTTTCATAGCAAAAGCAAGTGTAAATGCGCGATAGCAAAACCCGCACCGAGGGCGACTGCCGGGGCAAACGGCATTCGGGCGGCGTTTGCCGGTGCCGGCAGCGTGAACCGGCTCCGCCGGAGAACAAGCACGAGGGCCAGCAGGCCGGCGGCGCAGACCGCACCGAGCAGGGTCCAGAGTAGAAAACGCGGCCCCATCAGCGCTCCGACCGCCATCAGCAGCTTGACATCGCCTGCGCCGAACGCGCGGGCGGCGTACAGAAGCAGCAGCGGCAGCGCAGCGGCCATGCCTTCCAGCGACGAGAGCAGGCCCGGCAGGCCGCCGCCGTAAGCGTGACCCGCCAGGCCCGCCAGCATCCCGACGGCCGTGAGGCCATTCGGAATGCGCCGGGTCCGGAGGTCGCAGGCGGACGCGGCGAGCAGGAGCAGCACAAGCGCAAGACTCATTGTTAGTCAAGACTCATTGTTAGTGCAGGGTCGTCGCGGCGGCGTTCAGCTTCGTGTTGGTGTTGGTGCCTAAGAGCGTGACCGCCCCAACGCAAACAGCCCCGATGAGCGCAACCAGCAGGACATACTCGACCAGGGTTGCCCCTTCGTCGTCGGCCCAAAAGTGGCGGACAGTGGAAGCAAAAGCGGAAGTGAATGCAGTGGTCATGGATGTTCCCCTCCCTGGGGATAAGAGTTGAAAGTCTTACCGAGAACGATGTGAGGAAGTTGAAGAGGTGGTCACTGAAGCGACGTTGCCGCCGAGTTCAGTTTTGTATTTGTGCTGGTGCCGAGCAAGGCCACGGCTCCCGCGCAGACGACGCCGATGAGCGCCACGAGCAGGACATATTCGACGAGGGTGGCTCCGTCTTCGTCCCGCAGAAAGCGGGCGACAGACGGCAGTGAAAAGCGGGGCGCAGGGTACGCTGAGGGCAACATGGCGAAGTCCTTCCGTGGTTCGTGGTCACTCGGTCCGTGAGATTTGGATGTGCTTACACTGCTATTATACAGCAGAATTTATGCAGAGTCTCGTATTTAGGTGGCTGTTCGGCAAAAATAATTTTATTTTTTCGCGCCCGGCTCTTCGGCTGCGTAATCGGCACGGAGAGCCGGGCGCGCAACCTTAATCTTGTTAGGGCGCAGCCGCCGCCCGCTTCTTGCGGGCAGCCAGCACAAGGCCCGCCAGGCCCGGGCCGGCGAAGGCCCAGGTCGCCACGGCGGCAGGCTCCGGGGCGGCGGACGCAGGCTCGGTGTAGGAAAGTATCACCTGCCCGTCGCCGCCGTTCAAGAAGCCATCGGAAGAACCGCCGTTTGCCGCGCCGCCGGTCGTCACCAGGGAACTAAGATGGAAGGCAGCATCGGAAACGTAAGACGAGCCGCCGTAGCCG
>CAXUNT010000010.1:0-65369 GCA_964252595.1 uncultured Armatimonadales bacterium
CGCCGGGGCGTTGGTGAATGTCAATTCGGCGGCCTCCACGCAACTGGAGCGGCTGCCGCTGACAAAAGAACAAGTGGACTGCCTGCTGGACTGGCGCGAGCCGAAAACACAGGCGCGGCCCGACGGGGCAAAAGACGCTTATTATTTGTCCCTGCCGACGCCCTACAATGCCAAGCTCGGCCCGCTGGAGACCCTGGATGAGCTGCTGCTGATCAAAGGCTGGACGGGGCAGACGCTGTACCAGACGCCCACTGTGCCTTCTCAAGTCACGCTGCCGACGGACCCGGAAGGGAATGTCCTGCCGCTGGCGTCCCTGCTGTGCGTCGGCAGCGGTGCGCCGAATGTGCAGGCGGACGGCCTGCCGCGCGTGGATTTGGGCAAGCCCGGTGCGGACCAGGCGGCGCTGATGCAGGCGGGAGTGAGCGCTCCACTTGCTATGCAGCTTGCATCGGGAACGACGTATGAGTCGTTCGCCGCCCTGCTGGCATCGCCGGGGGTGCAGCCGTCCGATGCCGGGCCGCTGCTGAGCGCGGTCACGTTCACCTCCGGGAACCGCACCGAAGGAAAGATCAACGTGAACACGGCTTCGGAAGCGGTTCTGCGGACTTTGCCGGCCATGACGCCCGCCCTGGCGTCCGCCATCGTCAGCCGGCAGGAGTCCGGGTTCCGCAGCTTGGGAGAGCTGGCATCCCTGCCCGGCCTGGAAGGCCCGCGCCTTGCCCAGATCGCTGACAGCGTTACGGCTGGCAGCGATACCTGGATTGTACGGGCGTATGGCTCCGGCGGAAGAACCCACACCGCCGTGGAAGCGGTCATTGGACGGCGCGGCGAAAGCACGCAAATCTTTTCCTGGACACGGCTGAACACGCCAGGGGTTCCGGCCTGGTGGGGATGGAACGCGCAGGGAAGCGAAACCACGGATGCAGGGGATACCCAATGAAAGTCAGCCGAGCGATGAAAGCCAGCCGAGCGATGAAAGCCAGCCGAGGCGGCCAGTCGCCGGTTCATGTGGAATGGGCGGCGTCGGGAGTACGCGCCGTCAACACCGTCACTCATGAAACCGCCGAAGCCAGTCAGCTTTCCGGCCTCGGCCCGATCCTAAGCGACCCCGGCGATCTGCTGATTGGGATCGGGCGGCGCGACGTGTTCCTGAAGTCCGTGCGGCTGCCGAAAGCGGACCCGGAAGACCTCCGGCGCATTCTAGGGGTTCAACTGGGCCAGCTTTTTCCGATCCCGCCGGACCTGCTTGCGTTTGACTTTTTCCAAACGCCGGATCAAACGCCGGAAGGCATTTTGACGGTGGTTGCCGCCATGCGGGCCGAGGACCTGCGGCAGCTTCACGCCGCTCTTGAGGGCGCCGGCCTGACTGCGGCACGAATTTTGCCGGTCTCTCTCGCCGCTCCAGCGGTCGCGGCCAGCGCGGGGCAGGCCGACGCGCTTGTGCTGGAAGCTGATCCGGCGGGCCTGGCGCTGGATTTAGTGCGCGGCGGCCATCTTGTGTTCAGCCGCGTCGTTTCCGCGGCAAGCGACGTGGAGTGCGAAGCCAAGCGGACATTGGCGGCGGCGAATATCAAGGCGCTGCCGCTGGTTTCCGCCGGCGGGGCCGGCCCGCCGGACGCGCTTCCCGGCTTTGGAACGGCCCTCAGCCTGCTGCATACCGCCCCGCCGTTCGCCTTTCAGCTTGCCGAAGAGCGGGCGAAAGAACGGCAAAAACGGGCGGTGGACCGGACCCGTCTGGCGGCCCTGCTGATGCTCTCAGCGCTGCTTCTGGTTTCTTTGGTCTGGGCGGACCGGCAGCAGGCGCAGGCGGCGGCGAAAAAGCGGCAAGGAGTCGTCGCCCGTCAGCTTGGTCGCCTGCAATCCGTTCAGGATGCCGCCGCGGCACAGGCCCAGCAAGTGACGGCGGTTCAGGACGTGCTGCACCGGGCCTTTGATCCGGCCCAGCCGCTCAGTGATACCGTTTCGGTGGTGGGAGACAGCCTGCCGGCAGGGACATGGCTGACCGGCCTGAATGCCGAGCGCGGCAAGCCGCTCCAGCTTCGGGGCATGGCAGGGGCGTCCACGGATGTGCCGCGCCTCGTTCACACGCTCGGCGCAAGCAGCCGGTTTCGGGAGGTGCGCCTGGTCTTTGCCAGCAGCGTGACCGTCGGCAAGGCGCGGCTGACCGAGTTTGAGATCAGCGCCGTCCCCGTCGGCACTCTGCCCCTGTCTGCGCCGGACAAGGCGGAAGAAAACAAAACGGGGCAAAGCGGCCCTGCCCGCGCAGGCGCTGAGGAAACAGGTGCCGGCCAATGACCAACCCAATGACCAGTTCGATCATCAGCTTCCAGCACCACGAAGACATCCTGCCCAGCGGTTTGACACTCTTCTCCATTCTGGTTTTAGCCGGCACGCTGGCCTACATGCTGCTGGTTCCGAAGCCGAGCGCGGCTCGGAGCAGCCGCGCGGCGACCAGCAGCCGCCGCCGGATGGTGGACGACATCGCAGATACCCGCCGTCAAACGCGCATGGCGCGAATGGCGATCCAGCCGCGGCTCTGGCATGGGAACCCGGAGTTTGTGACGGCGGCGGCGCTGGCGCTGCTCACCCGGCAAACCGAAAAACACGCCCTCAAGCTGACCTCGTTCCGGCCGGACCGCCCGCAGGAGTTCGCAGACATGACCGAGCTGCGGTTTGATGTTCAAGTCGCCGGCCCTTACATGGGCCTCCACTCCCTGCTGGAAGCCCAGGATGCACGCGGAAGCAGGATCGTTCTGCGCTCGGTCCAGATCACGGCGTCTCAGGTGACCGGCGGCACCGTGACGGCGTCGCTGGGCCTGTCCGCATTTGTCGCCGGTCCGGCGCTGGCGGGTCCGGCAGTCATTGGAGGCCCGCATGGCTAAAATCAGCCGCCCTGCCGTGTATACGTTTGTTGGGGCCGTCGCCGTGTATGCCTGGGTGCTGCTCACGCAGCCGGACACGCCCGCGCCGACGCGCAAAGTCCATGTGCTGCGCCCGGCCATCGCGAGCGCGGACGAAGACGCGGCGGATGCCTTGGTCCACTTCGCCCGCTACGGGGGCGGCAAGCATGACCCGTTCCTGCCTCATTTGCCAGCGTCGGCGAGGCCGGCGGCTACCCAAGCCGCCCACGGAGAACCGGGGAAATGGACCCTGACCGGCATCAGCAGCATCAACGGTGTCCCCAATGCACTGGTGGAAAGCGCGTCTGGCGACAGCGTGTTTCTGCACCCCGGCGACCGCTGGCGCGGCCTGCGCGTGCTGTCCATCGGAACCGACGCCGTCGTTTTACTTAATGCGCTGGGCCAGCAGACGATCCTCGCGTTCCGCCCGCTGGGCGCTTCCCTGCCGGACGCGGCGAGCGGGCGCGGCTTCCACTTGCAGCCGCTGGGAAGTGTCAGCCCGCTTCCCGTAGACCTCGGCAGCATCCGGCCCCTGCCGCCCTTGCCGCCGCTAAGTGCGCCGCTTGCACAGAAAAGATAATGTCTTATGAAGCCGCTTCCATCACTCACGTTTTCTCTTGTCCTCGGCCTGCTTACTTCGGGGGTGAACGGGGATGCCCCGCCGACTGCCGTTCCGCCGCCGCTGCCTGTTCCCATAGGTGTTGCCGGCTCTAAGACTACTCCTGCCCCGAAGAAGACGGCAGCGGTCAAGCCGCCGCGCAAGCCCGCCGCGCGAAAAGTGGCAAAGCTGCCTCCGAAGCCGGTTCCTGTGCCGCCCGCCTGGGCATCGTTCAAGCTCAGTCCAAAGGTGCGGGTGCAGCTTGACTTCCGCAATGCCAGCGTGGATGCAATCATCCATGTGCTGAGTCAGGCCAGCGGCGTCGCTATCGTCAAAGACCCGGCGCTAGTCGGCGGCGTCACGCTGCAAAGTCCCAAACCGCAGTCGCTGGACGAGGCATTCGCATTGTTTGATGCCATTCTGCGCTTGAAGAACTACGAAATCACGAAAGGAGGCGACCCACTCGCGAAAAACAGCGGCTTTCTGCTGATTGCCCCGCGCTCGGCGGCGACGGTCGCGGCGGCGACTCCCGGCTCCCCACCGCCCGGCGGGCAATCGGTCCCCGGTCAGCCCGGCGGACCGCCGGGAGGGATGCCGGGAGGGAGGCCGGGAGGAGGCCCCTCACCCATGATGGCTCGGCCCGGCGGGCGCATGATGGGACATGCCGGCGGCTCGCCCGGAGGCAGTCCATCCTCCACCGAGCCGGTGCTGAAAGAATATCAGATCCGCTACGCCAGCGCCACCGAAATCGCGCGGGTCATCACTGACGTTTATGGGGCGGCTGCGCCGCCTCAGCAGCCTGGCTTCTTTCCTGGCGGGCCACCGCCGCCGACTGCCGGCAACAAGCCGGTGATCAAAGCGTCCGCCGAAGATTACAGCAACACCGTGATCGTCTACGCGCCCAGCACCCAGCAGACCGACATCGCCCAGTTCATCACGCAGATAGATAAACCCTCGGACCAGCCCCAGGTGCCGCGCGTCTTCAAGCTGCAATATGCGCTGGCTCAGGATCTGGCGTCCGTCATTCAAGGAATCCTAGACGACAGCTCGCCGCTGGGGCGAGGCGGCACGACCACCACCAAGCAGCGGCAGGACAGCAACCGATCCCCGTTTTTCTTTTTTGATCAGTCCAACGGCTCACAAGACCGGAATGGCACGGTCATTGCCGACTCGCGCTCGAATTCCCTGGTTGTCACGGCGACGGCAGAGAATCTGAGCCACATCGCTGATGTTCTGAAAGAATTGGACCAGCCCGCTGCGTTCCAAAGCACGACCTGGGTGTATGTGTTCAAGAACGCCCGCGCCGATGTTGTCGCGAACCTGCTGAATCAATCGTTCGGCAACAAGACAACAAACGGGCCGGTCGGCGGGTCACTCACAAACACCGGCCTGACCCAAAGCAGCGGCAGCCAGGTCGGACAGGCCAACGCCGCCGGCGGCACCAGCGCCCCGCCCACCCTTCAGCCGAGCTTTAATTCGCAGGGCGGACCCAATCAACAGGGAGGCGGCAACCCGCGCCAGGACAGCGGCTCGTCCGGCCAGAACGCGCCGACCACCGGCCTCGACAGCCAGGGCCATGTCATCAATGTCCGCAACCTGACCGGCCAGGTTTTGCTCGTGCCGAACATTGACACCAACAGCGTCATCGTCGTCTCGCCCCCGGAAGACCGCGCCGTTGTGGAAGCCATTTTAGAGGAAATGGACGAGATCCCGAAGCAGGTGATGATCCAGACGCTGGTCGTGGAGGCGACTCTGGACAAAGCCCACCAGCTCGGCATCGAGTTCAGCGCGACCCAGAACAATCCCTTCGGCGGGTTCCACGGCACCCAGACCGAGACGCAGTCTTACGGCCTTCAGGCCAATACCGCCCAGCCGCAGGGCCTCCGCTACACGCTGTCGGCGGGCCAGTATTCGGTCTTTCTTCAAGCTGTTCAGACCGACTCGCGGTTCAACGTGCTGAGTACGCCGCGCATTTTCACGACCAACAATGCCACGGCCCAGATCAATATCAGCCAGAGCCTGCCCTACGTCACCAACCAGACCGTGACCACCACGGGAACGATTCTCTACAATTACAACTTCCTGAATGTCGGCATCGTACTGACGGTGACACCGCGGATCACGTCCAATGGCTATGTCACGATGGATGTCACGCAGACTGCCAACGACTTCGTGAGCTACACCAGCTTCAACGCCCCGATTGTCAACCAGCGGGAGGCCCAAACCACCGTCAGCGTCAAAGACGGTGAAACGATTGTCCTCGGCGGCATCATCAACAGCTCCGTCTCACACGCCGTTAGCAAAATCCCCGTTCTCGGCGACCTGCCGCTGGTCGGCAACTTGTTCCGGTCAACTAATGCCACCAACAATAAAACTGAGCTGCTGGTATTCCTCACCCCGCATGTCGTCCGTGATCCGGCAGAAGCGCGTCACCTCCGCCTTCAGACGGAACAGGAGCTGGGACGTACTACTCAGCAAATGATCCCTCCCGCTCAGAAGCCCCCGGCAGGGGAAGCAAATAAGGTGAACAACTAGAAGCCATCATCACTGAAGCCATAATCAATAAAGGAGACGGCTGGTTGCCATAATGCACAGTTCGATTCGCATCAGAACTGGTTCTATCCTGTTCATCCTGCACATGGGAGCCGTCGTAGAGGAAGTACGGCTTTCCGCCAGTGCTGCCCACTCGCCCGCTTGTCATTGATCTTCGCGCGACGCGCGTTGTCCAGAGCATTCATACGACGCGGGCTCTGGAAACTCTATTCGAGAAAAGCACCCTGGGTTATCTTGAGCCTGCGCCGCAGACTTGAGCCGCCCAGCGTCCGAAGACAACCTCTGCGATTTCCTGCATCGGGCGCAAGTGTTCCGCGATGCCGCGCAGGACAGCATCGGCATTGAGTCCGGCTGCCTCCAGCTCCCCGGCAAAGGCCATTGTCCAGTCCCGGACAATGGCTTCCGTGACTTCTAAATGAAACTGAAATCCGTAGGCGGACGTGCCGAACCGAAACGCCTGGCAGGGAGTCAGATCGGACGAAGCCAGCGAAACGGCTCCGGGCGGCACTTCAAAGAAATTCCCATGCCAGTGAAACCCGGTGAACGATGCGGGCAGATCCTGCCAGAGCGGATCGGCGGCGGTCCCTGCGCTTAACATCACCGGATGCCAGCCGATTTCCTGCCGCGGAGCCTCCCGGACGTCTGCTCCCAGCGCCGCCGCCAGAAGCTGCCCGCCGAGACACACGCCCAAGACCGGCTTTTCCTCGGCGACGGCCCGTACAATCAGCCGGATCTCATCGGCCAGAAACGGGTACCGCTGCTGATCAGCCACACCCATTGGCCCGCCCATCACAATGAGGCCCGCCGCCGCACCCAGTTTCAGGGGAACTGGATCGCCCTCCTGGACGCGGACAAAACGCGGGCTTACCCCATTCGCGATCAAAGCATTTTCAATCGTGCCTAGTGGCTCACACGCCTCATGCTGCACTACCAACACTTCCAGCATTTCTACTTCCGGCATCTTTATTCCCTTCATCGGCGAGTACCGATCGTACAAGGTCTCACAAGAATAATCAGGACCGGGATCAATTTCAACATCGGCGAAACTTCCGGTTAAACCGCAATCTCTGGCGGCAATCTACGCCGGCGTGCTGCTGGCCGAGGGCAGATTCAGAAGTTAAGACATCCTGCAAATGCTCAGCATAGGATCTTTGGTACACCCCAAACTTGACATATTCTTGAAGCGGGGCGCTGTTCAGGTAGGCTTCTACTTCTTTCTGATCAACAGCAGTGCGCGGGATCAGGTGAAAGTCTTCGCGCCAAGCGTAGCACCGTTCGTCGACAGCAGCCACAACTCGCGCCCCTTTCGTGTGCGCCACGACCAGATGCGGCTTCCGGTAGAACTCGCGCATTTTGGGCGCGTCCCCGAGCGCGATCCACAAGCCGCTGTAATTGGTGTCGTAATCAATTTTACCGACGTGAAGGTTCCGCCCCGTTAAGACGGGGAAAAGTCCGGGTGACGCTTCTGTGAACACAAACGGCTTTTTCTTATATTCCGGGCTGCGAGCCGCAAACTTTACCTGGAACAAGTCCCCGAGTGTCACCTTTGACTGCTGCTCAAATCGGTCCGTTTCTGAGGTATGAAAGCAGATTAAATCGCCGTAGTAGTGCGCGTCGTAATACGCTTGGGTTTTGTCCACGTTGAACAGCGTCAAGCGTCCTGCTTTTTTGCTCTTCGTAAAGTGCAGAACAACAGCGCTGACAGCAACACCGGCAAACGCTTTGCCTATGTGGTAGATGTCCAGATTACCACGCTCTGCCAGGAACTTCCGCAGGAGGCAGAAGTCGTCCAGAACAAGCCATGTTCCGGGAACAACAAAGACCAGCTGCCCTCCGTCTTTCAGAAGGGTGACCGCCTTTTCTATAAAAGCCCCGTAGATGTTGTATTTCCCGTGCCACGTCTGAAATCGGCTTTTGTATTGTTCCTTCACCCCGGCGAGTGATTGAATCGGATAATGTGAAGCGTCGCCGATAATACCGTAAGGTGGATTGCCGATCACAAGGTTAAACCGCGCTGGCGTTTCCCACAGCAGAAAATCCGCATGAACGTGGCAAGCTTCTTTTACTGCAAAGGCTTTGTCTACGGTGGGATCAATCTCAATTCCTGTTAAACGGTGGTCGGTTCCCCAGTGGTGCGTGAAGGCAGTCAGAAACGGCCCGTTGGCGCAGGCAGGTTCAAGGACATCCCACACCTCGTCTTGAGGCGGAGCAGCCAGTGACGCCATCCAATCGGCCAAAGCTTCAGGTGTATAGACGGCTCCAAATTCGCGTTTTCCACGTTCCGCTTGTTTTCACTTTTCCAGCCTATCAGAGATGTCGGAGCTTGCCACACTGTATTCCAGGTTATTATTGCCTAGTTCGCTTGTGTCAGATCGGAAAAGAGCAGGTCGATCCGCGACCCGAGCGCAGACGCTGGAACTTCAATCGTTGAGATCAAAGCCCCCTGCACGGTGTCGCTGATTTCCTCAACACCGTGCGCCAGCAAAGACACCGGAATATCAAGCCAGAGTTGATCCGACATGTTCCGAGTGATTTTCATCGTCACCCCCTCCTCCTGCTGCCCTTCCCAGCCGCCTTTTGTCACCGTCCAAGCCGCTTTTTTCGCCTGAATGATGCTGGATTTAGCGAGATAGATTTGATAGGTGCGTGTCTGTGCTGTTTCTTTACGAGCGGCAAACAGATACCAATCAATTTGCTTGCTGTCAGCATCAATGAAGGCGACCTTGTCCTCAATCGTCGGGTGCGTCGTCAGCCGGTAAGACGAGAAGTTTGGCACGGTGCGGTTCACGCCGCCTGCGGCATCTCTTCGTGTTTTAATACCGCCTGCTTTGACTGAAATCTGCACAGGTTTATAGCCAGTGAGACTTAATTCAATGTCAGCGCCTGGCCGATGGGAACCGGCCGTCCAAGTGACGATCAAACCCATCCGGCGGAAGACAGCCGCAAGAACTTCTTCCCAGCGGTCGCCTGCAACGGGCAGTTCGGAAAGCAGAGAGGAATTGCGGAGAATGGTGCCTACTTTCGTCGTGAACTCGTTCCAGTCAACGGGAAGGGAAGGCAGGGAAGTGTTTTCGGGCATGGCGAATTTTACCCGATTCGCACCTAAAGATTGCTCCCTTATCACCCCAAGAAGAATTCTCGGCTAACGGGCGAAGGTGCGGAACAGGTTCAAGTGAAAGATCGTGCCCACGATGCTCCAAGCCGCGCCGGTCACGAAGTCCCCTAAAATTAAGCCGAGGAAGAAGGGAAGGCCCAGGCGGTAAACTTTGATCCCGCCGTAGCGCAGAATCAGCGCCTTGAGCACCCACGCAACAAACATATCGCACCAAAAAAAGTCGTTGGCGAAGGTCAGGTTCAGTGCATAGGCCGCCGGGTGCAGCGGAAAGCCGATAAACCGGGATCGCACCGCCGCCAGAAGCAAAGTCAGGGCTGCGCCGAAGGCCATGCCCGCCAGCGCCGACGGCTTCGGCGGCATCGGGTTGTGGAGCCAGTTTTGCAGGTTATTCCATGCTTCCGAGCCTTTGTCGGTGCGCCAGCCGTTGACATTGCCGGTCGCCGCTCCATGAACGTAGTAAAGCTGCAAGTCCCAGAGAAGCGCCGCCGCCATCGCGACCGCCGCCGCCAGCATGAGAGCGCCGACCAAAGGCCGCAGGCGAGCACCGGTCTGCTGGAGGCCGACAAAGCTTTCCAGTTGATGCGGCATCGCAGCGGCCCGGTAGTCCAAGTTAAAACAAGACAAGGTGGCCGTGTGAGCAAGGTCTGCCTGAGAAAGATTGCTGGTCCCAAGCACGCCTGTCAAAATGCTTTGCGGGTTGACCCACATCAGCTCCGTGGACAGCACGGCTGTTTCCGCCCGGATCCGCGAAAGCGTCACCATCAAAAGCAGGTACAGACCCAAAAACGCGAGCGGCAGCCACCAGGAGCCGCCCCAGGACCAGACAAAGAGGCAGAGGGCGAGAAACCCAGCCAGAAACCCAAGCAGGGCAAAGCGGGCGCTCATCGGCTCCTGAGCGTCTATTCCTGCCGGGTCCCCCTGCCAGGCGCGTCTGAAATACTCTTGAAACGAGCTGCGCCCGGCCCAGAGCGCAGCCAGGCCGATCGCCAGCCAGGCTCCCCATCCCTGATTGCCGGTGAACGGGAACTGGCTGCTGGCATCCACTGTCCAGCCGACCGCCGGCTCGCGCCAGCCCTGAGTAACGCCCCACACACTGGCCGCTTTCTTGGCAAGATAAAAGAACCAGAGCGAAAACGAGACGTCCGTATTCACCAAATACCCAAAGCCGACGCCGGCAGGATGAAGCTGATAAAACAAGGAGCCGGCGCCGGTCCAGGGGAATTGCAGGTTGCCGTCCCAAACAAAATCGTGGGTGCTGTTGATCGGCAGAGACGGCAGGGTCGGAAAGATACTTTGAAGCGAATTGAGGGAATGCAGGATCGCCGGAACGGCAAACCCCATCCAGAGCAGCTTATTTCGGTACAGCGGCGCTCCCTCACGGGTCATTTCGAGAGGCAGAGCAATGACGGGAAAGGGGAGATGCTCCTCGTCGGCCCAGCGGCGGCGCAGCATCGCCGAAAGACACAGAGTCGTCCAGATGACGGCAAGAAGAAAGCCGCTCCAGACCAGCAGATGCGGCATCCAGGCCGCCATGATCTCGGGGCGAAAGAATGTTGAATGCCCGGCGTAAAACGTCTTGAGAACCGCCGGATCGCGCGGCCCCACCGACGAAGGCAGCAGGTGCCAGAACCCGCTCCATCCATTGCCTGTGTTCGCGAAATAAAAGGCGTTCGCCAGAAACGGCGTAAAGAACCCGATGTTGCCGACCCCGGCGACGGCGCTGGAAATTGAGAGGAGACTATAAAGCGCCATCATCTCCGGCTGCGAGAGGCAAGCCTGCGACCCAGCCAGCCTCCGAACCAGCAGGTTAAGCAGCGTGACCACAAACAAAATGAACGTGACGCCGAGGAAAAGCGTGGAGATCGTCATTTCCGTCATGCCGGCCCGCATCTCGGAGTTTGCGATCCAGCCGGTGTTCAGCACAATCAGCGGCAAAGCCAGGAGGGCGACACGGCCCCACCGAAGCGGAGAAACTGGCGGCCGCGCCTCAGTCGGAGACTCCGCTGCCGGGAGAGACTCCGGGACAAGTTCTGTTCCTGCCATTGCTTCTGCCTTCTGATCTGTGTTTGCTTTACGGCTTGCCGACTTGGATTTGCAGGCCGTTAAAGTCACCTTCGTTGCCGACGGCTCCGGTGTAAGCCGCGAAGACATTGCCGGCGGGGTCTGTTGTGCCGGACAGCGTGACGAAGTTGCCCGGCGAGGCAAAAGCCGCCTCTGTCGTGCAGGTCGTCACCGCTGAGCCGACATTTGTTTTCAAGGCGGCGTCCTTGTAAAGCGTGAACTTCGTGCCGCGTGTCCCATCGGAAAAGGTGCCGTTTGTCCCGTAGAAAACAACTTTGAAGGGCGTGAGCGGCGGCAGGCCGGAAAGCGTGATCGCGGCCGCAGCGTTCTTGATTGTCGCAAAGTTTTGCAGCAGCGCCGCTGCGTCACCGGCTTTCGCGGAGATGGGCGTCGGCGAGCCAAAGCCGTCTTTGCTGCCGGCATCAAAGCGTCCATCACCGTGGAATGTCAAGCTGACGCCGGGGGTAACAACACCGGTTGAGCTTTTAGCGTCGGCCACGGCATTGACATCGCTGGTCCCCGAATAATCTATCCGGTTGAAAACCGGGCCGCCCGCGCCAAGTGCGCCGGTTCCGGTGTAGGTGGCATTGTTGGGGCCGACTTGAAAGTTATAGATCGTGACCGCCGCAGAAGCAGGATGCGCCAGGGTCAAGACAAAAATGCAGAGCAACAGAGCGAAGAAGTATAAGAAAGCAGAAGAGCGCATCACTTGATTGTCCTCTTGGTGCCGGAGAGCCGCTACCACTGGTAAAGCCAGACATAGGTGTAATAGGTCGTCGGCGGCGGGTCGCCAACCACTGAGCCATAGGACGCGATATCCCCGTCCCGAAGCGTCAGACGCAGGCCGCTCTGGAAGAACACTGGGTCGTCCTCGTGGAACCGGTACGCCGAGAACGCATTGTTTGCTTTGTCCAGATGAGTAAGGCCGGCGACCGACCCAAAGTATGTTTGATTTTGATTGAAATAGCCTGATCCAAGAAAATAGTCTTCTAAACCGGAAGACAATTCTTCCGCCTTGGAAGCGCCGTTGATATAGGCCCGCATCTCGCCTTCCATATAGCTCAGGTCGGTCCAGCTTCCGGACTTGCGCTGGCCGTGCGCCGCGATCGTCACCAGATACAGCAGGCCGTGTCCCCTGACATTGCAGAGATTGAACTCTTCCAGCGGCTTGGCGTCGTGAGGCTCCAGCGTGTAGAGCTTGAGGCGTGCGTTCGCCGGCAGCCGAAGGCCGGCGATAATCAGCGGCAAATGCTCGGTCCCGCGAATGATCCACCAGGCATTGCGCGAGGCGGCAGGGTCAAACGACGCCATCGGCAGCAGTGTGACCCGGACACCGTGGCCGTAGGGGATTTTGTAGGTGTTGAACTGCCCGCCATACCGGCCCATCTTCGGGCTGCCGGCTGGCTGCGGCACACCGCCAAATCCATAGCCGTGGCCGAGATCTAAAGCCATGTCTATCGAGGGCGCGGTTTCGCCGTCCACATAAACTTTGACCCGCACCCGCTCATCCATCGCAAACCACATGTGGGTCAAGCAGCCTTGACCGCCATGACGAAAGATTTCCACTTCTTTGCCAGGCGCAAGGATCGCGGCTTGCTTGCCGATCCCAGTGAATGTCTTGAATTGATCGAAATTAGGGTCCGGGGCGACCGCAAGAGGCGACGCAGTCTGGGTGCGAGCCGTCCGGGCGTGCGGAGCCTGCTGCCGCCCAAGCCCGCACGCCGGCATCACCGTCAGCAGGCTCAACACGCCGGCCAGAAGTTTGATCAGCAGGAAAAATGTTCTCATCAGTGTCGCTTTGCGTGTTGTCACCATTGATAGAGCCAGGTGTAGGCATCAAATAGAGTCGCCGGCGGGTCGTGCAGCATTGCGCCGTTCAACTCTTCGCCGCAGCGGCAAGTCAGGCGAAAGCCGTTCTGAAAGAATACCGGGTCGTCGTCGTGGAACCGATACGCCGAGAACGCATTGTTTGCTTTGTCCAGATAAGTGAGACCGGCGACAGCGCCGAAATAGAGATGGTTCTGGTGGAAGTAGCCGGAACCCAGAAAGTAGTCTTCTAAGCCCGATGACAGCATCTCCGGCTGCTCTTCGTTGTTCAGGTAAGCCCGAATGCAGCCCTCCATGTAGCTTAAGTCCAGAAACGCATTGCCAGATTTTCGCTGCCCCTGCGCCGCCATCGTCACCAGAGACAGCAGGCCGTGTCCCCTGACATTGCAGAGATTGAACTCTTCCAGCGGCTCCGCGCGATAAGCCTCCAAGCGATGCAGTTTCAGCCGGGCGTTTTGAGGAAGCGCTTGGCCCGCAATAACGGGCGACAAGTTCTCGGTCCCTCGGACGATCCACCAGATCTTGCGGCCAGTTACCCGCTCAAATGTCTCTGTCACCGGCAGCAGTGTGACTCGGACGCCGTCGCCGTAGGGAATCAGGTAAGAATTGAAATGTCCGCCGTAGCGGCCCATCTTCGGACTGCCGAACGGCTCCTCCGGCCCGCCAAACCCGTAGCCGCAGCCGAGGTCAAGCGCCATGTCAATCGAAGGTGCGGCCTCGCCGTCCACATACACACGCACACGAACTCGCGGGTCCATCGCAAACCACATGTGGGTCAGGCAGCCTTTACCGTCGCGGCGGAAGATCTCAATTTCGGTCCGCGCTTCCAGCACTTCCGCTTCTTTGCCCATCGCGCTGAACGTCCTGAGATTGTTCATTTGTTTTATTCTTACCACTGATAAAGCCAGGTATAGACAGTGAAGACTGTCGGCGGCGGGTCGTGCAGCATCGCGCCGTTCAGCTCCTCGCCGCAGCGGCAGGTCAGGCGGAAGCCGTTCTGGAAGAACACCGGGTCGTCGTCATGGAACCGGTAGCCGGAAAATGCATTGCGTTCCGTGTTCAGATACGTCAGCCCGGCCATCGAGTTCGCGTAAAGGCCCCGATTAAAGTAGTAGGTGCCGAGAAAATAATCTTCCAGGCCCGAAGAAAGCAGAACCGGCTCGGACGCACCGCCGGTATAGGCACGCACGATGGCCTCTAGGTAGCTGATGTCTTTCCAGTCACCGACGTTCCGCAGGCTCTCCGCCTGCATCGCGACTTGGCAGAGCGCCCCGCTGCCGGCCGCGTCGCACAAATCAAACTCTTCCAGCGGCTCCGCCATGTGATTTTCCAGGGTGTAGAGCCGCAGACGGGCATTCGGCGGCAGACGCATTCCGCCGAAGGTCACCGGCAGGTTCTTGGTGCCGCGAATGATCCACCAGAAGGCGGATTCTTCCGGCGCTTCCGCAGAGCGCTGGGCGGTGACCCGGATGCCGCTGCCGAAGGGAATTTTGTAGGCGTTATAGACGCCGCTGGGATGGCCGGTCTTGCCCATCTTTTCGGTGCCCCAGGGCGGCGAGTCCGCGCCAAATCCGTAGCCGTGGCCGAGGCCCATTTCCATGTCAATCGAGGGCACCGTCTCGCCGTCCACATACACGCGAATCCGCGTCTTTTCAAACCCAGGCCAATCGCCGCCGAACCACATATGCGTCAGGCACCCCCGGCCGGTCTCGCTGAGGAGTTCCGCTTCCTGATAACCGTCCAGGACATTCACTTCTTTGCCGATGGTGCTGAAAGTCTCCAGCGACGAGACATCCACATCCGCCGCCTGCATATTCGTTCCTGCCGTCATATTCGTTCCTGCCATCAGTGTCGCGCCGTTTGAGGCTGCTTCCTTCATCGCTGGCTCTTTCATCCACAATGCTCCGTTTCATCCGGCGATCTACTTGTCACTCGCTGACAATGACGACTTTGCCGCATTGCCCGTGATCCATGACTTCATACGCTTCCGCCGCTTGATCCAGCGGGAACCGGTGCGTCACCGTCCGCTCCGGATGCAGGTCCCACCGCGACAAGCGCTCCAGCAGCTCTTCCATATGCGGCACTGAAGTCACCCATGACCCGAACAGCGTGATCTGCGGGTGAATGAGCAGCGGAGACACGTCAAACGAGATGTCGTTCCCTTCCCCCACAAACACGCACCGACCCCACTGCCGAGTCCCCATCAGCGCAAGCTTCCGGGCCGCCCCCACCCCGGAGCAGTCAATGCTCGCCTCGCACCCCTTGCCGCCTGTCGCCGCCTTGATCTTGTCCAACGCACCCGCGTCGCTGACGAACGCTTCGTCCACCAGCCCCAAGCTCTGCGCGAGATCAATGCGCTGCTGGCTTACATCCACGCCGATGATCTGGGTGGCGCCCAAAGCCCGCCCCAGCATCGCCGCCGCCAGGCCCACTGGGCCGAGGCCCGTGATTAGCAGCCGATCCCGCCCATCTACCTTGATGCGCGTCAAGGCTTCCCAGGCCGTGCCGAAGCCGCAGGCAACCAGAGCGCCGTCCACATACGACAAGTTATCGGGCAGGGGCAGGCAGGTGTTTTCCTCGGCCAGCAGGAACTCGGCATGACCGCCGTCCCGCTGCCAGCCGTAAGCCCTCCGATGCTCCGTGTGGCAGGAGATCATGTAGCCGGCTTGACAATCTTCGCAGACCCCGCAGCCGCTGATATGATAAAGAACAACCCGGTCGCCGGGCTTGCAGCGCTTGCAGCCCGGCCCGACGGCTTCGATCTGCCCACACGGCTCATGCCCGGCGATCACGCCCCGGTAAGCTTCATCGCCGACGCCCAGATGCTCCCGGTAGATGGCCCGGATGTCAGAGCCGCAGATGGACGATGCCTTCATTCGCACCAGCACCTGCCCATACCCCGGCGTCGGGATGGGAACTTCGCGGAACTCCACTGTGCTGTTTCCGGGCAGCACCACCCCCGTCATTGTCTGCTGATCTATTGTCTGCTCGCTGATTGCTGCTTCTGTCACTTTGTAATCTCCCCGTTCATGTCCCACAAGTCTTCCCACGTCTGCCCATCGCGCCACAAGAAGACATGGCCTTTGATCAGCCGAATGTTCTTGTCAATGCCCGCCATCGCCGCCATCTCGTCCGCCGTCAGCCTGTCCCCAGCGACCGCCTGCAAGGTCTGCACGTACTGCGACGGCTTCACCGAAAACGGGATCGGCACCTGACCGCGCTGGGTCGCCCACAGAATGCAGACCACCGCGGGATGCACCCCATGCAGACGGGCAATCTCCACAACCACCGGGTCATCCATGTCCACCGTATCTTCGGGAGTTTTATCGCGCTCCGGGCGCGATGGCGACCCGATGGGGCTGTACCCAATCGGCACGATGCCGTTTGCCTGCACAAACTCAAACAGGGCCGGCTGCTGAAAATGCGGGTGCAGCTCCATCTCATTGGCAGCGGGCTTGATCCGCGCATCCCGCAGCAAAAGCGTCAGCTTGGGGATCGTCATGTTGGACGTGCCGATGTGCCGCACCAGGCCTGCGTCTACAAGCTGCTCCATCTGCCGCCAGACCGCCATGTATTCGGCATGTACATAAGGCCGCGCGTGCGGGTCCCGCGCGTGCGCGTCCACGCCCTTGCCGTGCGAGTTCGGGAACGGCCAATGGACGAGAAAGAGGTCCAGGTAGTCCAGCTTGAGGTCTTGCAGCGACTGCCGGCAGCTCGCGATGACTTCGCCGTCGCCGTGACGGTCGTTCCAGACTTTGGACGTGATCCAAAGTTCCTCACGCGGTACACCGCTTTGCATGACCGCTTGCAGCGCGTTCCCGACTTCTGGCTCATTGCCGTAAACGCTGGCGCAGTCGAAGTGGCGGTAGCCGGCCTGCGCCGCCCCGACCACCGCATCCGCGACTTGCTGCGCCGTGTAGTTATCCGACCCGAACGTGCCGAGGCCGATGGCCGGCATCTTAGCCCCCGAAGCCAGCGATTTAAAGGGAACTCTTTGGGGGTCTACCGTTTCCGTCAAAGCTGCCATAGCACCTTGTGGTATCGTTACCATATATCAGCTCCTTGCTGCCCGAATCGTCTCCGTCAAAGGCTTTTCGCCGGCTCGCGCTTGTTTCCGCTGGATTGGCGGACAATAATCTTGCTTTCCAGAAGGACTTCCTGGAACGGTTCCTGCTTGCCATTGAGGCGGCTGAGGAGCATCTCGACCGCCTTTTGGCCCATCTCATAGGCAGGCTGGTCCGCGACTGTCAGGAACGGCACCGGGACAAAGGAAGGCAGCAGGTCGTCGAATGTCACCACCGCTATGTCTTCCGGCACGCACACACCGGCGTCATGCAGCGCATGGAGCGCTCCGAGCGCAAGAAAGTTGTTTGCCGCGAACAGCGCCGTCGGACGCGGCTCGGCTTTCAAGGCTTCCTGGGTCATGTCGTACCCGCTCTTCTGGGTGAGCGCACCGTAGTAGACCGTGGCGATTTTCCCATGATACACAGGGGCGCTTTTTTCCAGGCCGGCCTCAGTCAAGGCACGCTGGAAGCCTGTGACCCGGTCTTCGGACGTTGAGACTTCCTGCGGTCCGGCAATGATTGCGATGCCTTGATGCCCCAGCGAGATCAGATGCTTGCCGAGGTGGTAAGCGCCTGCTTCCGAGTCATAGCGGACAACGTCCACCTCAGTGTTCTGGACACGGCGGTCCATCACCACTACGGGCGTTCCCTGCTGCTGAATCACGCGCAGCGACTCTGCACCGTTGCCGGCAGGAACCAGCAGGATACCGTCCACCTGCCGCTGAAGCAGGACTTGCAGATATTCGCGTTCTTTTGCCTCACCTTCATCGCTGTTGCCGAGGATGACCATGAACCCGGCCGCGCTGGCCGCATCTTCCACCCCCCGCGCAAGCGTCGTGAAAAACGGGTTTGTCACATCCGTGAGGATGAGCGCCAGCGTTTGTGTGCGGCGCGAGCGCAGACTCCGGGCCAGGCCGTTCGGAACGTATCCCAGATCGGCGATCGCCGTCTCCACACGGTCGCGTACCGACTGAGTGACATAGCCTGACTTGTTGACGACACGAGAGACAGTGATTGGAGCGACGCCGGCTCGTTTAGCAACATGCTGGATAGTAGTCATGGATAGTATATGGGTGCGTCTATGGTACGGTTGCCATAGTAACATATTTTCCCAAGCTTGTCAAGCCAAATTACGGCCACAAAATCCTTCGCAATTCCCCGTCGAAAAGTATTTGCTTCACCCCTGGGCATTATTCTGACAGTATGGGATTAACAGAGAAGCGCTGCTTAGTATCTGTCTGGAGCACTGCCCGCGAGAAGTGACCGTGGGTAGGTTCGAGTGCAGCGGTTCATCACTGCCGGACACTGAGGGAAAGCGTGTCGCCCGCATTGAAGTGGCGTGCTTCCGGGAGTTCGGCGGAGGTGCCGTCGCTGAACAATAGCCGCTCCAGACGCAGGGTACCGAACAGAACAGCGAGAGTGACGTCAGTGCCTTCTCCAGTGGGGCATTGTTCGCATGTTCCCCAGGCCGTACCGTTGGACCAGAACCACCGGCAGGCCCGCTCCGCTCGGTGGAAGTGCATTTCCCGCGTGATGCCGTCGTAGTGGAACCCCGTCAGCGCCAGCACCGCTGCCCAGGAGGCCATGGCCCTGATGTAATGGTGGCCGCACTCCGCCTCATTGAATGGACTGCGCTTGCGGCCATCATAGCGGTCTCGCACGGCCTGGATGACCTTCAGCCCTGCCTCCGTCTGCCCCTCGTACAGCATCCCCACGGCGGCGACATGCTCGTAGCCGGTCATGATTTCGTTGTAGTAGGGGAAGGGACGGCGCGGGCGGCGACCCTTGGGGTAGGTCGCCATCAGCAGCGCCGCCTCGCCGCCCAAAGCAAACGTCCGCAGGTGGTTGAAGTGGCTGTGCAGGTCGGACCGGAAGTTGTAGCGCAGGATGCTCTGAAGGGTCGTTTGCACATGCCCCGCATCAAGGAGGTAGCCGAGGCCGCAGACGTGGGCCATGTACTGGCCGACCGTTTGGTCTACGAGGCACCCCGCACCAAGCTGAAAGTCAGGGTCGGTCAGGTCGGTCGCGCCCGACCGCTGCCGCAAACCGGGATGGATCGCCGCCACGTCGGGGATCGGCACGACCTGATGCTCGTAGTAGTCGCCGTTGAAGAGGTGGGCGTCTACCCACCGGCTGCCCCGCGTAAACAGGTCGCGGCAGGTGGCCGCAAACTCCGTGTCGCCTTTGTGGCGTGCCATCTCTTCCACAGCCCGTAGTGCGCCAAGATACCAGCCGGCCATCTGCGGGTTCGGCCCGTAGTATTCGACGTCCATCGTGTTGTGCTGGCAGCCCTCCATGACGCCGTCCCGGTCTGCATCCCACCCGCCGAGCACCCAGCAGAACTCTAAAGCCCGCTTCGCGGCGGGCCAAAGCGCATCCAGCAGGCCGTCATCCCCTAACAGCCGCCAGTCCCGGTACAGCTTCATCAGACAGCCCATCTGGCCGTCGGCGGCCGCCCAGTGGCCCAAAAACCCGTCAAGGGCGGGCCAGCTTTCGGCGGCGCGTGCGATCGGCAGGTTGACGCGAAACGACATCTTGCCCTGTGGGCCGGTCGTGTGCCCAAACTCGATCTCGCGCAAGGAGCGGGACAACTCACCGAACAGGAAAGCGGTAGCGACCTCGTAGTTGAAGACGTGCGTGCAGGAGCCGTGGCAGCATCCATTCTTATCGTCGCACCCCTCCCAGGCGTAGAAGCGGCCATCGGCCGTTCGAAAACAGGTCTGCGTCCGCAGGGTGCTGACGTTGTAAAGCGCAGCCTCCTTGACGACTTCAGGCAAGTCACTGGCGCAGAACGCGCCGACAAAAGCCACTGTGTCAGCCTCCAAAGCCGGCAGAGAGGCAGCAGTGCGCGAGGCGGCGTCCCAGGCATCTTGGTACTGAACGGCATAGTAGTTGCCGACCCAGTCGGGGCTGACGCCGCCTGCCAGGCCGGGGTGACCGGGTGTCCAGGCGATGCGGTTCGGAAAGTGCCAAGCTAGCAGGAACGTGAGGCTCCGCTCCCCGCCCGGCGGCAGCGTTGTGGCAGTGGCCAGGGAGACCATCGGCGCGTCTGCCCCCGCGCCCTCCGGCGGCGTGCGGTTTTCCAGCCGGCCGTCGTCGCTGAAGTCGTCCCAGAAGTCGAGCAGAGAGTCGCCCCAGGTGAGGTCAGCCCAGGACGTGCGGTGGGTGATGCCGTCGGATTCCGTCGTGCAGAGCGCTATAGTGCCCCACTGCTCCGCGTGGGAGTCAACGCCTTCAGACCCTAGGCAAACGCCGGCGAGGCCGGCGTCGGCGCGGTAGGCATTGCGATTGCGCTTAGAGGAGCCGTTGGAGCCGTCCTGGCCGATAAAGTTTTGCAGGCTGCCGCAGACGGACACCTCGACATCCTCGGCTTTGGTGTTGGTCAGCACATAGCGCAGGATCGCCACGGGGATGCCGCTGCGGTCGGCGTCGGCGGGGATCAGCGGGTTGAACGCTTGCAGCCGGACCCGCACCGGCACATCGGGATCAGACAGCAGGACCTGGCCCAGCGGGTAAGCTGCCTCGAACGCGGCATGCCGGAAGCGGGGCAGGCCGTGATTCCGTGCCACGCTTCCGAACGCGCCTTCATACTCCACTAGGTCTACCGGCCCTTCCAAGGCCCGCGTCACGGCGTCCCCGCCGGCGGGCCGCGCCCAAAGCGCGAAGAATGTCGCGGGCGGGGTGAAGCCCTTGGCAGGGCGATTGACGATCTCCCAATCGCGCAAATCCCCGCGTCCGCCGAGTGAGACGGTGCCTGTCCCAATCCCACCCAGCGGCAGTGCAATTTTCTGTAGGTGATCCTGATCGTAACAGGTCAGGACAGGCCACGCGACGCTTGACATAACTCTCCTTACTCTCCTTGAAGGCCGTCTCCCTCGTTCACGCTAGTTCAGCGTGCTGTACGTTGCTACGCAGTCAGTGCCGTTGCCGCCGCCGGGGAAGATGCCGTTGGGGCCGTAGTAGGCGTCGGGGCAGGCTCTGCTCAAGGCACCGACACCAGGAGGAGCGCCGCCGTTGAAGACAACTAAGACATTGATGGCTTTCGCATGTCCGTCGCCAAGAAGGTAGTTCGAGCGGCCATTGTAGCCGCCGCGGTTGAGGTCCGTGGTGCTTTGCGGGTCGTGGCGGGCCAGGGTGCTGCCGGTGGCGTTATGCGCCCCAGAGCCGGGATTGCCCGTGACCCGGCCGTTAGTGATTGTCACGCCCGAAGAAATGTCGTTGTTCGGGAAGGTGATGTCGCTGCCTCCTCCGCCGCCGTTGTAGGGAAAGCCGTTCGTAGAGGCCGAGAGCTGGGCGGGGTTCAGACCCTCGCTCACTCCCTCGTCGGGGATGCCGAGGTAGGCGGTCACGCCGACGACTTCCGAAACCAGAACGGTGCTGGCCGGAGCGACCGACTGTCCGATCGTCTCGCCCGCAGCGAACTTGTTGAAGGCGTAGGAGACCGGGTAGAGGGTATTGCCGTTCTTGCCGGGCTGAGAGGCGGTAGAGTCATCGGGGCACTTGAAGATGTCGATGCTCTTGATGTAGGGGTTGATCGAACCGACCCACCCCGCACCGGGCGCGGGACCCTGCGCTTGCGCTGTCGCCGTCGAGGCCGCTGTCAGAGCGCCGGGCGCACCAATGGGGAAGTACTCGTCGTTGTCCTGGACATACTGGAGGATGCCGAGGCCGATCTGCTTCATGTTGGAGAGGCAGGCGGTGCGGCGGGCATTCTCGCGGACTTTTTGGAAGACCGGGAACAGGATCGCGGCAAGGATTGCGATAATAGCAATAACCACGAGCAGCTCGATCAGGGTGAATCCTTGACTTCGGGACTTTGTTGATACGGACATTGGACACTCCTTCTTCGGCGGTTGTGCGGCAGTGAGGCGCCGCGCTTAATTGTTGAAAGTAATCCTGACAGGCTATGGTACCGCTACCATGCTGTGCAGAAGCACGCCAGAACCTTGTTGTCAAACCAATATCGGCGGTTTATCTTTGTGTGCTGCCGTTTCCGATCCTCCTCTATATGATAACGTTACCATAATAACACAAACACAAAGCGTTGTCAAGCACAAATTTAAACAAAAGCAAGCATCGTCAACCAAGCTGCCCGCCGGTGTCGGGAACGAGAGCATTCACAGCTTGATTGACGTGAGTGTCCGAACACAATCCGTCGGAAAAGAGCCGATTGGCAAAGCAAGACGATTGTCTTCACGGACAGGTGTTTGCTTCCGTAAGCAGTGGCCTGCTGCGGGAGGTTGTTGGGCAGCGACGGGTGCAGAAGCTGAAACACTGTCTCAGGCCGTCGTAGGACTCTATCGTCCAAAGCCGAAATGGAGTGTCATTTGGAGTATGATTTATGGTACTCTTTGCTATGAACACGGCGGAACAGAATGGACTCCTGTGGCAGATTGATTTGTTGGGGGTTCTCCAGGTACGCAGCAGCATTCCCTGCATGGAGCGGTTCCCAACACAGAAAACGGCAGGGCTGCTGGCGATACTTGCCTTCGCTTCCGGCCAGATTCAAACGCGCGAGCGCCTGGTGGATGTGTTATGGCCGGAAGCCGACACGGCGGCGGGCCGGGACCGACTCAGCCAGGCTCTGGTCTGGCTCCGCTGAGAAGAACTCCAGGACAGAGCCGAATATCATTAATCTATCCAACTTTCTTTGAACTCAGCAAACATTTTATGAAACCATTAGACATCGAGGCTTTGGAATACCACCGCAAAGCGCCGCACGGGAAACTGGAAGTCGTACCGACCAAGCCCTGTTTCACGCAGCATGACCTCGCCCTTGCTTATACCCCCGGAGTCGCCGCGCCTTGCCTGGCGATCCAGCAGAACCCGGAAGACGCCTTTCTGTACACCGGGCGCGGCAATCTCGTGGCGGTGATCACGAATGGGACCGCGGTTCTCGGCCTGGGAAACATCGGAGCGCTGGCTTCCAAGCCGGTCATGGAAGGGAAGGCGGTTCTGTTCAAGCGGTTTGCCGATCTGGACGCCGTTGATCTGGAGCTGGACACCCAAGACCCCGAAAAATTCATTCAGGCGGTTCAGCTCATGGAGCCGAGCTTCGGCGGGATTAACCTGGAAGACATCAAAGCGCCGGGATGCTTTGAAATTGAAGAGCGGCTGCGACAGGCGATGAATATCCCGGTCTTCCATGACGATCAGCATGGAACGGCGATCATTTCGGGAGCGGCGCTCCTGAATGCGCTTGAGCTGGTCAGCAAGCGGATTGAGGACGTAAAGATCGTCTTCAGCGGGGCCGGGGCGGCGGCAATCGCGTCGGCACGCTACTACTGCGTTCTTGGGGCGCGGCGCGAGAACATCCTGATGGTGGATATCCACGGGGTCGTGCGCCCGGACCGGCAGCCGCCGCCGGACCGGGTGCAGGCGGAGTTCGCGGCCCCCTCAGACTGCCGCACTTTGGCGGACGCGCTGGTCGGAGCGGACGTTTTTATCGGTCTTTCGGCAGGCGGCATTGTTTCGCCGGAGATGATCGCGCCCATGGCGCCGAAACCGATTATCTTTGCGCTTGCCAATCCTGAAGCCGAAATCGGCTTTCTTGAGGCAAAGGCCGCCCGGCCCGATGCTCTGGTCGCGACAGGCCGCTCGGATTTCCCCAATCAGGTCAACAATGTCCTCGGCTTTCCGTTTCTCTTCCGGGGGGCGCTGGATGCACGGGCCACCGAGATCAACGAAGCGATGAAGATTGCGGCTTCGCGGGCGCTGGCGGCGCTGGCGCGGGAAGACGTTCCCGACGCAGTCGCCAAAGCTTATGGCCTGGACACGCTGCGCTTCGGCCCGGACTACCTGATCCCCAAACCGCTCGACCCGCGTGTTCTGCTCTGGGTCGCGCCCGCGGTGGCGCAGGCCGCGATGGAGTCCGGGGTCGCCCGCGTTCAGATTGACCTGCGGAAGTACCCTGAGCTGCTCGAAGCACGGCTCGGCAAGTCACGCGAGATGATGCGGATCGTGTTCAACAAAGCCAAAACCGACCCCAAGCGGATTGTGCTTTCCGAGGGCGAACACGAGAAAATGATCCGGGCCGCTTACCAGCTTGCGGAAGAGCGGATCGCCCACCCGGTGCTGCTGGGAAATGCCCAGGTCATTGCCTCGAAAGCCGCCGCCATGCTGCTGGATTTGAGAGGAGTCGAAGTCCTCGATCCCGCCTTTTCGGCTCGGCACGAGGATTACCTGGCCCACCTGCTGGCTCTGCGGCAGCGCAAGGGAGTCACGCGGCGCGAAGCCAAGGAGCTGATTCAGCGCCCGGATTACTTTGCTGCCGTGATGGTCGCCTTGAACGAAGCGGACGGCATGGTTTCAGGTCTCAGCTCCCATTATTCCGAGGGGCTGCGCCCGCCGCTGCAAATCATCCGGGCCGCGTCCGGCGGGCGCACCGTCGCGGGCGTCTACTTGGTCGCGACACGCCATAAAGTACTTTTCTTTGCGGACACGACAGTCAACATTGATCCCGATCCCGAAACACTGGTCGAGATCGCGCTTTTGACCGCCCGTCTGGCCGAAAGCTTTGAGATCAAGCCAAGGATCGCCATGCTGAGTTTCTCGAACTTCGGCAGCGTGCGGCACCCACGCGCCGACAAGATGCGCCGGGCGGCTGAAATCCTGGCAGGGCGTGCCCCGGACCTGCATGTCGACGGTGAGATCCAGGCGGACACCGCGCTTGTGGCCGGCATTCTGAACGGGACGTATCCGTTCAACCGTCTGGGCGCCGAAGCAAACATCCTAATTTTTCCGAGTCTGGAGGCCGGCAATATCGGCTACAAGCTGGTGCAGCAGCTTGCTCAGGCTGAGGTCATCGGCCCGATCCTGGTGGGGATGCGAAAGCCGGTTCATGTCTTGCAGCGCGGCGACGAGGTGAAAGACATCGTCAATCTTGCCGCACTGGCTGTGATCGAGGCGCAGGACCGCGACCTCGCGCGGTTGGGCCACTGATTCGGGTCTTTAAAGCGGAGCCGTAAAGAAGCCGGGGATCTTAATCAGAAGCCTGCCCTGGTCTGCCGGCAGGAGATAACACCCCTCGTCCTGCGGGGTCAGCACGGCTCCTGTCCCGAAAACTTGCGCTTCTTTTGCGCCCGGCGGCAGGCGCAGAGTCAGACCGCCGAAGCTCATGCGCTCCTCAATCACATCAATCTCCAGCGCTTTGCGTACCGGCACATAGTGCAGCAGGGTGAGCAGCAGGTCCAGGCCGCGCCGCCGGGGAACACTCAGCACCGTGGTCGGCAGACCGGCCCCAGAAAGAGGCAGTCCGGCCAGGCGCTCGGCGGCCAGCCGCCACACGTCGCGGGCCGCGAGGTTCCCCGTCTGCCGGTATTCCCGGAACAGCGGATCGGCAAAGTAGACGAAGCGCTCTCCGGCAACCACCGCCGGGAACTCGCCGGCGTCGGCCACCGGAGGCGTTTGGAAGTGCGACGAGAAGTGACTATCGGTGCGCTGGAAGTAAGGCAAGATCCGGTCCACCAGTGTTTCCGTGCCTGCGCCGCCCACGACATTCAGGCCGCGCGTGTAGAAAACACGGTCACTGCGACTCAGCCCCGGCGAGAACTCCGGACGGACACGCCAGTAATTGGGCCACAGGCCGGCCTCACCCTGGAACGACAGGGGCAAAAAGTCCAGCGCCCACCGGCCCGCAGCATCAAAGCCCGACCGGTGCGAAAGGATCAATTTGCCGCCGCCGGCGTAGTACCGGGCCAATTTTTCCTGTAAGCGCGGCGTGATCACGACAGAGTCAGGCAAAAACAGGACCGGAAGGGCGTCTAGATCGGAAACGTCGTCAAGAACAGTGCAGTCATAATGAGCTTCCTCGCACATCAGCACCGCGCCTTCCTCGCTGATGCTGGTCGCGTGACTGTCCGCGCCGGGGAAATGCGGCGACAGAATTCCGACCTGCGGCAGCGCGGTGGAACCCGCGTAAAACGGCTCGGCAGCCTCGCACTGAGCGTAAACGGCTCCGATCAAGGCATAAGCGGCGGGGTCAAGTGTGCCGCGCGGGGGCAACTGGTCCCCGACGGAATTCGCGCCTCCTAAAGCCTGCGTGCGGAAGCACTCATATTCCAAAGCGGCCTGCGGCTTGATGCCGCCGAAGTCGCCCCACATGCGCTGGAAGCGGCCGGTCATGCCAAGCCAGGGCGTGCCGGTGGCGGCGATCTGCCGGGCGAGACGCGGAAAATGCTGGTAGCCCCAGAAGCCCGACGGCAGCGACTCGACCTCGAAGTGGGTGTAGTCCTTCAGCCGTGCCCGAACCCCGACTGTGCTGTCGATGAACGACGTGTTTGCGGAATTGTAAAACAACGTCGATTCCGGGCGTATCCCTTGAACAAGCCGGGTGAAGCGGTCGGTGAATTCTGCCTGCGCGGCGCTCTCGAAGCGGGTGTGCGTCGCGGAGTCGCCCGAAAGAAAGCCGTGTACCTTGCGCCATTTGACACTTTCATCGCTCCAGCAGGCGTCCGCATGGAAAAACAAGATATCAAAGAATAAGCCGTCCACTTCGGTGCCGTAGCGGCTGAGAAGCTCGCGGACATGCGCCTCAATGTAGTCTTGATACTCTGGATGCAGGAAATTGTTGTATTTCCAGCCGCCCGGCTGCTTGGTCTTTCCATCCGCCGCCTCGCCCCCGGCGAAGTTACCTTCGCGGGTAAGCTGCCGCCATTCCGGGTGCTTGACGGCGGCGTCTTCTTCCCAGACAACAGTTGTATAAATGGGGGCACGGATGCCGGCGCGGTGCAGCGCCTCGATCTGCTCGCCGAGCAAGTCGCGTCCGCCCCGGCTCACGAGGGCTGGGTGCTGCGTGCCGGTTGCCGTCGGGTAGTAACACATTCCGTGATGACATTTGGCGAAGACCGTGACGCTGTTGACATGTGCCTCAGCAAACGTGCGGGCAAATTCAGCGGCGTCGAACTCGGAACTGACATCGGGGATGTAGGGGCTGGTATGGAAATCCAGATGAACCTGGCGTCCATGAGCGGCCAAAATGTCTGCGGGTGTCATAAGCGTAAAGGTCTTTCTTCAGCAGGAAACGGCAGACCGGAGGCAATACGTTCAGGCTAGAGGCGGCGCGGTTTCGGGTTCGGCGCGGCGGCGTGTTCCAGGCTTGCCTGACGCTCGGCGGTCAGCAGCGTATAAACTTCGGCGTGGAGGGCATAAAACTCTGGGGATGTCCGCAGGGCGGCATCACGCTCCGGGCCGAACGGAACAATAATTTCAGCTCTCAGGCGGCCGGGCCGGGCGGTCATCACGAAGATGCGGTCACTGAGGAACACGGCTTCATCAATATCATGGGTGATAAACAGCGTTGTCGTCCGCTCCCGGCGCCGGATCTCCAGCAGCAGCTCCTGCATGGTGATCCGGGTCTGGGCGTCGAGCGCCCCGAATGGCTCGTCCATCAGCAGAATACGGGGCGAGTTCGCCAGGGCGCGGGCAATCGCGACCCGCTGGCGCATCCCGCCGGACAACTGCTTCGGGAAGTGACCCGCAAACTCGGTCAGCCCGACGGCATCCAAAAAGTAATCGGCCAGCCGTTCCCGTTCCGCCTTCTTCACTCCGCGCTGCTTCGGGCCGAACTCGACATTCCGCCGCACGGACAGCCAGGGGAACAGCGTGTAGGCCTGGAACACCATGCCGCGCTCGGCCCCCGCCTGGGTCACTTCCCGCCCGTCCAGCAGCACGGACCCGCTGGTCGGCTCAATCAAGCCGCCGACAATGTGCAGCAGCGTGGATTTCCCGCAGCCGGACGGCCCAACAATCGAGACCAGCTCGCTGACGCCGACAGAAAGCGAAGTCGGCTCCAGAACCGTCAGCGGACCATCCTGACTGGGATATTCTTTGCACAGCCCATCAAGCTGCAAAATCGGCGGTGCGTCGGAAGCTGTTTCGGCCATTGTCAATCCACTTTCAGAGCATAATCGTAAGGCGGCTGCCTTCCTTCGCCTTTGGCGGCAGCAGCGCGGACAAAGCGCGGGTCTACCGCCCCGACGTAGTCGGGCAGTGCGGGCTGGCTTGGACCGAGCAGGAACTGCCCGATCTGGCTGCCGCTGCTGTACAAAGAGGTCGGCTTGGCGCTGCGCGTGAACGCCGCCGATGCTTCAGACGCATCGAAGACGCGCGTGCCGGCGATGAACTTTCCGTAGAACTCAGGCCGCGATTTGGTCCGGGCAGCCATGATGCGCACCGCCAAATCGGGATGCGCCCGCCACCACCCCATCATGTCGTACCACGCATCTACGATGTTCTGGATGTCCTGCGGGCGGGCCGAAACGATCCCGGACTGGCAGACCAAAAGATCGGGAATGAGGCCGGGCAGGGCGCGGCTGTCAAACAAAACATGCGAGCCAGGCAGGTTGTCCAAAATCTGCGTCTTGTTCGGCTCCCAGACTGCGACCGCATCCACTTTATGGGCGATGAGTGCGCCGGGGCAGTCCTGGACTTTGATCGGGACATAAGAAATGTCTTTTTCGGTCATGCCATTCGCCGCCAGCGCTTTGTCGAGAAGAAACTGCTCAACGGTTCCCTGCTCCGTCGCGACTTTCTTCCCCTTCAAATCTTTGATGGAATGGATCTCCGCGCCTGCGACCACAGCATCGTTGCCTGCTGAATTGTCGTTGATCAAGACGGCTTTCTGTGCCGACGGACCGGACCCCAGCGACGGCAGCGTGTCGCTCCACGTCTGGCAGTTGGCGTCAATCTGCCCGGCAGACAGCGCCGTCAGCGAGTCGGAATAATTCGGGAACCAGACCAGTCTGACGGCGACATGGTGCTTACGGAAGAAGCCTTCCTGCTCCGCAATATCCCAAGCCGTCCAGCCCGGCCAGTCCGAATAGCCAATGGTAATCGGTCCGTTCATATTGACGACTGGCGCAGGGGCGGCGACAGCCGGGGCATCGGCAAGATGCGTGTCGGTCTTCGCGCCGCATCCGGCGAGAAGCAGCCCAGCCGCAAGGCAAAAAGTGGTGGGAAGATAATTTTTCACGGGGCGTATTCCTGTAGGCGGGGCCGCAGGCCGAAGACGACAAGCGCGGCCACCGCGAGAATCGCCAGCACGGCCAGAACATCGTACCCGGCCTGACGCCGGGCGCCGTCCGCCGCAGCGTCACTGAACGATTTCTGCTCCGTGGCAAGCGCTCGGTCCAGCGCAGCACTGAGGCGATCAAACGCTTCTTGGTGCTGACCAGGCAGCGTGCCGACGCAGAACGTGACCGCGCCGCTGTGGCTGCCGCCGTTTTCTAATGCCCGCAGCCGCCGGTCGGTGCCGCTGTAGACGGTGTAGGCGGCCCCGATTTCCTGCGTGCTAGGCAGTTTGCTCGTGATGTCCGTGAGATGCCCGGCTTGGGCCGTGTATAACTGCTCGTACTGCGGGGCCTGCGGCGTGTCCATCAGCCAGCGGCTTTCCTCGGAGTTCATGTCAAACGCCGTCGCCCGCGTTTCCCACAAGCCGGACACTGAAGCAAAAGCATCGTTGACCGCGCCCAGCGTCGCTTGCTCCCGCATCCACAGCGACGACGTGGAGAGCAGAAAAACAAGGGTGATGACGGTCGCACCGAGCAGGGGCAGGCTGAACATCCGGTGCGTCAGCCAAAACAAAAAAATCTGCACTGCCATCAGCAGGCCGAGCAGCAGCAGCCCAGTGATCCACAGCAGCGCCAGCGTGATTTTGGACGCGCCCTGCTGCCGCCGGTAAGCTGCTTGCAGGCTTTGATCGCCTGCCGACCGGAGCGCATCGGCGGCAGGCAGCAGCGTGTCGTGCATCTCGCTGTGGGTCATGCGGTAAACCAGCCGCGATCCTGGCTCCCCGCGCAGGTGCAGCAGCCGGGCCTGGGCGACATCGGTTTCATACGTTCCCAAAGCGCCGGCCAGCGTCTCCAGCGGCTGCCGCTCTTTTGCGCCGCCGGTTAGATTGCGGGCCGCCTGCGCGAGCGCGTCCGTCGCTTCAATCCGGCGGCGCTCGTAATGGTCGTCCGCCGCTTCCTGCGCGATGCCCGGCGGCAAGAGCAGGACCTGAGCGGCGGACGCATCCATGTCCGATAAGTCCGCCTTGATCTGCTGGGCATTGACAATGCTCGGCGCGGCCTCGTAGCCGATGGTCTGAAGCGCCTGCCGCCGCTGACCTGCCCCAGTCAGGGCGACCAGCAGCAGCAGGGCTGCCGCCAGCCAGAGCACGGCCAGCAGGGTCGTCAGACGCCGCGGCGTCGGCCAGTGAGGATGCGCCGAAACGGCGACCAATGCCAGGGCCGGTTGTGGCAGTGCAGCAACAGTGATACTCATAGCGGTTATGACACGGCAGAGGCGATTAAGTTGCAGCGGGCGATTATCAGCGCATGTCGGTCTACGAGATAAACGTGGGACTGAAGTCCTACGCTGTATTCCTGCGGCATTACTTCCTATGAGACGAAGCGCCCGGCGTCCACCTTCGTGGACGAAGATTAAGACCAACGCCGCAGTCTAGTTCTTTGTCCGCGAAGGCGGACATTAGGCGTCTGCGCCCCATAGCCGAGCAATTTATTGCCACGGCGTAGCATCCTCTACTAAATTGCAGACGCATCCAAATACGCCCGCCAGCCGCCGTGATGCGTGATCTCGGTAGCAGTCTCAACAGCAAACGGCTCGCAGACAAAGCCGCTGACCACCGAGCCGTCAATCAATTCCACACTGCCGATGCCGAGCGGCGCGGGAACGGCGGCGACAAAAGAGCCGAAGTGCCGGGTCGGCATCGCCCAGACTTCCACTTCCATGCCGGGACCCTCAAAGCCGGGCGAGCGGACCAGGCCCGGCTTCGGCGGCACGGTGTTCGCCAGCGCGTACAATCTGTAGCCGGGCGAGGTTCGGGTCGTCTGGACAAGCCGCGCCCCGCGCTCTGTCAGTTGTTTGTTGAGCGGCTGCCCAGTCAAATGCGCCCCGACCACCGCCAGCAGCACACACCCCGGCGGCGTGTTGGGAAGCGCTGCCGGCGCAGTCTGTTCAATCGGCGTCGGCAGGCCGCCAAGGGTTCGGCCCAAAGCGCGGTGCAGACGGTCGGCGACGGCTAATAAAGCCATATCGGTTCCCGCCGGGCCGATCAGCGAGACACCGAACGGCAGAGCGTTTGTCCGAAAGCCTGCGGGCAGGGCGACCGCAGCCATGTCTAATAAATTGACAAAGTTTGTGTAGTAGCCGAGATTGGAGTTCAGCCGGATCGGATCGGCTTCGACCTCAGCCTTTGTATAAATGGTCCCTGTCGTCGGCAGCAGCAGCACATCGGATAAATCCCAGACAGCGCTGGCCTGACGCCGCAGCGCTTCCAATTTGTACTGCGCTTGGTAGGCGTCCACAGCGCTCCATTTGGCCGCCCCGCCGATGATGCCGCGCACCGTTGGGTCCATGTCGTCCGCATGGGCGTCAAAGAAGTCTTGGATCGCTGTCAGGCGCTCCGCGACCCACGGGCCGGCATACAGCAGGGCGGCAGCCTCTTGAAACGGCTGGAAGTCGAACTCGGTGCGTGTCCCGCCCAGCAATTCTAAACCTCGGATGGAAGCTTCGTAGAGAGACTGCGCTTCGGCGTCGCCGAAGAACTCCCATTGACTTTGACGTGGGACACCGAAGCGGAACGGGCCGCCGAGCCAGGGCGCAGGACTGTCCTCGCCTGCCGAGACGCGCGAATAGGGATCGGCAGGATCAAAGCCCCGCGCGGCCTGAAAGACAGAGTTCGCATCGAACGCCGTCAGCGCAAAGACCGAAACGCAGTCCAGCGACCGGCAGGCCGGCACGACCCCGGCGGCGCTGAGGAAGCCCCGCGTCGGCTTCAGGCCAATCAGATTGTTGAACGCCGCCGGGACACGGCCCGACCCCGCCGTGTCCGTGCCGAGCGCAAACGAGACCAGCCCACTCGCCACTGCCACCGCCGACCCGGCGCTTGAGCCGCCTGAAATATACTCGCTGTCAAAGACGCTGGAACACGCGCCGCAAGGCGAGCGGGTCCCGACAAGCCCAGTCGCAAACTGGTCCATATTTGTCTTGCCGACGAGAATGGCTCCGGCGGCTTCCAGGCGTTTGATCACGGCTGCCGTCTCCTTAGCGACATACGCAAAGGCCGGACAGGCCGCCGTCGTTTCCATCCCGGCGACATCCATGTTGTCTTTGACCGCAAACGGCACCCCGTACAGCGGCAGCCTAGCCCGGTCGCTCCGTGCGACTTCTTCCGCCCGCGCCAGCACGATATCGCGTGGGACAAGCGAAATCCAGACCGGGTTCAGCCCCGTGTCTTCAATTTGGGCGTACACGCGCGACAGCACGGACACTGGCGTCTCGCCGGCGTCGTAAGCGGTTTGCAGGGCAGTCAAACCGAGGCTTAATGGGTCCATAGATGGCTCCAGTGAAAGAATGCACTGAATGCACCCAGCATTGAAATGCCGGGCTAATGCAGCACAGAAAGTGCCTCCGACGCTAAAGAGTAGAACGCCAACGGCATTTAAGTCCCGCAGGGACTTTCCCTGCTTCGTTAGCCCGGCATTTCAATGCCGGATTCCTATCCGCGCCAGGTTCTCAAGGCCGCGTTCTCAAAACAACCAGCGGCTGCCCGTGCGACACCAGCGCATCGGGCTTTGTCAAGACTTCTTCCACAGTCCCTGCCGATGGGGCTGTGACCGACCATTCCACCTTCATCGCCGACAGCACCAGCAAAGTCTCGCCGGCACTCACGGTCTGGCCCGGCTCGACCAAAACCTTCCAGACACTGGACGCCATTGGGGAGACCACCGCCTCGCAGCCTTCCGGGATGTCGGAACGCACCTGCGGCTCAACGTCTTCCTCGGTTTCTTCCCCCAGCGCCTGACCGGCGGCGGCCCAGCGGGAGCGCTCGGCGGCAAACGCTTCCTGCTGACGCGCCTGACTTCGCCTGGCTTCGGCTTCAATGGTCGCTAGAAACGCCAGATAATCCCGGTAGCGGAACTCGGCAGGTTCAATGGTCAGCGGCGATTCGCCGTGCGGGAACGCTTCACGCATTTCCAGCAGCTCGGCGGCGCTAACCGGGTAAAAGCGGATCTGGTCAAACGGACGCAGCAGCCAGGGCGTGCCGGGAGCGAACTCGCGGGTGCTTTTGTACGTGTTCCAGACCTGGGTGGTGCGTCCAAAGAGCTGGTAGCCACCCGGCCCTTCCATGCCATAAATGCACAGGTACGCCCCGCCGATGCCGACCGCGTTCTGCGGCGTCCATGTCCGGGCCGGGTTGTATTTGGTCGTGACGAGCCGGTGCCGGGGGTCCAGCGGCGTCGCGACCGGAGCACCGAGATACACGTCGCCGAGGCCCAGCACCAAGTAGCGGGCATCAAAAACGATTTGGTGAACGTCTTCAATGGAGCCGAGGCCGTTGATACGGCGAATGAACTCGATGTTGTCGGGACACCAGGGCGCATCGGGCCGGACCGACTGCATGTATTTCTCGGCCGCGAGGCGCGTCTGCGGGTCATCCCACGACAGCGGCAGATGGAGCGTCCGTGACGGAACCACACTATCCAAATCTTCGGGAATGGCCTGCTCGGCAGATTGCAGGGCTTCCAGCAGCGTCTCGCGCGGCAGGCGGCGCGTGTCGTAATGGACTTGCAGGCTGCGGACGCCGGGCGTGATGTCTACAATCCCTGGCAGGGATAAATCCCGAAGCTGCGATTCGAGCGCATGGACACGCAGGCGGAGCGATAAATCCAAGACGTTCGGGCCAAACTCGACCAGCAGCGAACGGTCGCCGTCGGCGCGGGTCACGACGGATGGCGTGCTTGGGGTCGCCGCCTGCGATGCTAAGATGGCTGGCTCGGCGGGCTGGGACGCAGTGTCGGGCAGCAGCGGCAAGGGAGACTGAAGTGACGCAACGGCGTCGTCTAACTGCCGAGATAGCGCTTCGGCTTCGGCATGGGTAACGGCGTGAAAGCGCACCGTGTCGCCGGGCCGAAGCTGGCCCATCTTCCACAATTCGGCGTTCACAATGGTCGCCGGGCAAACGAAGCCGCCCAAACTGGGGCCATCGGGACCGAGCAGGATCGGCATATCGCCGGTGAAGTCTACGGTTCCGACTGCATACGCATTGTCGTGGATGTTCGACGGGTGCAGACCCGCTTCCCCGCCGTCCGTTCTGGCCCATTGGGGCTTCGGGCCGATGAGCCGCACTCCCGTCCGGTCGGAATGGTGATGCACTTTCCAATCGGCGGCAAACAGCATGACAATGTCGCCGTCCGTGAAAAAGTCCGGCGCTCCGTGCGGTCCGTACAAAACGCCGATACGCCAGGCGCTGGAATAAGCCGGGATCAGTAACGGCGGCAGCGCTGTTCCGGCCCTGTCTAGTCCCGCCCCCGGCGCTTGCAGATGCACGACATCGCCGGGGCGCAGCGCCCGCCCGTCATGCCCGCCGAAGCCGCCAAGCATAAATGTACTGCGGCTGCCTAAGTAATCGCCCGCGGCCAGGCCGCCGCCGACCGCAAGGTACGCCCGCAGGCCGGGACCCTGAGCGATGCCGATTTTCAGCACGGCTCCAGTTTTGGCGGCAACCGCCGACCAGAACGGCACGGGGACGCCGTCCAAAGTTGCAGGCATTGGAGCGCCGCACAGCGCGAACACGGCGTCGCAGCCGAAGCGCAGATCCGGGCCGGACACGGCGATCTCCAAACCCGCCGCGCCTTCGTCGTTGCCGACCAGCCGGTTCGCCAGGCGCAGGGCGAGGCTGTCCATCGGTCCCGACGGCGGGACGCCGATGTTCCAGTAGCCGAGCCGGCCCGGATAATCCTGCACAGTGGTCTGGGTTCCGCCTGCGAGGACTTCCAGCGCTGTGCGCGTGTAGGAAAAGCGCCCCAGAAACGAAGTTGTCACCGCGCCTGCCGTCAGCTCCGGCGACGCGCAGATTTGGCACAGGTAATCTAAGTTCGTTTCGATGCCGTCAAGCTGCGTCGCGGCCAGCGCCGATTGCAGCGCGGCCAGCGCGGCGGGCCGGTCTGCGCCCGCCGTAATAATTTTGGCAAGCATCGGGTCGTAGTAGGGGGTGATCTCCGTGCCGGGTTCCACCCAAGTTTCCACGCGGACGCTGTTTGGAAACTGCACATGGGTCAGCCGCCCGATGCTCGGCTGAAAGTTTTGGCCGGCATCTTCGGCATACAGCCGGGCCTCAATCGAGTGGCCGCGCGGGGACAAATCCAGCGACGACAAGGGCAGCAGATCGCCTGACCCAAGCTGAATCATCCAGGCGACGAGGTCCACGCCGTAGACTTCTTCCGTGACCCCGTGTTCCACTTGCAGCCGTGTGTTGACTTCCAGAAAATAGAACTCCCCCGCTGCATCGTCATACACAAACTCCACTGTGCCTGCCGACCGATAATTCACTGACTTGCCGAGCGCGACGGCCAGCGCGGACAGCCGGGCGCGGGTTTCCGGCGACAGGCCCGGCGCGGGCGTTTCTTCAATGACTTTCTGGTTGCGCCGCTGTGTTGAGCAGTCCCGCTCGCCCAGGGCGATCACGTCCCCCCGCCCGTCGCCGAAGATCTGCACCTCTAAATGCCGCGCCTGCTCGATGAAGCGCTCCACAAACACGCCGTCATCGCCGAACGCGCTTTGCCCCTGCCGCCGAACAGCAGCCCACGCTTCCGCCAGTTCTTCAGGCTTGCGGCACAGACGAATGCCGATCCCGCCGCCGCCGGCCGTGGATTTGAGCATCACCGGGTAGCCGATGGTCTCGGCAGCGGTTCGGGCATCTTCTAAAGACGACAGCAGGCCCGTTCCCGGCAGCAACGGGACTCCCAAGCGCTCCGCCGTCGCCCGCGCCGAATGCTTGAACGCGAACGCCCGCATCTGGTCCCCGGTCGGGCCGAGAAAGATAATTCCTGCCGCGTCGCAGGCATCGGCGAACTCCGGGTTCTCGCTGAGAAAGCCGTAGCCTGGATGGATCGCCTCCGCACCGGTCTCTTTGGCCGCCGCGAGAATGGCAGGGATGGACAGGTAGCTCTGGGCTGCCGTGGCGGGGCCGATCCGCACGGCTTCGTCGGCGTCGAAAACATGGCGGGAAAATCGGTCGGCATCTGAATACACGGCGACCGAGCTGACGCCGAGCGTTTTGAGCGTTCGGATGACGCGGCAGGCAATCGCGCCCCGGTTCGCGACCAAGACTTTACGAAACATCGGCGGCGTTCCAAATCAAAACTTGCACCGGCGTCGGATTGTAGGCGTTGCACGGGTTGTTGAGCTGCGGGCAGTTCGAAATCAGACCCAGCACGTCCCGCTCGGCCCGCATCTCCACATACTTTCCGGCCTCCGAAATGCCGTCTTCAAATGTCAGGCCGCCTTCGGGCGTGACGGGGACATTCATAAAGAAGTTGATGTTGTTCGGAATATCCCGTTTTTCCAGCGGGTGCTCCGAGTGCAGCAAGGCCGTCAGGAAGCTTTGACGGCAGGCGTGCATGTAGGCTTTATCCAGCGCGTAGCGGACCTGGTTGCTTTCCGTGGCGCACGCCCCGCCGAGGGTGTCATGCCGCCCGCAGGTGTCGGCGGTGATCGTCAGCAGGACATGATTTTTCGACGACATCAGCCGCGTCCCCGCCGTCAAATAGATGTTATTCTGGGCGCGGATCGTGTTCTGGAAATCGTAGCGGTCGCTGTAGTCGTGCGCGTCGTAAAAGAGCGTGTCCACGGCCTGATTGCCTTCCAGGTCTACGATCCGAAACGTCTGCCCTGCGCCGAGAGGATGCAGCCACGACTCGCCTGCCGGGATAATCTGGCTGTAAACGGCATTCGCCGGGTCAAGCGGGCTTGGGGTCAGGATAAAACCGCTCATAAAAAGTAGCGCTCCGTGAGGGTAAAGCCGCGCCCGTTTTCTGGGCGGAACACGCGGCAGGGGTCATCGGCGGCCGGCGGCGAGACGCGGCGGACGGCGAGATGCACAGGCTTCGGGGCGTAAGCAGGGTTTGGGTCCAGCGGATGCGGGCAGGTACTGAGGATCACCAGCACGTTCATCTCGGCCCGCAGCTCAACGAAACTGCCCGGCCCCGAATGGCCGGCGTGATAGGTCGTTGCCCCGGCATCATCCACTGTCACCTTGCTGAAAAAGTTGATATTGGGCGACAAATCGCGCGAGCCGAGGCCGTACTTTTCCAGCTCGATCAAAAAGCTGTCACGGGCATTGCGATGGAAGTCGTTGCGGGCTTCCTGATACCGCGCCGCGCCATATTTGGCTTCCGTTGCCGCCGCGTCCAAACAGCCGCAGAGGGCATCGTGCCAGCCCAAAGCGTCGTGCGTGACCGAACACAAAATCCGGCCCATGTCGGAATACAGGACTGAGCTTTGGGTGATCCGCGCGATGTGCTGCGCTTTCAGCGTGTCGGGAAGGTTCAGCCGCTCGACGGGACAGTCGGCGTTGTAAAGAATGGCTCCGACATTTGCGCCGCCGTCGGTGTCGGTCAGCCGCAGGGCCGTGCCGCGCTTTAAGATATGCGACCAGGCCGCGCCGGGCAGGAGAGTTTCGGCGAAAAGGGGGATGTCATCCGGCATGAAAAGCTTCCTCTGTCTGCAAAGAAGCTCGCCGGTGAGCTGAAAGAAGTATACAAGCGCCGCGCGATCTTGTCAAGCCCGCGGGATAAGAAACTTGTCAGATCAACGAAAAGCATCAATTTTGGCCCCAGTCTGACGAAAATCGCCAAATCAAGCCGACGGCTGAACGCCCCAGTCGTAGGCGTACTTGATCATCTTCACGACTTGCAGCGACTCAATGCGCTGAATGCCAGGGATTTTAGAAAGCCGCTCATGCAGAAACGACAGCAAATCGGCATTGGAGTGGAACCAGGCTTCGGTGACGACATCATAGGAACCCAGGGTCACGCCGGCAAAGCGGATTTCCGGCATCGCCAGCAGCGCGTCTTGAATCTCCGTCAGGCGGCTGTGGTCAATTTGCAGGCCGAGAATGGCGACAACATGGTAACCAAGCGCAAACGGCGGGGCCACGGCGACGATTTTGATGACTTGATGATCCAGCAGGCGGTCCACGCGGCGGCGCACCGTCGGCTCGTTGCTGCCGACAAGCGCCGCCACTTCGGCGTTCGTCAGGCGGGCATTCTCCTGCAAGACGGCAATGATTTTGTGGTCCAGCGTGTCCAGCCGGAGCGGCGCATCTTTCGCGGCATTCCCACTTGTGACGTTTCCCATACTTTTCTGCTTTCTGATTTGACGCTTTTCGTCAGTATAGCACCCACACCGCTAATTTACGTCACGACCTGGCGAAAACGTCCCGGCGAGGCTTGACAGCCAGCCGGAAAGTTTGTATACTGACACTGCCTCACAGACGAGGTCCCCCGGAGCATGGCGCTCTTTTCCCATTCGGCTCGGCTTTCCGCCGCACCCCACTGAAAAGGAGCGTTTTTATGCGTTTTACTCGTTGTCTTCTTGCCGGTTCCCTCTGCGCCGCCCTTGCACTTGCCGGCTGCGGCCCGAAGCAGGCCAGCTCTTCCGGCGCTTCCACTTCCTCCACAGGGTCCGGCACGGCGGACGCCACCGGCGCGGTCACCATCGGCTATTCGGACTGGCCGGGCTGGACCGCTTGGGCCATCGCCGACAAGCAGGGGTTTTTCAAGAAGCACAACGTCAACGTCAAGCTGGTCTGGTTCCCCAACTACACCGATTCTCTCAATGCGTTCGCGGCGAACCAGGTGGACGCCAACTGCCAGACTTGGAGCGACACGATGGGGCCGCTGGCGCAGGGCCAGGCCGCCAAAGCCGTCCTGATCAACGACAACTCGGCAGGCAACGATGCCGTGGTCGCCGGGCCGGGCATTTCTTCCATTAAAGACCTGCGGGGCAAGAAAGTCGCGACGGAACTGGGGACGGTTGAGCAGTTTCTGCTGGACAAAGCTCTGGCAGCCAACGGCATGACCGAGAAAGATATTTCCTATGTCAACATCAAAGTCCAGGACTGCCCCGCCGCGCTGATCGGCAAGCAAGTGGACGCCGTCGCGGTCTGGGAGCCGAATAAATCCCAGCTTCTGTCCAAGCTGCCCGGCTCGCACGTCGTTTTCGACAGCCGCTCCCTGCCCGGCCAGATCCCCGATCTTTTGGTGTTCCAGTCCAAAGTCGTTTCCGCCCGCTCGCAGGACGTGCAGGGCATCGTGGATGCCTGGTACGACTCGATGGACTGGTGGCGCAAGAACCCCGATGCTGCCGTGCAGATCATGGCCGATACCGCCAAAGACCCCGGCACACCTGCCGAGCAGACCGCGTTCTACAAGAGCTTCATCAAAGGCACCCGCATCTTCGATGCGACCGAGGCTCAAGCCGCGTTCACCCAAAGCGCCAAGCCGACGTCTTTGTATTCCAGCGGCCCGTCCATCACCCAGTTTTTGCTCGGCGAAAAGCAGATCCCGAAGCTGCCCGATTACCAATCGGCGATTGACCCGGAGTTTATCCAAGCCGCCGTCAAAAAAGGTGAAGGCAAGCAGCCGCCTTACGATTACACGCTGAAGGTGGACTGATGAGAGAAGAAGCGAGGGAGTAAACTCCACTCGCTAGGACAACGTCCTTCGGACGAGAAGAGAGGTCAGCATTTAGTATATCCTCGTCCGAAGGACGTATATTTGCAGCGAGTGGAGTTCACTCCCTCGCGATCTTCATTGCCGTTCCCACCCCGATCAGAAAGCACCGCACATGGCAGTCACTTTGAAGAACCAGGCAGAACAGCAGGCCCGGCAGGCACCGCACAAGCGGCGCCGGCCAGGCTTGTTCCGCCTCGGTGAAGACATCTCGCGCGGCGCGTATCTCTCAATTGCCGCCGCTTCGTTTCTGCTGCCAATTGCTGCCTGGTGCTTTTTGTCCTACACCGGCCGGGCAAATGCCTTGATCCTGCCGACTCCGACCCACATGTTTCAGGCCGGGATCGAGATGTACCAGGATGGCGATTTGCTGCCCGATATGAAGATCAGCGTCACGCGGATCGGCATCGGCTTTTTGCTGTCTGCCGTGCTTGCCATTCCGCTCGGCATTCTGATGGGGGCCTATAAATGCGCGGAAGCCGCCCATGAGCCTTTTGTGGGGTTTGTCCGCTATGTTCCCGTTCCTGCGCTGATCCCGCTGGTCATGGTGATCGCGGGCATTGACGAGTCGGCCAAAATTTTGCTGATTTTTTTAGGCACCTATTTCCAAATGGTGCTGGTGGTCGCCGATGTCACCCGGCAGGTGCCGAAAGATTTACTCAACGCCGCACGCACCCTCGGTGCAAGCCGGCTGCAAGTGCTGTTCCGTGTGCTGCTGCCGGCGACCCTGCCAGGGCTGATGGATACCTGCCGGACCATGATCGGCTGGGCCTGGACTTATCTCGTGATCGCTGAAGTCGTCGCCACTTCTTCCGGCCTCGGCTATGCGATTATGAAGGCGCAACGGTTTTCCCGCGCCGACGAAATCTTTGTCGGCATCTTCATCCTCGGCTTCCTCGGTCTTGCCACCGATATGCTCTTCAAGATTGTCCAGCCGCGCCTGCTGCCCTGGGCGGAAGTGCAAAGGAATTAGCACATTCCTCCAATTCCTGTTATTCTGCCCTCATTCGCTCCTCCTCTATCCACCTGCCGAGATCAGATTTATCGTCCCAAATACTCGCAGGAGGAACAAATCTCCCGGAGGGTGAACCAGAAGGGTATCACAGAGAAACGCAGAAGCCGTGCCAAAAGTAAATTTATGGAAGCAAGACCCTCGACACCGAACAATTTGTCCCGCCCGCAGGATGTTTCCGCGCAGGAGTACGCCCAGAACATCGTTGACACCGTGCGCGAGTCGACTTTAGTGCTGGACCAAGACCTGCGCGTCGTCTCCGCCAACCGCTCCTTTTACCGTACCTTTCAGGTGACTCTCCAGGAGACTGTCGGGCAGCTCGTTTACGACCTCGGCGACGACCAATAGGACATCCCAGAGCTGAAGCGGCTGCTGGAAACCGTTCTGCCGGAGCACGAGTCTTTCGACGATTTCGAGGTCACGCACCGGTTCGAGCGCCTCGGCGAAAGGATCATGCTGCTGAACGCCCGCACCGTCTCTCCGCCGGGCGACGACTTGAAGGTGATCCTGCTTGCCATTGAGGACGTCACGGAGCGCCGGGATGTCGAAGAAACGCCCCGAGCGGCGTATGAAGCGGGAAAAGCGGATCGCGAACGCTCTCCAGTGCCCGCTGATGATCGAGACCTCGGAGGACGTTTTTCCGGGACTGGGGGTCGGGACGCTCTACCGGGCGGTCTCGATGGACGCGGCGCAGGTCGGGGGTGATTTCTTTGACGCAGTCCCGCTGCCCGATGGGCGGACGGTGTTCTTTGTGGGGGATGTGACGGGGCATGGCCTGCCCGCCGCGACGCGGGCGATGGAGGTCAAGGACGTGCTGCGGGCGTTCCTGCGGCTGTACCCATTCTATGCCGCGCCGACCCTGACGCGGCTCAACGACTACCTGTTATGACTACGAACACCTGTACGCTAACAGTCCTGTTTTTTAGAGGCGGGGGACGCTTCTTGCTACGCTGATTGTTCAAAGCGCAGAGGTTTTGAAACCTGCTCTTAGGCTGGCACAGATTTCTAGTCTTTTTTTAGTCCTTAAGACCGGACATCACGATACCCCGGACGAAATAGCGCTGCCCAGCGAAGAACATCACAAGAAGCGGGATCAGGACAATGACCGACCCGGCCATCAGCAGATTCCACTCCGTGCCGTGAATAGTCTGAAAGGTCCGAAGACCAAGCTCCAGCGTCTGGTTTTCCGGAGAGTTCAGGTAGATCAGCGGAGCCATCAGGTCCTTCCAGGCGTAGATGAACGCAAACAAGCCGACTGTAACCAGAGCCGGACGGCACAAAGGCAGCAGGATGTTCCAGTAAATCTGAAAGTAGCTGGCACCGTCCAGACGCGCCGCTTCATCCAGCTCACGCGGCAGGGTCAGGAAGAACTGGCGCAGCAAAAAGATATTGAACGCGCCGCCGAAGAATGCGGGGACGATCAACGGATACAGCGTGTCAATCCAGTGCAGATACCGGAAGCCGATGTAGGACGGGATCAAAGTCACGATGCTCGGCAGCATCATGGTCGCCAGCAGCAGAACGAAAAGCCGGTCGCGCCCCGGAAATTGCAGCCGCGAAAAGCCAAACGCCACCAGGCTGGACGACAGCAGCGTACCGACGGTGGTCAGTACGGCGATGATCAAGGTGTTGCGGAAGAAGGCCGCGAAGGTCACATTGGTCCCATCCAAAGTCCAGGTATGGACGTAATTGATCCACTGCGGCGCATGGGGCAGCGCCCACGGACTTTGCGCGACCTCGGTATCCGTCTTGAGCGACAGGACCAGCATCAGGTAAAATGGGATCAGCGTCAGCGCCGCGCCCACGCAGGCCAGCCCGAACAACAGCAGCGCGGCCCGCTTGTTGCCCGCACCTAATTTCGCGGCGACCCGAACAGGAGCCTGCAAGGCCGGCTTCGGAGCATTGGCTTCCCCGCGTCCGGCATCGGCGGGCGTCGGGGAGGTTAAAGTATTACTCATCTTTTTCTTCTCTCTTTAGTCTGCTCGCTTCAATCTTCCGTCTACTTTTGACTGCCTTCATAATGCACCCACTTGGACATTTTCAACTGGACAGCAGTGAAAGCTAAAATGATCAAAAATAGGACCCAGCCCAGAGCGCTGGCGTAGCCCATTTTCAGGAACTGAAACGCATTCTGGTACAGATACAGCGTGTAAAACAAGGTCGCGTTGTTCGGCCCGCCTCCCTGGGTCATCACGAAGCCCTGGGTGAATGTCTGGAACGAGGCAATAAAGCCGATGATCAATGTGAAGAAGATCGTCGGCGTCAGCAGCGGCAGGGTGACGTTCCGAAACTTCTGCCAGACATTCGCTCCGTCCAGATCCGCAGCTTCATAGTACGACTGCGGGATGCCCTGCAAGCCCGCCAAATAGATCACCATGCCGCCGCCGATCCCCCAAAGACTCATCACAATCAGGCTGCCGAGCGCCGTTTTTTCCGAGCCGAGCCAGTTGACGTAGCCCTTGGACGGGTCGGTCAGGCCCAGCGCCCCCATCAGCGGATTGAGATGGAGTACCCCGAGAAAATAGTTCAGCAGACCGCTTTCTGGGTTGAACAAACGCAGCCAGATCAGCGATGCCGCCACGGCGGACGCAACCGCAGGCAGGTAAAAGAGCGTTCGGAAGACCGCCTGCCCCCGGATCTTGGTGTTCAGCAGCAGCGCCAGCGCCAGCGAGCCAGCCACGCCAAGCGGCACACTGAACACCGTGTAAATCAGTGTCACCGACAGGCTCTTCCAGAACCGGTCGTCGCCGGCCATCTCGGCAAAGTTGCCGCCGCCGACCCAGCGGGCCGGCGAGATCATGTCCCAGGACGCGAATGCCAGCAAGAGAGACACCAGCATCGGCCCCAGCAGGAAGACGACAGTGCCGATGATCCAGGGCGAGATAAACGCATACCCGGCCCTGGCTTCTTCTGCCGAGCCGGCTTTGCGGCCCGTCTTGATGTCCTGCCGCGCTCCCAGCCAGACCCAGCCGACCAGCCCCAGGACCAGCAGCAGCATCGCCGCCCCGCCCAGACCCCAGTTCAGCTTCGGGTGGAAGGCCGGATGGTTCTGGGCATCCAAATTGGCTTGCGCCGGTCCCATAAAAGCGTTCACGGCCTGCTGCGCGGTCATGGTGCCGTTCCAGACAAGCTGAAGCTTCGGAGTCACGATGGCACTGACCTGCGACCAAGTCGGACTCATCACATCAAAGTGGCCGTAGGGGACTTCTTGAATCGTCAGCTTGCGGTTGTGCGGGCGGCCGCTGTCAAGCCACAGCGGCGAGTTTGCCAGGCGGGCAATCGCCGGCTGCGCCAGCCCGCTTTTCGCCAAATTGCTCAGGCCGATCGGACCGGCCAGATACTTGACCAGCTCCCAAGCTTCTTTTTGATGAGCCGTAGAAGCGCCAATGCCGTAACCGGACCCGCCGGAATAAACGCCATGAATGCCGGTCGGCCCGGCGGGGAACGCCGCGATGTCCCAGTCGAAGTCCTTGATCTCCGTGCGGAAACGCGGCACTTCCCAGATGCCGGTCACATACATCGCGATCTTTCCCTGCGCGAACAGCTCATGGGAGCCGACCCCCGAAGAAGCCAGATCCACAGCCGACGGCGAGACATCATACTTGTCCATCATATCCTGCGTGAGCTGGATCGCCTTCACGACGCGCGGGTCATCGTAAAGAAGCTTCGTTGGCTTGTAGATGTCGTCCACAAAGGAAGCGCCGGACGAAAAGATAAGGTCGTCCATCGTGAACGAGTTGTCTCCGGCGGAGAACCCATAGATCGTGCTGCCGGAAGAGTCGCCATGATGGGTCAGCTTCTGCGCGACCGTCAGAAAGTCTTTGTTGCCCCGCTCCGGGTGCGGCGTATAATCCCACTGCCAGGAACCATCCGGGTAAGGCATCTTTGCCTGATCGAACAGCTTTTTGTTGTAGTAGACTAGGCCCACCGGAGCAATATCCCGCGGCAGGGCATAAAGCTTGCTGCCGCTGGTGAATGAACGCACGCTTTGCGGGTAATAGTCCGAGAGCTTCACGCTGGGGTCACTCTGCACCAAAGGCTTCAGGTTAAGCAGCAGGCCGTGTCCGGCAAGAGAACCATAGTTGCCGCCGCAGAAGATCACATCCGGCGTCAGCCCCGCCGCCTGCTCCACTAAAAGCTTTTGAACATATTCGTCTCCGCTCGCAGTCACGCGCTCTCCGTGGACCATGACGCCGGGATGGTCGCGCTCAAAAGCAGAGATCGTCTGCTGAATGACCGCGATCTCTTTGAAGTCTCCCCAGTAGCGGAAACGAAGAGTAATACTCGGCGAGTCGGCATGCACCGCACACGGCAAAAAGAGCGGCAGCAGGCACAGCAGGACAAGCCGGCCCAGTAGATTTCTGTTGATCAATAGAGAGCCTCTTCACTCACGGCAGAAAATACGAGTTTTATTTCTCGCGCTTTTGGGCTGCGAGTTTCCATTTTATTTGTTTTTAGTGTCATTACTCTTTAGTATACTCGAATTAAGCGGCATTGGCGCTTGCGGCGGCGTGATTTGCCGCAGACACACCCAGACAAGTGCCGGTCCAGACCCAAAGGCCTATGGGGGCAAACTTGGACCTGCCTTCGCACGGGCGGGGCGCAGCGTGCGGCCGGGTGAAGTTCTGCGGCGTGGGGTTTCTACCCCCACAGCACGCGGACATCGACGACACGCATTCCTGCGGCACGAGCGGCGACAATGCCGGGGTCCCCGTCCTCGTAGACGATGCAGTCGGCGGGGGCAACGCCCATCAGTTCAGCCGCTTTGAGGAAGATATCGGGGGCAGGCTTGCCGTGAACCACATCGTCGGCAGTCACGACGGCAGCGAACAGCGAGCGCAGGCCAATCGTGTCCAAAGTCGCATGGACCACCGAGCGCAGGCCGCCGGATGCGACCGCCAGCGGGACTTTGCCGTGATAAGCGCGGGCAATGTCGGCGACCGCCGTGATTTCCTTGATGTCATGCAGTGCGTCCACATACATCTGTTCTTTTACCTGCACCGTGTCGGCAACGTCCAGCGTGTAGCCGTGTTCGCGGTTCAGCAGTGCAATAATCTCTGCCGAAGTCACCCCCGCGAGGCTGTAAAAATGCTTTTCGGAAATGTCCCCGCCGCCCGCCCGCAGCGCCGCCGTCCAGGCAGCGAAATGCCCCGGCATCGTATCGGCCAGCGTCCCGTCGCAGTCGAAGATCAGCGCCGCAAACGGCTCCGGCGGAGCGATCAGTGCATTAGGTGTGTCAGTCATAACAAATTATAGCAGAGAAATTGACTGGAACTAAGATTTGCGGGCGTGGCGTAGTCTTGCAGTGATGAAATTGTTTCGCGTTTTCCGGTGGCCGCTCGGCAGCGGGCTTGTGCTGGCGGCATTGCTGGTGCATCCGCCGTGGACCGTCAGGACGATGCAGCTTACCGGGGACTTTTGCAGCCACACGCTGTACGGAGCGTTTATCGGGATGTCTTTGCTGCTCCTGCTCTGGCAAGGAGCGCGGCAGCACACGCGCTTTCTCTGGTGGGCGGGTCTGGTCAGCCTTCTGACGCCGCTCTGCGTTGAGATGCTGAAGCGCCTGACGCGGCTGCCGCGCCCGGACGGCGACCCGACCGGCTTTCCCAGCGGCCACACGACTGTTTCCTTTGCGCTGGCCTGGCTGCTGATGCAGGCGTATCCGCGCGGGACGCCGCTGTGGTTTGCCGTCGCCGTCGCCATCGGCTGGTCGCGGGTGGAAGGCCACGCGCATTTCTCCTACCAGGTGCTGTGCGGGGCGTGTTTAGGGACACTCATCGGCTGGACGATCAGTCACAAGATCGCGAGGCCGCCGTCGGGGGCGATGTTGGCGCCCGTAACGAAGTCCGCCAGCGGGGAAGCGTAGAACAGGACGATCCCAGCAGCATCGTCGGGAGTTGCGAGGCGGCGCAGGGGGGTCTGCCCGGCGACCCTGGCTTTGAGGTCTTCGGGGAGACTCTGCGAATAGTCGGTGAGCGTCATGCCGGGGGAAACCAAATTGACGGTGATGCCGTGCGGACCGAGGTCGCGGGCCAGCGTTCGGGTCAGGCCGATCAACGCACTCTTCGCGGTGGTATGGACCACATATTCCGGCGCGGGCCGCTGCACCAGTGTCGCAGCAATGTTGATAATTCGCCCCGAACCTTGCGCTTTCATCACCGGCACGACGGCCTGGGTTGGGTTGACCGTCACGCCGACCACGCCGTCAAATTCCGCCCGGAAATCATCCCAAGTGGCCGAAGCAAAATCCAAATTCGAGGCAAACGACGAAGCGTTGTTGACAAGAATATCAATATGCCCAAAGTGCGAAAGCGCGTCGGCCACCATCGCTTCCGCCCCGAAAGCGTCGGTCAGGTCGCAGCCGAGCGCCAGGCCACCGATCTCGCGGGCAAGTGCTTCGGCAGCGTCGCGGCTCGTATGGTAATGAACGGTCACTTTCGCGCCTTCCGATGCCAGCCGCCGGGCGATGGCCGATCCAATGCCCCGGCCTGCGCCGGTCACAAGCGCAACTTTATTTTGGAGCAGCATAAGCCATTTTCAGCAGCTTCATTTCGCGGGGCGGCGTAAAGGCCATGTCTTCCTCACGCACTTTCACCGATTCGACCTCGGAGACGCCGCGCTCGCGCAGCTCGTCTAAAACCCCCTGCACCCGGTCTTCCGGAGCCGACGCGCCGCTGGTGACGCCGATCGTCTCCGCGCCCGCCAGCATGGCGTCGGTGATGTCGTCCCTGCCGCCAATCAAATAGGCCCGTGCGCCCAGGGCTTCGGCAACCTGCCGCAGCGACTTGGTGTTGGAAGAAGTCTGCGAGCCGATCACCAAGACAACGTCGCTTTGGGGGGCGATAACCTTGATCGCGTCCTGCCGGTTCTGGGTGGCGTAGCAGATATCGCCCGTCGGCGGGTCTTCCAGGCGGGGAAACCGCGCCCGGAGCGCTTCAACGATTTCCTGCGTCTCGTCAATGGAAAGCGTCGTCTGGGTCAGGTAAATCAGCCTATCTTCCGGCGGCTCCGAAAGCCGCGCGACATCCGCAAGATCGCAGACCAAGTGCAGCCGGCCCGGCGCTTCGCCCAGCGTTCCTTCGGTCTCCACATGGCCTTTATGGCCGATATAGAAAATCCCGTAGCCGCGCTTCAAGAACTTGTGCACTTCCAAATGGATTTTTGTCACCAGCGGGCAGGTGGCGTCAATGACTTTCAGATGCCGGGCGGCGGCTTCCATGCGGACCGCCGGGGCGACTCCGTGCGCCGAAAAAATCAGCACACTGCCGTCGGGAACATCGGCCAAATCGTCAGTGAAGACCGCCCCGCGCTGCCGCAGGCGCTCAACCACATACTCGTTATGCACAATCTCGTGACGGACATACACCGGAGCGCCGAAGATCTCCAGCGCTTCTTCCACCACATCAATCGCCCGGTCCACGCCCGCGCAGAAACCGCGCGGGGAAGCAAGCAGCGCTTTCATCGGGTATACTTCTCCCCTCTCATCGGATATGAGTATACCTGAAACGCTGCCCGCAAGGAGATTGTTCCATGAAGCGCTGCCCGGAATGCGGACGTACTTTCACAAACAGCACCCTGCTCAACTGCCTGAACGACGGCACGGCTTTAATGGAAGATGTTCCCACCCCACTGCCCTATTTCGGCGCAGCGCCCGCCGCACCGCCGAACGCCTTTGAGACGCCGCCAAATGCTGCCGAGACGCCGGACACTCCCGCCGCGAAAACATACACCGACATGCCGCTGTCGGCGATCCCGGAATTGCAGTCGCCGGAAATGCAGGCGGCCTTGAAGGAAGCGCTGGACAAAGCGGGAATGTCCGGGCTGCTCGATGCAGGCTCGGCGCATTCCACGGTCTCCATCAAGACCAGCGTGACAACCGGCCAGTCGGGAACGCCGTTTTTTTTTGCGGGCGTGCCGCCTGCCTTTCCAGGAGCGCCGCCGCCCGGCTATGCCCCGCCGCTTTCCCCCTCGGATGCCGCCGCGCCCCGCCGGCAGCGCTCGCCGTGGGGCATCATTCTCGTCGTCCTGCTGGGCATCTTTGCGCTGATCACCGCTGTCGGCGTGATCGGCTTCCGGGCGCTGCGGCAGGCTGCCAGCGAGACAGACGTGCCGGCGGACATTGCCGCCGCCGTGAAAAATGCCGACGCCGCCGAAGCAAGCGCCGTCAGAACTCTTGATCCCCGCCCGCTGGCGTCTGCTTACACCGGTCCGGCGCTGGCGCAGGAGGTCAGCCGCCTGATGTCGCTTCGCGCCGCCAGCACCACAGTGGACGAGCAGCTTCTTTCGCAGGAATTCCGCGGCTATCAGGCCGCCGCGGATGGTTCGGAAGCGAAGGTGGACGTGACCGAAACCTGGAACACGACCACTTACGCCGAGCCGGGCCATACCCTCGTGGGACAAAAATCGGGCGATGTCAACCCGCAGACGGTTTATCTGGCCCATACGCCAAGCGGGTGGCGGGTGGAAAAGATCGTGTTCCACCACTTCTAAAGAGTGACGGAATTTCAGAATGTGATGAATTTTAGGACATGCCGATGCCCTGCCCGAACTGCGCCTTTGTCAACCCGCCCGGAACCGCCTACTGCGGGCGCTGCGGCGTCCCTTTGTCTCAGACGCCGGGACCCACGGTCATATTTGTCTGTGTGTCCGGCCCGGAAGCGGGCCGGCAGCTTCTTGTCGGTGGGCAGGCGGTCGGACTGGGAACGGCGGCGGAAGGAACCGCGTCCGAGGTGGCGTTTCAACACGGCCAATTCTATTTTCGCAGCCGTTCAGACCGGCCGCTTGTCGTGAACGGTCAAGCCGTGATGGAAGGAGTCCTGCCGCCCGGCGTTCCGATTTTAGTCGGCCAGTCCTGGTGGCAGATCACTTCGCCTCCCCCTTCGTCTTCCTCCCCTCCTGCGCCGAACCCGCAGGCGAATCGCGACTGGTTCCAAAACCTCAATCACCGGGTCGGGGCTGTCACCGGCGGCGGGCCAGTGGAAAACTTGAATGCCAGTGAGCTGTTCTCGGAAGTGTTTCACCGGCACGAGGATGCCGATGTCGAAGAGTATTTTATGGCAGGGACACGCACGACCACGCCGCCGCTTGTGTCCGTGCGGGCCGTTTGGCCGAAGCCCTGGGTCTTTTTCCGCATTTTTGCGCTGTCTCTTTTGGTCTTTTTCGGATTCTCGGTCGGTGTGAACCAATTTGAGAACGCCAACTGCCTGCCGGGGCTGATTATTACCGGCTCCTTTGCCATTCCCCTCACGGTGGTCATCTTTTACTTTGAGATGAACGTGCCGCACAACGTCTCGTTTTACCAGGTGTTCAAGGCGATTTTGGTCGGCGGCATTCTTGCGCTCATGGTGACGCTGTTTTGGAGCGGTGTTCTGGAAAGCGCCGTGCATCTGCCGCTGCCGGGAATCATTGAGGAAATCGGGAAAGCATCGGTGCTGCTGCTGTTCGTTCGCAGCCCGCGTTACCACTGGACTTTGAACGGGCTGCTGCTCGGCGGGGCGATTGGGGCGGGATTTGCGGGGTTCGAGTCGGCGGGCTATGCGCTGACATCGCTGCTTGGCAGCCTGCAAGTCACCGACACCGGCGGCCTGCACATTGACCTCGGCGCGGTCCAGCATTCCATTTTGCTGCGCGGCGTTCTTGCGCCCGGCGGCCATGTCGCCTGGGCGGCGCTCGAAGGCGCGGCCTTGTGGAAAGTCAAAGGCGACCGGCCGTTTGACTGGAGCATGGTCACGGACATCCGCTTTCTGCGGGTTCTGGGGCTGGCGATGGTCCTGCACACAGTCTGGGACCTGCCGATCCTCGGCCTGCCCCTGCCGACTTTGGTGTACCTGCCCCTGCTCGGCGTGCTCAGCGTCATCGCCTGGCTCGCCATTCTCAGCTTTCTCCAAGACGGCCTCGCCCAAATCCAATTAGCACAAAGCCAGCTTAAGCCACCGCAAGCGACAGCCGAGGCAGGCTAATAAAGCGCAGATACTCAAAGCGTGGCGGGTCGCTCGTAATTCGTTTCCACGCGGGCTGCAAAATCGCGTCTTCCGGCACAGCCGCATTGTCCCGGTTCAGATGCTGTTCATATTCAGATGCTGTTCATAACTGTTTCTTTAGTTTTGGGCAGCAACAAATTCCGCTTCCACGCCGGATTTGGCGCAGATGATACGCACGTCGAACACAGCGCGGCGGGCCAGCGAGTACGAAAACGAAAGCTCACCTTCCCGCTCCAACTTCCCTATCTGTGCATCTGTTAAAATGGCGTAAACCATCTGCTGAATGTCCAGCGGGCTGGGCATAGCATACGAAAGAAGGCCGCCGTCAGTCTTTCCAGGGCAGGATCGGATCAGCAGAGGCTGGCCGGCGCGAAGCCGCAGTTCGCGGCAGCCGGCTCCGAGGGTTCTGTCGAGCAGCTCGTCCACATGGACATTGTCCAACGGTGTGATCATGCTAGTCTCCGGCTTGGGATGAGGATGAATAAAGTGTTGCGAGCGAGTGGATGGGAACTTGATATTTTTTTAATCGCTCTTCGGAATTTCGCCAGCCGTAGCGGAACACGACGGCGATCCCGGCGACGGAAAAGCCGTGCTGCTGGAGAATGTTCAGGGACTCGGCGGCGGAGCGGCCGCTGGATAACACATCATCCACGAGGAAGACGGGACGGTCCAGGGTGAGCGAGCCTTCAAGGAGCTTTCGGAAGCCGTGCGGCTTGGCGGCGTCCCGGATGATGCCTCCGCAAGAGTCAGGAGTGGAGGCAAGAAGGCCGCCGAGCAGAAAGGCGCTGCCGTAGCCGCTGCCGACGATTTGACCGACCCCAGCAGCCATGAGGACCTGGCCCATTTCGCGGGCAATCGGAGCCAGAAGAGAATGCTGGGACAAACCGCGCCGCAGGTCCAGCGCCCACGCGTCCGTCGTCCCGTCGGGCCGGAAGTGGGGCTGGGCCGTGCCGGGAACAAAGGAAGCGTCATACAGCGCGGTCAGGACCTCTTGGAGTTCGGGGCTGTTCGGCTCGATCCGGTGTATCATGCCGCCATTATACCAGCCATTTGGCCTTTGCGGCGGCGATGCGGGCGAGTGACTGGTCAAGACGGGTTTCTGTGAGGCGGCCTGTTTGAACAGCAAACAAAAGCGCGGATTGAATGGCTTTTTGAGTTTCCCACTCATGGCAGCAGAGCAGAATGTCCGCGCCGGCGAGGACGGCCAGCACGGCGGCTTCGGGAGCGCCCCAGCGGTCGGCGACGCCGCGCATCTCCAAGTCGTCGGTGATGATTAATCCCGTAAAGCCGAGTTCTTCGCGCAGCAGGCCGGTCAGAACAGCCGGAGAAAGCGTGGCGGGCAGATCAGGGTCAAGGACGGGAAAGAGGATATGCGCGGTCATCATCGCCGCCAAGCCGGCGTCAATCGCGGCGCGGAAGGGAACCAGCTCGACGGCGTCCAGCGCGGCACGGGAGCGGCGCAGGGTCGGCAGGGCGAAATGGGAGTCGAGGTCAGTATCGCCGTGGCCGGGGAAGTGCTTGCCGCAGGCAAGAATGCCGGCGTCGTCCTGGAAGCCGTGCAGCGCCGCGACGCCGAGCGCGGCGACAATGGCAGGGTTTGGGCTGTAAGAGCGGTCGCCGATGACCGGGTTGTCGGGGTTGCTGTCTACGTCCAGGACTGGCGCGAAGTCCCAGTTGAAGCCCAAGGCTTTCAGCTCACTGCCGATGCTGTGCGCCGTCTGCCGGACGGCAGGGAGAGGGTCAGGGGACGCGCCAATCTCGCGCTGAGACGGGCGGCCAGCGTAGCGGGGCGGGCCGAGACGCTGCACGCGCCCGCCTTCCTGATCCACGGCGACAAACAGCGGCGGCAGGCCAGTGAGCCGGGCCAGCGCTTGCAGATGTGCGATTTGGGCGGACGTTTCGGCAGGCGTGCCGATGTTCCGGCCCATCAGCACGACCCCGCCTACGGTAAGATGTGTCACAAGTGCGTCCGCCTGGAACTCGGTCTGCCAGCCCAGCAGCAGCATCTGGCCAATTTTCTGATGCAGGGTCATGGGTAGGCTACGCCGAAGCCGAGGCTTTCATCGCTTCGATCTCATCCGTGATCTCATGTTCGGCGGCCAATGCGCGGAGTTCTTGTTCGGAGACCTTGCAGTCCAAATGCCGCATAAGCTGGATCAAGAGATCAGTTTGATGCTCCAGGTTGTGCAGAATGATCATCACTTCATGCTCGGCTTTCTGGTTGACTTCAAAGTCAAGCTGCGCCCGGATCTCCGTGTGCCGACCCTGGACATTTTGACCGACCATGATCAGCGGCATGAGTAAAATCTGAATGACGTTGGAAATCAGCAGGTACGCGACAAACGCTGGGAACGGGTCGAACGATTTCCAGTGCAGGGCCGTCACTTCGGAGGCCAAAATGTTGTAGCCGGTCCAAAGAATAGTCCAGACCAGGATGGCGGAAAAGAAGCCCATCGAGCCGACTTTATCGGTGATGGCGACGGCCAGCTTGTCCAGAGGGCTGAGGCTGTTTTTGTACACGTCGTTGGCATTCGCCACCGGCGGATGATCGTGTTCGTGGCGGGGCAGGCGCAGCTTATCCCAAAGCGCTTCGCGCTCCGGGGAAGCGCTCTCGTGACTCAGCGGCGCGGAACCATTCGGCAGGACAGCAGTTGTGTCAGGCATTGTGTTTGCCTCCTTGTTGCCCTTAGTATAACATGGATTAGCAGCGTCGTGCTACTGCTTCGGCGGCGTGTTCGCCTGGCCCTGGGACTTCGGCAGGGTGGCCGGCGCGGGCGGCTGGACGGGATGCGGGGCGAATGTGTCAATGTTCCAGGTCAAAACCGCGTAGCCCCACAGCTTATGCCCGGAAGCGTTGGAAATGTACAGAGCCGGATTGAACTGAAGCTGGGGCGTGACATTGTAGGTAAACCCGGCGGTTGCCGAGTTTGCCGAGCCGCTTTGGTAATCCAACTGAAGCAGAACACGCGGATTAATCCGGTAGCCGTAGCCAAGAATGGCCTGGTACTGGTGCCTGTTTTGAGTAAACCCGGCGACATCCGCCTGCTGGGCGATGACGCGGGCCAGGCCGAGCATAATCTGGGTATTGCCCTTGTAGTAACCGCTTTCCAAATATGGCTGCGGCGCGGAGCCTTTGGTGGTCCAGTTGAAAAAGCCGACCGACAGCAGATACGGGTTGTTCTGAAACAGGCTGTACTCGGCGTTGAAGACTTGCTCGGGCGGCGACGCGCCTTGAAAGACCGCCACTTCAAAGCGGCGGGTGATCCCAAGCTCCGCCTGCACTTCGTAGCGGTTGGCGATGTTCGGGTCCTGCTGCTGGAACGACACCGACAAAATACCGAACGGCTGCACGTCGGGCGTGACGATCTGGTTCAGCCCTTTGGTGGTCGCCAGCGCAGGCAGGGTGCAGGCAAGCACGGCAAGGCCAACAGGGGCCGCCGAGATTAAGCAAAGGCGCAAGACGATGATCTCCTATAAATTGTTAAAGAAAACCATGTCCTGAAGGACACGGCTATTGGGCGCAGACGCCGGGAACCCACCACTTCTGCACTGGCAGACCTGGAAGGCATGGGGCTAGGACGCTGGAACGCTGGCTGAGTGCGCCGAAGGCGTAGTTTTCGGCGTCCGCGCCCAATAGCCGTGTCCTTCAGGACATGGTTCAGGATTTATGCCGTTCCTAAAATCTACCGAGCGACCCGGTGCGCGTTGTCCACCCAGATTTTCGTGCGCGTCGTGGATAAAGTTTGGTTGTTCACATCCTGCGCCTCGGCTTCTATCACATATTCGCCGTCGGGGACTTCGCGGGTGTCCCAGCGGAACGTGTACGGGACACTGTTCGTGACCCCGGCGAACTCGCCGTCTCGCCGGAACGAGACAAACGCCGTGCGGCGGTCCGGGGCGGCGACCGTGAACGAGATCGCGCCGCGCTCGACCAGCGACTTGCCCGCGCGAGCTTGGGCCAGCGCCGTTTGGAAATAGTCGGACTCGGCGACGCGGATTTGGCCGTCCCGCCAGACTTTGTCCGCGGCGGCATTCCGAATCAGCCGCAGCGCCGTCACATCAGCCAGCGCGAGTGTCCGGCTGCCGATGAGAGTCGGCATCGGCTCCCAGACTTTGCTACGGTTGCGCTGGACTTCCGTGCGCCACGAGTGCTGCGGCTCGCCGGAGTTCCAGGCAAGGTCAAAGTAGCCGTAAAAGAGCGGCGGGCGGCCTTCCATTTCCGGGGCGTTGGGCCGCTTACGCGAGCCGATGACCAGCACCGACGGGGCACCGGCCCCGTCGCCCTGGGCGTTGTGGAACGCCGGCTGGATTTGAAAACCCCCGCGCCGCTCCGGGCCGATCCCCTCAAACAGCGGCGATGTGCTGATAGGGGCGGTGGAGATCGTGATCACCCCGTCATGGTTTGTGTTGATCGCTCCCACGCCGGTGTACGAGCAGCCGTCATAGCGTCCGATGCCGACCACCGGCTTGACCACCTGGGTCAGAATATGCGTATCGCCGTCGGCGTAAGTCACGCGCACATCGCCGCCGGCATGGTTGTCGAAGTCCACTTCTTTGAGCGGGTTCGCCGGAGCCAGCACGACAATCTCAAAAACATCGCCGTCTTTGGGGACATAGCCGACCGGCAGGGGCTGCAAGTCGCCGCCCATATCGTGTTCCAGAGACACAGAATTGCCGACCAGCGGCGACAAACCGCGAAAAATGCTTGTGCCGACGGGGATTGTCGTGTAGATGCCCGACAGCCCCGAAACATGGCCGCCGAACAGCTTGGGGGTCTGGGCGAACTCGCGTGGCAAAATGTTGATCAGCAGCGGGTCCGGCGTCCCACTGTCCCCCACTCGTATTCTCAATCCATGCACCGCAGTCGCCGCGACTGTTGCGGGCCGGGCGTAGCCTGCCGCCGAGTAGCCCATTAGACTTTCCGTCGCCGGAGCCGTCACCCGCCCGATCAAATGCCAGATTTTCCCGCTGTCATCCGAGACTTGGATCGCCCCGTCCACGCTGTTGACCACCCGGATCCGGTGCGTCTCAATCTGGGGAAACGCCGGAAAACTCGGCGGCGTTTCCAGCGCGTATCCCCTGGCACCCGTCAAAACCATCAAGAAAACGAAGAACAAAATACGAAATAGTGCCGTAACGCGCATACATTATTATAGCACACAGAATGCGGCGGCTCAGGTATAACGGAGCGGGAGGCTGCTCTTGTGAGAATTGTTTATGACCCGAAAGCGGATGCTCTGCATATCTGGCTTCAAGAAACCACAGTAACGATAAAGGAACTTGCAGAAAGCGTGTCCGCTGATTATGACCGAAACGGCCAGCTTGCGGGAATCGACATCATAGATGCCGCAAAGCGTCTCGGCGGCATAGACACGTTGCAGCAGATCACTCTGGAAGGGGCCAGGCCATTTGTCGCCGTCTGGGGTTCCAAGCTTCCGGGAGCGCCTTTCGGGACATACTCCGCTGAAGCGTTAAGCTGGCTACAGTCGGAAAATGTCGCCACGGAAGGTCTCAGTGTCGGCGACAGCGGCGAGCGTCTCAGCCGGGAAGACGCGCTGGCATTGGTGCGCGAACTCTACGCGGCAGGCGCGGTGCAGGTGCGTGTGGAAGGAAAGTATTTGGATGAAATGGGCGAAGGCGCGGACTACTTAGAGACCGTTCTGCCGCAGGAGGCTGAAGCACGAGCCGCTTTGTTTGCTATCGGGGCGCGGGTGATGCAGGAGACCGGATCGGCGTTTAATCCGGCGGAAGAAGAAGGGGCAGACGTCGTTTACGATTGGTTGGTAGATAAAGGACCCGGCACTGAAAGTGCCGGGCCTTTTTTATGCTTAGGCGGCAGCTTTTGTTCGTCGGCGCGAAACAGACCAGAGGCCGCCTGCCCCCATCAGCAGCAGGAACCCGAAGGAAATGATGCTGGAGGCTTCCGGCACTGCCGCCGGGGTGGCAAAAAAGCCGTGGTAAACACTGCTGGCATCTCGGTAGTAGCCGACCACCTGGCCTTCATTGTTGATGCCCTGAATGGTGAAGCCGGACGCGGCTGCGGGATCATTTAGGGTAACGAACGTCGGAGCTGCCCCCCCAATTCCGGGGGTTTCCACAAAGCCATGTATCCCGGTGCGGTCGCCATAAGTTCCTGCTACCTGACCAAAGTCATTGATGCTGGAAGCGAAGGTACGTTCCGGGGCATTAGGATCAGCAATGTCCGTGTATCCGCTTCCCGGCGTGAAGACAAAGCCAGATGAGATACCGTTGGACAAGTAATAGCCGACCACTTGGCCGTTGTTGTTGATGCCTTTGGCGACGGTGCCGCCGGTAGCATTGGGATCAGACAAGTCAGCAAAGGAAGACGTGCCGCCGGCGCCCGGCGTGTCAAGAAAGCTAGTTAAAGTCGTAGGAGTAGTAGAATAAACTCCAACAACTTGCCCGTAATTATTGATGCCGTAGGCCGTCGTGCTGCCGTCGGCACGTGTCACCGCCGGATCGCTGATCTTCTGGAACCCGACGCCGGGCGTGTAAACAAAGCCATAGGAGCTGGTGCCGTCTCCGTACCCACCGGCGATCTGCCCGGCGTTGTTTATGCCAAGTGCGCCGGTAGCGCCGAGGACACCGGGATCGGGCAAGGTACTGAACCCGCCGCCGGGCGTTTCCACGAAGCCATGAGTTCCGGTGCTGTCATAATAAAAGCCTACGATTTCGCCGGAGGAATTAATACCCTCAGCCTGAGTACCGCTGAAGGTGCCGCCGTTAAGGGCATAGGTTCCCGCAAGAGGGTCATCCAGCGTGGTGAACGTGTAGCTTGTTTGGGCCAAAGCGGGCCGGGCGGACGCTAGGCCCAGAGCAGCCAGCACCGCAAGCGCGGTACCGGCTTTGTGTGAGAATTGCATAGTCATCGGGTTCCTTTCGGCGAAGCAGGTGTAAATGCTTGGCAGGCAACACCTATGACTGCAAAAATCATGCCAAGCAGGCACAATTAGCGCATTAAGACCAACATATTTTCAGCTTTTAATACGCAGACAATAGTTTCATCACTCGCGGCCGGAAACTAGATAATTCACTTGGACCGTGACGTACAGAGTCTTTGTATGTGAGACTTCCATTCCTAAATCCGCACTTGTCATCTGCCGCGCCCTCATCATAGCTGGTTCGCCGCCCGGCGCAGGAACGCCACTGCGTCTCGCCTCCGGGTCAGCCAGCGTCTCAGAAAAAGCGGCGATGCCGAGGATACGGACACTAAGCGCGGCGGCGATTTTGGCGGACTTCTCATTGACGCGGGCGATACAGGCCAGCAGCCAGTCGTCATGCTCGGCGTCCGTATCGGGATAGCCCCATTCCACCGAAGTGAGGGACGTATTTTTCTGAGCGGCAACAATTCCGACGAGGTCCGCCAGCGTTGTCAAATCTGCACAATGTACGCGCAGGCGGTACTTGGCGCGGGAATTTTTGGGCAGCGTTCCGCTGTGAACGTCGGCGGAGACGCCTTGCAGGAAGATCGCGTCCTGCGGCAGTCCGAACGCGGTCAAGTCGGAAACAAGCTGGGCGACTTCCCGCGCCTTTTTGAGCGCTTCCGCCCCGGAAAACAGCGACAGACCTTCGACTGTTACGAAAAGGTCGGCCCGGTCTGCCGCCACTTCATGGCTCTGCGTTTCCTGCACGGTGATGATAGGCGGTGTATTTTCGCTCATGGAAGAACCGGAACCCACCTCGGTTCGTGCCTATGCCTTCGGCATTACTTCGTATCTGCCACCCCTCCCGCCCTCCGGGTAGCCAGTGCTGAAGCGGGAAGGGCAGGAGGTAAAGGCAGAGGGGCGGTCTCTAAACTCTTCGTCTTTCCCTTTGGGGAAGACCCCTGCGAAGTAACTTGTTACGAAGCAAGGAGGTGGGTTCTTTACTTGTCGTCGCGCAGATCGGCGAACAGCACTGTGGACAAATACCGCTCGCCGTTGGACGGGATGACGACCACAACCGTCTTGCCGGCGTTTTCGGTTCGGTGGGCCACCTGCATGGCAGCGCACAGCGCAGAACCCGACGACAGACCGATCAAGATGCCTTCTTCAACCCCGCAGCGGCGCGACCATTTAATCGAGTCTTCGGTCGAGACTTGGATCACTTCGTCAATCATTTCCATATCCAGATTGTCCGGGATGAAGCCCGCGCCGATGCCCTGCAATTTGTGCGGGCCGGGCTTGACGGTTTCGTGTTCGCGGGTCTGGGTGATGACCGGCGACTCGACTGGCTCGACGGCAATAGCTTGAAAGCTCGGCTTGCGCTCCTTCCAGACTTCGGCGATGCCGCTCAGGGTGCCGCCGGTGCCGACTCCGGCAACCAGGATGTCAATGCTGCCGTCGCTGTCTGTCCAAAGCTCCTCGGCAGTGGTCCGGCGATGGACAGCGGGATTGGCCGGGTTCTTGAACTGCTGCGCGAGGTACGCATTCGGGGTGCGGGCCGTGATCCGCTCGGCCTCGGCAATCGCGCCTTTCATGCCTTCGGTGCCGGGGGTCAGGACCAGCTCGGCCCCGTAGCCGCGCAGGAGCAGACGGCGCTCGACCGACATGGTTTCCGGCATGGTCAGGATGCAGCGGTAGCCTTTGGCGGCGCAGACAAACGCTAGCCCGATCCCGGTGTTGCCGGAAGTCGGCTCGACGATAACTGAGTCGGGGGTCAGCAGCCCCCGCGCTTCAGCGTCTTCGATCATCGCCAGCGCGATGCGGTCTTTGACCGAGGACGCCGGGTTGAAAAACTCCAATTTTAGCAGCACCGTGGCTTCGGCCCCGTCAGTAATTTTGTTGAGCTTGACCAGCGGCGTGTTCCCGACAAGCTCCGTGATGTTGTTGTAAATGGGCATCGTATTCCACTCCTCGTTTGCATCTCTTGTTTTTATATCTATCATACCCAAAATGCGCCCGCGCCGCTGTTGGTTCCTCTTGACATTCCCGTCCAAAAATGATACGCTTGCGCTATGGCAGACACAAACTCCGATGTCCCCGCAGACGATGCCGCCGAAGAAAAACGCCCGCGCGTCGTGGTGGTCGGCAGCGCAAACACCGACATGGTGGTGCGCGTCCCGCAGCTCCCGATCCCCGGCGAGACCCTGCTCGGCAGCGCATTCGCCCTGATGCCCGGCGGCAAAGGGGCGAACCAAGCCGTGGCGGCGGCGCGTCTCGGTGCAGTCGTGACGTTCATCGGCTGCGTCGGCACCGACGGTTTTGGGGACATGCTGGTCCTCAACTTGGAAAACGAAGGTATTGATACGCGGTTTGTCGTCCGCGATCCCGACGCCCAAACCGGTGTTGCGCTGATCACAGTCGACGGGACATTCGGCGAGAACACCATTGTCGTCGCTCCCGGCGCAAATGCCCATCTCAGTCCGTCACTCGTCGGCATGGCTGCCGCCGCTCTGCGCGACGCCGATGTCCTGCTGTGCCAATTAGAAATCCCGATGGGAACCGTGCTGTCCGCGCTTCAAACGGCCCGTTCGGCAGGCGTTACGACCATTCTGAACCCCGCGCCCGCCCAAACACTGTCTGCCGAAATGCTGGCCCTCGCGTCTGTCTTGACCCCCAACCAGACCGAAGCCGCCCAAATTTTAGGTGGCGATTACGACCCGTCGGCATCGGCGCTGATGCTGAAGCACCGGGGCGTCGAGAACGTCGTGATCACCCTCGGCGCAGGCGGCGCCCGCCTCGTCACAGCCACTCAAAACATCGGCATCCCCGCGTTCCCCTCAGACGCCGTCGTAGACACCACCGCCGCCGGCGACTGCTTCAACGGGGCATTAGCGGTCGCCCTCGGCGAAGGCCAAACACTGGAAGACGCCGTCAAGTTTGCCAACGCCGCCGCATCGCTGAGCGTGGAAGCCGAAGGCGCTCAGCCGTCCCTGCCCAACCGCCTCGCCGTCAACAAGCGGCTGATGGGATAAGAACCCCTCCCGCTCGTTCCTCGCTCCCTCCCCTATTAGGGAAGGGTAACAGGCAGACTGGGCAGAACACGTAGGCGTTCCCGTTTTTGTCCTTATCGCTCCGGCCCTTCCCTAATAGGGGAGGGAGCGAGGAACGAGCGGGAGGGGTTCTTATCCTCAAAAATCTGGTATTATTCTCTTATGACCAATGTTCGCGTTCGTTTTGCCCCCTCCCCCACCGGGGCGCTGCACATCGGCGGCATCCGCACGGCACTGTGGGACTGGCTGTATGCCCGGCACACCGGCGGAACCTTTATCCTGCGGATCGAAGACACCGACAAGAACCGGGAAACCGCCGACGGCGTTCAAGTGATCTTGGACTCGCTGCGTGAGTACGGCCTGGATTATGACGAAGGGCCAGAAAAGGGCGGGCCATTTGCGCCGTACATTCAGTCGCAGCGATTAGAGATTTACGGCAAGTATGTGGAACAGCTCATCGCCGAGGGCAAAGCGTACCGCGCCTATGACACGCCCGAAGAGCTGGCCCGGATGCGCGAGAACCAGCAAAAGCGCGGCCTGCCGCCCGGCTACGACCGTCGGCACCGCTACATCACGGACGCCGAGCGGGCAGAGTATGAGACGACGCGGGGGCAGTACGCCACCGTTCGGTTCGCCGTGCCGATGGAAGGCGAGACCACATTCACCGATGCGGTCTACGGCGAAATCACGGTGCAGAACCGGCTGCTGGAAGACGCGATTTTACTGAAGTCCGACGGCTATCCGACCTACCATCTGGCGGCCCAAGTGGACGATCATTTGATGGAGATCTCGCACGTCCTGCGCGGCGAAGAATGGCTGCCGTCGGCCCCGCTGCACATTTTGATTCACCTTGCCCTCGGCTGGGAGCCGCCAATTTACGCGCATCTGCCGGTGATGATGGGGCCGGACAAAAAGAAGTTCGGCAAGCGTAACGGGGCTTTGGGCGCTTTGGAATATCCGAAGCAGGGCTATCTTCAAGACGCGACGCTGAACTTCCTCGCCATGCAGGGCTGGTCGCCGAAAGAAGAGCGGGACTTGTTTACCGTCCCGGAGCTAATCGAGAAGTTCGACATCACGGGCATTCTGAACCGCTCGCCCATCAGCGATCCCGAAAAGCTGCTCTGGTTCAACGGCCAGTATGTCCGCAAGCTGACCCTGCCCGAACTCGCCGCGCAGACATTGCCGTTTCTGCAAGAGGCAGGTCTTGTCGGCTCCGATCCCGACGCCGAGCTGTTGGACTATATTGGCCGGGTGCTGGCGCTGGAACAGGAGCGCATGAAGACGCTGGCCGAAGCGCCGCTACTGGCCGACTTCTTTCTGCTCGGCGACGACGAATATTTATTTGACGACAAAGCCGCCCAAAAATGGCTGAACCACCCCGGCGTCGGCGACAGACTGCGCCGCGTTCGTGACGGCTTTCAAGCGTTGGAAGTCTTTGATCACGCTTCCACCGAAGAAGTCGTGCGGACTACAGTGGAAGAATTCGGCGTCAAAGGCGGCGACGTCATTCATCCTGTTCGGGTCGCCATTTCCGGCCGCACCAACGGGCCGGGCCTGTTTGACGCGATTGTCGTCCTGGGCCGCGAGCGGTGTATCAACCGCCTGAACCGAGCACTAGGGATGATCTAGGAACCCACCCCGCTCGTCCCTCGCGACCCTCCCGAGGCGGGAAGGTGAGGAGTTTCGGAAAGAGGCAGCGGCCTAAAGCTCTCTACCCTCCCGCTTCGGGAGGGGGGGCCCCCCCCCCCCCCGCGCGGGGTGGGTTCTTCTGAGTAACATTATGGAAATTACGGATGTCAATACGGTGTTCGGGGCATATCCCGCGCAGCACGCGGACAGCAGCCCGGAAACACTGGTGGATGCCATGCGGGCCAGCGGCATTGATTGGGGGCTGACGCTCTCCACTTATGGCTTGTTTTATCAGGCCGAGGCAGGAAACGCGGAGACGATGCGGGCCTGCCGGGCGCATGACCATCTGATCCCCGTGGCGACGCTGAACCCGACCCACTACTGGGGCCAAGACGGGGTGATGGAGAGCATCGCCGAAAATGCGTTTGAGATGGTCCGCTTCTTTCCCCACTTGCAGGGCTGGCCGCTGGAGTTCGCCCCGTTTCTGCGGATACTCTCCGTGCTGGGACGGCTGCCCAAGATGCCGATCATGGTCAGCGTGGATAAGCGCGGCGATGCGACCCTCCTCGCTCGCCTGCTGGACGATTTCTCTCATGCGGTCGTGCTGGACGGTGTTTCGCCGGACACGCTTTCGGAAGCGATCATGCTGATGCGGGTGCATGAGAACCTGTATTTGGAGACCCACGCCCTGTCTGCGCCCTATGCCCTGCCGCTGCTGCGGGATACGGTCGGGATTTCGCGGGTGCTGTTCGGCTCCGATGCGCCGGGCCGGTCGCCTGCTGCTGCCCTGCGGTATGTGCGGGCGTCGGGCTTGTCGGAGGCCGATCAGGAAGCCGTGCTGTCCGGCAATGCCCAAGCGATTTGGCAGTCGGGAAGCGAGGAGTGAGAGCCGGGGTTGTAGAAAACCCCGGCAAAGAAGCGTCCTTCGGACGAAGATTAGGACCAAGAAGTTAGCTCCTCCGTGTCCGAAGGACATTTCCTGCCGGGGTTTTCTACAACCCCGGCTTTGGTAACAAATTATGCCGACGTTTGACACTCATGCCTATTTCGGCCCGTCGCCGTTTTCACGCGATTTGGCGACCCGTGACGCGGTTCTTGGCACCATGCGCCGCCGGGACATCTCCGGCATGGCGCTGATTTCCGCGCTCGGCGCGTCGTGTGACTTTGTCGCCGGCAACCGGATTTTGCGCGAAATGGTGGCGCCGGAAGACGGCTTGTTCGGGTGGGTGACGCTGAATGCGGGCTACTCGGCGGAGTCGCAGGAAGAGCAGCGGCGGCACCAGAACCGGCGCGGCATGATCGGCGCGGCCTTGTTCGCCGCGCCGGGCCGTCCGGTGACTTTGGAAGACGCCCGCGAGATATTGAACGCCCAGCGGCGGTATGCCAAGCCGGTCGCGCTGGCGACGCCTGACGCCGAAGCGGTCCATCAGGCCCGGCTGATTGCCGCCGAGTTTGCCGCCATGAAGTTCGTGTTCCTCGGCATGGGCGGCGAAGACTGGCGGGTCGCAATGGCCGCGGCGAAGAAGCACCTCAACATTTATTTGGAGATTTCCGGCAGTCTGGACACCGACAAGATCGCCCAGGCGTCGGCGATTGTCACGCCTCGCAAGCTTTTGTACGGCTCCGGCCTGCCCGGCGGCAGCCCGGAGCTGACGCTGGCGCTGGTAGAAAGCGCGGCGACGCTGACCCGCCCGGACCGAAATCGCATCTTGTCCGAAAACGCCGCCGCGCTGTTGCGAACGCAGGTAGAGGAAGACGCCGAGGAAGACGACGACGATGGCGAATAGAACGGCGGGAAGCGCCGAGAAGCGCATTGTCGCTGCGCTGATTGCCTTCACTGTGTTCGTCACCTGCCTGCCGTATGCGCTCGGCTATTTTCTCGCGCCGGTGATGGGCGAAGGGGGAAAAGCCTCGTTTTTCATCGGCACGGCGTACAACATTGACGACTACTGCAATTACTTGTCGTGGCTGCGGCAGATGGCCGACGGCCATTTTTTTCTGCACAATCTGTTCACGACAGATCCCCAGAAAGATTTAGAGTTCAACATCTTTTTCTGGCTGCTGGGGCGATTGATGGCCGTGACCCACTGCTCGCCGCAGGCCGCGCTTCAAGTGGCACGGGTCGGCGGCGGGATCGGCCTCCTTTGGCTGATTTACCGTTTCTACCGCCACTGCTTGCCCGAAAACATCTCCGCCCGATTGACGGCGTTCGGGTTCGCCTGCCTCAGCAGCGGGTTTGGGTGGGTGACTTGGACCCACTGGCAGGACAAAAATTCCAATGCACCGGTAGATGCGTGGCAGCCGGAAGCGTACACGTTTCTCAGCATTTACACATCGGCCCTGATGACCGTCAGCACGATCTTGATTTTGGGGGCGCTGTATGCCCTGCTTCTAGGCGAGCAGACAGGCCGCTGGCGCTACCCCGTGATTGCGGGGGTCTGCGGCGGCATTTTAGGCAATATGCACTCCTACGATGTTCTGCACTTAAGCGCCGCCTGGGGCGTCTTTTTGGTGGTCTTGACGATCATCCGTCGCGGCAGAGGTATGGCGGGGAGTTGGCTCCGCGCGATAGTCGCCCTGGCACTGACCCTGCCGACGACGCTGTATATGTACTATGTCTTCAACGCTGAAGCGGTCTTCCACAAACGCGCGAATGTCCCCACACTGTCGCCAGCGTTCTGGCACTATATGCTGGCTTACGGTGTCGTCTTCCTGCTGGCGGTTTTCGCAGCCGTGCTGCTGGCGCGGAGTAGCCCCCCTGCCCCCAATCATGGGGGGGCCGGAGCAGGAACGGAGAGGCTTTCCCCTCCGGCTCCCCAGAATTGGGGCGGGGGGGCCGATCTCCCTCTCCTCTTTGCCCTCTGCTGGGCAATCGGCGGGTTTTTGGTCTGTTACCTGCCATTTGCGTTTCAGCGCAAAATGCTGATGGGCGAGCATATCCCGCTGTGCTTGCTGGCCGGGGTCGGCGCGGCATGGCTGGCGGGCCATATCAAGCCATCGGTGCGGACGTTCGCTCTGGCCGCACTCGTGCTGGCGTCGCTGCCATCAAATGTGTTTTTTCTCCTGCGCGATTTTCGGCATTTGCAGCACAACCGCAGCGAGACGCATCTGTCGCCGTTTCTGAGTACATCGCTGGTGGACGTTTACCGCTGGATTCATGTCAATACGCCCGCCGATGC
>CAXUNT010000010.1:65379-75945 GCA_964252595.1 uncultured Armatimonadales bacterium
CCTGTGTACGGCTCTGCCGGGGGAAGCGGGCCGGGCAGTCTGGGCGGGCCACTGGGCCGAAACGCCATCTTACGGCAAAAAAGACGCTGAGTTCGCCGATGCGTTTGACCGCCAAACCCCTGACACCGACCGCCATGCATTTCTCCAAAGCACACATACGCAGTATTTGTTCTACCCAAACGACCTTTCGGAAGCCACGTTTAGGCGCCACGGCGAAGTGCATTCGTTTGTGGAACTGACAGCCGCCCCGCCCCCGTACCTAACCGAAGTTTACAAGAACGACACGTTCACAGTGTACCGAATACAGTAGCCAAAGCCCGGCACTTCCAGGGCTGGGTTCTTGACGTGCGAGGTGCTGATGAACGCTATGCCGGGTTCTTGCATTCCCCTTCCGATTTACGATATAATACACAGATGACACTTGTAAGCGATTTTGCCCCCACCGAGCTTTCCGCGCCCGAACCCCGCGCGAAGCAGTACGAGACGCCGCGCGGCGGGTACTCGGTACTGACGTGGGGCTGCCAGATGAACGAGGACGACTCACAGCAGATGGCGGCAATGCTGGAAAACCAGGGCTACACGAAAGCCGAACGGGTGGAAGACGCTTCCGTGATTTTGCTGAATACCTGCTCGGTGCGGGCGAAACCCGAACGCAAAGTCTACAGCAAGCTTGGCGAGCTGCGGGAGCTGAAGCTGGCGAACCCCAATCTCGTGATCGGGGTCTGCGGCTGCATGGCCCAGAAAGAAGCCCCGGAAATCCGCCGCCGCGCCCCATATGTGGATCTCGTGGTCGGCACGGGTCAGATTGACCGCGTTCCGGCGCTGGTGGACAGAGTGCGCTCCGAGCGGACCGCGATCATTCGGGACCGGGTGACGCTGATTGAGACTGAGCTGCCGTCGCGCAAAGACCGGCACGACAAAGGAACGCCGGAGCGGGTCGTCAGTGGGCTGATGCCCAAATTGAAGTCGTTCGTGTCTATCTCTTATGGCTGCGACAAGTTCTGCGCGTTCTGCATTGTCCCGATCACGCGCGGCAAAGAGCGCTCCCGGCCTGCCGATGAGATCGTGCTGGAAGTAGAGCGGCTGGCGTCGCTCGGCACCAAAGAAGTGACGCTGCTCGGCCAGACCGTGAACTCTTATGGGAAGTTTTTGGACGAGCCGTGTTCGTTCGCACATTTGCTGGAACGCCTGAACGCGATTGAAGGCATCGAGCGGATACGGTACACGTCGCCGTACCCGAAAGACTTCCACCAGGATGTGATAGATGCCATCGCGCATCTGCCGAAAGTCTGCGAACAGGTACATATGCCCGTTCAAGTCGGCGATGACACGCTGCTGAAGCGCATGGGCCGGGGCTACACGCTGGACCAATACAAAGACATTGTCGCCCGTCTGCGCTTCGCGGTTCCTGATGTCGGCCTGACCACGGACCTGATGCTCGGCTTCCCCGGCGAGACGGACGAGCAATACGAAAATACGATGCGGTTTGTGGCCGAGACGCGCTACGACTCGGCGTTTATGTTTGCTTACTCGCCGCGCGAGGGGACAAAAGCAGCAGTGCTGGAAGATCAGGTCCCTGAAGGGGTCAAGATGGAGCGCTTGAACGCGCTGATCGCCCTGCAAAACGAGATCACGCTGGAGATGAACCGCAGCCAGGTCGGAAACGTCTACGAGGTCTTGGTTGAGCGGCGCTCCCCAAAAGACCCTTTGAAGTGGACTGGGCTGAACCGCCAGGGCAAGACCATCAATTTCCCGTCGCCGCGCGATTTGCAGGGGCAGTTGGTCCAAGTCAAAGCGGTCCAATCGCATTTGTGGGGCTTCACCGGCGAGATGCTGCCCGCGCGGTCGGAGCGCGGGCTGGAGCTTTTGATGATGGCCGAGTAGGAACCCTGCCCGCAGCCGGGCAATGGAATTACCCGTCTTGGCGGCGCGGACGCCGAACGTCCTGCGGACGATAGACCGGCCCAACAATGTGATCTTCTTTCGTCCGCAGCACTGGCTACCTGGAGGGCAGGACGATCAGCCGAAGGCTCCACAGACGGGTAATTCCATTGCCCGGTCTTCGGAGGGTGAATTTTGCAGGGTGTGAATTATGAGCAAAGGCAAAAAAATCGCGCTGTGGTCGGTCCTCTCCGTTCTGTTCGTCCTCGCCGTCGTGGCGGGTGCGTTACTGCACACGTATGGCGGCATGATCAAGAGCGGGCATGGGCTCAAGGGGATACGCGACACGATCAGCGGCGCGGGAGAAGCCGCGTTCGCACCCAAAGAAGGCTTTCCCGACGAAGACAAGCTGACCATCGTGTGCATGGGGATTGACGATAGCTGGACCAATAGTGATGTCGTTTATACGTCACAGTCCCGCACCGACACGCTGTTTGTGATGACGCTGGACCTCAAAACCAAGAAAGCCACTATGCTGTCCATCCCGCGCGACACCTACACGCATATTGCCGGCACAAACACCCATACAAAAATCAATGCCGCCTACTCCACGGGCGGACCGGCGCGGACGGTCGCGACGGTCAACGAGTTCTTAGGCACGAGTGCGACGCACTACTTGGTGCTGAACATTGACGCCACCAAAAAGATGGTGGACGCGCTCGGCGGCGTAGACGTGAATGTCGAACACCCGATGCACTATCATGACAAGTGGGGCCATCTTTCCATTGATTTGCAGCCCGGCGAGCAGCATCTCGACGGCAACAATGCGGTCGGTTTTGCCCGCTACCGGCACCCCGACGCCGGCAAGCGTCCGACCCCCGAAGACGGCGACGAGCGCCGGATGTACCGCCAGCACCTTTTAATGCGGGCGATGGTGGACAAAGCCAAGACGTTCGCGAATATCAAGCAGGCTCCTCAATTGGTAGATGTCGCCATGTCCACCATCCGCACCGACTTCACCCGCCAGCAGTTGTTCGACATCGCGGCGATCTTCAAAGGCATCCAGCAGTCCGATATTCAGACGGCTTCCCTGCCCGGAACCGACTTCCGGGGACCGGGCGGCGCGTGGGACTATGCCATCAAGCCCGAAGTCGCTCATGCGTATGCCGACTGGCTGATCAAGGGCGACCAAACCGCGTCCCGCCCGCTCATCGCCGTTGTCGTCAAAAACGGTACGTCCGTACCCGGCCTGGCCCAGTTCGCCGTGGATCAACTGAAAGCCCAGGGCTACACCAATATCCGCAACGGCGGCAATGCCGCTTCGGCTCATATCCGCCTCGCATCGGACACAGCGGGGAACAAGCCCACGGCCGCCCGGACCGTCATGCTCGATACTGGGGTTGCGAACCCTGACTCCCCCCAGGACGTATCGGTCCTGCTCGGCGTTCAGGCTCCCTCAAGCCGCCGCCCGGTTAAGCCCAACAAGCTCGGCTGGACCCCCGACCCCGTTTTAACCATCACGCTCGGCGCGGATTACGCCGCCGCCGCCAAAGCCACCGGCCGCTTGAACCGCGACATAGCCTCTGTGGGCAGCAGTACGGCGGGCGCGAATTAGCGACTTATCCAGTATCGGCATTGGAAGTATCAGGCTGCCGAAGCAGAGAAAGTCCCTCCGGGACTGGGGAGTCTTCAGTGCGGAAGGCACTTTCTTTGCTTCGTTAGCCCGGCACTTCCAGTGCCGGGACTTTTGACTTCTTCAGAAAGCCTACCCCTTGTCCACTTTTCTGCTGCCGTGTGCCGGTCTCGGCCTCACCGCCTTGCTTTGTTTCCTCACTGCCCCTTTGGCCGCCCAGCAGCCGACACCTATTCAGCCTGCCTCTGCGCCCGCGCTGCCCAATCCCTTCAAATTTGAGCCAAAGTTTGAGGGCAACTACCTGGCGGCGCTGCTGTATCTGCGCCCGCTTCGGGCATCGTGTTCTGCCTCGCCGCTATGGCGGGACGACTACTTTGAGGACCTTGCGACGAAGGAGTCTTTTGTTGGCAACGATGCTGAAGCAATCGCGGATTTTGATGTCAGAGCGCCCGCTCCGGCTCCGGCCTCGAACGAAGCGATCGCTCAAGAGGAAGTTCTGCTGAAGGGCTACTCTGCGGTAGACGCGCGGCAGGCGATTTTGGAATTGGCCGCTTCCCGTCAGGCCGTGTTCATCAATGAAGCGCATCATGTGCCGATAGATCGGGCATTCACGCTGTCCCTGCTGCGCGGCCTCTACGCCAAAGGCTTCCGCTACTTTGCCGCCGAAACGCTGGACGAGAAAGACACGGATCTGCAAAAGCGCGGCTACCCAACGATAAACTCCGGCTATTATACAAGGGAGCCTGTCTTCGGCGATCTGGTCCGCACTGCCCTCAAGCTCGGTTACAAAATTATTCCCTACGAATATACCGGCCTGAAGTCGCCCGATCCAATCATTGCTCAGAACCAGCGAGAGCGCGGTGAAGCGCAGAATCTTTACGACCGCATCTTCAAGCATGATCCAAACGCCAAAGTGCTGGTTCATGCCGGATACGGGCATATTGCCAAGACGACGGCAACCGGAGAGCTGACATCAAGGTCTGCTGACGCAAAAACTTCTTCGGGAACTATAACCTTTATGGCTCTTTGGTTCCAAAAGATTTCTAAAATCGTGCCACTCAGCATTGACCAGTCCATCATGTACGAGCATAGTGCTCCTGAGTACGGAAGCGGCTATTATCGGGCTGCTATCGCGGACAATCTGCTTCAGCAAGCTCCCATTGCCCTGAAAAACAAAGCGGGCCGGTACTTCACCGAACCCGACGACCCGGCTGCCTATGACTTGGTTGTCTTTCGCCCACGCACGCTGTACGAGTTCGGGCGTCCAACATGGCTGAGTGAGGACGGGCAGCGGCAGGCATATATTCTGCCGGGCGATCTCGGTATTCCCGCAAACACGCCCGCGCTGGTGCAGGCGTATTATGCGAACGAAGACGCCGCCGTCGCCGTGCCGATTGACCAGATTGAAGTCAAGCCGGGGCTGGCCCCCCTGCCTGCGCTGATGCTCCCGGCAGGCCGCTTCCGGGTGCGCGTTGTGGACGGCGCGGGGAAGATTTTGCGCGAGTGGACGGTGATACGCAGCGGGGCGACGCCGTAGCAAGGAACCATGCCGCCGGGTGCAGTTGCTCCATGAATGGCACGGCTATACGGCCTTCGGCCACGAAGTACCGCTTCTGCACTGGCAGACCTGGAAGGCGCGGCACTGGGAATTATCTGGCTCTGAACCCCGCGAAGCGGGTGTTTTGTGGCCGAAGGCCATGTAGCCGTGTGCTTCAGCACATGGGCTGGAGGGTCCAGGGTCCTTCCCGCGTGTTTTCTCCCCCCATTTTCTGCTATAATAAAGGGATCAACTTGCGAACAGGTGTACGATGGCTGACTCTTTTAAAAACCTGACCCCTATGCTGCGCCAGTATTTCGACATCAAGGCCGAGCGCCCTGATGTCGTTTTGCTGATGCGGGTCGGAGACTTTTACGAAGCTTACGGGGAAGATGCCGAGACCATCGCGCGGGAGCTGGAAATCACGCTGACGGGTCGCGAGCTGACCGACGCGCGGGTTCCCATGGCCGGAGTCCCCCATCACGCTTTGGAGCGCTATGTCGCGCGGCTGATCGGCAAAGGCTACAAAGTCGCCGTCTGCGATCAGGTGGAAGACCCGAAGCTCGCGAAGGGCCTGGTCAAGCGCAAAGTGACGCGGGTGCTGACCCCCGGCACGATCATTGAAGACGCCATGCTCGACGCCAAGACCAACAATTACTTGGTCGCAGCGATCACCGGCGCGAAAGTGCCGAGCGGGGTTGGGGTCGTCGACGTGTCCACAGGGGAGTTCCTCGCGACCGAGATGCCCTGCGACGCCGGGCCGGACAAAGTGGTGGAAGAAATCATGCGCCTCCAGCCTGCCGAGTGCCTGCTGCTGCCGGGGATGGAGGAGCTGGGCGACGCGATCAAAGCCGTATCGAAAACCGTCGTGACGTTCCACCAGCCCGCCGAAACCCGTAAATCGTCGCGCCAGACGCTCTTGGATCATTTCGGGACGCCGTCGCTGCGGGGCTACGGCGCGGAGCAGATGACATCGGGCCTCGACGCCGCCGCGCTGGTGCTGGATTATGTCAAGCAGACCCACGGCAGCGCCGCCGGGCATATCCGGGGGCTGGCGACGTATTCCACCGAAAACTACATGGTGCTGGACGCCGCCGCCCGCCGCAATTTGGAGCTGACCCATGCGCTGGCCGACGGTGCGAAAAGCAAGAGTCTGGTGTCCATCTTGGACCGCACGGTGACACCGCTCGGCGGTCGTCTATTGCGAAAATGGTTCGATCAGCCCTTGCTTGCCCTCGACAAGATCCACAATCGGCAAAGCGCCGTGGCCGAAGCGGCGGGCGATGCCCTCCTGCGCGGCGACCTGCGCGATGCCCTGCGGCGCATTGCGGATTTAGAACGCCTCACGGCCCGCATCTGTTCGGGGGCCGCGAACGCCCGCGATTTAGTGGCTTTGAAGCAGTCGCTGCAAGCCCTGCCCGCTGTCGCTGATGCGCTCCATCGTGCCCCAGAAGGCGGCGCTTTGGCTCCCATGCGGGCCGTGGTCACCGACCCGCCCCAAGACTTGGTTGATCTGCTGGAAACGGCCATCCAGCCGGAGCCGCCGATGCTGCTCCGCGAAGGCGGCTTGATTCGGGACGGCTATAACCCGGAGCTAGACGCTCTGCGGGAGCTGCGCTCCGGCGGCAAGTCGTTCATTGCTGGGATTGAAGAAGCCGAGCGCGAAAAGACAGGATTGAAGTCGCTCAAAGTCGGCTTTAACAATGTCTTCGGCTACTATATTGAAATCACAAAAGCCGGATCGGGTGTCGCCGTGCCGCCGGAATACACGCGCAAGCAGACCACGGCGAATGCCGAGCGGTATATCACGCCTGCCCTCAAAGAATACGAAGCGCAGGTGCTGGGCGCGGAAGAAAAGATTGTTGAGCTGGAGTATCAGCTCTTCGGTCAAGTCCGGGATGAGATCGCCGATAAATATACGGGCCAAATCTTAAAGCTCGCCAAAGTCCTGGCCCGCTTAGACGTCTTCGGCGGCCTGGCGGAAGCGGCATTGGCAGGCCGCTTCGTTCGGCCCGATGTCCACGACGGCGACACGCTGGAAATTAAGGCGGGCCGGCACCCGGTCGTCGAGTCGCTGCAAAGTGGGACGCTGTTTGTGCCGAACGATACTTATTTAGACGCGGGCGATACGCGGCTGCACATCATCACCGGACCGAACTCAGCGGGCAAAAGCACCTACCTCCGCCAAGTGGCCTTGATCGTCCTGCTGGCCCAGATCGGCTCGTTTGTCCCCGCTGACTCGGCTTCCATTGGTTTAGTTGACCGCATCTTCACCCGCGTCGGGGCGCATGACGATCTCGCCAGCGGCCAGTCAACGTTCATGGTGGAGATGAACGAGACCGCCAATATCCTGAACAACGCCACCCCGCGCTCTTTGGTAATCTTAGACGAAGTCGGGCGCGGCACGTCCACTTATGACGGCCTCGCGCTGGCCTGGGCCATCACCGAGTACCTGCACGCCGTCGGGGTCAAGACGCTGTTTGCAACCCATTACCACCACTTGAACGAGCTGGAAAAAACGTCGGCGGGGGTCAAGAACTTCCGGGTGGCTGTCAAAGAGCAGGGCGACCACATCGTCTGGCTGCGGAAGATCATGCCCGGCGGCACCGACAAAAGCTACGGCATCCAAGTCGCGAAGCTCGCAGGTGTTCCCGAACCTGTGCTGAAACGCGCCCGCGAAGTCCTGCAAACGCTGGAAAGCATGGGCAAGGGCGACGGACCCGCCGCGCTTCTCGCCGCCCGCACCCAGCGCCTCCAAACTACGCTCTTTGAAGCCGAGCGCCACCCGGTCTTAGACGAACTCGAAGCCTTAGACCTCGGTACGCTCTCCCCAATTGAAGCCCTCACCAAGCTGTACGAATTACAGCGCAAGCTTGCTTCTTAATGGTATAATCTGTTCTAGACAAACGCTCTTGAACAGATTATCTCTCTTGAGGACCCGCCAGAAAGGCTTGCCCATGCGCCCCGCTTCCTGCCTGCTTCTCCTGCTTGCTTGTTTCACTACCCTGGTGCCTAGCCTATCGGTCCGCGCCGCTGATCCGCCGCGTCGGGCCGTGGCCGGGCCGTTTACGCTGAACCGCAACGGCGGCACACCATTAGTAGAAGTGGCATTCAGCAACGGTAAGACTGGATTGTTTGGGATTGACACGGGCGAATACGAGTGTGTTATGACGCCAAGCGGTGTGAAGCGCTTGGGGTTCAAGCAAGATAACGACACCCTGGCCGTTCCCAGCGTGCACATCCGCGATTTACGCATTGGACGGCTACAAGTGTCCGACATCACATTCGCGGTCGCGCCCGGCGAAGTGGGGTCGGAAAATGGCCGGCCTATTGATGGTCTGCTGGGCGGCCCTCTGCTTTCACGGTTTGCTCTGCTGCTTGATTATCCACACCGCACACTCTCCTGGATATATCCCGGAAACTTGGATGATGCTACGGTTGCAGAGCTTGGCCTGGACCCGAAAAGCGTCCTCGGTCTGCACCAAGAAGAGCATTTTGGTCTTGACTTCAAAGTGAACCATTATTCGACCCGTGTTCAGCTTCAAGACAGCGACCGAAATGGCGCGGAAGAAATGTTTTTTGACACTGGAGCGCCGGACTCATCAATTTCTGCGGGAACCGCGCAGCGGCTGAAATTAGTGTCTGCCGGACTTGAGCCGTTCGAATACATCTTTCAGGAAGGTGATTACGCCAACCGAAGTGTCGTGCCGATTTTTCAGATCGGGCCGCAAGTGTTCTCCGACGTGTCCGTGATTTACCCCTCTCACCCCTACAGTTACATGGTGCCGCTGATTGGGGCGAACGTGCTGGGCGGGTGCGTCGTTTTGTTTGACTTCGGGCCGCATCGCTGCTTTCTGAAACCCGTGCTGCCCGGCCTCACTCCCAGCCTGTTGCCTCCTATTGACACCCGGCAAATAGATTGGGAGCGGCTGCGGAATGCACCGGAGTCCCTGGGATTTGCTGCGATACTGCGGGGGGTGCTGTTCCCGGAAATTCTGGAAAACGTGCCGCTGGAGATTGCCCGCCTGCGGGCTTCTCCTACCAGTGGAACGAAAGCTGCCGAACATTATATGCGGATGGGAATGCTGCTGCGTAACAGCGAAGACGAAAGCGATGCCAAAGAAGTGTTTGGCGAAGCCGTCCGCCTGCGCCGCGCCGAGGCGGACGCGCACCCGGAAGACCCCGTTCGGGCCGCGCAATGGACGGAGGCCCTTGTCGATAGCGGACAGGAGGAAGCCGCAGTGACTGCCGCCGAGAAGAACGCTGCTAAATGGCCCGCATCGCCGGTCGTTTTACGCGCTTTAGGAGCGGCCCAGGAAACACGCGCGGAATTTCTTTTGTTTGGCGGTGAGCTGAAGACAAAAACGGACGATGAGGCGCTTGACCCATTCCTTGACCCTGCTACAAAACCTGTCAAGCCCGATCTGCTACGGGTACAGCAGATCACCCTGCTCCGGCAGAAGGCACGAGAAAACTATGGGCGGGCAGTAGCACTCGCACCCCTTGACCCGGAAAGCTACAGTCGCCGCGCCCGCTTCTGGCTGGTGGACCGGCTGCTGCTGACACAGATGGACCAGTTTAAGATTAAAGGCCAGTTACCGTCCGCCGAATCGGCGCAGGCCGCAGAAATAGCAGATTACCGGGTCGAGGCCCGGCTGCGGCCGGATGACGCTGCTGTCCTCCGGCGCGTGATCCTGCGGGACAACACACGACCGGAGCTTCATAATGACGGCTGGCTTCGGAAGCATTTGCGCGGCACGGGCCAGGAAAATGAAGTTCAGGACGGCGGCCCGGTGACGGCAAAAGCGGCGCTGGTACGGCTTGCTATGCTGTCGGAAAGCAGCGACCCGAAGACAGCAGTTCCCGCACTGGAAGCGCTCGGCACGGCGCAGGCGGACATGGACGATCCGGCGGCGGAGGCGACTCTGCAAAAGGCGCTGACGCTGGACCCATCCCGGCCCGGCGCACTGGCCTCGCTGGCGTCGCTGATGATCGCGGACAATCGCCTCAGCGCCCTGGGCGACCTGCTGCTGAAGCAGAGCGACCGGGACATGACCCCGGCGTCGTGCCTGGTGCTTTCGGAAACGCTGTCCGCCGTCGGCCAGACCGCGACCGCCGAGGAAGAAGCGCGGGAAGCGCTGAAGGGTCTGCCGGACAGCCCGCAGGTGAACATGGCGCTGGCCCGGCTGCTGCTGGCCCGCAGCGGCGACGACCCGACCGTGCTGCCGGAAGCGAGCGCGTGTCTGACCAAAGCCGAAACCGGCCTCGGCGCGTTCGCCTCACCCGACCAGAAGGCCGCTCTGCAAACGCTGCAAGCGGTCCGGCAAGCGCTTTCCGGCGATCCGGCGGGCGCACGCACCCTGCTTCTCCAGGTGGTACATGACCGGCCCACCTGCACCCAGGCCCGCGAAGCCCTGTACGCCCTCACAGTCCCGCCCGCCATGCCGTGACACGCCGCCTTCCTAAGTAATCGTGCAAAGATAATCAGGTATTTCGCCTGAAGCGTTTGAGGCAG
>CAXUNT010000011.1:0-74926 GCA_964252595.1 uncultured Armatimonadales bacterium
GCACATCAGCGTAAAACATAACGACAGTATACGCTACTTATGCAAGAGGTCTAATCTTTCACTTTGACTTTTTTTCTTTGACTTTTTTTCTTTGAGAGGAACACACGCACTGATGCAAGAAACATCTGCCGCCGACGGCGGCGCTCCCCTGACAAACGCCGACACGACGGCAAGCGCCAAGTTGAACCTGCCGGACAAGCGGGTCTCCGCGATGGATACCCTGCCGCCGTTTCCGCAGCCCCGCGCCCCGGAGCCGCCGAAGCCGAAGCCAAGCTTGAAGCGGCTGAAGCTGCCGCTCTGGCTCGTGGCCGGCGCGATGTTCCTGCTCGGCCTGGTGATCGGCATTGCCGTCATGCGCCACCGGGCCCAAACCAATCAGATCATTGGGTCGGTAAACGGCGCAACAATCACACGCGACGACTTGTTCAACCACATGCAGGATGCCTACGGGTTACAAACTGTTCACACGCTGGCTCAGAACCTGCTTCAGGTTCAGTTTGCGGCAAAAAAAGGGCTAGCGCCGACCCAGGCTCAGTTGGATGCTGAGTACGCGAAGCTGAGCAGCCGCCCTAACTTCGCGCAGGCGCTGGCTCAGAGCGGGATGCAGGAAGGCGACTTTAAAGAGAACCTGCGAGTCCAGCTTGCCGAAACCAACGTCATCACCCAGGGCGTCACTGCGACCGATGCCGATGCCCAGGCATACTACAAGGCCCAATCCAGTCCCAGCAACCCTTCAGCTCAATTCTACCACCCGGCCGAGGTCAGCCTGCGGGCCATCGCGACACAAACGGAGCCGGAGGCGCAAAAGGCGCTGGCCGAGATTGCCTCCGGTACGCCGTTCGAGCTGGCAGCAAGCACTTACAGCATGGACACCAGCCGGTCCAACGGCGGCCTGCTGGCCCCGCTGGCCTTTGGTCGCCCCCCGCTGCATCAGGCCCCGGCGCTGGAACAACAGATTTTCGCCATGAAGGTCGGCGATCAAGTCGGGCCTGTCTTTTTTGCCGGCAAGTGGTGGATTTTCCGATGCCAGGACAAAGCCCCTGCCGTGACAGTCCCCTACTCCCAGGTGCAGGAGCAGTGCCTGCTTGGGGCAAAGCTGGTAAAAGGCACCGCGCTGAACTCCAAGCGCATCCAGCAGGAGTTTCTGGACTTCCAGCGCACATCGAACTTGCAGGCGTTCTGGCCGCAGTACCAGCATGTGTTCGCCAGTCACTAACGTTTGGAGTGTGAGCGGCCTTGCAAAAAGGGGCCGCTCGGCAACATTCGCGCAGATATTTTCGCGGAAACCCCGTAGAACTGCGGACTTGGCATGGAATTTGCAGTTTATAATAGTGGAATTGCGGAGCGTCGCCTTGAAGTTTTTCGGGGTCGCGAGTCGCATTTCAGCCAAAGATGGGGTACAACAAGGCGTGCCGTCCTTGAATGACCGCATCATAGACCGCTCGTAAAGAGCAAGCACCGTTGTTACAGGAAAAGACACAGGAAACACGCATGAACAAAATCACCACAACCCTTGCTGGGCTGGCCCTCGTGGCCGGCGTCAGCATCGCTCCTGCCTTCGCGCAGGGCGCCTACTTCGCCACCGCACCGTTCACCTTCTCGTTCACGCCCGGAAGCTTCAGCGTCCTCTCGGCCCCGGTTGTCTACAACCCGTTTGCTGGCGGCGCTGCTACCACAGGGTTCCTGACGCTGACCGGTGGCACGGAAGAAGGCACGTCGGTCATTTATGACAACACAAACCTGACCTTCGTCGGCGGCGGCACAACAGTCACCGACACGGTCGGCCAGACCACGCTTGTTCCCCTGGCAAGCGGCTCGTACAGCATTGCTTCCGTCGGCGCGACCGCCAAAGGCGACCAGTTCAACCTGGTTCCCGGCGCTCCGGTCCCCGAAGCCAGCACGGTGATCTCGTTCGGCGCTCTGCTCGCCCTGGGCGGCCTTGCCGTCCTTCGCCGCAAGTCGGTCGTCAAGAACGCTGCCTAGTCGGCATCCCGCCTCACGCGCCTTTGCTCCGGCAGACGCGCGTGACGCACAAAAAAGCCGCTCCTCGATCGCGAGGAGCGGCTTTTTTGCTGGAAAGTGAGCAAAGCAGGTTCTTACTGGTCGGAAGATGTCTCGACAGCCGAAAGAGCAGGAAAAGACACAGCGGCTTCCTGGGGACGGCAGACGGCCTGGAAAACGGCGTAATAGCGGCGGGCCACCTCGGACATGGAATACTGGTCTTCCAGGATGCGCCGGGCGTTGCGGCCCATCCGTTCGGCTTCCGCCGGATGCTCCGACAGCCTGACGACAGCAGCAACCAGCGCCTCCGTCGCCGACTGCTCCATATGGACTCCGGCCTGCGCTTCGTCAATCACCCGGGCCACTTCAGACAGCGGCGAGACCGTCGCCAGGACAGGCCGGCCTGACGCCAGAATGCTGTAAAATTTGGATGGGACGCACAGCCCTTCCATGCCCGGCTCCAGCGTCACAAACGACAAATCAGCGGACGCTAAAAGATCGGCGTAGTCTTCTTTCGCGACAAATTCAAACAGCCGTACATTAGCCAGTTCTTCTTCGGTAACGCGCCGAACAATATGCGCTTTTTGAGCACCGTCGCCGACCAGCGCAAACGAGATCTGCGGGTGCGTGTCTTTGAGAAGCCTGGCGGCGTCGAGAACCGTGTCAAAATTGTGGTAGCGCCCAAAGTTGCCGGAATACAGCACCAGAAAGCCGGAAATGCCGTGGGCCGCGCGGAACCGGCTGGCTTTGGGGCCGGGAACGATCTCGCTGGGATCGGAGCCGACCGCGATGGCCTCAATGTTTTCCGGCGGCACGCCGTAAGTGCGGGTGAGATGCTCGCCCATGTACTCGCCCAGAACAATCACTTTCGCGGCGGCATTCAGCCAGCGGCGCTGGGCCGCACCAAACGCGCGGACGAACGGATGCGCCGGCGGCAGAAGGTTCATTGTGACCGAGCGGTCCGGCTCCAGGTCATAGATAATGTACACAAAGGGGGTCTTCCGGCGGCGGAGCAGCGCCTGGGCGGCCAGCGCGGCCATCGGCGGGGCTGTTCCGACAAGAACGGCATCATAAGAACGAAGCGACAGCAGCTTGGCGAAAGCAGACGCGCAGAACAGCAGGTTGGCAGCAAGCCGCAGGGCCATCGGCAGGCTGTTCGGGTGCGGCGTCGCCACACGATAAATGCGGACGCCGTTCCAATCCTCAAACGCCGGCAGCTTCTTTTGAGCGCGTCGGTACAGGTTGGTAGAAGTGACAACGTCTATGTCTAAGTTCGGGTCAATCTCCCGCAGGGACCGGACAAGGTCGGAAAGGACCGTCCCAGTCCCACCGGTGTTGTCCGGGTGAAAGAATTCGTTGACGATACAGATACGCATTGCGGCTTTCTTGCGGACGGGCATTCTCAATCAGCGTCCCTCATCAGTCATTCGCAATTAGTAGGTACAAGAACCATGCCAAGTCCGGCGGGAAGTCGGCATTCAGCGCAAAAAACACAGGGAATTTTACCTGAAGAACATAGCCTCGCTTACCTTTGGCATGGATTTTGCATAAGAGTATGGTATGATGGATTTGCCTTCGTGCTGCCCTTGTTCAGTGTACCGCAAATTCAAGATGATGTGCAATGTTCATTTTCCGATGTTCATTTTCCGGCGTGTTTACAACGCGCCTCAAACTCCCAGCATATAATTCCGACACCCATTGATATTCTCGCACTCAGGAAAGGCTACTGCATGAAAAAAGCGCTTATTACAGGGATTACCGGACAGGACGGGTCCTATCTCGCGGAGCTGCTGCTCGCGAAAGGTTATGAAGTTCACGGGATCATCCGCCGCGCTTCCACATTCAACACCAGCCGCATCAACTCCCTTTACGAAGACCCGCACATCAACGGGGTCCACTTGTTCCTGCATTACGGCGACATCTCGGACTCGACGAACCTCATCAAGCTGCTGTACCGCATCCAGCCGGACGAAGTGTATCATCTGGCCGCCCAGAGCCATGTCCGCGTCTCGTTTGATATTCCCGAATACACCGGCGACGTGACCGGCATCGGCACTGTGCGTATTCTGGAAGCCATCCGGGAAGTCGGCCTCAAAACCCGCTACTACCAGGCCGGGTCGTCCGAGATGTACGGCTTGGTGCAGGAAGTCCCCCAGCGTGAAACTACGCCGTTTTATCCGCGTTCTCCTTACGGCGCGGCGAAGATGTATGCCCACTGGATCACGGTGAACTACCGCGAAAGCTACGGCATGTTCGCCTGCAACGGCATTTTGTTTAACCATGAGTCGCCCCGGCGCGGCGAAACGTTCGTCACCCGCAAGATCACGCGGGCCGTCGCCCAGATCAAAGCGGGGATGCAGGACAAGCTGTACCTCGGCAATCTGGACGCCAAGCGCGACTGGGGCTATGCCAAAGAATATGTCGAAGCCATGTGGCTGATGCTTCAGCAGGAAGAACCGGACGACTACGTTATCGCCACCGGCGAGACCCACACGGTCCGCGAATTCCTGGAAGAAGCCTTCTCCCACGCCGGCATGAACTGGAAAGACTACGTCGAGTTCGACGCCCGCTACGAGCGTCCTGCCGAAGTGGACCTTTTGATCGGCGATGCCAGCAAAGCGAAAGCCAAGCTCGGCTGGGAGCCGCGCACGACATTTCACGATCTGGTCCGGCTGATGGTGGACGAAGAAATTGCGTCGCTCGCTCAATCCCAATCGCGCCCGAATGTGCTGGTAGGAAGCCGATGACAGAAACCCGAAGCGAAATTTCCTGGCCTGATACCCGCGTCGTCGTCACCGGCGGCGCCGGCTTTCTCGGCTCGTTTGTGGTAGACAAGCTTCAAGAGCGCGGCTGCAAGACGGTGATTGTCCCGCGCTCGGCGGACTACGATCTGCGGGACCGCGACGACATTGTTCGGCTGTATGAAGAAGCCAAGCCTGACGTCGTCCTGCACCTCGCAGCGGTAGTCGGCGGCATCGGGGCGAACCAGGGCAACCCCGGCCGCTTCTTCTACGACAACGCCATCATGGGCATTCAGCTCATCGAGTACGCCCGGCAGATGGGTGTGCAGAAGTTTGTCGCCACAGGGACGATCTGCGCGTACCCGAAGTTCACGCCGATCCCCTTCCATGAAGACGAGCTGTGGAACGGCTACCCGGAAGAAACCAATGCTCCTTACGGGCTGGCGAAAAAGATGATGCTGGTGCAGACCCAGGCATACCGGCAGCAGTATGGCTTCAACGGCATCTTTCTTTTGCCGGTCAATCTGTACGGCCCGCGCGACAACTTCGATCTGAACACGTCGCATGTTATCCCTGCACTGATCCGCAAGTGCGCCGAAGCGAAAGCCGCCGACCGCTCCGAGATCGTTCTCTGGGGCGACGGCACCCCGACCCGCGAGTTTTTGTATGTGGAAGACGCCGCCGAGGGCCTCATTCGCGCCGCAGAAAGCTACAACGGCGACCAGCCAGTCAACCTCGGCACCGGCGAAGAGATCCACATCAAAGACCTTGCCGCGGTGATTGCCGCGGAAGTCGGCTTTTCCGGCGAGATCGTCTGGGACACCACCAAGCCGAACGGCCAGCCGCGCCGGAGTTTGGACGTCTCGCGGGCCAAAGCCTTGTTCGGCTTTGAGGCGCAGAACACGCTTCAGCAGGGCATCGCCAAGACCGTCGCCTGGTTCCACCAGCACGACACCGAGCTGCGCGAAGTCGTGTTTGCCTAGTTCGAGCCGAAAAGCCCCCTACCCTATTATTGGGGCGGGGGGCTTTGTTCTTTTTCGCCCAGCTTCACTAGGCCGAACTTCTCGTACTTGCGCGGCACATGACGCTCCTTGAGAAGATACCGTGCCGTATGCCAGGTTTCCAGCAGCCGCAGCTCCCAGGCTGGCGGAGTCGGAGACAGCAGCCACTCCGGCAGGTGCAGCACGCGCCGGACCCACAGAGCCGCCCAGGCGCGCACCAGCGTCTTGAAGGGGCGGGACGGGTCGGAGTGCAGCCAGTGCCGGACCAGGTAGGCATTAGCCTCGCCTCGCTTCTCCGCCAGCGCCGCGAACGACCGGCGGCTCAGGCGCGACTCCGACAAATGGTGTTCCGCCACCGTGTCCAGCGCCATCCCAAACCGATAGCCCGCTTTCTCCAGCTGCGACGAAAAAAGAAAATCTTCACCGACTCCCCGGCCGCCGGGGCCGATCTCCTCATCAAACAACGGCACGCGCTCCAGAACACGCCGAGAGAACGCCATGCTTGCCCCAATCAGCGGAACTTGATACCCCGACGGCGCGTAATCCGTCGAGGCCAGCCATAAGACGTGTTCCATCTTGATCCAGGGCCGCGCCAGATGGGGGGCCAGCGTCACCCCGCCGGTGACGGCGTCAACCACACCCGAGGCGATGAGGCTGCAAAGGCCGGCGATCCAGTCGGCAGGCGGACGGACATCGTCGTCCGTAAATAGCAGAATATCGCCGGAAGTCGCCGCAATGCCGGCATTATAAGCGCGGCATTTGCCGGGCCGTGGTTCCGAAAGGTACCGCAGGGGCATCGGCAGGACAAACGATTTTACGACTTCAGCCGTGTTGTCGGTAGAAGCATTGTCTACCACAGTCAAGTCGCATTGATAGTCTTCCGGCACCGAAAGCCGCCCGATGGCTTCCAGGGTCTGCCCTAGGTCTGCCGCCCGGTTGCAGGTGCAGATGATGATGGAAACAGTGGTCGGCATCAGGCGGGAATACCCCGCGCTTGGAGGGCAGCGAAAATTTTGTCGGCGATTTTATCCCAGTTCAGCTCCGTCTTGACTTTGAGGCGTGCACTTTCGGAAAAACGCTCCAGCCGGGCCGGGTCGCTCAGGAGCGAAACAATGGCATCGGCAAGCGTGTCGGGGTTCGTTTCTTCCAGCACCAGACCGTTTACGCCATGATCCACAATTTCCGGCATACCCCCCCGGCTTGCGACAATACAGGGAACGCCGTAGTTCATCCCTTCCACCAGAAAGTTGCCGTATGGCTCGCAGCGTGCCGGCGCGAGAAGCAGATCGGACCCCAGCATCAGCTCCTGCATGGCGTCAGGCGTAGCGATGTGGCCGGGACAGATCACGCCTGCCTCAGTGATCTCCTTCTCAATGCCGATGATCACGAGCGTCGTGTCCGGCATCACTTGGAGTACTTTTCGGAAAGCCGCCAAGACAAGGTCGCCCCCTTTTCGGTCCCAATCTGACCCGTTGAAGAGAAGCTGGCGGGAGCCGAACGATTTCGGCCCCTCGTAAGGCTGACGGAACTGCCCGGCGCTGCCAATGACCGTGATCTTGTCTTCCTGTATGCCGTAATCGTTTATCAACGACTGCTTGGTCCGATTGCTCCATGGAAACAGATGCGCTGCCCGCTTGTAGGCATCCCCCTCCACTTCCAGCCAGTCCCGGCGGTCCTTGTCGCCGTCAAAGGGCGCCCAGGCCGGCCATTCTTCGATGGCCAGCGCCATGGTGTAATCCAGCGTCATGGTGTAAGGTATCGGGGATTCGTGCAGGAACGGGGCGTACATCCCGAAGACGTGAAAGACGAGATCGGGGCGGCGGGCCAGGCGCTGGACCGTGCGCTCGGTTTGACGTGACTTGCGGAGAAATGCCGCTTTGCGCTTGTGCAGCTTGAGCTGCCAGGGATGGCCGTCTTTGGAGCCGAGCGTCGTTACTAAGAACAGGGCTTTGAGAACTTTCCCTGGAAAAAGATGGTCGTACACATCGCCCGAAGCCACACGTTCTAGGTGCTGACACCGTTCCGCCAGCACATCGTAAAACAGGCGATAGCGTCCCATAAAGCCGCTGTCTCCGGTGACTGCAATGGTGCTGATTTGAGTCATGTTGCCATCCTTATACAAGTTTGCGGAGGCCATGGTGGTTGTAATGGCGCGGCTTGCGACGCTCCTTCAGGTACTGGTCCAGCAGCGCAATGGTCAGTGTATGTCCCATTTCCCACTCCGGCGGATGCGGCAGGCGGCGCACTTCGCCGCGCCGGGTCAGCGATGAGAACAACAGCCGCGCCCGGCGCAGCAGCAGTCGCATCCGGGCCGCTTTGATCGTGTTGTGATGCCAGTGATGCTCGATATAGCCCAGAGAGCGGCCATACTTACGCTGAGTTTCCAGCAGCGCGGCACGGGAAAGACGGCTTGTATCGGGATGATGCTCCACGCAGACGTCCAGGGCGCTCCCCAGCCGGAACCCGGCGGCTTTAAGCTGCCAGGAGAACAAAGACTCATCAAAGAAGCCAAGAGCGCCGGGGCCAAGCTCGGTGTCGAACGATGGAACTTTTTCCAAAACACGCCGGCTGAAAGCCATGTTCGCCCCGACCATGAACTTCGGTGCCTCCGGGTCCAAGCCTTCGGTAGAAGCTAACATGCCCCGGTGGGAAAGCGTCATCCAGGGCTGCACGACATGCGAGGCCAGCGTCACGCCGCCGGTAACCGCGTCCGCCTCACCGCGCACGATCGGCCCGCATATGCCGGCAAGCCAGTGGGGAGGTACGCGGACATCGTCATCAGTGAACACGATTATCTCGCCTTGCGCCGCCAGCAGTCCTGCGTTTCTTGCCTCGCACTGCCCGCGCTTCGGCGCGGAAACATACTGGACTTCAAGATGCGCGGGCCGGAACTGCCGAACAATCTCCGCCGTGTTGTCCGTGGAGCCGTTGTCCACGACAATCAGCTCGGTCGGCATCGCGTCCGGGACAGCTGCCGCCGCCAGGGAAGCCAGCGTCTCTTGAAGAGACGGAGCATGATTGAGGGTGCAGATAATGATCGAAACTTGAATAGCCATGCGGGTTTTACGTTCTCGGTCCGAGTCGGCGTCGATGCTCAATCGCCTGGTGGTAGCTGTCTTCCTGAAGCGCCCCGATGCGCTCCAAAGTATATGCCGACAGCACTTTTTCCCGCGCGGCCTGCCCCAGCGCTATCCGCCGGGCCGGGTCCGCCAGCAGCGATCCGATGGCTTCCGACAAGGCGAACACACGGCGGGGGGCTACGTTCAGGCCGTACTTGCCGTCTTCCAGCATGTCCAGCATTCCGCCGGCGCTGCTGCCGATGACTCCCCGGCCGGCCGCCATCGCTTCCAGGCAAACATTGGGAAAGTTTTCCCAAAGACTGGGGAACACGCAAATGTCCGTTTCCGCCAGCATCCGGGGAATGTCGGGCAAAGAAACGGGGCCGGAAAACTCAACCGATCCGCGGTACCGGGCCAGCTTCTGCGCGAGATACTGCTGCATATCCAGGCCGGGCAACGGGGAAGCCATTGGCCGGCCCACGAATCGGAACTTGGCCTGGGGATGCCGGCGCAGAACCAAGGGAATGGCACGCGCCAGATCAAGTACACCTTTTCGCATTTCCAGCCGCCCTAAAAATGTGATGCGATTGGTCAGCGTGTCCACCGGAATCGCCAGCATTTGTTTGGAAGCGGCATACAGATTTGGAATATGAGTGACCCGCGCCGGGTCAAGATGCCACTTTTTGACGAGAATCTGCCCCAGCGAGACCGATGGCGTCGCGACTTCATCCGCTTGATGCGTCAGTTCCCGCTCGCGCATGTTTAAGTTGCGGACATAGCGATCCAGATCCGTCAGCCACGGGAGATGTTTGTTGATCCGGCGATAGATAACCGAGCGATTAAAAGAACTCATCTCCCGCCAGGGCGTGACCGGCGGTAGATTGATCTGCATAAGCAGGTAGGTCGGCGTGTGCAGCCTGACGACAAGCGGAATGTCCGGCACGAGACGGACGGCCTCCGCGCCGTCGGCCCACCATTCCGGGCTTTCCAGAACGTCAAACGCGGCGGCGGCGTGACGCTCGGCGAACAGCCGGCCGGCCGGGCCGCAAAAATCGCCGTCACGGTGGGACACAATCCGATGAACCAGAACCTCGCCTTCCCGGCAGGTTGCCGTGCGCTCACGGCTGCCGGCAAACACTTCCACGTCATGCCCGCGCTGCGCCAGCATCGAAGCTGCCTGCCCGACATAGGTTGCGACCCCGCCATCCGCCGTGTCCGGCGGATACTCGTAGCTGATCAAAGCAATTCGCATGGGAACAGTAGATGTTGTCATAAGAGGTCGCATTCGCGGGCAGAAAGATTAAAAAAGGCGGACAAAAATTGCCTCCGATAACCGCGGTTCCGCAAAATCGCCGGATCAATCCGAACAATCTCCAGCCACTGCTGACGTACTTTTTGTTTGTTACCTTCCGCTTGGAATTGCGCGGCCTCGTCGAGGTAATGCGCGGCTGTGAAGCCGATGATAAACCGGCGGCAGGCACGCCAGAGACGCAGGTTTCGGGGCTTCGGGACCCGCCCGAGATGCTTGTACTGAACACGGCAGCTATTTTGATACATCCGGCGTGTGTTCTTGGAAGCATTGTCTTGGTGAAAGCGATAGAAAAGTGCAGGCCGATGCTCGTATACAAAATCACCCTGTTTTGCCAAGCGTATGTACAAATCCCAGTCGTCCGTTCCCCAAAGTGAGGGATCGAAGCCGCCGATGACCTTCAGCGCGGCGGCGCGGATCAATGTCTGCCCTGGAGACGTAATGCAGTTAGATTGCAGGAACGCGGTCCAAACCTGGCCCGACGGCGCATTTTCTTCGGGATGAATGCTGCCGGCTTCAGTTCCGAACGTCTCGCGGTAGCCATACGCCATGACGGCTGCGGGGTTAGCGCGAAGACAGGCGACCTGCCATTCCAGCTTATCGGGGGGCCAAAGATCGTCATCGTCGAGCAGTGCAACGAATTCCCCTCGCGCCTGGGCGATCCCTAGGTTGCGGGCCGCCCCCTGCCCCTGGTTTTCCTGTTCGACATAACAAATCCGCCCGGCTTCCGCCAGCGGCTTTAGCAGGCTTCCAGTGTCGTCAGGGGAGCCGTCGTTAACCACGATCACTTCGTAGTCAGTAAACGTCTGGGTAAAAACCGAATCCAGCGTCGCCAGTACGAAATCGCAGTGCTTGTAAGTCGGAATGATTACGGAGACCGTCGGAAGAGCAGCCATGTTGAGCCTCAGATTGCTTGAAATCCCAAATTGCTTGAAATCCCAGATCGTTTTATGCAGCGATGATCCGAACTGCGTTTTTCTAGGACTTATTCCTATGCCAATACAGATTCAAGAGCAGCTTTAGTTCGCCGTGTGGCGCTGTTCCAGGAAAACCATTCGTCAGATAAGCGCAGAGCGCCCTGATGCAGGCAGCCCCGGAACTCCGGCTCGTTCATGACTCGGCGCATGGCGGCGGCCAAGGCTTCCGGATCTTCCGGCGGGCAGAGGCAGACGTTCTCGCCATCCACGAACTGTTCTTCGGGGTCCGGCCCGGCAGTTGTAATCACCGGCAGTCCATGCGAGATGACTGCGGCAAACGAGCTGTTGTTCATCTGAACGCCGCCGTCAAAAGGCAGGACACAGGCGTCGGCGGCCCGCAGGTACACCGACCCTTGGGGGCTGTCCCAGTCGAACTTGCCGGTGAAAACGATTCTGTCTTCCAATCCTAGACTTTTGACGAGGTCCCGCAAGGTGGCGGCGTATTCCGGGCCACCCTCAAACTGCGACACTGAGCCGATGACGGCAAGCCGGGCCGTGTCCTGCTCGGCGGCCACGAGGCTGAACGCGCGGACGAGCGTTTCTACTCCTTTGCTGGGATAAAGGTAGCCGAAGTAGGCGAACAGGAACGTCTCCGGCGCCGCTCCAAGCTGTGACCGGCCGGCCTCCCGAACCTGGTCCGTGTCCTCAGACAGCACCATGATGGGCGGCGGCGGGATCAGTGTTGACTTGCCGGCGACTTGCGGCCAGCAGTCCACAAACTGCTGAAGATGCAGCCGGCTCAAGGCAATGATGCGGCGGCTGTCCCGAAGCAGGGTTCCGAACGCCCGGTTCGTCTGTTTTCCAGAAAGCAGCATCATGGCCCGGTTGACCAGCTTGCCGCTCAGTCCAAATTTGCGGTCGGAGGACCCATAGAACTGCGGGAACAGGGTCACGACCGGGATGCCGGACGCGAAGGCGCGCATCAGCGAGGGAATAAACGTGATCATCGGATGATCGTCGTAAAGATGCGGAAAGTAGTACAGAAAAATGACATCCGGTCGGCTTTGCTTGACCTGCCGCAGGAGTTGGGGGAATTCGCGCCAGTTCCATTTTTCCATGATGGAATGCTGGGCGACATTGGCATGAGCGGCTTCAGCGCTGCCTTTTGCGGTCACCACATCCAGCGTGATCCCCGCTTCGGCGAGGTGCTGAACCATGTGGTAGGCATGGTCGGCTTCCGGCAGCGGCAGCGGCGGCAGGCCGCAGATCATCAAGACGCGCATCGCATTCCAACTCTCATCCCTGTGTTTCTTCCTGTCGCAGCCGGCCAGCCTGCTCAAGATCGGCATGGACCATCAGATGCACCAGCTCCCGAAAGCTTGTTTTCGGCGCCCAGCCGAGCGCGGCGCGGATTTTCGACGGGTCACCGACAAGCTGGGCCGTTTCCGGTGGGCGGACGAATGCCGGGTCAGTCCGCACATAGTTCCGCCAGTCGAGACCGACGCAGCCGAACGCTTCCGCGACGAACTCTTCGACGGAGTGCGTCTTGCCGGTCGCGATCACATAATCGTCGGCTTGGTCCTGCTGAAGCATCAGCCACATGGCTTCCACGTAGTCCCGCGCGTAGCCCCAGTCCCGCTTGGCGTCCAGACTGCCCAGCCGCAGCTCCGAGGACAGCCCCAGCTTGATCCGGGCGGCTTCGTGCGTGATTTTGCGGGTCACGAACTCCAGGCCGCGCCGCTCGCTTTCGTGGTTGTACAAAATCCCGGAGCAGGCGTGCATGCCGTAGAACTCGCGGTAATTGACCGTCATCCAGTACGCATACATCTTGGCGACTCCGTATGGCGAGCGCGGATGCAGCAAAGTCCTCTCGTTCTGCGGCACGTCCTGCGGGCGGCCGAACAGCTCCGACGACGCCGCTTGAAAGAAGCGAATCTTCGGGTTGACCTGCCGGATGGCTTCCAGCAGGCGGGTGACGCCGAGGGCGCTGAACTCACCCGACTGTACCGGCTCTTTCCAGGAAGCCGGGACAAACGAATGCGCGGCCAGGTTGTAAACCTCATCCGGCTGGGCTTCTTCCAGCATCAGAGTCAGCGAGTTTTGGTCCAGCAGATCGCCCGCGATGAGCTTGACCTGGCCTTCCAGGTGGCTGATCCGGCTGAGGCCGTCAAACGACAGGTTGCGGACCGTGCCGTAAACGGCGTACCCTTTGCCGAGAAGCAGCTCCGCCAGCAGGCAGCCGTCCTGCCCCGCGATGCCGGTAATCAAGGCGGTCTTTTGAGGCACCAGAGGAGATGGTTCAGTCATAAGTTTGTTCAGCCAGCAATCTTTTGATAAACTGCGACAGTTTGCGCCGCAGTCTTGTCCCAGCGGAATTCGTTGGCCCGCTGCCGCCCGCGCTGAATAAAATCGCCGCGGTCCACCGACCCTTCAAGCAGCGCCAGCAGGATGTCGGCCAGCTCGTCCGAATCCGGGTCAAACAGCAGGCCGGCCTTGCCGACCACTTCCGGCACACTGGAAACATTGGCCCCGACCACAATCGTTTCGCAGGCCATCGCTTCCAAGGGCGGGATGCCGAAGCCCTCATAGCGCGACGGATAAACCAGCGCCAGGCTGTGGTGGTAAAGCTTGGCAAGATGGCGGTCGTCAATGCTGCCATAGTGCTGAAAATGATCCGTCAGGCCGAGGCTCACAATGGTTTTTTGTTCGGCCTCACTGAATGCCGAGCCGACCACGCAGACCAGAGCATCGGGATACCGGGGCGTGACTTGGCGGAGGGCCGTCAGCAGGCCGTCAAAGTTTTTGTAGGAGTTCCGGCCGCCGACGAACAAAAAGTAGGGCCGTTCCGGGACCGGCTCCGTTCCCAGAGTAAAGCTCATGTCCAGTTCCGTGGCGAGATAAGTCACGACCGTTTTGGCTTCCACCTGGGGATACAGCGCAATCAAGTCTCGCTTTGTGTTCTCGGAGATGCACAGGATCGCGTCGGCCCGTTCCACCGCCTGCTTTTTTTGCCGCCAAACATTGCGCTCGTCCTCAGTCTGAAGATCCTGTGGGAATAACTCATGGATCATATCGTAAACCGTGACAACCACCGGGCAGCGGTAACACGAGAACTCCTGCTGCGTCAGCAGGGAATAATAGGTCGGATGCGCGACCGTGTACCGATGCACACGCTCCAGCGAGCGGAAATACGCTTTTTCCAGCGGACGGGAAATCCGGTGCGGACGGAACGGGTGATACTGCTTGATCCTGAGCCGGGCATGCGCCGGGACGGTGACCCCAAGCTCCTGCCGCGTGGTCAGGGTCGGATTGCAGTTCTCCGGCAGCCGGGAAATCAAGTTTGCAAAGTACCGGTTGATGCCGCCGGCCCGCTGCATCGCCCAAATCTTCCCGTCAAATAACACATCCATATCAGCGCCCCAGCGCCGTTTTATAGGCGCGGACGGTGTCTTCAGCGCACCGGTGCCACGAAAACAGCTTCGCCCGCGCCAGAGACTTCTCAGACATCTGCGCCCGCAAGTCCGCATCCTGGTACAAAGACAGCAAAGCCGCGCACAGGCCGTCGGCGTCGTGCGGGTCCAGCATGATCCCGGCATCCCCCACCACTTCCGGCAGAGACGACGTGTTGGACGTGATCACCGGAACGCCGCACTGCATCGCTTCCAGCGGCGGCAGGCCAAAGCCTTCGTACAAAGACGGGTACACAAATGCCAGCGCTCCGCTGTAAAGCGCTGCAAGATCCTCATTCGCCACAAAGCCTGTGACGACGATGTTATCCTTGAAGGCTTCCGCGCCCGCGATCTCCTGGAAGATGTGGGCGTAGTCCCAGCCCTTGCTGCCCGCCAGCACAAGCTGCAAGTCCGGCGTCTGCCCCTCCTGCATCAGCCTGACGTAGCACCGGATGAGGTGGTCAATGTTCTTGCGCGGCTCAATGGTGCAGAGGCTCAGGACATACGGCGCGTTCTTGATGGCGTACTTCTGCCGGACACGGGCAAGTTCCTCGGCAGCCATCACTGAGTAGAACAGGTCCGGGTCGGCAGCAAGCGGCGTCACGAACACCCGCGCAGGGTCAATCTTGAGATGACTGCAAAAGTCCACTTTCGTCGCATCTGAGATGCTTAGAAGCCAGGTTTCCGGTGTAATGCTTGCGAGAATGTTTCTAAAGGCTACATCTGTTCCATCATTGCAGTATTGAGGAAATAGAACCGGGATAAGGTCGTAAATTGTCAGAAAGGACTCTGGGCGTTTGACATTTTTCCGCGAATTGGGCGCGGCGGAAAAGGTGGAATGATGAATGTCAGCCCATCGCAGGCTTTCTGCATCCAGAGTCTCTAAAGAGCCTTTGACGGCGTTGTCAAGATGATACAAAAGCTTTCGTTTTGCTCGTGCCGTGAAGGGCAATGACCCGGAAGCGGTGTCAATAGCCTTCTGCGTGTCTCGCTTGCTTCTTTCTAAACGCTCGGTGGTCTTGCTGTATGCAAAAAAAATGTTCTTGAGCCGCGGGTTAGACCGCGCATAATCTAGTGAACTTGGCAGAAAGTAGCTTGAACACAGTTCTAGATCACAGTCTTCGCTTCCAGCAAGCAATGGGGCTAATTCCTCAATTACACGCGGAATTCCTGTCTTGGGCGCGGATTTTTCATGCACAAACCCCAGGGTCGAGATGTCATACAACACATTCATAAGACAAAAGCACCTATGTAGGCTTTCGATAGATTGGCCGAATTTGTTTTAACTTCCAAAACAAATCAAACATATATTTCAGCGATGAGAGCTTGGGGGGCATCAGCATTATCCAGCGCCAGATTTTCTCGCCTTTCACTTTGTCGCCCTTCTCGATACAAACATGAAGCTCATCCATCATAACTCCAAGAAAAGATGTATGGTAGTTACGATAGGTAGACAGCCACAAGTTGTTGTCATGGGAGAATGGGTACTGGCCTAAATGCTTGCGCCGCACTGCACAAACATTCCTATAGTGGCGACGAAAGTTTTTAGAGGCATTTTCAGAGTGCATACGGTAGTATAGCGCGTGGCGCTTTTGATAAATGAAGTCGCCGACTTTGGACAAGCGAATGTGTAAATCGTAATCATCCGCGCCCCAAATGGCCTCGTCAAAGCCCCCTACCTGTTTGACAGCAGAGGTTCGAATCAGTGTTTGTCCTGGAGAGCAGAGAGGATGTGTCACCATGAACTCTCTGTACGCATTGCCTTGTGAGGGTTCTTTATCCGGGTGAAGCACTGGCCCTAGCGAGTCTGCCTCCGTAATGATAAACTCTGGCTTGACCAGACTCGCCCCGCCATAAACCAGCACGACATCGGTGTTCTCGCGAAGTGTTTGAACCTGCCATTCCAGTTTGTCCGGCGGCCATAAATCATCATCGTCTAATAATGCAATAAACTCGCCCTGCGCCTCGGCAATGCCCCGGTTCCGCGCCGCCGACTGCCCCGCGTTTTTTTGCTCGATGTAGCGGATGCGCCCGGCCTCCGCCAAAGGCTTCAGCAGGGCCGCCGTGTCGTCCGGCGAACCGTCGTTGACCACAATCACTTCATAATCGGTGAACGTTTGGGCGAATACAGAATCGAGCGTTGCCAGCACGAATTCCTGATGCTTATAGGTAGGGATGATGACGGAAACGAGGCACATAATGTATTGAGGCGGCGGCGTTTATGGACTGTGGATTTATATTCTTATTCACTCGTCCACTTGTATTGTGCTAAAAGCGGGCCATGACCTCTTTCGGGGATATGACCGCTTTGGAAGACATCGGTTTCAGCGACGCTAAGGGTAGTCGCACCTTCGATGAAATCATAATGTCCCCGACCGCCGACTAGGTTGATGTTAAGCTTGTAATCATCAGGACGCAGGTCTAATCCGTTGATGAAGCATAGCGCCTTGCCAATCCCTGGTTCAACTTCAAAGCTCTTGTTGTGAAAACCACTATAAAGGGTTGTCACACGTGATCCGTTTGCCGTATCGACATCAATACTCATCATCAAGTCAGAGACATGTACTCTGCTTTCAAAGGCAACTTCTACATAAAACTTTTGACCCGATTGGATTGACTCAATCGGCTGCCGCGTGGCGTCCAGCAAAGTCAGATCAAGACAGCGAACTTCTCCTGTGCCATTTCGGTCAGTGCGAGCAGCAATAGTGCCGCCTGCACCGTTGCCGTTGCTGGAAGCGTAAAGTTCAAGGGCTTTATCGGTGTCCGCGTAGCAAGCAATAGAGCCTGATCGCAGATACAAACACTTTCCGCACAAGTTGTGAATGGCAGCCATATTGTGACTCACCAGCAAAACAGTCCGCCCGGTATTCGCCACATCCTGCATCTTGCCCATGCATTTTTTTTGGAACTCGGCGTCTCCTACCGCCAGCACTTCGTCTACAATCAGGATTTCGGGGTTCAGGTGAGCGGCGACAGCGAACGCGAGCCGGACGTACATGCCCGATGAGTAGCGCTTGACCGGCGTGTCCAAAAACTGCTCGGTACCGGAGAAGTCCACAATGGCATCGAACTGCCGGGAAATCTCGCTTTTCTGCATTCCCAAGATCGCGCCGTTGAGAAAAATGTTTTCGCGGCCCGTCAGCTCCGGGTGGAAGCCCGTGCCGACTTCCAGCAGGCTGCCGACACGACCATACAAATCAATCTTGCCGCGCGTCGGCTCGGTGATGCGGGACAAAATCTTGAGCAGCGTGCTTTTACCCGCACCGTTGCGGCCGATAATGCCGACCACATCGCCCTTCTGGATGTCGAAGTTCACGTCGTTCAAGGCCCAGAACGTGTCGCGCTCCACTTTTGCCAGCGGATTTTTCAGCTTGTGCATCAGCGCTTCGCCCACGGTCGAGTGCTGCACGGCGTTCTTGGCAATGGAATAGGATTTCGCGAGGCCGCGCACCGACACAGCGACATCATGCGAGGTCGTGTCGGAAAAGACGCCGGCGGCGATCTCCGGGGCGCTCAGAACATTAGATGACATCCGCAAACTTCCTTTCCATCTTCTTGAACGAGAACGCGCCCAGCACGAAGACAACCAGTGTCACGGCGGCGGAGTAGGCGACGGCGTTCCAGTTCGGCGCGGCGGTCCCCAGCAGGGACCACCGAAACGCTTCCAGCAGGCCGGTCAGCGGGTTCAGCTCAAAGATCAGCTTGTACTTGACCGGGATCAGCGCGGCGGAATAGGCCACCGGGGACGCATACAAGAGAAACTGGGTCATCACCGGCAGAATATACGAAACGTCCCGGTAGGACACCATCAGCGCCGACGTGTACAGCCCCACGCCCATCGCCAGCATGACGACCAGCAGCAGCCAGACCGGCAAAAGCAGCACGGCGACGCCGGGAACGACATGGTTGATCACCATCAGCGCCGCCATCATCATCAGCGCGACCCCGAAGTCAATCAGCGTGGAAAACACCGTCGAGAGCGGCAAAGCCAGCCGCGGAAAGTAAACTTTGGACACCAGGTTCGAGTTCGCCAGCAGGCAGCCGCTGGTCTTGCCCAGGGTCGAGGCAAACGCATTCCACGCCAGCAGGCCGGCATAGGAGAACACCAGGTAAGGAACGCCATGCGGGGCAGGCAGCTTGGCGACTTTGCCGAAGACGAATGAGAAAATGCCGGCGGAGATCAGCGGCTGCAAGATGACCCACACCACGCCAAGCGACGTCTGCCGGTAGCGCAGCTTGACATCGCGCTGGGCCAGCGTCGTCAGCAGATCGCGGAACTGCCACAGCTCGCGCAGATTGATCGCCTGCCAGCCGGCAGTCGGCTGAATAGTAAGATGCGGTTTCGGAGAAGTCAGAGTGTCCATAAGGCTCCGTTCGTAAAAGCGGCGTACAGTATTTTACCATACTCTCACCCTGACATCATGCAAAAATCGTGCCAACTGCCCCGGTCTACACGGCAGAGTTGCCAGACGGCAAAAAGCGCCCGTGCCGAAACCGGCACAGACGCTCCCCCGAAATCCGTGTGCTAGGCCGCTGTTTTGTGCGACCGATACTCTTCAATATGCTTGTAAACGTCGTCCGGGAAGTTCAAATCGCGGTAAACATTGCCCGCATCGGGATCGTCCGGGTTCGGGATAATCGGAAACTCCTGCTCCGACTGATACTCTAAAATCTTGTCGCGCCGGGGCGGGTTGTAATTGCGCTCTGTGACCTGCGTGTACAGTGACCTAGCCCCCTCTTCGCCGAAATCTTTGTCTTTCGCCAGCTCGGCGACCACTTCATCCTCGGTCAAAAAGTGCCGGGCGACCATCGTAAACACCAGCCGCCCATAATGCCCGATGTCTTTTTTGTGGTCCAAAGCGTCCAGCAGGTGCGCCATCATCACGTCTTTTTTCAAGTCTTCCAGTGCCATGCGTGTTCTCCCGTTTTTCAGTCTTGGTACAAAGACTCTTTCCAAAACGCCGAAAAATCAAACATTTGTTTGGAGTTCTCTCGCCCGCCGCGCCCACTGGCTGTCCGGGTACTTTTCCAAGAACCCGGCCAGCACTAAATTCGCCGCCGCCGGGTCATGATCCCGCAGCATCTGGCCGAGCTTCAATCGCGCCATCTCGTCTTCCGGCGCGTCGGGCGTTTCCGTGATCAGCGCCGTCAGCAATCGCGCCGCGTCTTCCACGTCGCCTTGAATCTCTAAAGCTCCCGCCAGTCGCAGCCGCTCCCGTGCGGACAAGGCCAGCGGCAGCTTCAGCGCCGACGCTTCCCGGACGCACCGCGCCGCCGGCACCGGCTGGTTTCGCCGGAGCAGCTCCCGCACCGCTTCCAGCATCTCGCGGGACGCCTCTTCGCGGTCCTGCGCCGCCAGCAGCCCCGCCAGCTCCGCCCGCACCGGGCCGTTGTCCGGGTCCCGCTCCAAAAACGCCCGGTACTTCCGAAGGGCGAGGTCTAACGTCTCATGGCCGTGCGACGCCGCCGCGCGGGCGTCTTGCAGCAGGTAATCCTGCCGCCCGTCCCGCAGAAGCCCCGTTAGCTCGGCGGCGACCAGCCCGAACACGAAGCCGCCGATGTGCGCCCAGTACGCCGTCCCGCCCGGCTGCGGGTTGACCAGAAAATAGATGCCGCTGCCGGTATTCCATGCGATCCACAAACCTAATGCCCATACCGCCGGCACTTGCAGATTGTCCCATCCTGATTTCAACAGCACGCCAGGCACCCACCAGTACAAGCAGAGCTGCGCCCGGTGGAACCGAATGGCGAACGGGGCCAAAATCGCTGAAATCGCCCCGGACGCCCCCACCAGCGGCACGACCACTTTCGGCGCGAACAGCAGCACAATCGCCATGTGCAGCAGCCCCGCCGCAATCCCGCCGCCGAGATACAGCGCGAGAAACGCTTCCCAGCCCAGCGCTTCTTCCACATGCGGCCCGAACAGCCACAAAAAGACCATGTTCCCAAACAAGTGCATCAGGCTGACATGGATAAAAATGCCTGTAAGCAGCGCGACAAAATGCGGGTGGTTCGGGATCAAGCCCCAGCGGTCGGCAGTGCTTGGATGAGTGACAGTGGCCGGCACGGTAAAATGGAATGCGACAACGTTGACCGCAATCAGCAGATACGTTACCCAGGGCGTGCGCCGCCTGCGCCGGTCAGTGCCGTAAGGAAGCGGCAAGAACAGGACCAACAGCAGGCCCACGAGGGAATACTGCGCGAGCCAGGTTTGCAGTTGAAGCAGCCAGAAGGGAAAGGTCATGGGAAGCGAAAGACCATGCCATGAATGGCACGGCTACACGGCGCAGACGCCACGAAGTACCGCTTCGCGGCACTGGGAATTGTTATGAACCCCGCGAAGCGGGTGTTTTGTGGCCGAAGGCCGTGTAGCCGTGCCATTCATGGCATGGCTCTCAAACGCATGGCCTTTCATGCCTCCACCGCCACGCGCCGCCCAGTCGCCGACGATTCAATCGCGGCAAAGACCATCGCGAGGCTCTTGATGTTGTCGTGGCATTCGCCCATCGGCGTTTCGCCCGTTTGGAGCGCATTCAGAAAGTCGGCTAACGATCCGGCAATACCGCCCGGCGCGTCATGCCGGACCGTGCCTTCAACCGTGTCCGCTTCGCGCGTAAAGCCTTCCGTCCCGTGCACGACCCCAGCCGACGGCGGGTTGGCCCCGGTGCCGTCCCAAATCGCCGTGCCGCGCGGGCCGACACACCGCCAGTCGGCTTCCCAGCTTGTGTCGCGCCCTTCGCTGCTCCACGATCCTCGGTAGGTGTAGCGCAGGCCGCCGGTCATCTCAAACAGGGCCGTCGCGCTCGACGCGCCGCTGTACCAGCTCCATTCGGGGTTAAACTCCTCGCAGTAAACCGAGACGGGATCGGCCCCCGACACATAGCGGGCGGCATCAAACGTGTGGATTGCCATGTCCAGCAGCAAAACGCTCGCCATTTCGTCCCGGAAGCCGCCGAAGTGCGCTCCGATATAAAAGTCCGTGTTCAGAATGCCGAGCGGCCCGGTTTGATCGGTGACAAGCCGGCGGAGGGCATGAAGCCGGGCATCATACCGGCGGCTCTGGCTGACCATGTACAGCTTATTCGCTCGTTCAGACGCCGCCACCATTTCCCGCGCCTCGGCCATTGTGGATGCCATCGGCTTTTCGCCCAGCACCGGGATACCTGCCGCCAGCGCCTCAAGCGTGACGCCGTGGTGCGCTTCCGGGATGGTCACGTCTACGACAAAATCAGGCCGCACTTCCGCCAGCGCCCGGCCGAAATCTTCGCTTGTGTGGGTGGCTGAAAGCTCTAAAGCGTCCGCCGCCGACGCCGCCGCGCCGGGCTTCACGTCCACCCAGCCGGCGATCTCAACATCAGGATGCGCGTGCAGGTTGCGCCCCCAAGCCTGCCCCATGCCGCCTGCCCCCACCAACACTGCTTTAAATACTGCCATGGTGGTGATTATACCTTGCTTTTCGGCTTCCGCCACGGAAAAAAGCCCAGCCCACCGGCCAGCACACAAGCGTAAGCCGGCCAGTCGCCCCAGCGTGTAAAGAATGTTCCCGTTCCAGCGCCAAGCGAGACATCGGCGATCAATACGTCAGGAACATACAGCGGCGACTGCGCCAGAATGCGCCCGTGGTCATCTACGATCTGAGACAGGCCATTAGAGTCCGCTCGGACAAACGGAACCCCGTTTTCCACGGCCCGGAACGGCAGCATCGCCCCATGCAGTCTATGAAGAACCCCACGCGGGGTCGGCGGATCGTAATTCGGCATGGCAATCAGTTTTGCACCGCCTTGGACAGTCTCGCGGGTTGTGCCGGTGTAGCAGCTATCAAAACAGATTTCCAAGCCAATCGGTCCCAGCGGCGTTGGAGCCACTGTCGCGGAATGCCCCGCTTGGTTTGTCTGCTGCTCGGCCAGATACAGATGGACTTTGTGATGCACCGGTGCCAGCACGTCCCCGTTCGGGGCGACAAACGCCGCGCAGTTGAACGGCTTCGGGCGGGCGTCATCGGAGTAGCCGACTACCAGCGCCGTGTTTAAGTCTCGCGCCAGAAGCCGCGTCTCGTCTTTTGGGCGGGACGCCTCAAACTCACCGCCAAGCGACTCTTCCGACCAGACCACGAGCTTCGCCCCTCGCCCGGCGGCCTCGCGCGTCATCTGCGTCCGGTCCACCAGCTTTGGTGGCACGGCCGCCATGTCCCCAGTCTCCTCGCGCGTCAAGTCTTGAACCGCCGCTACCCGCAGTGTCTGCGGGTTTGCGATGGGCGTTCGCAGCGCAAACGTTCCAAAGCCCAATGCCAAGGCGACTAGCCCCGCGCACACGCCGAGCGGTACCCACTGCCGCCGCCGGACGGCTTCCGCCAGCACGGCGTTGGTCGCCCACAGCAGAAACGAAACGCCCCAAATACCAGTCAGCGACGCGATCTGGATCAGCGTAATATTTCGGTACTGGCACAGCGCAATGTTCAGCGGCAGCGGCAGCCATGACGTCAGCCATTCCCCGCCGACACCGACTGACGCCACCCACAGCACCCGCGCCGTCGGGCTGCTGATTTTGGACGCCCGCGACACTGCCAGCGCGACTAAGCCAAACAAAAACGCCAGCCACAAAAACGGGATATATGCCCAAAATAGACGCGCCGTGTCGTGATACCACCCTGCCGACACCACCCCGCCCCCGGCCCCCGCCGCCATTCCCAGCCCAAACCCTTCCAGCAGCCGCCGCCCCGTCGCCGCCCAAAGCCCTGGCCCAAACGCCCCCCCCCCTAGCCCTTCGGCATTGAACGGCGGCCAACACAGCGCAAACAGCAAGCCCGTCAGAAAAGGTAAGAGCAAGATTGCCATGACATCCAATTATACCGTGCAAGCGACCGTAATCGGGTAAACTTACACCAGAGGAACCGATTATGCTGAAGTCTGTGGAGGGCGTGTATCAAAATGGCCGAGTGGAGCTTGCCGAGGTTCCTGACGGCATCGCAGAAGCGCAAGTGATCGTCACGTTTTTGCCAAGAACCGGAACACGGCAGTTAAGCGCTTATGGCATCGGTGAAGCGCAGGCCGCCGACTTACGCGCTCGGCTTCGCACCTTTGAAGAAGACTGGAACCATCCAGGAATGGATGGCTATGATGCCCTCTAAGCGAGGCGACATCCTATTGGTGCTTTTCCCAAACTCCGACTTGCGTTCAGCAAAGCAGCGCCCCTGCCTCGTTGTACAGGCAGACAACTTAGGCACAGGCAGACAACTTAGGCACAGGCAGACAACTTAGGCACAGGCAGACAACTTAGGCACAGGCTTACAACAAGTGATCGTTGCGATGATCACAAGCAATCTTGCACGGGCCAGCCATCCCTGCCGCGTTTTTGTCCCGCTGTCTTCCGCTTTGAGACGGCAAACAGGCTTAATCTCAGACTCCGTGATCGTCACCGATAATCTCGCAACTATTGCCGACACGGAAATTATCTCTGTTCTTGGCGTTTGGCCTGATATGGCTTTAGTAGACGACGCTTTGCGTCATACATTCGGTCTGTCATAGTGGAAGAAACGCGCTGAATAACTCACGAGGCGATGAGGAAAATAATCATATCGGAGCCTGAATTGTTGCAGCAAGCGGATTAACACTATGCTTTATCTTCGTGAGCTTAACAAAGACGATTGGCCCGCGCTTCAGCACTGTCTTGGCGACCCGGAAACCGTGCGGTACACGGAGTTTGAGCCATTCACGGAAGCGACCGCCCGGTGGCTGGTGCAGTGGGCGCAGGAAAAGAAGCGCGAAGAGCCGCGTATCATATTTGCCTTTGGGATTGCCGTTTCGCCGGACACGCCTATTATCGGGATCGCAACGCTGACAATCCGCGACTTGGATTTAGGCGAAGCAGACATCGGCGTGATCATAGAGCGTGAGCAGTGGGGTCACGGCTACGGATCGGCGGCGGTGCGCGATCTGCTGGCGCTGGGGTTTGACACGCTGCACCTGCACCGAATCAGTGGCGAGTGCGATCCCGGCAACCGTGGATCGGCGCGTGTCATGGAAAAGGCCGGGATGAGGTGCGAAGGGCATCTGCGCGAGCATCGCAAGCAAAAGGGGCGCTGGGTAGATCGGCTTTTGTTTGCGGTCTTAGACCGCGACTGGCTCACGCTTCCAGTTGACTGAGGCGCTGAATGTCCCGGCGGACCAGCAGCAGGGGTAGGAGGCCGAAGACAAATGCAAAGCCGCCGGGGGTGTAGAAACCCCCGGCAGGAAGCTGTCCTTCGGACACAGATAAGGCTATTTTCTTCGTCCGAAGGACGCTGCTTTGCCGGGGGTTTTTACACCCTCGGCTTTGTCGGCTCGTCTTAGCTTAGTGGCGAGGGCGCGGATGCTGGAGCGTCGTAGCAGTCTACGGTCCAGTCGTCAAACGAGGCGGCGGTGTTGCCCTGGGTCCAGAGGCCGACGCTGCCGGGGGTGCCGGACGGCAGGGCGACGGAGATGCGCTTCTGCATATCTATCCAGCCGCGTGCCTGGCCGTCATGGACGAGCAGACGCAGCGTGTGCCAGCCGGGAGCCAGCGGCGTGAGCGCGGGAGCAGCCAGCGACGGCGCAGCGGGCATCGGAGGCAGAACAATCGGCGTCTGCTGCAAGGTCGTATGGGTTGGGCCGCTGATTTGGATGAGCGCCAGATCGCCTGATGCTTGGTTGCAGCGCAGAACGGTGTACTGGTTCAGGGCAGAATAGCCGAAGACGATCCCGACAGCGGGGCTGGCTTTTCCCGAATCAATGCGGAAGCGGACCCGGACATCAAAGTTGCGGCCCCGGTCGGCTTTATCCAGCAGGACGGCGAAGCGGTCAGGGCGGAAGTTCGGGCCGGAGAGGTGGGCAACCAAGCCGTCCGCGCCGGGCGTATCGGGGCGGACAGAGCACAGCGGGGCCGGGCCGGGCGTGCCGGAGCCGACCGATGACAAGCCCGCGAGGCCGCCCGCTTCAAAGTTGAAGACACGGGAAGTGGCCGGCGCTGTCGTCCAGACATCCAAGTTATCGGTTGCCCAGGGATCTTGGGAACGCCGCCCACTGCCGGTATTCGGCTTCGGCGCGAATGTTGCAAGATAATCCACAATTTGGGCGGCTTCGGTGGGGGCGATCTCATCCGAGGCATGGTACTTGGTCAGCATGGTGTTGACGGTGCGCTGCCATTCGGCCCGGCTGTAGCCTTTTTCCGCCGGAGAGGGCAGGTTATGGCATGCCGAGCATTTCTCGGCATACAGCGTCTTGACCTGGGCGCTGGCATCGGCCTTCGGCGCGTCGGCGGCGGCAGGCTGGGTGGGAGTGATCAGCGCCGCCGAGGCAACGACGCCGGCGGCGAGAAGCGACGACAGCAAGACAGCAGTGCGGGGCCGAAAAAGGGTTTGCATGGTGTATTCTTCCATAAAAGCGCGAGATTTGGCAAGCAGGAATCAAGACGCGAACCCGGAGAAATTGTTCACGGCATTCCTTGACACGCCGACCCGCTTGCGGATATAATGGCGCGTTCTTATTCTACTATTCCAAGTAAATTTACGAGGCTGCCATGACCGGATACTGTGTGCGCTGCCGCGCCAAACAAGAAATGCTCACGCCGACCCGGACCCTGATGAAGAACGGCCGCCGGGCCATGCTGGGAGTCTGCGCCTGCTGCGGAACCAAAATGTCGGTCGCCGGGAAATGGGATGAGGAACCCGATGCCACCCAGGCTGAATTGAGCCAAGCGGAGAGCGTGAAAAGAGTTTGACGATGCCGCCAAAAACTGGGTAAAATGCACGGTGCTGCCTCGCGCACGCCGAGGCCGCTCAAGAGAGGTTTTTTATTTCCATGGCTGACGATAAATTTGCAAAAGGGCTGGAAGATGTCATTGCCGGCGAGTCGTCCATCTGCGACGTGGACGGGGTTAACGGCAAGCTGATCTACCGGGGCTACGACATTCACGACTTGGCCCAGAATACGACGTTTGAAGAAGTCATTTATTTGCTTTGGAACGGCAGCCTGCCGACCGAAACAGAGCTGGCTGCCCTGAAGTCCGAACTGTCCGACAATCGGGCGATCCCCGAAGGCGCGATGGCCCTCTTAAAGCAGCTTCCTCGCACTGCCCCCCCGATGGACGCCCTCCGCACCGCCACTTCTCTGTTGTCCTTGTACGACCCGGACGAAGGTGACGAGGGCATGGACGCCAACAAGCGAAAAGCTCTGCGCGTGACGGCCCAAATGGGAACGCTCGTCGGCACACTAGATCGGCTTCGCAAGGGTGAAGAACCTGTCGCGCCGCAGCCGGGCCTGTCCACCGCCGCGCACTTTCTGCACCAGCTCACCGGCAGCGTTCCTGATGAGACGGCATCACACGCACTGGACGTGGCGCTCATTCTTCATGCCGACCATGAGCTGAATGCCTCTACGTTCGCCGCCCGCGTCACCGTCGCGACCCTGACCGATATGTACAGCGCGGTCACGTCCGCCATCGGTACGCTCGCCGGGCCGCTCCACGGCGGGGCGAATGTCAACGTGATGAATTTGCTGGAGCAGATCGGCACCCCGGATCAGGCCGACGGCATTGTCACGCAGATGCTGGCTGACGGCAAAAAAATCCCCGGCATCGGCCACCGCGTTTACCGCGCTTTAGACCCTCGCGCGGTCTCCCTGCGCGAGATGTCCCGCCAGCTTGCCGAGACGACCGGTGAGCCGAAGTGGTACGAGATCAGCGAAAAAGTCCAGGAAGCCGCAGACAAAGCCCTCGCGGCCAAAGGCAAAACTACGCTGAAAGCTAATGTAGATTTCTTCTCGGCCTCAGTCTACCGGATGCTCGAAATCCCGAACGACCAGTTCACGCCGGTTTTCGCCCTTTCCCGCGTCGCCGGCTGGACCGCGCACATTTTGGAGCAGCTTGGCGACAACCGCCTGATCCGCCCCCGCGCCATCTATACCGGCCCGCGTGATTTGACAGTAAAGCCTATCGGCGAGCGGAAGTAGACATGTGATGCAGAAAAAGCGAGCAGTTTTTAACTGCTCGCTTTTTTCTGCCGCTTCGGGTATACTGCCTTTAACATTTAACCCAGGTTAAATAATAAGTTTCTTGCTATTGCAATTAGTGTTTGCGAGTGTGCCATGCGATCTGCCGCCGTGGAAGATTACGTCAAGACGATTTACAAGCTGCAAACGCAGACGGATACCGTCTCGACTTCGGCGCTGGCCGAGCGAACCGGCACATCCGCCGCGGCCGTCACGAAGATGCTGAAGCATCTGGCGGAAGCCAATTTAGTCGCTTATACTCCGTACTATGGGGTGCGGCTGACCCCGATGGGTGAGAAAATCGCGCTGGAAGTTATTCGTCACCACCGACTGTTAGAGTTGTATCTCGCGCAGGCGATGGGTTACTCCTGGGACCAAGTGGACGCCGAAGCCGAGAAGCTCGAACACGTTATTTCGGAAGAGTTTGAGGCCCGGATTGATACCCTGCTCGGCCATCCTCGCGCCTGCCCGCATGGCGACCCCATTCCCGCATTCGACGGCACACTCATTGAGGAGCGTCTGCGGACACTCGGCGAGTGCATCCCCGGCGAAACAGTCACAGTGGCGCGGGTGAAAGACACCAATGCCGCCGTGCTGCGGGCATTGACGGCGCGGGTTATTCATCTGCACTCGGTCGTGACCGTGCTGGAACGGGACGCGATTGACGGCCTGCTGACGGTGCAGGTAGGCAGCGAGCGGCAGGTGATCGGGGCATCTCTTGCCGGTAGCGTGTTCGTGCAGTCAGTCACGCCGGAGGTGTAAAAACCTCCGGCAAAGAAGCTTACTTCGCATGGAGAAAAGCCTAGACAATTATCTCCGTGTCCGAAGGACATTTTCCTGCCGGGGTTTTCTACAACCCCGGCCTGTACCGCCATTGAATTAGAAAGTCAGCATAAGTCATTTATGGAAGCAGCCGAAGAAATCCCGCAAGTAAACCCAAGCCAAAGAGACGCCGGATGGCGGGGGCCGGTTCAGCGGCCTTCCCTACCGGAAGTGTTCCAATCCGTGGTCGTGCCGAAGAACGCGACTTCCTGGCGGCGCTTTTTAGCATTCTTCGGGCCGGGCTATTTGATCGCCGTCGGCTACATGGACCCCGGCAACTGGGCGACGGACATCAGCGGCGGCTCGGTATTTGCCTATAGGCTGCTGTCGGTGATTTTGCTGGCCAACTTCACGGCGATCTTCTTGCAAGCGCTGGCCGCGAAGCTCGGCATTGTGACCCAGCGTGATCTCGCTCAAGCCTGCCGGGATGCGTACCCGAAGCCGGTCTCCATTTTTCTGTGGATCTCGGCGGAGAGCGGCATTGTCGCCTGCGATGTGGCGGAAGTCATCGGCGCGGGCATCGCGCTCAATCTGCTGTTCCATATCCCGCTCATCGTCGGCTGCGGGCTGACGGCCTTAGACGTTCTGGTCGTGCTGTTTTTGCAGGGCAAAGGCTTCCGGTATGTCGAAGCACTGGTCATTACGCTCATCGGCACGATGATGGTCATTTTCACCGTGGAAATGATCTACGCCCGTCCAGCCTGGTTCGGCGTCCTGGCGGGCTTTATCCCCCACGCCGAGATTATCCGCGACCCGGCCATGCTCTATATCGCCCTCGGCATTCTCGGGGCGACGGTCATGCCGCACAACCTGTACCTGCACTCGTCCATTGTCCAGACCCGCGACTTCGGCACGGACCACAAAGAAAAGAAAGGCGCGATCCAGAGCGCGTATCTTGATTCGACCGTCGCGCTGATGCTGGCGCTGTTTGTCAACGCCGCGATCTTGATTTTGTCGGCGGCCGTCTTTTACAAGAGCGGCCACCACGAGATCGGCGATATTCAAAGCGCGTACAGGCTGCTTTCTCCCTTGATGGGGGTCGGCATCGCCACTCCGCTGTTTGCGATTGCGCTCTTGGCGTCGGGCCAGAACTCGACGCTGACGGGGACAATGGCCGGGCAGATCATCTTGGAAGGCTTCACGAATTTTCAAATTCCCGCGTGGGTGCGGCGCTTGATTTCCCGAACACTGGCGATTGTACCGACGCTGATCATCGTCGGCCTGTACGGCATGGCCGGCACGGGCAAGCTGCTGATTTTCAGCCAGGTCGTGCTGTCGGTGCAGCTCTCGTTCGCCGTCATACCACTGGTGCAGTTCACAAGCGACCGCCTGAAAATGGGCCGGTTCGTCAACGGCTGGGCGACCCGCGCCATCGGCTGGACCCTCGCCGTCGTCATCTTCGGCTTGAACACCTACCTGGTATACGCGACGCTGAAGACGTTTGACTGGTTCTTAAGGGTGGATCTGCCCTAGCCCAGGAAGGATGAACACGAAAAAAAGGCGAACACAAGGTTCGCCCCTACGATCCTATTCGGAGGGTGTAGGGCGCGAACCTTGTGTTCGCCCTTCTTGTCCCCCTTATTCTGCCGGCCCGGTTTATCCCTGCCTGCCTCGCGGGTATTAGCTGTCAGCACCGAGGAGGACTCTCATGGCACTGCAAACCATTTACGCACTTTTTCAGGACGTGGCCGATGCCGAACGCGCCATCGGCGCACTGCGGGACCACGGCGTCCCGGACACTAATATCGGCATCGCCAGCCGCCGGGCGGCGGAGCAGGACGAAGCGGGGCGCATTCGGAGCGGCTACACACGCTTGACCGAAGATGAGACGACATCGGCGGCGACTTACGTGCCTCAAACCGGGACACTGCCGCCAGCGGCGATTGCAGACACGGTCACGCCGCGCTCGGCGGTGGACACGGCGGAAAATGTCAGCGCCGTCGGTAGAATGGGCATCACGACCACGACGCCCCAAGACGCGGCAGCGGGCGCGGCAGTCGGCACGGGAGTTGGATTGGTTGCCGGCCTGCTGGCGGCAGCCGCCGCCGTGATGATCCCCGGCGTCGGGCTGGTTCTCGGCGGCGGCATTCTCGCAGGCGCGTTCGGCGTCGCCGCGGCGACCACGGCAGCGCGCCCGGCCGTCGGCGGCGTCGCCGCCTACCTGCGGGACATGGGAATGCCCGAACAGGCAGCGGCAAATGTCAGCGACCGCCTGCGGGAAGGCGATTACCTGCTGACGATCTCCGTGGACCCTACCCGCTACGATGACATCAAGCAGTTGTTGCTGAAGTACAATGCGGCTGGGGTGGATATCAATGTCAACGCCGCGGGCGAGCGCGTCACCGATATCTGGGGCAATAACCCGGTCATTGCCGAGCATCTGCGAAAGGGTCCATCACCGCAGGATGTGAACGCCCAAGCCGCCGCCGCCCGCGCCGAAGCGCTGGCGACTCAAGCCGCGCCCACGGAAGCTTTAAGCACCGTGGATGCCGCCCCGGCATCTACGGGAAGCGCCCGCATTTACGAATAGACAAATCGCCCGGCGCTTACAGCGCCGGGTTTTTTCTGAAGTTGACCTCTCCGCCTTGTCCGGGCTATAATGGCCTATGCCTGCCCTGTTTCCGCCGCTTCGCGCCGTGCTGTTTGATCTTGACGGCACGCTCATTGAAACGCACATAGATTTCCCGGCAATGACCCGTGCCATGGGGGAACTCGCAGCGGCGCACGGGGTTCCTAACCACATCACCGAGGGCAAAGACATTCTGGGATTAGTTGAATCCGCCGCCCAAGATGTCCAAACGCGCGGCGGCGACGGCGTGGCCCTGCGCCGTACGGCATTCGCAGTGCTGCAAGACATGGAAATCGCGGGCTGTTCCCAGCCGACACTTCTGCCGGGAACGCACGCGCTGATGACAGCGCTGATTGCACGCGGCATTAAGATCGGTGTCGTCACCCGCAACTGCCGGGCCGTTTCGGTCGGTTTGCTGGCCCGCTTCGCCCTGCCCCATCACCTGCTTCTGACCCGTGACGATGTTCCGCTCACCAAGCCGAACCCGGAACATTTGTGGGAAGCGCTGCACCTGCTCGGCGAGAAGCCTGAAGACGCCGCGATGATCGGCGACCATTTCATGGACATTGAAGCGGGCGTCAAGGCCGGCTGCGCCGCGACCCTCGGCGTTTTAGGCCGGAACTCCCCCGACTGGTTCGCCCCCTGCCCGCCGTCCGCCTTAGCACGGGATTTGGCCGAGGCCGCGCCGCTGTTCGGCTTGGAATAAGCCATGCGCCTGTCCGTCTGCATCGTCAACTGGAACACCCGCGACTTTCTGCGCGAGTGCCTCGCCGCGCTTCTGCGTTTCCCGCCAAGCGGCAATACTGTGGAAATCATCGTTGTAGACAACGCCAGCGCCGACGGCTCGGCGGACATGGTCGCCGCAGAATTTCCCGCCGTTGTCTTGATTGCTTCCGCCGCAAACTTAGGCTATGCCGAAGGCAACAATCTGGCGCTCCAGCGCGCCACCGGCGATGCGCTTCTGCTGCTGAACCCGGATGTTGTCGTCCATCCCGAAAGCCTGACCCGCGCCGCCGAGTTTGCCGCGTCGCACCCCGACCTCGGCGCGTTCGGCGGCCGACTGGTCGGCACGGACGGCAAAACGCAGCCTTCTCTGCGTTCATTTCCCGACCCCGGCCCGGTCCTATGGGAGTATCTCGGCCTGTCCCGGCTGTTTCCCAAATCCCGCGTGTTCGGCGCGTACCGCATGACCTGGTTTGACTACGAAAGCGTCATTGAAGCCGACCAGCCGATGGGATCGTTTTTGTGGATTTCCCGCGCGGCGTATGAGGCTGTCGGCGGCCTGGACCCGCAGTTTCCGATTTTTTTCAACGAAGTGGACTGGTGCCGGCGGGCCAAGCGTCAGCACGGGTACTCCATCTGGTACACTCCTGATGTGGTCGTCACGCACTATGGCGGCGGCAGCACCCGGCAGGTGAAAGCAAGCATGGTCCGCGAGTCCCACCGCTCTTTCCTGCGCTTTTACGACAAGCACTACCCGCACCTTGCGCCGCCGGTCAAGTGGCTCCTCCGCACCGCCGTTCTGCTGAATGAATGGCGATTGCTGTCCAAAGCTAAGGACTGAGCGTATGGTTGACAGGATACTGTAAAATGACAAGAGCTGGATACCAAAAGGCAATCCTATGGACGAGATATGGACCCGCTTAGAAAGCTTTCTTCGGCAGAACGCGCCGCAAGTTTACAGCAGCCTTGCGCCTGGCGCGACGGAAGAAGAGATCGCCGACGCTGAGGACGCCTGCGGTGTCACATTCCCGTCTGATGTCCAGCAGTCGTATTTGCGGCACGACGGGCAAAATGATGATCGCTACTGCTTTGTCCCTAACTTTTTCAGTTTTCTTTCGCTCTTGGAAGTTGTAGACAACTGGGAGAGCAACATCGCGAACTTGGAGATGCTTGCTGGCGAATTGCGCGGCGAAGGCGCAAGCCTCGGCGTGAAGCCAGTGACTTTAGATGCCGCATGGATTCCGTTCGCGTGGAACATCGGCGGCAACCAGATATGCCTTGACTATGACCCGACAAAAATCGGAGTTGTTGGTCAGATTATTGAATACGATTACGAAGCTGACGGTCAGCGGCTTTTGGCACCTGACTTCAAGACATGGCTGGGTGAAATTGTCAGCGATTTGGAGTCGGGGCGGCTGATTTGGGACGAAGAATTGACGGGTTATAATTACCCGGAATGAAGACCATGTGTTGAAACACACGGCTACAGGGCGCAGACGCCACAAAACACCCGCTTCGCGGGGTTAAGATAGAAACCTACAATTAGAGTGTTCCCAGTGCCGCGAAGCGGTACTTCGTGGCGGTTCGCCGTGTAGCCGTGCCATTTATGGCATGGTTCTTAATCATGTCCCAAAAAGAGTTACAAACCTACTACGCAGACCGGGCGGCGGAGTACGAAGAAGTTTACCGGAAGCCGGAGCGGCAGGAGGCGATTGCCTGGCTTCATTCACATCTTAGGCAACCATTTCGAAATCGTTCTGTCTTAGAAGTGGCCTGCGGCACGGGATTTTGGACGCAGACGCTGGCAGAAGCCGCTGCCGCCGGGCAAGGTGACATTTTTAGAAGAAGATGCTTTTTCGCTGCTGAGCGTTCCCGTACAGAAGTTCAGCGGCGGGTTTTCGGGCTTTTGGTGGTCGCACATTCCCAAATCGCAGATTGATTCGTTTCTGGCGGCGTTTCATGGAAAACTGCGGACGGGGGCGCGGGTCATGTTTGCCGACAACTGCTATGTTGAGGGCAGTAACCATCCGATCTCGCGGACCGACGGCGACGGCAACACTTACCAGGACCGGGTCTTAGGGAACGGGACAGGGTATGAAGTGCTGAAAAACTTCCCGTCGCGGCAGGAGTTGGAAGACGCCGTCGCGCCCTACGGTGTAGACATTGAGTACGAGGCCAGCGAGTATTTCTGGTGCCTGTCTTACACGCTGAAATAATATGACCGACATTGCCGTTGTTATTGTCAACTGGAACGCACGGGAAGATTTGCGGGCCTGTCTCACGTCGCTGTTCGCCGATCCGAAGCCACAGGCAGACTACGAAGTCTGGGTGGTAGACAACGCCAGCGCCGACGGCTCGGCGGCAATGGTAGCGGCGGAGTTCCCTTCGGTGCATCTGCGGGCAAATAGCGAGAACTTGGGCTTCTCCAAAGCGAACAATCAAGCGATTGCCGAAACCAAGAGCCGCTACGTTTTTCTGCTGAACTCAGACGCAAAAACCCATCCCAGCGCGTTGGACAGTTTGCTGGCCTATGCCGACAGCCACCCGAACGCAGCGATTTTCGGGCCGAAGGTCTTGAACCCGGACGGAAGCCTGCAATTCTCCTGCCGCCGGTTCCCGTCGCTCGGCGCAGGGTTCTTTCGGAACACCTATTTGGGCCGCCTGTTTCCGAACAACCGCTTTGCGCGGGACTACTTGATGACCGATTTCGACCACGCTTCCGATACGCCCGTAGACTGGGTTTCCGGGTGCGCGATGCTCCTCCGCAGAAGCACGATGGAGAAAATCGGGACGTTAGACGAACGGTTTTATATGTATTGCGAGGATGTGGACATCTGCCAGCGGGCGTGGGACGCGGGGATGAAAGTCGTTTATGTGCCGGGCGCGGTCGTGACCCACGCCATCGGCCGCTCCAGCGACAAAAACGCGGACAAGATGATTCGGGAATTCCATCGGTCGTGGTACGAGTACGATTTAAAGCGCCACCCGAAGTCGTCGCTGCTGCGCCGCGCTGCCGTGTATTCCGGCCTCTGGCTCCGCGCCGCCGTGCGGATCGCCAAGCGCCGAGCGGCAGCGCGGAGGGCAAGATAGCTTTTGGAGCACCGGCACTGGAAGTAACGGTTCTTTGCTGACCAACGATCTATGACCATTGCCATTACACTTTTGCTTGCGCTGACGCTGCTGCTCGCGCCTCTGTATGCCGCCCAGCCCGACGGCCCGCGCGTGGAAGCGCTTGTTTCCTTTGAGTGGGCGTCTTTTCTCTGCGCCGGAACATTTCTGGCCGTGCTGCTCGCGGCGCTGTCCGCCCGGCGCGGCGGGCCGTCGGCAGCTCGCCTGTCGCCTGCCGAGAAAGCGTTTCTGGGACTGCTGGGCTTGGCGTTTTTGTCTCTTCCGGTGCGGCTTGCCGTGCAGCACGGGACCGGCTATTTCGGCGAAATGCTGCGCGGATGGAGCATCCTGGCCGCCGACTTTGCGCTGTTTGCGCTGGCCCGGCGCGTAGCCGGGAGCCGTATGGCGCTGTATGGGCTGGCGCTGGCGGCAGTGGCTGGGTCGGCGGTGATTGCGGATTTGGGCTTGCAGGAATACATCACGCACCTGCGGGCAGGGCTGCCCAACTGGCGCATTTTTGTGACCTCGTCGCCGGACTTTCTCGCAGGTTACTTTGTGCTGCTGCTGCCGCTGACGCTCGCACTGTTTCTGGAAGCGCCGAGCCTCCGCGGCTTGACCCCGCTGCTGCGGGGCATGGCATCGCTGGTACTCGGCGTGGTTTTGCTCTTGCAGCTTGCGGCGTTTCTGACCACTCAATCGCGCTTCGGCCTGGTCTCGCTGGGGGTTTCGCTGCTGGTCTTTGCGGCAGGAATGCTCGCGGCGACGCGGCGCGGCCTGCGGCTGCCAAAAGCGACCCGCCTGCTGCTTGGCGTCTTCGGCGCGGGTCTCACGCTGGGCGGCCTGGTCTTTGCAAGGCCGGTGCTGCTGCGGCTGCAAAATCTGCATGACAACTCGGCGGCGTTTCGCCTTTGGACCTGGCGCGGCTCGCTGCACATGGCGCTGGCAAACCCGGTTCTGGGAACAGGGATCGGCACATGGACCGATTTGTACCCAAAATACGCCCTGACAGGCTTTACGCGGCTGGCGCACAACTCGTACTTGCAGATGGCCGACGAGTGCGGCCTGCCCGCGCTGCTGACCTTGCTGGCCGTGCTTGTTTTGCTTGGCATCGCGCTGACGCACGGCCTGCGTCGGCTGCCGGACACACAGGACAACAGCGGCAGGTTATTGCCGCAGGACAGCCGCCTCCTGCTGTGCGGCTTGGCCGGGTCACTGGCAGGCGGGGCCGTGCAGAACTTGATCGACTCAGACTGGTACGTCTTCTTTTTGGGCGCGGTCTTCTGGACTTTTGCCGGCCTCGCGGCAGGACTGGCGGAGCGAGAAGCGGAGGAAGCCGGGAAGCCCATACCCGCACTGACGCGGATCGCCGCCGGAAGCGCGGCAACGGCGCTGCTGCTGCTGACAGGAACGGAAGGGATCGGCGCGGGCTATGCGGTCGCGGCGGATGCACAGCAGGGCAGCGATCCCGGCGGCGCGGCTCAAAGTTACACGGCGGCTCGTGCCTGGGACCCGCTTTCCAGCCGCTATCCCAGCGATCTCGGCTACAGCATTGATTATGTCCGCTCCGGTGATCCGGCGAACGCCGAAAACGCCCTGGACAATGCCGTCGCTTTGGAGCCGAACTCGGTCAATTTCCGCCGCCTCGGAACAATCTTGCAGGCGGCAGGCCGGAACACCGACGCCGTGGCAGCGTACAAAAACGGCCTTCACGCCGAGCCGAACTCGGTGGAGCTGCTGCTGCGCCTGGCGCGCCTGTCTCCGCCGCCCGACGCGCTGGCTTACTACCGGCGGCTGTCGGATTTGGAACAAAGTCCCGTCGGGACGGCGCGGGCTTTAGGCGAATCGGTCGAGCCAGGCTTTGCTTATGCCGATGCCGCTCTCGGCGACGCGCCGGGCCAACCGCCCGCACAAGCGAGAGGTTACTACAGCCGGGCGGCAGCGCTTTTAGAAACGTATGCCGACCAGGGGGGCAGCATCAATACGGAGCGTGAGGCGCTTTCCGGCGGACACCCCGATCCGCAGACCGATACGGCCCTTCGCACGCTCTACACACGGGTGATGACCCGGTGGACCGCGCTGGCGACGCCGGAGCAGCAGGCCGCGCTTCGGGCGCGTCAGACCAAGTTCGGGGAAAAGTTTGACGCCGTACTCGAACAAGCGTCCAAAGATGCGTTAAAACCGGGTATGCTATAGAGTTATATTTTCGCAGAGTAAGATTTTCAGGCCCAATTTTTCAGGAGAGCAACATGAACATTACCGCCCAAAAGCGCGGCCCGCAAACCAAAGGCGAGCGCAAGCAGCGCATTCGCCAGGGCTTTATCCCCGGCTCCATTTACGGCAAAGGCTTGGAGCCGCTCGATGTCGAAGTGCCGTCCAAAGCCATCGCTGCCATTTTGTCCGCCGAGACCGGCCTGAACACAATTATTGACTTGTCCATTGCGGGCGATGCCCAGACCCACTCGGTCTTGGTAGACCGGCTGGAGCGGAACCCGATCACCCGCAATTTTGTCGCCATCGGCTTCCACCAGGTCAAAAAAGGCGACAAAGTCACCGCCCAGATCCCGATTGTCCTGAGCGGCCATCCTGATGGCGTAGATACCGGCGTCTTAGTGATTGAACAAGCGATGGAAGCCATCACAGTTCACGCCCAGCCTGCCGACCTGATCGCGCACCTCGACGTCGACGTATCCCAGATGCAGCCTGGCGATGTCCTGCGGGTCTCCGACCTGCCGCACAACCCGGCCCTGGAGTTTACCAGCGCGGAAGACGCGGCGATTGTGTCCCTGCACTACTCACGGACCGCCGAAGCAGTGGAAGAGATTGCTCAGGAAGAAGCCGCCGGTGCGGTTCCTGTGGATGCCCTCACCGGTGAAGACGCCGTCGTTGATCTCCGTGCCTCTGCCAAAGCGGAATCGGACACCGTCACCGGGGTTTAAGCGCACTTTGTAATAAGACGAGGAGTTGAAAACTCCTCGCTAGGAGAAGCACCCTTTGGGTGAGGGAAAAGTCTTCTCATCGTCCGGCAGGACGCCTTTCCTAGCGAGGAGTTTTCAACTCCTCGTTTTCTTGTTCCCACTATCACACCGGCAGCGCATTTACCGCCCGGTCGATCTCGTCCGTCGTGTTGTAGAAATGCGGAGAAAAGCGCAGATTGCCGCCGCGCACAGCGGCGACGACTTTCGCATCGGCCAGGGTCTGCAAGACGCTCTCATTCGGCAGCGAGCGGTGCCTAAACGTGACCAATCCCGCCCGCTGGGCGTCGGTGCGAGGCGAGACCACCTGGTAATTTTTTTCTTCCAGTTTCTGCGCGGCATACCCCGACAGCGCCATAATCTGCATGCCGATGGCGTCACTACCCACATCTTCCAGCAGTGACAGCGCGGTGTCAAGGCCGACCAGGCCAAGCGCATTCGGAGAGCCTTCTTCATAGCGCTGCACCGTCGGCTTCACGTTGAAATCCAGCGGGTCGAACTTCATCACATCCACTACGGCCCCGGCCCCCATGTTTACCAGGCGCAGGCGGTCCAGAACATGCGGGGCGACATACAGCCCGCCGGTTCCGGGCGGGGCCATCAGCCACTTGTGAACGCCTGTGACGGCGATGTCTAGGCCGAGGGCTTCCACGCTGAGGGGAAGTGCGCCGAGGCCCTGAATGACGTCAACGACGACTAAAGCGTTGCGGGCGTGAGCGGCGGCAGTGATGGCGGCGAGGTCGCACCGAAAGCCTGTGCCGAACTGGATCCAGGAGACCGTCACCACCCGCGTTCGGTCGTCCATCACGGCGTCTAAGTCGTCAGCCGTGAACGTTCCGTCGGCATGAGGCGTGACCAGCCGCGTCTCGATGCCCCGGTCTTTCTGTGCGTACCAGGGATACACGACGCTAGGGTATTCGCAGTCTACGCTCACGACATTGTCCCCGGCTTCAAGCTTTAATCCGTCGGCGACAATGGACAAGCCATGCCCGGTGTTCTTGGTGAGTGCCAGATGCTCGGCGGGAACGCCCATCAGCCGGGCCAGCCGCGCCCGCGCCGACACCGACGCGGGCATGACGCGGGAGAGAAAGACGCCGAGCGGATCGCGGGAAAACTGCGCGGCGGTCTCGGACACAGCGGCGGCGACGCGAGCGGGCATTGGAGACACCCCGGCGTGGTTCAGGTAGACCGAATGGGCCGTGACGGCGGCGAACTCCTCGCCGCGATACTTTTGCAGTTGAAGATGGGGCATAGGGTATAATACCCTTAAACACCGAAACAGATAAGTTAAGGAGGGATAAGTTATGACTCCCGAAGACGCCGAAATTGCGCGAAATGTCCGCCGCGAGCTGGGCAAGCGCCCGATTAACTCGACGATGATTGATGTCCAGGTCAAAAGCGGCAATATCACCCTGGCCGGACGCATCATGCATTCCCGCGACGACAAAGGGGCCAATCTGCGCTCCGAGATTGACATCGTGATGAAGAACATGACTCGCGAGCGCTTGGTGCGCGGCTTTTTCGACCAGATGCAGTATGTGGTCGAGCATGAAGACGACAATGAGAAAGAAAAGAACACGCGCGGGCGGATGCGAAGCTAGCGCGGCATGAACCGGAAATGAACGAGGCGCGATTAGTCAAAATCAGCAATTTTTTGTCCAAGCATCTGCGGCACGACCCGGAAGGGTTGGGATTGACACTCGCCCCCGGCGGCTGGGTGCCAGTAGACGCCCTGCTGGCCGCCTGCGCCAAGCGGCACAGGACGATTTCCCCCGCAGAGCTAGCTGAAGTGGTCGCGCAGAACAGCAAGCAGCGGTTCTCATTTGACAAATTCGGCACGATGATCCGGGCCAATCAAGGCCACAGCGTCGCCGTAGACTTGCAGCTCGCGCCGACTGCCCCTCCTGATACTCTCTACCACGGGACAGGCCATCTCACGGCTCCCATTGTTGCGCGGGAAGGTCTGCAAAAAATGGGCCGCAACCATGTCCATTTGTCCCGTGATGTGGCGACGGCGACAGCGGTCGGGGCACGGCATGGCCGCCCGGTCATCTTCCAGATTGATGCCGCAGCGGTGGCTGCGGCAGGCTATGAGTTCTACTGCTCCGACAACGGCGTCTGGCTGACGGACGCTGTCCCTGCCCGATTTTTGTCTTCTTACTCCCCGTGAATGCCGGCGACGAACAGGGTTTTCTCGTTCTGGTAGGTGACCGCGCCGGGCGCACTTTTGCGCGGTTTGTGGACATGCTTTTTCAGCGTGTAGTCTACGGGGATGAGCGAGGAATGCTTGACTTCGCTGCGGGCGGCGACCATTTCGGCGGCCTGCTGCAAGGCGGCCTGGGACACCGACGCCGGCTTGTTTTTGGCGCGAATAATCCCGTGCGCGGAAGTCGCGGCTCGGACATGAAGCCAGATGTCCGATGACGACGCCAGCTTCGTCGTCAAATAGTCGTTTGAATCTGCGTTTTCCCCGACTAATATCTCCCAGCCATCTACTGTCTGATAGCGCTTGATCTTGTGACCCTCAAAGTCCGGCGTGGCCGGACGCGAGGACTCCGGGGTGTTCTGCACCTCGCCGCGTGCCAGCGACTGGGCCAGAGACTGGCGCAGCGCAGCGACTTCCGCCGAGGTCGCCGCCAGACCGGCTTCACGCTCGGCGAAAGTCAGCAGCGCCACTTCTTCCAATGCCTGCGCCCGGCGCTCTTGCAGGGTCATGGCGCTGAGGTCTGCTTTGCGGCTGCGCTTGTAAAACCGCTCGGCGTTCTCGTGAACATCCAGCGCCGGGTCCAGCGCGATAAAGCGCATGGTCGGCTCGCCGCCGGGCAGGGGCGGCGCGTAGTAATCCGGCACGGAAACAAGCGACTGGCCGCGCCGGATCTGGGACTGGTTCGTCAGCAGCAGATCGCCGACTTGGCGGTATTCTTCCGCGCGGGCGGCGTTCCGCAGCCCCTGCTCCACTTCCGCCGCTTCGCGCTCCCGCAGCTTGCGGGTCCGGCGCAGCTCCGCCAGGAGCGAGTCGCGGGTGCTCTCAAATGTTTCCCGCTCAATCACCGACGACGCGGCCTGATCCAGCGCCAGGCTGACCGAAGCGCGGGAATGCTGGTCTGCCGGCGGAACCGAGCGCAGCGGCACCGGGTACGCGCCGAGCGTTTTGCCGGAAGGGTCGGTCCAAAGGCGCGGACTCCAGTCCTTCACCCGCACCACGGTCAGCAGCAACGCCAGCGCATGATGCAGGGTCTGCGGCGTTGGTGTTTCCCCGGCTCGCGCCAGCGTTTCCGAGGCCAGCAGCGGGCTGACCCCCGCCCAGTGTGTCAGCAGCCATTCTTCCGCTTCCGAGGCCGTCAAAGTTTCCGGTCCCAGCTCCATGCTGAGCTGGGCTGTCGGGTCATGCCGCCCGCGCTGACGGGGCGGGGGCGCATACGTAATGCCTGGCCCGATCTGACGCAGGCGGCTCATCGTGCGCCCGATATTCTTCGCCGCGCCCAAAATCATTCCCGCGCCGTTGATCAGGATCAAGTTGCTGTGCTTGCCCATCAGCTCCGCGATCAGCGTGTATGGTGCCCCGTCTACCGCCTTGAAATGCAGATGCAGCACACGCTCGCCGAAGCCGAGCGGCAGGGAAATGTCGTCGAGCCACGCGCCGTCGAGGTGCCGGCGCAGGACGGAGCAGAAATGGGGCGGGGTCGGCGGGTTGTCCCGGCGGGAGATGGTCAAATGGGCACGGGCATGGGAAGCGTCACACGACAGCAGCAAATTATGCTTATGGCCGGTCTTGTAAATACGCAGAACGATCTCGTCCGGGTCCGGCTGTGTGATTTTCTCAATCTTGCCGCCGACCAGCGTGTCTCCGAGTTCGTCCCGCACGGCCGTCAAAAGTAAAGAATCAAAAATCATAACGCTTTCAGTATACCCCGGCGGACGCAGTCTAAAAAATCCTTCCTTCTTGACGAAAACCGATTGACAAAACTTCGTGAAAGGGGCTACAATGATGGCAGATATGAGAGAATGTTTTGAAACAAATCGGCAGCCGCGTGGGCGGCAGGCGGAAGGGAATGCGCTGCAACACCGGCACGTGCCACAACACTGTCTACACACCAGACAGCATCCACCCGCTTGTGTCTCCTACCCGCTTCCGACTGACGCCGCCTCCGAGTGCCGCGAACGCCGAAGCGGGTTTTTTGTTTTTGCTTCTCTTCTTTCTCTTTGACTTCTGTGCAGTAAGACCGGGGAAAGGATAACACGACACCGACCATGAGCCATGAAGTTCTTGTTTTAAACAGTGATTACGAGCCGCTGAATGTCTGCAACCTGCGCCGGGCCGTTATTCTCCTTTATCTCGGCAAGGCGGACATTTTGCACACCCACGAGAGCGGCGACAGCAGCGCCCCGGCGTTTGTGACGAATGAAGGCCAGGTTGTCGCCGCGCCGTCGGTCGTCCGCCTGCGCTACCACGTCAAGCGGCCTCTGCCCGATCTGAAATTATCTCGGCGCTCTATTTTCGCCCGCGACAACTACACCTGCCAGTACTGCGGGGTGCAGACGCGCGATTTAACGATTGACCACATCCTGCCGAAGCGAGCCGGGGGCGGGATGCACTGGGACAACCTCGTTGCCTGCTGCCGCCGGTGCAACGCCCGCAAAGGCGACAAGCTGCTGTCCGCCTGCGGCATGAAGCTCGCGCGTCCGCCAAAGCGCCCGCGCTATGTCCCGTACATCAGCATGACCAAGTACATCAGCGGCACCAAAAACGAAATCTGGCGCGATTACCTGCCCATCTTCCACGATGTCGGCGGCTCCGACAACTACGCCGCGACGGCGTGACTCGCTGCTTGAAGAGCTTATGCTCATTGTATTGTAGGGGTAGGGCTTGCCCCTACCCTCTTTGCCCCTACCCCTACACAGAGTGCAGCCGCTCCGCGATCCCCACTAGTATGTCCACCATGCGGTCTATTTCTTCCGCTGTTGTGCCGCGCCCTAAAGTCAGGCGGAGGGCGCTTTTGAGGTGGGCGTCGGGCAGGCCCATTGCCGACAGAACGTGGCTTGGCTCGATGCTGCCGGATGTGCAGGCGGAGCCGGATGACGCGGAGACGCCCGCACGGTCGAGCGACAACAGGAGAGTTTCGGCGTCCAGGCCCGGCAGGGAGAAGTTCAGGTTGTTCGGCAAACGATAGGTTGGGTGGCCGTTCAGAACAGCATGGGGAAGGCGCTCCGACAGGCGGGACCAGAGACGGTCGCGCAGGCAAGTTAAACGCGCGGCTTCCGCGTCGCGTTCCGGCAGGAGCAGGCGGACCGCTTCACCGAAGCCGGCGATGGCGGCGACGTTTTCCGTTCCCGAACGCCGCTCCCGCTCCTGCCCGCCGCCGTGCAGCAGCGGTTCCATCGCAATGCCGCTGCGGACGTACAATGCGCCCGCGCCTTTCGGGCCGTAAATCTTGTGCGCGGACAGGGTGATTAAGTCTGCGCCCAAAGCGCCGACGGTCACGGGCATCTGGCCGAAGGTCTGCACGGCGTCGGTGTGCAGCAGCGCCCCGCGAGCGTGAACGATGCCTGCGATCTCGCGCAGGGGCTGGATCGTGCCGACTTCGTTGTTCGCGTGCATGACGGAGACCAGTGCCGTCTCGTCCGTGAGCGCAACGGCGACCGATTGGGGCGAAACGACACCGAACTCGTCCACGGGCAGAAACGTGACACGGAAGCCGAGGGTTTCCAAAAAGCGAGCGGTTCCGGTGACGGCTTCATGCTCGATCTGGGTCGTGATGAGGTGATTGCCGCGCGATTTGTTCGCCAGCATCACGCCGACTAATGCTGCGTTGTCGGACTCGGTGCCGCCGCTCGTGAACGAAATCTCGGAAAATTGGCAGCCGAGCGCGTTTGCGAGGATGTCACGGGCCACGTCGAGCGCCCGCTTAGCCCGCTGGCCGTCGGCATGGAGCGAGCTGGGGTTGCCGAAGCCGTCAGCAGACAGAAACGGTTCCATAGCCGCCCGGACTTCCGGGCGCAGAGGGGTGGTCGCGGCATAATCTAGGTAGATGCGCGGGTTCATGCGCTTATTGTACCCGGTGGCACTTGAACACAGACCCGGCCTTAAAAGGCCGGGCTATTGAAGCACAGAAAGCCCTTCCGGGGCTAGATGCCGCTGGCAGATGCTTGTTCTTCAGTGCCGTAGGTACTTTCTTTGCCGCATTAGCCCGGCCTTTCAAGGCCGGGTCTCCCGACACCGAACTTCGCCGCCTCTTCATACTTGACCAGGCTGCCACCGAAGATGTCTAACGCGCTGCCGATGGTGAGATCGATTTTACCGGCGGACAACTGCGCGACACGCACGATGTCTTCCAGCCGCTGCGCCCCACCGGCGTAGGTCGTCGGCAGGGAGACCCATCCACCGAGGCGCTGCACTAAATCTTCGTCTATCCCCCCGCATTTGCCTTCGACATCGGCGGCATGAACTAAAAGCTCAGCGCAGAACGGTTCCAGGGAAGCAAACAGCGCAGCGTCCAGGCGGGTTTCGGTGACGGTCTGCCAGCGGTTCGTGGCGATATGATATTCACCGTCCGCAGAGCGGCGGCAGCTTACGTCGATGACTAGATGCTCTTTGCCGACGGCCTTTGTCATAGCTTTCAGTCGGTCAAAAGAAAGCTCGCCGTTCTCGAACAAATATGAGGTGACAATGACATGGCTTGCCCCGGCGCCCAGCCACGCCGCCGCGTTTTCCGCCGTGACGCCGCCGCCGAGTTGCAGGCCGTTCGGATACGCCGCAAGCGCCGAGCGGGCGGCGTCTTCACTGCCGGGGCCGAGCATGATCACATGGCCTCCGGTCAGGCCGTCGGCTTGGTACAGTGCGGCGAAGTCGGCGGCGGAACGGGCCGACACATGGTTGGTGACGGTCTGCGTGTCGTCATCGGTCAGCGTCCCGCCGACAATCTGGACGACGCGGCCATTTTGGAGATCAATGCAAGGTCGAAAAGCCATTGAAAATTAGTCTTTCCGCATCAGCAGGGAGAACGTGTTTGGCAGCTTTGACTTGATTGTGTCCGGCAGATGGGGAAACGCATCCCAGTATTCGTCGGGATGCTCGTCTATCTTTTCCAGCCGCAGGCCGGCATGGAGGAGCGGGTTGATAATCTGGCCGAAGGTTTTCTGGCTCTCGTACTTTTGGGACAACTGCTCCTTCGGCTTGGATAGCTCCCCAACATAAGTTGGTCCCCAGCCCTGGTTTGCTTGAGCAGTCGTCTGGAAGTAATCGCCGTAAGCTGGATCCAGACGCAGATCCGACGCTTCCGAGTCCCAAATCCAGGACAGCGGATGGCCCTCAAACACATACAGCCGCCCGCCGGGCGCGAGCAGGCGGGAGACGACCGACGCCCAGCCGTTCATATCATGCAGCCAGTTCAATGCCCCACGCCCGGTGTAGACGAGGTCAGCAGTTCCGTCAAGCGTGTGCGGCGTATCTAAAATGTCGCAGCAGTACCAAAGCGCAGGGGCATTCAGCGCATTGGATTTTGCACGGGCAACGGCAATCATGTCGTCGCTGATGTCCACGCCGACCACTTCTTTTGCGCCGAGGTTCCAAAGCGAAAGCGTATCCGTCCCGCCCGCGCATTGCAGGTGGATTGCCCGCCTGCACCAGTCGCCGAGACCGGCAAGATAAGAATACTCCGGCGGCTGAAAGTTCGTGCCGCCGTCCCGCAGAAATTGAATGCGTTCCTCCTGCGTGTCGGCATAATGCGCCGCGGCTTCGTTCCAGGCGGTTCGGTTGGATTGGTGCATCTCTTGGATGGTCATGGGCGGTTCTCAAACAATGAAGCCCTGGGGAATATCCCCAGGGCTTGATTGTACCGGAAGTTTGGCGTTTACGAGACGGCGGTGTCGCCGCGCTCGCCGGTGCGGATGCGGACGGCTTCGAGAACCGGCGTGACGAAGATTTTGCCGTCGCCGATCTCGCCGGTGCGGGCCGCGCCTTCAATCGCGCCGATGACGCTGTCCTGCTGGCTGTCGGCGACCACCACGACAAGCTGCACTTTCGGCAGTAAATTGACTTGGTACTCCGAGCCTCGGTAATGCTGGGTATAACCCTTCTGCTTGCCCGCGCCCTTGATCTCAGTCACGCTGAGGCCGTGGACGCCGAGATCGTCCAAAGCGGACTTCACTTCATCAAGGCGGCTGGGGCGAATAATCGCTTCAATTCGGACCATTGTTTTCTCCTTGTGGAACCCCGGTGATTAGTCAATTCCTGCCAGTGCAGGAATACCGGCGTTCTCGCCGGAGTAGCCTTCTTCGCCGTGTTCCGTGACATCCAGGCCGTCTTCTTCCTGCTCGGATGGCGCCCGCATCCCGCCGGGAACCACCAGGTTAACCAGGGAGCCGATGATGAGCGTAGACACAATCGCCATGATGACCGTCAGCAAAATCGCTTCAATCTGAGCGATGGGCTGGCCCCAAGACGCATTCGGTGCGCCGGAGAAGGGGCCGTTGCCGACGCCGAGCGGCCCGCTGGTTTGTGTGATCGCGGAGTTAACGCCGCTGTTGGCGAAGAGGCCAGTCGCAAGAGCGCCCCACATTCCGCCGCAGGCATGGACGCCGAAGACGTCTAAAGCATCGTCGTAGCGATTGAGCTTGCCTTTGAGCTGAATGACGGAGAAGCAGATCGGCGAGACGATCAAACCGATGAGCAGGGCGTCAAACGCATTGACGAAGCCGCAGGCGGGAGTAATTGCGACCAGGCCCGCCACCGCGCCGGAGCCGAAGCCCACGGCGGTTGGTTTCTTGAAGCGTATCCATTCTACCAGCGTCCAGGACATAGCCGCCGCCGCCGTTGCAATATGCGTGTTGATGAACGCCGCGGTTGCGACGCCGTCCGCCGCAAGCTGCGACCCGGCATTGAAGCCGAACCAGCCGAACCACAGCAATGCAACCCCGATCAGGACCATGGGAACATTGTGCGGGCGCATTTCTTCCGCGCCGTGGCCGCGCCGCTTGCCGAGCATGATGCACAGGACCAGCGCCGAAACGCCGGAGGAGATATGGACGACGGTGCCGCCCGCGAAATCTAAAGCGTGGATTTTGCCGGTGCCGATCAGGCCGCCGTCCCAGACCATGTGTGCCAGCGGGTCATAGAAGAACGTCGCCCACAAAAGAATAAACAAGCAGTACGCGCCGAACTTCATCCGCTCGGCAATCGCGCCGGAGATCAGCGCAGGCGTGATGATCGCAAACGTCATCTGGAACAGCATGAAGATCGCGCCGGGGATCGTCGCGGCATTGGAAACAGGAGTTGCGCCCGCCCCGGCCCGCAGGCCCATCCAGCTCATTGGACTGGCGAAAACGCCGAGGCCGGCAATCTTAACCTCCGTGGGGCCAAAGGCGACTGAGTAGCCCCAAAGCATCCACTGGATCGAGATGATGCCGAGCGCGACGAACGACATCATCAGGGTGTTGAGGACGTTCTTAGAGCGCACCAGGCCGCCGTAAAAGAGGGCCAGGCCGGGGGTCATCAGCATGACCAGCGCAGTGGCGACAATCATCCACGCGGTGTCGCCCCGGCTTGCGCCTTCGGGGGTAAACGCCGCATTGTTCAGGTTCTTCAGCGTGTTCATCGCCGCCGGGGGCGTCGCGCTGTTGTCCTGGATCATCGCGGCGCCATCCACTGTCTTGGCCGCTGGCGCGGGAGCCGCCGGAGTGGCCGCCGCCGTGCCGCTGGTCGCAGGCGCGGCGGGCGTTGAAGTCTGGGCGTGAGCCGTGAAAGAAAGAGGCAGAAGCAGGGCCGCGCAAAGGGCGGCGTACCAAAGTTTAGTCACGAAAAGCATCCTCCTGAGAATTGGACCTAGTGTTGAGTAGAAGGTAACCGGAGTGCTTCATCGCGTATGCCGGAAGGCTGCCTAGCAGTCGTCAGCGACTTGGGGCGGCGATAGAATAGCATACGCCGGGAACTTTTGTCAAGGCTTTTGGAGTACCGGCACAAAAGAAGAACCCGCGGCTTCAATAAAGCCGCGGGTTCTTGTCGTCATCAGGGGTGGATCGTCTCACCTTTTCTTGACGTTTACTTCGTCAGAGCCGTGACGACGACCATTTTCTTGTTCAGCAGCAGGCCCTGGTAAGTCGCCGGGTCGAAGGTAACGCCGGGGCGGACAACCTGATCAATATAAGACTTGAAGACGCCCGGAACGGTAAAATTGTACATCGGGACACCAAGAACGTAGACATCGGCGGCAGCCAGCTCGGCGACGAGTTGGTCAGAAAGAACGATCTCCGCATTCTGCTCGGCAGTGCGCTGTTCAGCGGGCGTGTACATGGCGTAGATGAACGCCTCGGAAACGTAGGGAACCGCTTCATGGCCGAGGTCACGGTAAGTGACGGTGACATCCGGGCTGGCGGCTTTCAATGCCGCGACAAGCTCGCCGGAAATGGTTCGGGAGTGAGAGCCGGAGCCGCGAGCGCTGGAATCAAGGTGGAGAATGTGTGTCATGGTGTGTTTCTTTTCTACGGGAGTGACTGTGTCTGTCGGCGTTGTCTCTGCGGAAGAAGTCTGAGAAGAAGCCTCTGTGCCACTGCTGCCCTGGAGGAACTTCCAAAGGAAGTAGCTCCCGATGGCAGCGCCGGTCAAAAATAAGGCTGTGCGGGCTGTGTTTTTATCCGCCATAGATTTGGTGTGTCCTTTCAAGAACGAGAAATCACTGGAGAAGCGGCGAAACCCGGGTTCCGAGCAGCTCAATCGCCGACATCAACTGGGCATGCGGCAGGTCCGCGCCGTCCATTTGCAGCGTCACGCGGGACACGCCGCCGAGGGCTTCCGAGTGGCGCAAAATCTTTTGGGCGACTTCTTCCGGGCCACCGACAATGAGAGCGCCTGTCGGCCCGTTCTGGGCATCGAACTGGGCGCGGGACACCGGCCCCCACCCACGCTCCCGGCCGATGCGGGTAAACATCTGCGCGTAGCCGGGAAAAAAGCCGTCCACAGCGGCGTTCGTTGTTTCGGCGACATAGCCGAGCGAGTGCAGGCCGACTTGCAGCGTTTCCGGCGCGTGTCCCGCCAGCCGGCCGGCTTCCCGGTACAGATCCACTAAAGGCCGGAAGCGGTGCGTCTCCCCGCCGATAATCGCGACCATCAGCGGCAGGCCGAGGGTCCCGGCTCGGACAAACGATTCCGGCGTCCCGCCGACCCCCAGCCAGACCGGCAGCTTGGCCTGCACCGGGCGCGGATACACCCCCTGCCCCGTCAGCGCGGCCCGGTGGCGACCCGACCAGGTGATACGCTCCGTGTCCCGCAGCTTCAGCAGCAAGTCCAAGTTCTCGGCGAACAGCGAGTCATAGTCGTCAAAGTCCAAACCGAACAGTGGAAACGACTCCGTGAACGAGCCGCGCCCGGCGACAATTTCCGCCCGCCCCGCCGACAGAAGATCCAAAGTCGCAAAGTTCTGAAAGACGCGCACAGGGTCGGCGGCGCTCAGAACCGTCACCGCGCTCGACAGCCGAATACGCTTGGTCCGCACAGCGGCTGCGGCTAATATCACGGCAGGCGCAGAGTCCAAAAACTCCCGCCGGTGATGCTCGCCGATGCCGAAGACATCCAGCCTGACAGCGTCGGCATGTTCGATCCGCGCAACCAAGTTGCGGAGCGCATCCGAATCGGAGACGCCGCCGAGATGGGCCGCCGCAAAGCTGTCAATGCCGAGTTCCATTTAAACAGTCTCCGGGACGGTTTCTCGGACAATTTCCGAGCCGGTTTCCGGGACTTTCGGGAGGAAGATGCCGGTGAACGCCGACCGCACCGAGTAAAAGACGACCAGCCACAGCAGGAATGCAACCAAGCCGGGCGGAATGCCTTTGGGGTCCATCAAAATATGGTACAGCAGAATGTTTGCGATGACCGGCCCCAGCAGGACCAGGCCGAGGGGAATGTATCGGGTTGACAGCAAAATCAGTCCGCCGACAATTTGCAACGCGAACACCGGCACCATGTAGTGCGTTTGGAGCAGCAAGCTAAAGTACTGCAAGGCCAGTCCGGTTGGCGGCGGCTCTGGAATAAAGTGCAGAAAGCCGTTTAGTCCGAAAACGACAAACATCAAACCCAGCAGGTTACGGGCAATCAAAGCGGCGACTCTCATCAGCATATCCTTTCACGATCTCATCATTGCACTTAGTATAACACCTGCGCTTTATTTTGTCAAGCGTATTATAAAGTAAGCCGTAGCGTTATTTCTTGCGGTTTAGAGAACACGGCGCGGATTGGGTACAATGAGGCATCACCCAGGTGGCGGAAGACAAAAATGCTGGACGAAGAGTGTCAAAATGAGGGCGGTCACGAAGACAGAAGATGCGAGCAGGCAGCCCTGCTCATGCGCGGCGCACTGCTGCTTCAGGAAAAGTGGGTGCTGATGATCGTGTTCAGCCTGCTGGACGGCCCTCTGTCTTTTTGCGACCTGATGCGGCGCGGCACGATCAACACGACGACCCTGACTCAGCGGCTGCATCTACTGGAAGAAGCCGGGCTGCTGACCAAAACCATCCACTCGGCCATGCCGCCCCGGACTTCCTACGCGCTGACCGAAGGCGGCCTCGCGCTGAGGCCCATCCTAGATGCCATTGCCGAGTGGAGCAGCCTTTACTTGTCCCCTCTATAGATGTTCAGCCAGCCACTCGACAAACTGATCCTGCACGACCCCAGCAGAACGCGCACTGCCGGGGAAGTTGTTCATCAAGAGCGAAAACACATATAGCTGTCCGCTGCGGCCGGTGACATAGCCCGACAGCGCCCGCACCTGAGACAGCGTTCCAGTCTTGGCGTGGACATTATTCTGGGCTAAAGTCCCAGTCATACGGCTCTTGAGTGTGCCGTCCACGCCTGCAATCGGCAAAGAAGCGTAATACAGAGGCCAGTCACGGCGACGGTGCATTCCGAGAAGAAGCTGGGACACGGACCGGGCCGTGACATAATCGCGCCGACTGACCCCGCAGCCGTCTTCCAGCGCCAGCGGGCGTGTGTCCACGCCTAAACTTCCGAAAAACGGCATTTCTTTGGCACGTCCGGCCTCCATCGTGCCGGAAGTGTCCAGCAGCCGCACCAGCGTTTCCGCCAGCAAATTGTCGCTCGGCTTGTTCATGCGGACGATATATTCTGACAGCATCAGGCTGGAATGGGAAGCCAGCCGCACGGCATCCGGCGGCGTCTGTCCCAGCTTCGCGCCGCCGTCTACCGTAATACCGCGCCTTTCCAGCGCCTGCCGCAGCAGCGTCGCTGCCAGCAGGGGCGGAGCATCTACCGGCGCTTTGGCATCCAGCATCTTTCCTTGCGGCAGGGTCCCGGAGATGTCGAACTCATTTTTCTGCCACGGCTTTGTGACGGCGCAGTCACTCACGCCGTCTTTCGCGCCGGTCTTTGCCGTAACAACCAGCGGGACATAATCGGTCGGCGGGTCGACCGTTGCCGTCACCGGGTCGCCTGGCGCTTGGCCGGGTGCGACATGGACCGAAAGGACGCCTTCGCTCACTTCCAGCCCCGAAATCTGCGGAAATTCTTCGTCGCCGAAATCATCCCACTCCCAGCCGAAGCCGTAAGGATCGCCCGCGAACCGTGATCCGTCCCCCGTGATGCTTCCCGTGATGCGCCTCACGCCTGCCGCCGCCACGGCCGCTGCCAATTCCTCCAAATCTGCTGCCGACAGCAGGCCGTCGCCGCCCCCGCGTAAATATACATTGCCCGCAATCACTCCGGTTGCGCCAGGCCGAGCCGACGCCAGCACGTCGGTCGTCATGCGAAAGTTCGGTCCGAGCAGCGCAAGCGCCGCCGCCGAAGTCCAGAGTTTGCAGTTCGACGCCGGCAGCAGCCGCAGATCGGCGTCGCGGGCGTACAGCGTCTTGCCGTCACCCACCCGGCAGACAACCGCGCCGGTGACGCCGCCCCGCAGCGCTGGCGCATTGAGGATTTTGTCCAATGCCGGCGCAAGAGGAGTTTGGGCGCGAGCAGGCAGGAGGCAGAAAAAGAGTAAGAGGAAAAACAAGACGGAGAAAAGAAGCGCGTGGGAATAAATTCCTACGCTGTATGCCTGCGGCATTACTTCGTATGTGGGCGAAGCGCCTACCGTCCACCTGCGTGGACGAAGAATAGGATATGCTTGTCCTGCTCCTTGTCCGCGCAGGCGGACACTGGGCGTCCGCGCCCACATACGAAGTAATGCCGCAGGCATACAGCGTAGGAATTTATTTCCACGCATTTCTTCCTCACGCCTATTTTTGATAGCATTATCACTCATGTCCCATTATAGCAGGAATTCCGCCAGCCGCTCCCGAACTAAGCCGTGTGACATCCAACGAGACTCCTAACAACCTGCTGCTGGGCGCGATCTTCGACTGCGACGGCCTGCTCGCCGACACAGAAACGCCGGACTACGATGCCTGGCGCGAAATCTACGAAGAACAGGGCCTCCACTTCCCCGTAGAGCTTTGGGCACACACCATCGGCGCGGCCAAAGGCCAAAGTTTGAACGACTGGCACGCGCCGCTGGCCGAAGCCGTTGGGGCCAGTTACGACCCAGACGCCGTGCGGACCCGCCGCCAGGCGTTCTACCAAGCCGCCATCGGTAAAGTGACGCCGATGCCCGGCGTCCTAGCCCTGCTGGACGCCTTAGACGAAGCCAAAATTCCCTGCGCCGTGGCGTCCAATTCAGACCGCGTGTGGGTGGACCGTATCTTAAACATCACGGGCCTCACATCGCGCTTTCGGGCCATCGCGACTGCGGACGAAGTCGAGCATCCAAAACCCGCGCCCGATGTTTATCTGCTGGCTGCCGAGCGCCTCGGCATTCTCCCACAGCAGTGCGCGGCGTTTGAGGACTCCCCGCGCGGCCTCGCGGCCGCCCATGCCGCCGGCATGTTCACCGTCGCGGTTCCCACCGCCATGACCCGCCATTTTGCGTTTGAACTGGCCCACCACATCGTGGACAGCCTGGAAAAGCTGGCATGGAAGGATTTACAGAGATGACTCCACAAGAAACGGTTCTCGCCATGACGCGGCATATTCGGGACACGGTTCGGCCTCACCTCGGCGCGTGGCAGGGGCGTGAAATCTCCGGGACAGCGGCGTCGGGCGACGCGACCTTTGCGATTGATGAGATCGCGGAAGAAGCGATTGTTTCATTTATTGAGCGCGAAAAGCTGTCCATCGCGTATTACTCGGAAGACAAAGGGCTGATTGAATTTGGGTCGTCGCCGGAAGCCGTGTTGGTGATTGACCCGATTGACGGCACGCGCCCGGCGATGGCGGGCTTCGAGCAGTGCGTCGTCTCGGTCGCCTGGGCGGACTACACACCGGACGCGACAATGGCCGATGTCCGGTTCGGCTGCATCGGCGAGATCAAACAGGAGGATTTGTTTTGGGCCGAGCGCGGCGGCGGGGCGCACTGGACTCTGCCCGACGGCAGCGAGAAAGCGCCGCGCCTGTTGCCGGTGACGGAGTTCGGCAAAGCGCCGCTGACGTTTGAGGTGGTTGCGCGGCCCTTCGAGTGGATCGGCACGGCGCTCGGCGAGATTGTGGACGCCAGCTCGATGACCGGCGGCTGCTTTTTGTTCAACTCGACGGCGTTTTCTTTGACCCGGCTGATGACCGGGCAGCTCGCGGCGAGCATGGACATCGGAAACCGCATTTTGCGGGATTACCCATCGTCACGCGAACGCTTTCTGGAACTCGGACGCGGCAAGCCCATCGGCTTGTTCACGTATGATATTGCCGCCGCCGCGCTGATTGCCCAAGAGGCCGGCGCGGTCGTCACCGACGCTTACGGCCAAAGTTTAGACAAAACACGGCTGCTGGACACGACGGAGCCGAATTTGCAAAGCATTCTTGGCGCGTCCAACCCTGCACTGCATGAGGCGCTCGTCGCCGCGCTGGACCGGGGCATCGGACGGCTTAACATTGGCAGGGAGAACGAATGAAGACGCAGAAAGTGTGGATTTGGCTAGGGATCGGAGCGGCGGCAGGCGTATGGGGCTGGGTCAACCGCCGGCGGCTCACGGTCAACGACGTGACGACGGGAGAAAGCGCGGCGTATCCGGCTTTGCGCTCGCGGGTTTACTACGCGGAGATGGACCGGGCGATGACCGCCGCCCAGCAAGCCTTGTCCTGCATGCCGGGCTGGGGATTGGTGTCACGCGACGCCGAGAACGATATTCTGGAAGCTTCGGTCAAGACCACGCTCAGCAGCGATGATGTCACGGTGTATTTCTTCGCGCTCGGCCACAGCCAGGTTCGCGTGACCATTCGGTCGCGCTCCCGGAACGGCTATGGGGACCTGGGCCGCAACGCCGCGCACATTCGTCAGCTTCAAGCGGCAATGGATGACCGATTGAACGCCGACGCGGCGTTTTGAACCCACCCCGGGGGTTACTCCGCCAGCTTCAGCAGGGATTGGGATGCGGCGTACTGCACCTGCGGATTGGCGCTTTTGGACAGCCCTTGCAGTGCGGCCAGCGCCGGGGCGGACTTCGTGCCGATCTCGCCCAGCGTGACTGCCGCCCAGGTCTGTGTCGGAATGCTCCCTGATGCCAGGGACTGCGTGAGACGCGGCACGACATCCGTTTCTGCGAGCGCCCCCATGCGGGCTAGGGTTTCCGCCGCATTAAACGGCACGGGGGTCGGCTGAGACAGCGCAGAAACCAGCGCCGGAACGGCAGGTTTCGCCAGTGCGGGAGTCAAGAGGCCGTCCTGCGCGGAAGAAGCAACAACGCCGTCCTTATCGCCAAGCGCCTTCACGAGAGTGGGGATGACCGACGGGCTGCCGCTGCGGCTGAGGCCGACGACGGCTCCTTCGCGGATGGGATCGGGAGTCGCCGGCGACGAGAACGCCTGGATCAGCGCGGCCACTGCCGACGAAGTCCCGATGCCGCCAAGGGCCTGCGCCGCGCCGGTGCGCCGGGCCGTGCCGCCTGACGCCAATGCCGCCGACAGCGGTCCGACCGCCGCCGCTCCTGATGATTGCAGGCCGGTCTCCGATGCATCCCGTACTTGGGCATCGAAGTCTCCAAGACTCGTTACCAGCGCGGCAATCGCTGCCCGGCTGCCGAACTGCCCCAGCGCCAGTGCGGCCTGCGAGCGGGACTCACTTTCGGCGCTCGTGTCGCCGAGAACGCCCCGCAGGGTCGGCTCCGCGCTTTGCACCGCCGGCAGGGCAGCGCTTACTTTCGTCAGGGCGGCCTGCGCGGTCGTCTTGGCCGCCGAGTCTTTCGCGCCCGTCACCGCATCTTTAGCCGTTTGGACGGCCTTGTACCCGGCCAGGACAGTGTCCGCCAGCGCGACTTGCGCCAAACGCTGGACCGACGGCTGGCCGGTCTCCCCGGCGATTCGGATCAGCTCCGGCACGGCGGAGGGGGCAGCGATGGCGTCGAGCGTGCTCACCATCTGCTGCCGGAACGCGATGTCCCCTGCCGCTGCCGGGTCTTCCAGATGCGCGACGACCAGCGGGACCGAAGGAGCGCCGATTTTTTGCAGGGCGAGGACCGCCGAGTCCTGCGATGCCGTATTCAGCAGCACGGCATTCACCGCCGCCGCCGTTTTCGCGCCGCCGATCAGGCCGAGAACGTCCACCGCCGCGCCCCGAATGTCCGGGTCGCCGTTGGAGAGCCGCTGGACAACCGCATTGAGGTTAGCGTCGCTTTTTTCGCCGAGCGCCGTCAGCCCCGTTTCGGCGGCCGGCTTGACCGCGTCACCTGTGTCTTTGCAGATGAGGAACAGCGTGTCAAAGGCTTGGTCCGGGGTGATCTTCCCGTCCGCGCTCAATCGGTTGACGGATTCCGTGGCGTGCTGGCGCATCAAAAGACTCCGCTGGTTGCGCGGGCTTGTCACATCTTCGTCCGGGTTCTGCGTGTTGATCAGCGTGTCCGCAAGCCGGCCATTCTGGACCAGCCCCAGCACGGCGGCGTCGCGGGCCGCCGGGGCGCCGCCTGCCAGCGTCGTTTCCAGCGCGGTTTGGTGCGCCCGGTTGTAGGCGACCAGGCCGTAGACGGCCAACACGAAAACTGCCAGGACAACAACGGTCCGCAGCCGGGAAAGAAGAAACGCAGTAATCTTTGCCATAGAGTTTATCTTAAACGAACCAGGCCAATTTGTCAAGCATCGCCAGAGAAACAAGGGAAAAACGCCGCGTTTGGCGAACTAAGCGCCCATGAGTGTTAGGATAGCCATTTTTCTTTCCGGCCGGCACGGGCGCGGCAGCAATATGCAGGCCATCGCCGCCGCGTGTGCGTCCGGCCAGATCGCCGGGACAGTCGCCCTTGTGGTCGGCAATTTTGCCAACTCCCCTGCCCTCGTCCGCGCGTCTGAGATGGGCCTGCCGACGCACACAATCGCCTCAAAACAGGCCGAAGACGCTTACGCGCAGGCGCTGACGGCAGCACTGGCCGACGCCCGCATTGACCTCGTCTGCCTGGCCGGCTATATGCGAAAAGTCCCAGACGCGGTTGTTTCCGCGTATCGGGGGCGGCTGATGAACATTCACGCGGCCCTGCTCCCAGCGTTCGGCGGGCAGGGCATGTACGGCCCGCGTATTCACGAGGCTGTCTTAGAGTACGGCGCGAAAATCTCTGGCTGCACGGTGCATTTCGTGGACGAAGGGTACGACACCGGCCCGATCATCTGCCAGTCGGCGGTTCCCGTGGAAGAAGGCGACACGCCGGACACGTTAGCCGCGCGGGTTCTGATCGCCGAGCATCAAACCTACCCCCGCGCCGTCGCCCTCTTCGCCGCTGGGCGATTGTCGACCGAAGGGCGGCGGGTGTATATCACAGAGCTGGCTTGATGACGCCGTCAATCGCCTTTGCCGTCGTCAGCAGAGCGCGAAGCTGCGACAAGGGCAGCATCGTTGCCGCGTCGGACAGAGCGCGTTCGGGCTGGGGATGGACTTCCAGAAACAGCGCGTCTACGCCCGCCGCGACCGCTGCCCGCAGCAGGGTTGGAATGAACTCACGCTGGCCGCCGCTCGTCGTCCCCTGCCCGCCCGGCTGCTGGACCGAGTGCGTCGCATCAAAGACCACCGGGCAGCCCAGCGCCCGCATAATCGGCAGGGAGCGCATATCCACCACCAGCGTATTGTAGCCGAACGACGCCCCGCGCTCGGTCAAGAGCAGGTTTTTGTTGCCTGTTCCCGTGATCTTCTCCACAACGTTTTTCATGTCCCACGGGGCTAAAAATTGGCCTTTTTTGACGTTGACTACCCGCCCGCTTTCGCCCGCCGCCAGCAGCAGATCGGTCTGGCGGGACAAAAACGCTGGGATTTGCAGCACGTCCACGACTTCCGCGACCGGTGCAATCTGCCAGGTTTCATGCACGTCGGTTAAGACGGGAACGCCGAACTCGGCCTTGATCGCTGCCAGCACTTCCAGCCCTGTGTCTAATCCACCGCCGCGAAATGATCCCGACGACGTGCGGTTGGCTTTATCAAACGACGCTTTGAAGATGTACGGCAGACCAAGTTCGGCACAGACGGCTTTGGCTTCCGCCGCCACTTCGCGGCACAATTCTAAGCTTTCAATGACGCATGGCCCGGCGATGACAGCTAATGGATGCCCTTCGCCGATGATGTGATTGGGATAATCGGGCAGTTGGACATTTTGCATAAGTTTTGTTTCCATAGGGGCGTGGGAGTCAGGGCGTGGGAATGAATTCCTACGCTGTGGGGCGAAGCGCCAAGTAACCGCCTTCGCGGGTACAAGAAAAGACTGTAGTTAGGGTCCTATTCTTTGTCCGCGAAGGCGGACATCAGGCGTCTTCGCCCCACAGCGCAGGAATTCATTCCCACGCTCCTTCTTGCCGCGTTTCTTCTTGCCGCGTTTCTTTCATTGTCATCAGCCGGTCCAGCGCCGCCAGAACCTGTGCCGGCGTCACCGCCCGCTGGCAGCGCAGATGGTCCGCCCCGCGCAGGGGGCATGACACTTTGTAGCACGGCGCACACGGAACCGAGTCGTCGTACAGCAAGACCTGCGGACCGAACAGCGGCTTGTTGTCGCCGGGCCGCGAGCCGCCGTAAATCCCGACGACCGGAGTTTCCAGAGCCGACGCCAAATGCAGCGCCAGCGTGTCGCCAGTCACAACTGCCGCCGCCTGGGCAATCAGCGCCGCAAACGGGCCGGTTCCACTGAGTCTGCCTGCGACAAGGAGCGGCGGTCGAGTTCCCGGTGGCAGCAACGCAGTAATCTTCTTGGAAAGCTCCTGCTCTTTCGGGCTGCCCGTCAGCACGACGTTCATGCGCGGCAGCAGCGCAGCGGCGACGGCGGCAAAGTTTTCGGGAAGCCAGGATTTCGGCTCTTGACTCGTGCCGGGATGCAGGATAATCAGCGGCAAATTCGGATCATACACCGCAGAGTTTGCCAAAAGCGCCGCCGCTTCGGCGCGGGCATCCGGCAAAACCAAATACCGCATATGCCGGTCGAATGGTCCGGCCAGACCCAAAGCTTGAGCGCCTCCCAAATAGTAATCCGTGTTGTGGACGTTCTGCGGCTTCGGCACCGGATAGCTGTAAAGACACCGCAGGACGGACGGCTTCGCGGCGTGGAATAGACCGACCCGCACCGGAGCAGCGCACAGAATGCGCGTCCACCATAAATCGGGGTGGCAGTTAATGACGGCGTCAAAATGCCGCCCGCCGAGTTCCCGCCGCCAGTATCCAGCTTCCTGAAACCACGCCCGCACCCGGCCTTTGCGAAGTTTGCGCCGCCAGAAGCCGGAGTCAATCCGCACGACATCAATCCCCGGCTGCTTTTCCAGCAGGTCGGCATTCAGGTTGTCCGCCAGCCAGGTAATCTCCACGCCGGGAAACCCGGTCTGCAAAGCTGTGACCAGCGGCGTCGCCATCAGCAGGTCGCCTAGCGCCCAAAGCTTGATGATCAAGATGCGCTTCAAACCGGACATGTCTCATGTGCGAGAACGGACAAAGACACGGCCAGCACTTCGGAAACCGTCAGCAGGCGCATACACTCCATCTGCGTTTCCGGTGGGTTCAGGCAGACTTGCTCCATGCAAGGACCACAGGGGACAGGATGAATCAGAACCCGGCCAGTCCCTTCCAGCGGCGCATAGCGGGCAGGCGGCGTCGGGCCGAACAAGGAAACATACGGCGTTCCCACGGCGGCGGCGACGTGCATGGGTCCAGAATCGCTGCTGACACAGAGGGCCGCGCGGGCGGTCAGTGCGGCCGCCTCGCGAAAGCTCAGCAGACCTGCCAGCGTCACTGCCCGTGACTGCATCGCCGAGGCCACGCGCTGGATCGCCTCACGTTCCGTTGGACTGCCGATCAGCACAACCTGCTTGCCTTCTTTGGCCAGTGCATCGCCGAGCGCACTCCAGCGCTCTTCCGGCCAGCACTTAGACCGCCAGGTCGTCAGCGGAGCCAGCGCGGCAAAACCGGGACTGACGTTTTGTTCCCCCAGCAGGCGGTCTGCCGATGCGGCGTCTTCCGCAGTGAACCCCAGCACCATCCGCTTGTCGGTGGCAGGCGGCAGACTCAGCGCATCCAGCGGCAGCAGGTAAGTGTCTGTTTGATGCTCTGGAAAATCAATCGCGGTGTTGCCGTCATACCGGGACGCATAGGCCCTGGTATAGCAAGTCTTATAATTGCGCTTTTCCTGACGCGGCGACTGGAATACGCCGACAGACATATCGGCAGCGGCAGCCGCCCGCATCAAATCCTGCTCAGGATGAAATGAAACCAAGATGTTGAAGCGCCGTCTCAACAGAGACTTCAAGCGGATCAAGCCGCTCAGCCGGCGAAAGGCAAAGCGGTTCTTGATCCAGTTTCTCGGACGCGTGCTTTTCATCAGGCTCCAATAGTCGCCGTCCCAGACCATGATCTCATCGAGCAGTGGATGAGCTTCCACCGCCTGGACATTTTTGCTGTCGACAAGCCAGGTCAAATGCGCCTGCGGATAGGAGCGCCGAAGTGCGGTCAGCAGCGGCGTCGTCATCAAAATGTCGCCGAGCGCCCCAAACTTCACAATCAAAATGCGCTGAGGCGCGTCAAAGCGGGCGGTTGGACAGCGCTGTACTCGGCAATTCACTGGGAAAAGCGGCGTGATGAATTTTGGAAGAGGATGATCTTCAGCCGTGGGCGTCATTCTGCGTCTCCCAGCAGCCGCTCTGCCGCCGCCTGAGCTTCTTTTACGGTAACAAGCTTCAGGCAGCGCAGATAGTCGTCGCCGGCTTGACTGCACTTCTTTTGGTCACACGGCCCGCAGGGCACTTCATGCAGCAATGAAATCGCCTGCAAAGTGCGCGGCCCATACCAAGCAGGCGAAGTCGCACCGAACAGCGCCACTTGCGGCGTTTCAACAGCGGCGGCGACGTGCATTGGGCCGGTATCTCCGCTGACCAGAAGCCGTGCACGGGAAATCAGCGCGGCGGCTTCGCGGAACGTCAGCGTCCCTGCCGAAATCGCTGCCGGAGCGGACATCTGCGCCGCGATCCGTGTCAGCGTTTCTTCTTCGCTTTTCGCCCCCATCAGCACAACCCGGCAATGATGTGCTTTCGCCAGCGCATCACCGAGCGCTGCATAGCGGTCAGCCGCCCAGCACTTTGTCGGCCAGGTCGTCAGCGGTGCCAGCACCACAAAGCTGTCCAATGCGCCAATGCCGTTTGCGTCCAGAAACTTGTCCGCCGCAGCTTTGTCCTTGGCAGTGAACCCGATGGTCATTTGAGGGGCAGTCGGCTTCGACAGACCGAGCGCTTCCAAGACCGCCAAGTATTGATCCATCCGGTGCTGCTCAGGACGCGAATACGCCTGCGTATAGAGCTTTTGATAATGCGGGTTCCGCTCCTCGCCCCAGTGCCGCGCAAAGGTATTGAAAATGCCGATTGTCTGCGCGGCCCCGGACGCTTTGATCAGCAGCGGCCATTCTTCAGGCTGAAACGAAACAAACACGTCATACCGGCGGCGGCGCAGCTCCCGCCAAAGAGAAAACGAGCGCATGGCGGCAGGACCGACCCGTCCATGCCGCCAGGCGGAGCGGATGTACGCTCCGTCCCAAACAATCAGTTCATCTAAATAAGGGCTGGCATCAATCGCCTGAAACTCCGTTGGTCCTGCCATCCAGGTCAAGTAGGCATCGGGATAAGCCGCTCTCAGAGCCGCCAAAAGCGGCGTTCCCATCAAGATGTCCCCGTAAGCGCCCAGGCGTAGGATCAGGATGCGGCGCGAGGCGGCCTCCCGTGTCGTCGTACAGCGGGAAACCGGCAGGTTACAGGGGATGAGCGGCGTTTGAAACTGAGGCGGTGCATGAAGCATGTTGAAGCAGTTAAGACGCCAGCGCTTTTTGCAGGGCGCTTGCGCCGCGTGCGTTTTCGTATTCCCGCTGGTACAGCGCTTCGATCTTGTCCGTCATCACGCTGAGGGAGAACAATTCTTCGACGCGCTCGCGGCCTGCCGCACCGAGACGCTTTCGCAGGAACGCATCGCCGGCGAGCCGCGCCATCGCCTCCGCCAGCGCCTCGGAGTCGGAAGGCGGGACAAGAAAGCCCGTTTCGTTGTCCAGGACCATTTCCGGCGTTCCGCCCGCGCGGGTTCCGATGATCGGCTTGGACAGAGCCATGCCCTGCTGGACGACCGCTGAACACGGCTCGTTCCAGGTAGAAGGGACTGTGACCACGTCCAGCGCGTTCAAGACATTGTTGACATCGTCGCGGAAGCCTGTGAATAAGACTTTGTCGGCCAGCCCCATCTCAGCGGCGTGGCTGCGGATCAGCTCTTCGTCAGGGCCGTTGCCGACAATGATCAAATGCAGCGGGTAGCGGGCATGGATTTTGCCGAACGCTTCCAAAAGCACCGCATGGCCTTTCTCCGGGGCAATCCGTCCGACAATGCCGACGGCGACGCTGTCTTCGGGCAGACCGAGCGACGCGCGGGTCTCTTTACGGTCCTGGGTTGTCTTCGCGAACGCTTCCACATCGGTCCCGTGATGGATGACTTCAATCTTACTTGCTGGAACACTGGCTTTGATCAGCGTCTCACGCACGGAGTTGGACACCGTGACGAGGCGCGTGTACAAAAACCGGCTGTACAGCCATGAGCCGACGCGGCTCTTGAAGGGGTACGGCATATGCCGGGACATAATCCGCACGGGGATCTGCTCGCGGAGGGCGGCGTAGCCGGGAACCACAATATCCGACGACCAGTGGACATGAAGAACGTCCGTCTTATGCTCGCGCAGGAACGAGCGCAGCAGGCTGAAATCCTGCCAGTCGTGCTGGTTCATCACGCGGATGGGGACTGTGGGCAGGCCCATCGCGGTCGCCCGCTCTTCCACCCAGCGTCCGGGGCGGCAGGCGACCGTGACATCGTAGCCGCGCTTTTGCAGCTGTTCGGACAGGTTTAAGATATGCAGCTCGGTTCCGCCCCAAGACGGAAAACCGGTCGCAACTTGCAGCACGGAAAGAGGCATAAAGTTATTCCTGAGAAGTCTGGCAATAAGCCGCACAGATGCCGGCAATCAAATTCGTGGTCGAGCGGCCCGCAACAAGCGACAAAATCTGCACGGAGCCGCCATAACCTAAGACAACCGCCGCTTCGGGCAGGTCTTGAAGTTGGTAGTCGCCGCCTTTAGCATAAACAATCGGCCGGACAACTTCAATTAGCGGCACGGGAGTCCGGGTCGCAAACGGCGCGACATAATCTACGCACGCTAGTGACGCCAAAAGCTCCATCCGCTCGGCCTGCGGCACGACAGGGCGCAGGGGATCTTTGAACCCCCGCACCGATTCATCGGAGTTGACCGCGACGATCAGCGCGTCGCCTAAAGCCCGTGCTTCCGCCAAGTAGCGTGCGTGACCGACATGCAGCAGATCGAAAACGCCGTTGGTCAGCACGATTTTCTCGCCCGCATTCTGCCGGCGGGCAACAATCGCCGCCAGCTCTTCCATGTCTTTGATTTTATCGTTCGGCAAGAGGAAGGGCAATGCCACGCTGTCTGTTCTCCGTTCTGCCCAGCCGCTCTCCGACCGCCGCGATGACGCTTTCCGTCGTAAGACTGCTCATGCAGAGCAAATCGCCGCGCCAGCACACGCGGTCCCGGCAGGGAACGCACTCTAGGCCGCGCTCAATCAGCACTGTGCTGTTTTGGGTCAGCGGCCCCGTCCGATCTGGGTCCGCCGCCCCTGACAGCACCACCAGCGGCGTCCCCAGCGCCGCCCCGATGTGCATCGGGCCGGTATCGCAGGTCAAAAGCGTGTCCGCGCGGGCAAGCAAAGCCCCAAACTCCTTGACGGACAACTGTCCGGCTAGGTTCAGAATGCGCGGGTCCGCCGCCGAAACTTCCCGCGCGAGGCTGACTTCATCCAGCCCGTCCATGACGGTCTTGAACGCCGGGGGCGCTCCCGTAATTGCCACTTTAACACCCGGCTGCCCGGCCCAGAACGCCGCCACTTCGGCAAAGCGTTCCAAAGGCCAGCGGTTCAAAGGCCGCGACGCCGCCGGGTTAATCACCAGCAGTTTGTCGCTGGGGGAAACGGCCAGTTCCGTCAGCAGGCTCGCAGCCCGCGCATGGGCCGTACTTGGCACGAAAAAATCTAAGGCACGGTCCGGCACACTGCTGATGCCCAGCGGCTTCAGCTCTTTCGCAAAATCGTCTACCGCATGAGTGACCCGGCCCGTATCCGCCCGGACTTCCATACGCTTCTCAAACGTCAATCGCGTCTTCGCCCCGCTTGCCGCCGCCATGAGATACGACTTCGCGCTGGGGTGCAGATTGACGATCAAATCATAGCGCTTCCGGGCGATTTTGACCAAAAACGGCAAAAAATGATCCAGCCGCGAATCCACGCCGCGCTTGTCGAACGTCAAAATCTCCCGCACGTTCGGATGCCCCGAAAGCGCATCCGTCATCCCGCCGCCGACCACAAAGTCTATCTGAATGCCTGGAAACGCCGCCGCCACCACTCGCACCGACGGCGTCGCCAGCAGAATATCCCCCATGCCGCCGAACCGGATAAACAGCGCCCGTTTGTAAGATGGGTTAGAGCGAGAAAAACTTGTCATAAATCCGTATCAGGCTTTGGTATCGCTGTTTGCACTTGCCGAGGCCGGAAAACGCCATTCGGAACGTGCGAAGTCAGCGTCCGTCAGCGGCGGTATCTCCGATGTGTCTATATCTTCATCCATGAGCGCATCCACTTCTTGCGGAGGCAGAACAGGAGGTAATCGCCGCCGTGCCTCTTGAATGAACAGCTCAACTAAATCAAAAGGCAGATCAGACTGATATGCGGAAAATGTAAACTCCGAGTCGGCATCTGACCAAAACGCGAAAAGTAGGACATCAGAATAATTTTCGCGCAGTTCCAGATACATTCCATCGTTGATAACATCACTGCCAAAAGTCATCTCGTACTGTTTGTTGCGATGTTTGATAATCATTTCAACAAGCTCTGCAAAGCAGATTATACCGGATTTCAGGCGACGGGCGCAACCGAGTCAGGCGACGCGCTTTGGGCCAGCAGGGCCGAGGCTGCCGCCAGCACGTCTTCCGCCGCGATGGAGGCCATTGTGCCGTCGGGTGACTCTAGGACCCGGTGGCAGGGACCGTAATTGCCCCATTTGCGCGGGTTGGTCGGCCCGAACAGCGCGACGGTCGGGACGCCGAGGGCAACCGCTGAGTGCATGATCGCTGTGTCGTTGCCCAGAAACAGGCCAAGCTGAGACACCAGCGCCAATGAGCCGCGCAGATCGCAGGCTCCGGCAAATGAGACCGCCCGCGCTTTTGCTGCGGGGCCGCAGTGAGACAGCATTTCTTCGGTCGCGTCTTTTTCTTCCGGCCCGCCGATCAGCGCGAGGCGTAGATGCGGATTTGCCGCGACAAGCGTGTCCGCAATCTGTGCAAACCCGGCGGCGCTCCAGCGTTTTCGCGCCTGGCTTGCGCCCGGCTGAATACCGACGAGATGCTCACGCGGCACCCGCTCGCCCCATGCTTGAGAGAGATGCTCCTGCGCCCGCGCGGTTTCATCCGCGCTGATCCACAGCTCCAAGGCCGGGTTTACCGGGGCATCCGGCGCGACCGCCCGCAGGACATCGAAGTAGCAGGCGATCTCGCTTTTCTCCCGGTCATAGGCTACCCGGCAATTCAAAAGCGGCCCACGACCTTCCGACTCAAACCCCGCGCGTATCCCGATCCCGCCGAGCCAGGGGGTCAGCGCCGAATGGAACGACCGGTTGAGCGCAAGGCAGAGATCAAACTTGCCAGTCCGCAGACGCTGGACAAGGTGTAGATAGGCGCGTGTGCCTTTGTCGGACTTGTACGGATCAAACTCCCAGATCTCGTCTAGGTACGGATTGTTTTGCAGCAGCACCCGCGCATTCTTGCCCGTCAAAAGCGCGATGTGCGCGTCCGGCCATTGCGCTCGGACCGCCCGGAAGATCGGCGTCGCCAGCAGCGTATCCCCGATAAACCGGAACTTGGTGGCGATGAGAATGCGTTTGAAGCCCGGCTGATGCGGCGCGGCAAGCGCCGGAGGCGCAGGCGCAGCGATCTGCGGCAGCGGGAGGAGGCCGCCCCGGCGGGCGCGGAGCAGGCGGCGGGTTGCCAGCACGACTTCTTCAGGCGTGATCTCGCGCAGGCAGTCATAGCGTCCGTTGCAGGTCGGATGGTTGCCGCACGGCGAACACGACAGGTTTTTATAGATCGCCTCGGAGCCGTCGTCAAACGGCCCAGTCACATTTGGATCAGTCGAGCCGAACAGCGCGACGCAGGGCGTCCCGACTGCCGTAGCCAGGTGCATCGGGCCGGAGTCGCCGCTGATCAATAAATCACAGCGCCTCAAAACCGCCGCCAGCACGTTCACCTCGGTCTTGCCGACCAGATTGACCGGCGACGACTGCACTTGGCGCAAAATGTCCGCCGCCATCTGCGTGTCTTCCGCCCCTGCGCCGACCAAAACGACCGGAGTGTCCCGCAGACCGTTCAAAGTTTGAGCGAACGACTCGGCGAACCAGCGCTTTTGGGGGCGGGTCGCGCCGACATTGACCGCGACAAGCGGGCTGCCGGGTTCAATCCCGTATTCCGCCAGCAGGTCCTCGGCGGCTTTTTCGGAAGCCGGGTCAACGGCGACCACCAAGCGGCGGCGGCGCGGGACACCGGGCGGCAGGGGCATTGTGTCCAGCATGGCATCGGCCATGTGAACCGCTTTTGTCCGGCGCAGCTCCGTGAGGAAGTGGTTCATGCCGCGCCCGCCGAGGCCCACCCGACGGGGTGTTCGCGCGAGCCACGCCGCGAACGCATACGCGGGCAGCGGCGGCAGGATGACGGCGTCGGTGTAGCGGCCTTCGCGAAGCAGCCGGAACGTCTGCATCAGCCGCCCTGCTCCGCCCCGCGCGGTCCGGGCGATGATGTGGTTTAGGTCCGGGTTGCCGCGCAGCACCTCGGCGGCGGTTCCAGCTCCCACCACCGTGTCAATCTGCGCGTCGGGGAACGCCGCCCGCAGCGCCGCAATCGCGGGCGTGGTTAGGAGCGCATCCCCCATGTAGTTCATGTTCACGACGAGAAATTTACGCATACACCGAGAAGTATACCAGAAAAATGGCCTGGCAGCCCTGCGTCGCCCAACCCTTACTTGACGGCTTTGGGCTGAAAGGCCGAACAGCCGTGAGGCAGACCGCGCAGGATCATTGCTTCAAAGAACTGCTCCTGAAAGTCTGTCGCCGCCCGGATTTGTTCATCCGTGTACGACTGCCCGGTGGTGCAGACAATCAGCTTGTCGTCGTTGTCATTCGTGCGATGGATGACGGCGATGCACATCCCGGTGAACACAGCCAGCGGCTCGGCAACGCCGAGAACATAAGCGTCCAGTTCGGCTCCATCCGGCGAAAGCGTGTGCGGCACGAAGCCGTAATTGATTGGGTACAGGAAGCCGCGGCGCGGGTGTTTTGAGCCGGCAGGCCGGTCAATCTTTAGCGTCACGGTGTTGCCTAAGAAGTTTATCGCGTTTGTTATTTCCACTCGAAACCCAGCCAGTCCCCCGCCATCTGCGCCACGACGGCAAAAGTCGGCAGGTTTCCCAAGCCGCCGCTGAACCCATTGCCGTAGACGAGCAGCGGGACATACTCGCGGGAATGATCGGTAGACGCCGTGGTCGGGTCGTTGCCGTGGTCGGCAGTAAGGATTAGCAGATCGTCCGGGCGCAGGGCATCCAAAATGTCGGCTAGGGCGGCGTCAAAATCTTCTAAGGCATGAGCGAAGCCGGCGGGATCGTTGCGGTGGCCGTAGAGCATATCAAAGTCTTCGCAGTTGGCGAACACAAAATCCTCATGGCCTAAACGCACGGCGTCCAAGATCGCAGCGAGATGCGCGGGGTTGCTTTGGGTACGCTCGGCGCGGGCGAAGCAGGTACGCGGGAACAAGTCGGCGACGACGCCGATGGCGTGGGCGGTCTTATGTGCGCTCGCTAAGGCCGTCAAGAAGTTCGGGACCGGCGGCGGCAGGGGATAATCGCGCCGATGCTCCGTGCGCTGAAAGCTTTCCGGCCCGTCGCCGACGAAAGGCCGGGCGATGACCCGCTGTACGTTGTTCGGAGCGACAAGCATTTCCCGCGCCATTTTGCACATCGCGTACAGCTCTTCCAGAGGCACGACGCGCTCGTGGGCGGCGATTTGGAACACGCTATCCGCGGACGTGTAGATAATCGGCTTTCCTGTGGCGAGATGCTCGGAGCCCAACTGGATCAAAATCGCAGTGCCGGATGAGGCAATATTGCCGAGTGTCCCGCGCCCGATTTCCGCCTCGAATTTCGCAATTAAGTCTAGTGGGAAACCGCCCGGGTAGGTCGGAAACGGTGCTGTCGTCGTGATGCCCATCAGCTCCCAGTGACCTGTCACGCTGTCCTTGCCTGCCGACGCTTCCGCCATCTGCCCCCAACTGCCAACCGCGTCTGGGTTCGACGCGACACCTAGAATGGCCGCAATTCTGCCGAGACCAAGACGTTCTAAAGTCGGCAAATGCAGCCCGCCCACAGCCGCCGCGACATGGGGCAGCGTCGCGCTTTGCGGGTCTGTTGGCCCATACGCCGCCGCATCCGGCAGCGCCCCTACTCCGCAGCCATCCATCACGATTAAAATGACACGCCTCATTGCTTACACCTCATTGTTTATGCCCGTGGATGTGTCCGGTCGTAGACTTCGCGGAGGCGGGCGACATCTACTTGGGTGTAGCGCTGGGTGGTCTGAACACTGACATGGCCGAGCATTTCTTGAATCGCTCGCAGATCGGCTCCGCCGGACAGGAGGTGGGTGGCAAACGAATGGCGCAGGGCATGAGGCGAGACGGTGCGGGCGATGCCGGCGTCGCGGGCATAGGCTTTGACCAGAAATAAAAAGTGATTGCGGGTCATCGGGCCGCCGCGCTTGGTGACGAACAGAAACGCCGACAGCGGCTTTTTTGCCAGCAGCGCCGGACGGGCCGTGTTCAAGTAGGCCGTCAAAGTCTCAACAACGCCGTCGCCGAGAGGAACCAGACGCTCTTTTTTGCCTTTGCCGAACGGGCGTACAAGCCGCGCCCGCAAGTCCACGCTCTGGGTTTCGAGCGACACCAACTCCGAGACGCGCAGGCCGCAGCCGTACATAGTTTCAAGCATCGCCCGGTCCCGAGCGCCTTCCGGCGTCTGGGCATCCGGCACAGTCAGCAGCCGCTCAATTTCGGGCAGAGACAGCGTGTTTGGCAGACGCACAGCCGTCCTCGGCGGGTCTACGGCCAGCGACGGATCGGCCTCAATTAGCTCTTCGCGGCACAGATACTGCATCCAAAGCTTGAGCGAGATGGTCTTGCGGGTGAGGCTGGCCGGGGCCAGTCCGGCCCGTCGCAGGGACGCTAAAAAGCCGTACACATGGCCCGGCGTGACGGCGCGAGGCTGCGTGATGTTTTCACGCCGCAGGAAGTCCAGAAACTGCGTCAAGTCGTAGCGGTACGCCGTCAGTGTATGATCCGAGACGCCGCGCTCGGCGGATAAGTTGGCGAGGTAGGCTTCAAGATGCAGGGTCAAGAACCCACCCCGTCGCAAGCGCCGGCCCTCCCCAAAGGGGAAGGCAAGGAGCAAGAGTAAGAAGATGCAACAGGCCGCGTCCTCAGAGACAATCCAGAACTCTTTGCCCTCCCCAGAGGGGAGGGCCGGCGCTTGCGACGGGGTGGGTTGTTCATGCCGCCTCCGTCAAATCGCCTTGCGTGAACTCGCGCGGCTCGCCGCCTTCCGGCAGCAAATCTTCCACATATTCGGCTTCATCTTCCTGCCAGCCTTCTTCCCCGATCCCCGGCGGCTCGGCGGACGACGCAGGCCGGGCGCGGGTGCCGGCCCAGAAGCGGAGCATGTCAATCTTTTCCTTCATCGTCATGGACAGCGGGATAGACTGCCTCGCGACTTTGAGAATATCGTCGGTTGTGATGTCCCGATCCAAGTTGAACGCATCGTACATCGCCGAGATCACCGCCTGCTCGATCTCCGCCCCGGAATAGCCTTCCGTCGCTTCAGCAAGCGCGTTCAAGTCAAACCCCGCCGGGTCACGCTTCCGTTTTTTGAGGTGGATTGTGAAGATTTCTATGCGCTCCGGCTCGCCGGGCAGGTCCACAAAAAAGATCTCATCAAAGCGCCCTTTTCGCAGCAGCTCAGGCGGCAGAGCCGAGACATCGTTGGCGGTCGCCACCACAAAGCACGGTGCGGTTTTGTCTTGCAGCCAGGCCAAAAACGTCCCAAACACGCGGGCCGTCGTGCCGCCGTCGCTGATGCCCGACGACTGGGTTCCCGAAAAGCCTTTTTCCAGCTCATCAATCCAGACAATGTTCGGCGCGGTGCTTTCCGCCACCCGAATGGCCTTCCGAATGTTCTCCTCACTCTGCCCGACAATGCCCCCAAAAATCTTCCCGACATCCATTCTGAGGAGCGGCAGGTTCCAGAGCGACGCGATAGATTTGGAGGCGAGCGAGTTATGCGTGACCGTGAAGTCGCCTAGCAGGAACAGCCCATCGCTGTCTACTTGGAAGCCGTAGTAGTCGTCCACGCCGACCGGCGTAACTGTAATGCCGACGTTCAGGACGTTCTTGCGCTGGCCGCGCACCGGACAGCGTTTCCGTTCCAGCCGCACCGGCACCATGTCGGTATCCCCAGAAATGGAAATGCGGTAGTAATCGCCGCTGCGCTTCGTGCCTTGATGAGTGCAGGCTTTTTGGCAGGGTGTAATGTAGGCTGCCAACCCTAAAGAGCGGGCTAAGAACACGATATCGTCGGCCAGCATCTTGTTCTTTTGGATAATGTCGTAAGTGTTGCCATGCTGATGGCCGTCAGTGTCAATGAGGCCCGCCAAGACCTGCAAACGCACTTCCCGGCTATTAGCCTTGTAAATGTGCGGGATGTGCTTGTCACCGAGAACGCCCAGCCCGCGCAGGAGACACGTCAGCGGATTTGGCACATGGCCTGTCGCGCTCGCGGTGATTTTATAAAGGGATGCACGGCCCTTTTGTGCCGCTTTAACAAATGTCAAGCCGTGAATGCCGGCGAACCCTTCCAAGTAATCTGCGATTTCTGGGTCCATCGTCGTGACATGAGGAGCAGATGCAGTGCCGTCGCCGAGCCAAACGCCGAGGAAATACGGGTCAAGCGGGGCCGGACGTGGGGCAAAATCGACGCCGGTACGCCAGCCCATTGCCGCCTGCTTGAAGCAGGCGCTGCGCTTCAGATAATCTTTGACCGAGATATTGATGAGCGCGTTTTCGTCTGCTTCCTTGAACTTTTTATGCTCCAGGGTATAGCCGCTGACACGGAGAGACAGAATATGATCGCCGTTGACTGTGTACGGGTCGCCCTTCATCGGCATGACTTCGTACATTTCATCGCGGCCCCGGATCGTAGACAGCACAGTACGCGGCAGCGAGTCGGGCCCCATAATTCGGTCGCCAGCCACAACATCCTGCACCATTTTGGTCATGCCGTCGTGCATCAAGATTGGAGTGTTGATTTTTTGACACTTGCCGCACCCCTGAACGCCTAAAATGAGGATGCCTTTGGGGGCGGGGAGGCCGTAATCGCGGGCTTTTTCGGTGAAGGCGACGGTGCGCTTGTCCATCCAGTCTTTGAGTAAGTCCAGGCCGCCGACATCGGCAAAGGCTTCGGACGCCCGGTAGTATTCCAAAATGGCGGATTTTCTAATAATCTGCTCTTTTTCGGACAGCACCACGTCTACATCAAACTTGCGCCGCTCCACCAGCGACTTGGCGAAGACATTTTCCGCTTCCATCCCCGTGAGGCCCTGCGCTGCGCTGAGAACCTGCTCGCGCTCTTCTTTGGTCAGATCAGTCTGCACCTGCGGATTGGCTTTCACCGACTCGATGATAGAATCCAGCAGCCGGCCCAAGTCTTCCAAAGTCGGCAGCTCGTAGTCAACGACCGTGATTTCTTTTTCCAGCTCCGGCGGCAGCCGCAGCACCGGCGACAGCAGCACCAGGGTCTTGTACGACGTTTTCAGTGCGTAAGTCAAATCGCGCAGGCGGCGCACGAGGGCCGTGTCATTTAAGAATGGGTGGAAGTCTTTCAGGAGAAACACGGCCTGGTCGCGCGACTCCAGCACAAAGTCTAAAGCCGCCAGCGGGTCCCGCGTGACTTCATCGCGGTTCGACGGGTTTAGCACCATGCCCTGCGTCACGGTCCATTGGTACATCTTCTTGCCGCGAGCTTTCGTGATCGCCCGCAGGGCGTCCTCGACCCGTTTTTCCTCCCACGAGACGACATAAATGATCGGGTATCTGGCCCGAATCAGCGTTTCCAGCTCCGTATCCACCGCGCTTTGTGCCATGTGTGTTTATCCTTGCGGCTCGTCGTCCGGGTCAGGCTGCGTGTTGCGCCAGAGTTCGTCGTAGCGTTCCCGAACATAGGGGTTAAGCTGCTCGGCGAACTCTTGCGGCAAGTTTAGCAGCATAATGATTTGTTCGGCATCGCCTAAGTCTTTCGTGCGTCCTTTGCCGGTCAGACCAGAAGCGATTTTCAGCTCAATGATGGATGCAGCGTTTAGAAATCGCACTCCATCCTGTTCCAAGACAACACCTGCTGGCTCAGGGAACGCCACAGGTTTCGGCTTACCGTCACCGGGAAACTCACCGGCAATTAAAAATTCAATCCGAACGCCATTCTCCGTGTCGCGTAGGTTCTTGCTGCCGGCAAACGGAGGCCGGTAGCCGCTGCCTTCCAGGACTTCGTGAATTTTTGCTAATCCCTCGCGCGTCACGAGTATATCTACATCTTCGGTAAACCGCCGGAAGCCGTGCAAAAATAGGGCCATACCGCCGACCACGGCATAGTCAATGCCGAGCGCGTTGAGCCGCGCCGTAATACGTTGCAACGACTTCTGCACTTCGCTTTCGCCTTGAAAAAACATTCCGCCCTCCCTGAGCGCCCAGCGGATGTCCGCGTTCATCCGCTGCGTGTAATCAAGTTCGGTCGTCATTTTTCAGAAACCCGCTTAATACATATGTCGTCGTCGTCACTAAAATAAATAGCGCCACCTAAAGCACGAACACTAGCCCCACCGAAAGAAGTAGCTTCCAACTTTGACGGCTTATCTTGGGAGCGGCCCCAAGTCTCCATCGGCGGCAGAAGGATTTTATTAAAGCTTATGCCATCTTCCAACTTCCAAGTGCCGTGACTTTTGTAGACTTTACCGTAGTCATCTGTCATCTGCTGATCAAAAGAACCATCTTTGTTCAGCTTCATCGTATTTTGATAATCGCCAAAATCTCCTTGATAGGTTCCGCTGAGGCTGGACAAACTTAGATTGACTGGCGGCGCTACGGCAAGAATTGGGAGCAAACCAATTGTCCCAATCCCCGCAATTAGCAACCCGCCCCATCGCCGCATCCCGTGGGCCTTGATGCCATACACTAAGCCAGCGATACAACAGCCAAGAAAGAAAAGGCAACCGAGAAACATTGGGATCAATTCCATTGCCGCAGTCTCCTTCAGTCTAATTCTACCTCGGCGTGGATGACTCCTGCCCGCTGGTGCCGTGCCACTAATTTGACGTTGCCGCCATTCGGGGCGTGGATGATCCAGTCGAAGTAGGCGCGGTCGTCGGTGGGGTCGGCGGCGGGGCTGAAACCGGAGGCGGCTTTGAGGTGGCGGCCTTCAAGCTGACCAAGTTCTTCGCGGGTGCGGCCAATTTGCAACGTCGCGCCGTCGGGAAGCGCGATTTCGGCCAGCACGGGGCGGACGCTTTTGCGCTCCAAAGCGCGTTTGGAAACATACGACGGCAGCCAGCCGGTGTTCTGGACGACGAGGCGAACACGGTACACACAGTCGCCGAGGGATTTGGCTTCGGCAGACAGAAGTTCGAGCTTCGGCGAGATGAGGGCCTGCCAGATCAGCCAGTCGGAGTGCGGGGCGATTTCGGCTTCCAGCAGGTGCGGGGGCGGGTTGCGGAAGCAGTAGGCGTAGTCCCAGCCGCCGATTTCAATGGTGCCGAGGTCGGGATGCTCAAACGGCTGCCAGTCCAAAAAGCCGAGGCCGCCCAGTTTTTCGTCGCTCCAGCGAATGAGCTTCAGGTCGTCCTCGACGGGATGCTCGCGGAACCACTCGATGAACTTATAATCGGTGATGCCGGCCTGACGCTGCGGAGACCACAGCTCGGTGGTCCAGGCGTAGACGCCCAGGTGGTCGTACATCCAGTCGTCAAAAACGCCGGTGATGACTTCTTTCGGGTGGTACTTGAAGTCGTGGAAGACGGACACATTCGGGTAGCCGGTGATCTCGGTCCCCTTGTCGCCGATCTTGCCGAAGGTCCACAGATCTTCGGGGATCATCTCGGAGTCGGCCTTGACGCCGTAGGGCCGGAGAATGACGCCGCTGAGGGTATGGAACGTCACCGCGCCGCAGATGTTCGGGTGCTTCACGATGAAGTCCACAATCGCCCGGACTTCGGGTTCGGACGTGGGGTACTCCCCCGCCCCGCTTTGGTCCCCTTCGGGCCGCCATTCTGAGGGGAAGTTGCGGTTTAAGTCTAAGCCCTCTTTACTTTTTTGCAGTTTGATCTGCACACCGTCAAAGTTGGTCATCCGGCCTTCGGGAAGCTGACGGTAATACTGGCCGCCGGTCTCAGTGGGATCGCGGCGAATCAGTAGACGGGCTTCGTCGGGGTGACACTTCCAGGGGCCGTTCGGGTCAGAAATCCGCATGGACAGCAGCTTGCCGTTGCCGTCTATGTCTTCACGCTTCAGCCCTTCAATCGGCTCCTCGTCAAAGGGGTAAGGCCGGGCCGATGACCGCAGCCAGCGCGGCGGGGTCTGCATCGCAAGCTCCGCGCCGTCGGGGTTGACGCGCGGGACAATATAAAACGCGCGGGTGTCCAGAGCGCGGGTGACGTCCGCGTTGGTGCCGTCTTCGGTGACAAGCGTGTTCAGCAGATACAGTGCGGCGGAGGACGGCGACAGCTCGGTGGCATGGATGTTGGCGTCCACCCAGAACGCCGGTTTTTCGTCCGCCGGGCCGGTAGACAGCCGCGTCACGGTGACAAGCCAGATGTCGCGGCCTTCGTAGGACTGGCCCAGGGAGTGAAGCTGGACCAAATCGGGATGGGCTTCCGCGATTTGGTGCAGGGCGTCAGTAATCTCGGCATAGGTCAGGTATTTGTCAAAGCGCAGCGGTGTTTCGGGCATGGATGAGGGGTTCCTTAATTTTGTCGGGCTAGGAAAGAAGTGCGTAGAACTAAAGTTCTGCGCTGTGGGCGCAGACGCCCAGTAGCCGACTTCGCGGGTACAAGACCGTATTGATAATCCTATTCTTTGTCCACGAAGGTGGACATTCGGCGTCTGCGCCCACAGCGTAGAACTTTAGTTCCACGCACACTTGCTCGGCGCATTCGGGTAAACTCGGCCTTATGTCAATCATTACCCATCACTTCTTCGTCTGCACCAACGCCCGGCCCGTAGATCATCCCCTGCCTTCGTGCGCCCCGCGCGGCGGCGCGGCGGTTTACGCGGCGTTCACGCGCGAGATTGCCCGGCGCGGCTTCCCCAAAGGCGTCAAAGTGACGGCGTCGGGCTGCCTGACGCCCTGCAATCACGGGCCGAACGTTGTGGTGTATCCTGAAGGCGTCTGGTACGCAAATGTGACGGAGTTAGATGTATGCCGACTGCTGGCGGCGCATCTCGACGGACACGGCGCGGCGGACGATTTGCGGCTGCCGGAAGACGTGCAGTTGACTTAAGGCATTCGTCATCTGGCAAGGAAGTATTGGAAGGTGGAGACGAGGAGTTGAAAACTCCTCGCTAGGA
>CAXUNT010000012.1:0-72640 GCA_964252595.1 uncultured Armatimonadales bacterium
GGCGAAATGGCATGTGGACCCCGACCGCATCGGCATGATGGGGTTCTCCGCCGGCGGGATGCTTGCCATGGCCACCACCCTCAATAGTCATGACGCCAAACCCGCTTTTATCGGCAATATCTACGGTGGCCTCTCGGCCGCAGACGTCCCTGCCGACGCGCCGCCTCTTTTCGCGGCGGTCGCCGCCGACGATCCGCTCATGGGCGCTCCAAGCTTCGGCTTGATAGAAAACTGGCGCAGGGCCAATCGCCCGGTTGAATTTCACTATTACGAACAAGGGGGGCACGGCTTCGGCATGTACCCGAAAGAGACCACCAGCACCGGCTGGTTCGACGCCTTCGTCAAGTGGCTTGGCATGCACGGCTACTTGAAGCCGAAAACCTAGACTTGCCGACTCATGGCCGGTTGCCGCCACAGGCCAAGCTGCCTCGGTTACTACCCCATTGACAGAAGCACAGCAATCCTATATACTGGTAACACGATTGCACACAGAATGGAAAGTTCAGGCCATTGGGGTACTGCAAGCATTATGATGACAATGGCGGACGTCGCAAAGAAGGCCGGGGTCGCCCGCTCGACAGTGTCGCGGGTACTGGGTGAGCGCCAGGACGAGACCCTGCGTATCCCTCAAGCTACGCGCCAGCGCATCCTGGACGCCGCGCATGAGCTGGGCTACCGCCCCAATGCCCTCGCCCGCTCGGTGCGCTCCGGCAAGTCCCGTATGATTGGCTACCTGGTCAACGATCCCCGCTATGAACCCTACTGGAATACACTTGTCGGTGCCTTGGATGAGGCGGAGCAGGAGGGCTTTACCCTCAAAGTGCTCTCGGTGACCCCTGAAACCTTTGCGGAACGGATCCAGCAGTGTATGGAACTCCGGCTCGGCGGCCTGATCGTGCGCGTCAGCCAGGACAAGAACCCATTGTACGAGGAGGCGGGCCGCGCCGGCATTCCGGTCGTCACGGTGGATGAGGGCCTGCCGCAGCCGTTTGGCGTGCGCGTCACCGCCGACGATGCCCTCGGGTGCGGGATAGCGCTTTCCCACCTGCTGGAGCTAGGGCACCGGAAAATCGGCTTTCTTTCCAGCGGCTTCCATCTTCCGTTTTCTTCGCTCACCCCGCCGCGCGAGCGTTTGTTCCTTGAAGGGATGGCGGCGCAGGGGCTGGACGTGCCGGACGGGTACGTGACGCACGAGACGATGCTGGTGTACGGGCGTGAGGCGGAGGCTGGGCTGGATGTGTCCACGGCGCTGGCTGCCACCGAAGCCCTGCTGAAGCACCCGGCAGGGCGGCCTACCGCGATCTTCTGCTGGCGTGACGAGGCGGCCGTGATCGCGATCCGGGCCTGCCGCCGGTTCGGCCTGCGGGTTCCCGAAGACATCTCGGTTGTGGGGTTCTCCGACATCAGCGCGGCGCGGCTGTGCGACCCGCCGCTGACGACCTGCGTGTCGCCATGGGAGGAGATGGGCCGCACAGCGGTACGCCAACTGATTCGCGCTGCCACTGAAGGCTTTGATCCCTCCCCGCAAACATTTCTGCTCGCCGCGGGGTTTGTCCCCCGGCAGTCGAGCGGGCCAGTGCCGGAGTAGAGCGCCCCCTAGGCACAGGCGGCTTGCTTCGCGGACGATACTCTTTGGAGAAGTAATGAAAAGTTTGATCGCGGCCGCTCTCGGCCTCATTGCAGTGCTGACCCCAGCACCGGGCTTCGCGCAGGGTCAGTCCCCGGCAGCGCAGTTCGATGACCACCAGAACATGATGGACCAGCTTGGGATCAAGGCGCTGCGGTCTGGCCCGGACCCGAGCAACCAGTCCACCTTCAATGAGGCCGCGGCCAATCCCTACAAAGACACCATGCCGGCCGTGCTTCGCATGAAGAACGGCACACAGGTGACAAAGGCGAGTCAGTGGCCCAAGCGCCGCGGCGAGATCGCCGAAGACTTCAAGCGCGAGGTCTACGGCCGTATTCCCAAGAACGTTCCCCAAGTGACCTGGGAAGTGACCGCGACAACTCCGGGCGACAGCGGCGGCGTCCCCACCCTGACCCGGACACTCGTCGGCCATGTGGATCACAGTGCCTACCCGCAAATCACCGTCAGCATCCAGGCAAGCTTCACAACCCCTGCCAGCGCCAAACGGCTAATGCCGCTCATGATCGAGTTCAGCGGCTTCGGCGGCTTTGCCCGGCCCGGCACTGGCCCAAACTGGCAGCAGCAGGCGATCTCCAAGGGCTGGGCTTATGGCAGCATCAGCCCCGGCAGCATTCAGCCTGACAACAACCATCTAACGACGGCTGGGATCATCGGACTGACTAGCAGAGGCCGGCCACGCAAGCCGGAGGATTGGGGGGCGCTCCGGGCATGGCAATGGGGCGTCAGCCGGATGATCGACTACTTTGAAGCCCATCCCGAGATGATGGTAGACCCGAAGAAAGTCGGGATTGAGGGGCTGTCCCGGTACGGCAAGGCGGCGCTCGTCACCGAAGCGTTCGAGCCGCGCATCGCTGTCGGTCTGATCGGCTCCGCTGGGGAAGGCGGGGCCAAGCTGCACCGGCACATTTTCGGTGAGGCGGTCGAGAACCTTGCCGGAGGCGAGTATTACTGGATGGCCGGCAACTTCATCAAGTACGGCGCTTCCGACCCGCTCCATACCGCCGCCGATCTGCCGGTGGACTCCCATGAGCTGATCGCTTTGTGTGCGCCCCGCCCCTGCTTTATCAGCTATGGAATAGTGGAACATGGGGATGCCAAGTGGGTGGACGCCCACGGCAGCTTCATGGCCGCCGTGCTTGCCGGACCGGTGTACCGGCTCCTGGGCAAGAAGGATTTAGGCACCCCCGGCAACTACCTGACGGATCCGATGCCTCCGGTCGGTCGGCGTATCGGGGGCGAGCTTGCCTGGCGTCAGCATGAGGGCGGCCACGATGTCACGCCCAACTGGCCCGCGTTCTTCGACTGGGTCGGCCAGTACGTCCCGGCACCGGAAACTCCCAAGCCGGTCACCGCCCCATCAAGTCCCGGCGCTGCGAGCGGCACTCTTCCTGCCCGAAGTTTATCTCTCACTTTAGAAAGGCATCGTAAATGTTAACGACAACAGCTTCTCGTCTCACTCTCAAAAAGGTATCACGCATGAAAACCGCATGTGCCGTGCTGGCTGGCCTGCTCTGTTTGAGCGCCAGTGCCTTTGCACAGGACAAAGGTTCCCCCGATAAAAACTGCTACGTCTTCCTGGCGTTTGGGCAGTCCAACATGGAGGGTTTTCCAGGAATCGAGGATCAAGATAAGGGGCCGGTCGATCCGCGGTTCCAGATGCTCGCCACCACAGATTACCCGGACCAAAACCGGGAACAGGGGCATCATTACACCGCGGTTCCCCCGCTGTCGCGGCCTGGGGCGGGCATCGGCCCTTCCGACTACTTTGGCCGGACGCTGGTGGCTCACCTGCCGGCTACTGTCAAAATTGAGATCGTGAACGTGTCTGTCGGCGGCTGCAAGATCGAGCTGTTTGATAAGGATCACTATGCGACGTATGCCGAGACCGTTCCATCCTGGATGAAGAACACCATTGCAGTCTACGGCGGCGACCCGTATCAGCGCCTAGTCGACATGGCGAAGCTGGCTCAGAAAGATGGCGTCATCAAAGGTATTCTCCTGCACCAAGGCGAGTCCAACACCGGCGACCCGGAGTGGCCGAACAAGGTCAAGGGTGTCTACGATAATTTAATCAAGGACCTCAGCCTCGATCCCAAAAATGTGCCCCTGATCGCCGGCGAGACGCTGGGTGCAGATCAAGGCGGCGCGTGTGCCAGCATGAACAGTATCATTGACAATCTGCCGAAGACAATCCCCAACTCGTATGTGATTTCTTCCGCGGGCTGCCCCGGCCGTCCTGACCACCTGCACTTCACACCCGCCGGCTACCGAACCTTTGGGACGCGGTACGGTGAAAAAATGCTTTCCCTGCTGGGGTATCCGGTCGCGCCGTCCAAATAGCGCGTGAGCCGAAGGCTCACTGCACTGTCAGAGATCGCTGCAAGGAAAATACTTATGCGCTTTAATCATCAGCACCGCCGGCTGAAGGTCAAGTCTTTGGCCGTCTGGGCCGTGGGCATCGGGTTAGCACTAACGCTGGGGACTGCTCCCACCGCTCTGGCACAGAAGCTGGATGACGGCAGCGGCGCTTACCACACCGGCAAGTACCGGGATCTTTTTGCCGAACAAGGGCACTCGGCAGCGGAAACGAAAACGAAAATCGACACAGCCTTTCAGCAGCTTTTTCATGGAGATGCCACGACTGAACGCGTGTACTTTGAGGCGGGTTCCAATGCAGATGGGCCGCTGGCATTCATGACCGACTGGGCCAACAATGATGCACGTACGGAAGGCATGAGCTACGGCATGATGATTGCCGTGCAGATGGACAAGAAGCGTGAGTTTGACGCGCTGTGGAACTGGTCGAACACCTACATGCTGATCACCGACCCGAAGAACCCGAATGTGGGATACTTCGCCTGGTCTATGAACACAGACGGTACCCCCCGTTCCACCGGCCCCGCCCCCGATGGCGAGGAGTACTACGCGATGGCGCTGCTGTTCGCGGCGCGGCGCTGGAGCAGCGGCCAGGGCCTCTACAATTACCAGCAGCAGGCGGAAAAAATCCTGCACGGAATGCGGCATCATCCGGTGCTGACTGAGACGGGTCCATTCAAAATCCACCCGACAGACCCGCCGCCTGTGGCGAACGCGCAGAGTTTTACCAAGTTCACCAGCCCGAACACCACCGAAAGCCAGCAGGCGCAGGCAGATCTGGCGATCGAGCTCAAGGGGGAAGGCAAAACTCTCCCCGATCCGGCTGCTCGGAGGCGGCGCTTCAGCGGTGGTCCGGGCACGCCGCGGCCCTCGACAACCGGGCCAATGGTGAATGAGGAGCGACACATGATCCGCTTCGTGCCGGATGTCGGGCAAGGGATCACCGACGCTTCTTACCATCTGCCCGCGTTCTATGAGCTGTTCGCACGGTGGGGACCGGCGGACGACCAAGAATTCTGGAACAAAGCCGCCGGAGCTAGCCGCGATCTGTTTTCCCAAGTGACGGGACCAAACACGGGACTCTCGCCGGACCGAAGCAATTTCGACATGTCGCCTGCGACTGACTGGAACGGGCAGCAGCCGGTTCCGTTCAGCTATGACTCATGGCGCACGGTCAGCAACTGGTCGGTGGACTCTAGCTGGTGGCACAAGGACCCACGGGAACAAGTGCTGAGCGATCGCATCCAGAAGTTCCTGATTGGCGAAGGCATCAGCACGTTCGCCGACCGCTACACTTTAGCCGGCAAACCGCTGTCGTCACGGCATTCCACGGGTATGGTGGCGACGACTACGGTGGGCGGACTGGCGGCAACTCCCGGACCGAATGAACGGGCCTTTGTGGAGGAGCTGTGGAGGACACCAATCCCAGTCGGCGAGCAGCGCTACTTTGACGGAATGCTTTACCTGATGAGTATGCTGCATTGCAGTGGAAAGTTCCGAATCTGGGACGCCCAAAAACCATGACACGGAAGATCACATGGCTGGTAAGACACTGCCAGTGCCCGCTGATGCTGCTCCTCGGCTTGGCTTTCTTCTTCTCGCTGCTCCCTGGAACCGCAGTTCGGGCGGAAGACGGCTCGCGCTTGTGGCTGCGCTACGAGCCGCTGCCGGCGCAAAGCGTTGGAAAATACCGCACACATCTTACGGCGCTTGTGGTGCCGGGGCAGTCGGCGACTAGCCGAGCGATCCGCTCGGAGCTTTCCGCCGGCTGTGCGGGGCTGCTGGGCCGCCCAATCCCGGAAACGGCAGCGGCGGACCGGGACGGTACGGTGCTTGTGGGAACGCCGCGAAACTCGGCAATCATCGCCGGCTTGAAGCTGGACCGGCGGCTCCGCGAGCTTGGGCCGGAGGGGTTTCTGATCCGCTCCGTGAAGATCGGCTCCCACACAGCAACGGTAATTGCCTCAACCCGCGAAGTCGGCGCACTTTACGGCATGTTCCATTTTCTGCGGCTTGTGCAGACACTGCGCCCGATTGATGCCCTGAACGTCAGTGACCGGCCCCGGCTTCGCCTCCGGGTGCTGGATCACTGGGACAACCTAGACGGCTCTATTGAGCGCGGCTACGCCGGGCGCTCCTTATGGGACTGGAAGGCGCTGCCTGGAACGGTGTCTCCACGGCTGCGCGACTACGCGCGGGCGAACGCTTCTCTCGGCATCAACGGCGCGGTTCTCAACAACGTGAACGCAAGCGCTCAAAGCCTGAGCCGGGATTACCTGATCAAGACCGCCGCGATTGCGGACGTGTTCCGACCCTACGGCGTTCGGGTCTATTTATCCGCTCGCTTTTCTGCCCCCATTGACTTAGGCAAGCTCCCGACCGCTGACCCGCTTGATCCGCAGGTAGCGGCCTGGTGGAAGGCCAAAGCCGACGAGATTTACACACGCATCCCCGACTTTGGCGGCTTTCTAGTCAAGGCCAACAGTGAGGGCCAGCCGGGGCCGCTCACCTACAAGCGCACGTATCCAGATGGCGCGAACATGCTCGCGGCGGCGCTCGCGCCGCACGGCGGGGTCGTGATGTGGCGTGCGTTCGTCTATGATGCTAAGCCCGGCTCCGACCGGATCGGGCAGGCGTATGACTCGCTGAAGCCGTTCGATGGCCGGTTTGCTCCGAATGTCCTGCTCCAGGTGAAGAACGGGCCGCTGGACTTTCAGCCGCGCGAGCCTTTTCACCCGCTCTTTGGAGCAATGCCGCGAACGCCGCTCATGCCTGAGCTGCAGATCACGCAGGAGTATCTGGGCCACGAAAACCATCTCGCCTTCCTCGCGCCGATGTGGCGGGAATTCTTAGACTCGGACACAGAAGCAAACGGCCCCGGCTCAGCAGTGGCGAAAGTGGTGGACGGCAGCCTCACCCACCAAACACTGACCGGGATCGCTGGGGTGGCGAACACTGGCTCAGACACCAACTGGACGGGCCACGATTTCGCCCAGGCGAACTGGTATGCCTTTGGCCGCCTCGCCTGGAACCCCAACCTTTCGGCGCGGCAGATCGCCGGCGAGTGGGTCCGCATGACCTTCACCCAGAGCCCTCCGGCCGTGAACGTCCTCACTCGCCTGATGCTGGGATCGCGCGAAGCGGCAGTGGATGATATGACGCCGCTTGGCCTCGCCCACCAGATGTCGGAGGGCGACCACTACGGGCCGCAGCCGTGGGGAGTGCCGGGGCTGCGGCCGGACTGGAATCCACCCTACTTCAGCCATGCGGATGCTGTCGGTCTCGGCTTCGACCGCACCCTGTCCGGCAGCAATGCCGTAAGCCAGTATTATCCGCCGGTTCGGGATCAATTCGCCGATCTGGCCACCTGCCCCGATGCCTACCTGCTCTGGTTCCATCATGTGCCGTGGGACCACCGGATGCATTCGGGGCGGACGCTGTGGGACGCGCTTTGCCTGCACTACCAGCATGGCGTGGATTGGGTGCGAGAAGCGCAAGTAAGCTGGAAATCCGTGTCCGACGACATTGACCCGGAGCGCCGCGCCGCAGTGGCCGCGAAGCTCGTCCTCCAGGAACACGATGCCGTGCGATGGCGCGACGCCAGCCTTCTCTACTTCCAGACATTTTCTCACCGCGCGTTCCCGTCTGGCGTGGATCAGCCGCAGCAGACATTAGAGGAACTCAAGGCCACGAACCTTTTGAGTGAGGATGAGAGCAGGAAAGATGCGAAAAAATAGGTTGACACGCAGCCTGCTGAGGCTGATTTGCATGGTGATCGGCGGCCTCTCGCCGACGTTTAGGCCGCCCGCTTCCCTCGCGGCCCCGGCCCCGCATTGGGTAGGAACCTGGGAAACTTCGCCGCAGCTCATCGAGCCGAACAACATGCCGCCTGCTCCCGGTCTCGCCGATACGACTTTGCGCCAGGTCATTCATGTGACCCTCGGCGGACGGCAGATGCGGGTGGTGTTTTCCAATGCTTACGGGAGTGCCTCGGTGTCCCTCCTAAACGCCCATGTGGCCGTATCCGCCGGCGGCAGCGCGATCCGCCCGGACACCGACAAGGCGCTGACCTTCCACGGTGCGGCCTCCGTCACCATCCCCCCCGGTGCGCCTATCCTCTCCGACCCGCTTGATTTCCCGCTCGCCCCGCAGTCTGACCTGACGATTACCCTCTATGTCCGTGACCCGGCGGCTCAGGTCACAGGCCATCCGGGGTCGCGTGCCACGTCTTACCTAGCTCCGGGGAACGCTGTTTCCGCCCTGTCTCTGCCGAATGCACAGACGGTCACGCATTGGTATTACTTGTTTGGCGTGGATGTTGCAGCGGAGCCGCACGCCGCCGCCGTCGTTGCCCTCGGCGACTCGATCACCGACGGGCGTGGGTCCACCACTGATGGCAACGACCGCTGGCCGGACACGCTTGCCCGGCGCCTGCTCACGAACCGGGAGACGGCCAGCGTCGCGGTGCTGAACGCCGGGATCGGCGGCAATCACCTGCTCCATGACGGGCTGGGACCGAGCGCACTGGCACGCCTGGACAGGGACGTCCTAGCCCAGCCAGGCGTCCGCTGGATGATTTTGTTCGAAGGCATCAACGATCTTGGAGGACACGCACCCGCGCAGGACGTGATCGGGGCCGACGCGCAGATCATCGCGCGGGCGCACGCGCGGGACATCCGCGTGTACGGAGCGACGATCACGCCCTGTGGTGCGTCCTTTTATGCGTCTCCGGAGCTCGAAGCAGCGCGGCAAGCAATGAATACATGGATGCGGACCAGCGGGTCGTTTGACGGCGTAATTGACTTTGACGCGGCTGTACGCGACCCAAACAATCCTTCCCGCTTGCGTGCCGACGCGGACGGCGGCGACCACTTGCACCTAAACCCGCTGGGCTACCGGCGAATGGCCGGAGCGGTTGATCTCAGTCTGTTTGCATCTAACAAATAGCCTAGAGTACGCTCTTGCTGTAACCATTTTTCCTGCCAAAACAAACCCGGAAAGAATTGTGTTGGCAGGAAAACAAAGGAAGAACTACTTCGAGTTCAGCCCGCTTCCCTGGGCGACTTGAACTACTGCATTAAAGGCCGGTTTTGGCTGGTCGCTGCTGCTAAACAGCAGTGGCTTGCCGTCGGCACGCCAGGAAATCCCATCGTTGACACCCCAAAAGGTGACAACTTTTACTTGTTTGTGCTTGAGAAACGCTTTAAAGAGATTTGCATATTGATCGGCCAGCCGCTGATCGGCATCACTCACAAGGCCGCCCTGGGTCGTCGCCCCATTGTTTGCGACATCCGCCCCGGCATTGCCCTGGCCGGCCTGAGCGCCGTTCACGTCAAGTTCCGTAACGTGGATGGGGAGGCCAAGTGTCTCCAGGTCGGTCAGCTCCTGGTCTTCTTCCTGGAATGAGGGCGAGGAAACACTGACATGCGTCTGCGTGCCGAGCGCCATCACCGGGACTTTTTCCGCCTGCAACTGCTTGACCAGAGCGATAAAGCGCTGGCGCTTGTCCAGGTTTTCCAGGCCATAGTCATTAAGGCGCAGGATCGCCTGGGGATCGGCCTCATGGGCGTATTGGAACGCTTTGGCGATGAAGTCCGGCCCGATGATTTGCAGCCACAGCGAGTTTCGCAGCATGTTCGGGCCGCCGTCGGCGATACATTCATTGACCACATCCCAGACTTTGATCTTGCCTTTGTACCGGCCCACGACCGTGTCAATATGGTCATGCATCCTCTGAAGCAGCTCTTCGCGTGTCGCACGCGGCCCCGTGTAGCCGAAACGGCGTCCAAACCGGCGGCGAACCGGATTTGCTGCGGCTCCATTGGCGGGAAGTGCCGCTCCATTGGCGGGAAGTGCCGCTCCATTGGCGGGAGGTGCCGGCGCCGGGGCAGGCGGGGGCGCCACATCAGGCGACGGAACGGTTCCGCTGAAGACCCAGTCAGGAGTTTGCCCGTGCCAGACAAGCGTGTGTCCGACGATGAACATGTGGTTCTTGACGCCGAAATCCACATAAGCGTCAGCCGGGCCGAAGTTATAGCCGTCCGCACCTTCCCGCGGCTGAATGGACTCCCACTTCAGGTCATTCTCCGGGGAAATCTGGTTGAACTGCTGCTTTGTCAGTGCGACGTCTTTGCTGACCATTTCCGATGTCCGACCGCCGAAGCCCGACGCTTCGCCGGTGACAACGGAGCGGTTGATGGCGACGCCAACATAAAAGTGACCCTTGTAAGCGTCTTTAAGGGACGGTGCTTGGCTGGACTGCGCGGCGGCGCTCGTGGCAAGAAAAAGTGTCGTGAGCAAGCCCAGGTGCAGTCTGCCGGCTTGCAGGGCGAGGCTGGGTCGAGAAGTCTTAAAAGTCATTGTTGAAAACCTTTCTGTATCAAGTTTCTGTCAGGAACATTCCTCATCTTGCCGCAAACTCGTAGATGCTGACACTGAAGCGCGGGAGCGTCAGGGAATGAGGAACCGAAGCCACCGGCGAGCTGCTGATGGCTGGGTTCTGACCGCTGGCTTCGGCAGATGACAGTCGCCAGAGAGTGCCGCTGCCGGTAAGATTTGCACCGGCCAGGCTTAGTGTGAGCGGCTGCTCCACGTCCGTAGGATTCAGAACCGCCACTGTCAGCGCATGGTGATCGGCTGTCCAGGCGGCGACGACATCCACTGGGAACGTGGCGCTGCCGGCATTGACCACGGGCTGCTCACCGCCCGGCGGGTCGGTTGGCTTAGGCTGCGGGGAGCTGCCGGAAACATCCACCGGGATCGTGCCGAAATGGTCCCGGTAGATCTTAAAGACCAGCGCGTTGCTGTTGAGCGAATTGGTCGTCCCGTCCTGCTTCAGCATGGATGTGGCGAACGTGTAGGCGGCCATCTGCATGATGTCGCTGTGCCGGAACATCTCATGAAAGACCAGGGCAAGAGCCGGATAGACAGGGTAACGGTCGCTGGGCGTGTATGCCCACTCGTCAATGTTCAGCGGCTTGGGGTGGGTGACAAGCTGCGGGAACAGCTTCTCGTATTCTTTGTATTCCTCGTACTTGAGGCGGACATGATTGGCCGGACGACGCATCCAGTCCGTGACCGGCTCATTGGGATCGTTCGGGATTTGACGCCCTTCCGCCAAATTGAAATGTGTCCCGCCATAATTGTAATAATGCTCACTAAGCAGATCAAAGTCGTCGAAGCACTTGGAGAACAGCATCCCATCCCAGTCCCCCGGAGAAAGATACGGCGGGACAAGGTCCTTGCCCAGACTTAAAGACTCTTTGGAGCCTGTCATCGTGTCCGGCATGGCACCGCTGGCGATCAGCACAATGGACGGGTCTTTCTTCCGCATGGCGGCTGCAAACTCATTCTGCTTGAACGCATATTGATCGGGCTTCATAGCGCCGTACTGGTAGCTGATGCCCCACATCTCGTTGCCGACGCCCCAGAACTTGACATGATAGGGTGCAGGATGGCCGTTCGCCGCCCGCTGTCTGCCCATCGGCGTGCTGGCGTCGCCATTTGTATATTCGACGTACTGGGCGGCAGACCAGGCGTCCCCGGTGCCGGCGTTGACGGCAATGTACGGCTCGACGTCAATCAGCTTGCAAAACGTCATAAACTCGTCGGTGCCGATGTCATTGGGTTGCAGCGCGTTCCAGACCGGGTCCAAGACGGGCGGACGTTTATCCGGGTCGCCAATCGCGCGGCGCCATTCATGCGCGGAAACATAGTTGCCGCCGGGAAACCGGTAAACGCCGGAATGCAGGCTCCTCAGCGCCGCCACCGAGTCGGGCCGGAAGCCGCTGAGATTGTCCTCCGGCATCAAAGACACCGCGCCGACATGAAATGAGCCGGCTCCGGTGCCGACGATCTCGAACTGAGCCGGGCCGGATTGCTCGGCCTTGAACGCAAAGAGAATCTTCTTGTAGTTTGCCCCTACCGATGGAAGCGGAACAATCTGGCGCACAGCGCTTAGCTCGGTGCCCCAGACAATGTTGATGGCGACCTTTGCCGCGGGATCGCCGGCAAGCTGAATGCGGCCCTTGTAAGCTGTTCCCTGGGCAAACTTTACACCTGTCTGACGGATACCGCGAGGCTCCGCGCCGGCAAGCGGGATTTGCGGCGTGTGGTCGCCGGTGAAGGGGTTGTGGGTATCCATCGTCACCGAATCAGCCGGGCCGACGGAATTCCAGCGTCCGGGGCCGACGCCGCGCCTGCGGCTCGGACCGCCCCCCACCCGATTCTGGTTCTGGTTAGGATCAACTGGGGGCGCGGGCTGGACAGCATAATAAAATTTACGGTCATCCAGCATTTCGGTCCAAAGACCAGTATAGATCAGATTGCCGGCATGTTCCAGAAACTGCCCGTAGAGATACGGGGAGATAGATGGCCCGGATTTCGAGGCATCCACCGTCGCGGTCACGCCCTGGCCCAAAGCAGGTGCTTGGAACCTTCCAGCCAGAGTCGTGAAAAGCAGCAAACAGAAAAAGATCGTCTTCATAAGTGTCAGTGTGTCTTTCGTTGGTCTGAAACGCGGGTGCGATGTCACGGTGCTGTTACGGTGACGATCTGCCGGGCGCGGATGTCGGCGGAGGATGCACCGATCTGAAGCTCGTAAGAGCCAGGCTCCACGACGTATGCTTTTCTGGCGACGTCCCAGTACCGGAACTGCGCGGACGAGACAGTCAGGGTCGCCGTTCGCGTCTGCCCGCTGGGGATAGACACGCGCTGGAAGGTGCACAGGCTGCGAATGGGCTGCGGGACGGCCGAATTGACGTGCCGGACATAGACTTGGACAATTTCATCACCGTCCCGTGCCCCGGTGTTGCGTACCGGCACCGTCACTCGGAGCGTGCTGGCGGGGCCGAGCTGCCGGGCGCTGAAGCGCGGCTTGCCGTAGGAGAAGCTGGTATAGCTCAGGCCGTAGCCAAATGGGAACAGAGCTTTTCCGGCGTAATAGCGGTAGGTGCGGCCAGCCATGCTGTAGTTTTGGAAGTCCGGCAGGTCCGCTGTGGACGCATAAAACGTCACCGGCAGTCGCCCGGCGGGGTTGTAGCGGCCCAGCAGGACATCGGCGACGGCGGTTCCTCCGTTCTCGCCGGGATACCAGGCTTGAAGGATCGCGGCCAGGTGATCCGCTTCCCAAGAAATCGCCATCGCGCTGCCGCTGCAATTGACAAACCCGACCGGTTTGCCAGTCGCGCTCAGGGCCTTGAGAAGATCTTCTTGCACCTGCGGCAGCTCAATGCGCGTGCGGTCGCCGCCCGTAAAGCCTACCATCGTCACCCGCATTTCTTCCCCTTCCAGCCTTGCCGAGATGCCGCCAACATAAATGATCACATCGGCATTCTTCGCTGCTTCCAGCGCCTGCTGGTATTCTATGGAACTCGGATCGAACGTGTCCGTGGCATTGACGGCCAGCGGGCAGCCGCGAGCGTAGGTAACTTCTACCCCCGTGCCGAAGCCGTCTTTGAGACCTTGCAGGATGCTGACCGGGTGCGACGCCGACCCGTTATAGTTGCCGTGCAGCATCTAGGTGTCGGTGGCGTTGGCCCCAATTACCGCCACGCGCCTGAGCTTCGCGGGGTCCAGCGGCAGCAGGCCGTTGTTTTTCAGCAGCACCATAGACTCGTGGGCGGCTCGCAGTGCCAGAGCGCTGTTTTGAGACAGATCATTGTCCGCCGCCGTGATCTTTGCGTAGGCGTAGGTCGGCGGGTCGAAAAGGCCCAGCCGGAAGCGCTCTGTCAGAACACGTCCCAGGGCCGTGTTGACCTCGCCTTCGGAGATCAGCCCGCTGTGGACGGCCGCGACCAATGCGTTGTAAGTGCCGCCGCAGTTGAGGTCGGTTCCGGCTTTGACGGCGTCCGCCGCAGCTTGTTCGCGGGTATCGGCCATAGTGATGGCCGCTGACAATGTCACCCACGGCATCACAGTCGGAGACGACATAGCCCTGAAAGCCCCATTGATCCCGCAGCAGGTCGGTCAGCAGCCACTTGTCTGCCGGAGCGGGAACACCGTTGATGGCGTTGTAGGCGCTCATCACCTGGCCGACATGGCCTTCGCGTACGGCGGCCTCGAACTGGGGCAGGTAGGTCTCGTACAGATCGCGCTCCGGCGGATGGACATCGAACCGGTGGCGCAGAGGCTCAGGGCCGCTGTGAACGGCAAAATGCTTGGCGCAGGCGACGGCTTTCAGATACTGCGGGTCATTGCCCTGCATCCCCTGAATAAAAGCAACGCCCATCCGGGCAGTCAGATAAGGGTCTTCCCCGTAGGTCTCTTGACCACGGCCCCAGCGTGGGTCACGAAAGATGTTGATATTGGGGGACCAAATGGTCAGCCCGTTAAATAAGCCGTGATCGCCCTTGACTCCTTTGGCGTTGAACTTGGCCCGCGCTTCCGTCGAGACCACATCGCCGATGGCGTGAACCAAAGGTACGTCCCAGGTCGCAGCATTGCCGATGGCCTGGGGAAACACAGTCGCGATCCCTTCATTGGCGATCCCATGCAGCCCCTCGCTCCAGTAGTTGTAGGCAGGAACGCCCAGCCGGGGAATAGCCGGAGCGCTGTTTTGGAGCTGCGCGGTTTTCTCTTCCAGCGTCATTTGTCCAATCAAGCTTGACACCCGCGCCGCCAGCGGCTGTGACACATCGCGATATGCCTGCGTTCCCGTCGGCGCGGCCCCGGCATCCTGTGCCAAAACAGGCAAGGGGATGCCGACCTCGCGGTTCCCCTGCTCCTCGACGACGGTAGTGCCTCGGTGATCGAGATGGCCATCCTGGTGCTGCCCCAGGCCGTAGATCGCTTCCCCTGGTGCCAGCTCAAAAGCGTCTTCGGCCAGGTACGAGGCTTCGGGGATGCTTGGAGCCGGGCCTGGAAGCACGACGGGAGTAAGGGCACGGACGCCGGGCGCTTCTCCCAAGACTTGCTGCCCGGAAGCGTTCAGGAACCGGACCGCGCCTGTTCTTCGGTCAACACGCGCCCGGAGGTGCCCCGCCGCAAGCGTCACCGAGCCAGCATCGGTCAAGACCCGGAACGCCGCCTGCGGTCCGCCTGTGATCAGGACCGGGACACGCTGGGGTGGAAAAACGCCGTCCGCGCTGTCGCGGACACGAATGGCGTCCGGGGCCAGGACCTGGAGCCGGAGCGTATCACGGCCCAATGAGAGGGTTATCCCATCGGGCTGTTTCTGTACGGATTGCACCTGCTGGGCATGGGCATGAGGGCCGAGTGCAAGGCTACAGGCTGCAAGGACGGCAGTGGCGCGAACACGCCCGGCGGCACACTTTGTTCTTGTTAGTCTCATTTTAATAGCGTTAGCGCCCCTATAATAGCGTCAGTGCCTTCAGGTGAGTGTGGCCTCCCTGGCTGATTAGGAGCAGGGAGAAGCCTCCTAGCGCGGGCCAGGTGCTTCAGTGTTAGCTGCTTGCCGTCGGGCGAATCCTTCCGGCGTCTCAACGCTCCAGTAGAGGTTATAGCGCTGGTGGTTGAGCCGGTACAGCGGGATCAGCGTCACGTCACCGGGCTGGCCCAGGCCCTCAGTGTGGAAGGTCAGCGGCGCGGCGTCCGCCACGGGCTTGATGTGGTCTGTCAGCGTGCCTGCCGGGGCGACAAAGGCGGCGACATCAAGTGCCGGACTCTTCTCGAAGGGCGCTTGGTTGCTGCTGATGTCCATGCCAGGCGTCAGACCCTCGGTGCCGAGTGCGCCTGCCAGCAAAATCGGGCCGTAGAAGACAGCCTCCTTGTCCGGGGTATAGGGCAGAGGCTCGGTTCGCAGTCTCATCGGGAAGTGCGCTTCTACGACGTCGCCAGTGTGCCAGGTCCGGCTGATGGTGAGGTAGCCATCCGGTGTCTGCTCGGTTGGGACGGTCTTGCCATTTACTTTGACGGTCATTCCCGGTGCCCAGGTCGGGCGGCGCAGCTTCAGGACCAGCGGTGTCGGCCTGGCGCAAGTCAAGGTGAGGCGAGTCGTGTCGCTTTCAGGCCAGCGCGTGTCCTGGCGCAGCGTCACGCCCTTTTCATGCCAGCGGAGCGTTGACGGGATAAAGAGATTGACATACAGTCCATGGGCATTTGCGCCCCGGAAGTAGATCGCCTCGCCGTAGCGGGCGTGGTTCTCCATGCCGGTGCCGGTGCAGCACCAGAAGGCATTGACGGGGTCGCCGTAGACCTTGAAGTGGCCGGGCTTCATGGGCGCGTGATAAGCCATCAGGCCCCGCTCTGTTTCTTGGGAAGCCAAGATGTTGTTCAGCACGGCGCGTTCGTAGTACTCCGCGTAGCTCGCCGACGGGTCCTGCGTAAACTGCGCCCTGGTCAGCTTGAGCATGTTGTACGTGCAGCAGGTCTCGGTCGCGGTGTCCGAGTGGATGTGACTGCCAAACTCGGCAGGCGGAAAAAAGTGCTCGTAGTCGCCGTTGCCGCCGTTGGCGTAAGTACGATTGGTCACGACTGTCTGCCAGAAGAAATGGGGCGCGGCGTGATAAGGCGCGTCCCCGGTCAGCGTGTACAGCCGCTCGTAGCCGATCATCTTGGGGATGTTGGTGTTGGAGTGCAGGCCGTCAAGCTTGTCCTGCCCGGCGGCAAGCGGATCAAAAACGGCGTGGTGGGTGAAGCGGCGGGCCAGCGCCAGGTATTTGGGGTCGCCGGTCATGGCATAGGCGTCGGAGACTGTCTCTGCCATGCCGCCGTGCTCGCTGTCCAGCATATGCTGGAACTGAGCGTCGGTGAGATTCTGCGTGGTGGCAATCGCCCAGTCGGTCAGCCGCAGGAAGACTACGCGGGCCGTGGAGTCACCGCAGTTACAGTATGTGTCCCGCAGGCCCGCAAACAGCTTGTGCATATTGTACCAGGGAACCCAGCCTGTGATGGTGCCGTCCGCAGCGATCTTGCCGAAGACGGTCCGGGCATCGGGGATCGCGGTCACGAGGCCGTCGGGCACTGCCGCCTGACAGCGTGCCAGCTCGCGGACGATGTACTCGGCACGCTGGCGAAAGTGAGCATCGCCGGTGGCGCGGTACATCAGGGCGCAGGCGGACAGGTAGTGCCCGGCGCTGTGTCCGGCGAGGCCAGACTGCTCCCATCCCCCATAAGGGGGTGCCTGAGACGGCAGACCGGCAAAGACATAAAAGAAATGCAGCAGGCGGTCCGGCTCTAAAGAAAGCAGGTACGCGCCGTCGCGTTTCTGGGCGTCTTGGAACGGGCCAGGAAGCAGGCGCACGTCGCCGAGGTCAAAAGCAACAGCTTTAGGCGGCACGACCGGCGCGACAGCGTCCGCCGGGAGCGGCGGCAGAAGAGGCTGAGCAGAATGCGGCACGGCCGCCTGAGCGTGGGGCAGCGCGAGAGCAGCAGCACCCGCGGCAGCCGCTTTGATGAGCTGGCGTCGCGAGACCGGGCGTGACGGTGAATTGTCTTCGTTATTTCTCATAGTATATTTCCTCACGCCGGAACGAGTTTCCGGCACTTATGCCACTTTCAAGTCACGGCTGACCGTGTATGTATGGCCCGCAGTGGTTGAAAAGGCGTGCGTCCGCTCCCCAAGACGCAAAGTGCAGGGACCGCCCAAGCGTGAATGGATGCGGGCCTGACTCATCTGGCCTGCCGCCCAGCGCAGGTCTACCTCAAACCCGCCCCGCGCCAGCAGTCCGCGCACCTGACCGGCGGGCCATGCGGACGGCAAAGCGGGCAGAAAATGCATCTCGCCGTTCTGCGATTGCAGCAGCATCTCCGTGATCCCAGCCGTCCCGCCGAAGTTGCCGTCAATTTGGAACGGCGGGTGCAGGCCGAACATATTAGGGGCGGTGTGGCTGGGGGTCAGCAGGTCCGCAATCAGCGCGTGGGCGTGGTTTCCATCTTCCAAACGTGCCCATAGATTGATGCGCCAGGCTTCCGCCCAGCCGGTGCTTTCGTCGCCCCGCGTTTCCAGCGACTTGCGGGCGGCGGCGAACAGGTCCGGTGTGCCGCGCCGGGTGATCTGAGCATTTGGATACAGGCCACACAGGTGCGAGACATGGCGGTGGTGCTGCTCCGGGGCCTGCGCGTCCCAGTCTTCCAGCCACTCCTGAAGCTGGCCCTCGGAACCGATCTGCATTGGGGCGAGACGCGCCCGCGCGGCCCGCACCTTGCCCCGGAACTCGGCATCGATGCCCAGCACCTGAGACGCCTGAGCGCAAGCATCAAACAGGTCCCGCAGGATCTGCATGTCCATGGTCGGACCGGCGCAGATGCTCACCCCAGGATGGTGAGAGTTTTCGGGAGAAACCGAGGGACAGGTCACGAGCCAGTGGTGCGCTGGCTCTTCCACCAGCGTGTCCAGAAAGAACTGTGCCGCGCCGCGCATCCGCGGGTAATGCACGGCCAATGCTTTTTTGTCTTTGGTGAACTCGTAGTGATCCCAAAAGCTCCGGCACAGCCAGGCACCACCCGTCGGCCACATGCCGCTGCCGCTGTAGTCCACTGGGGCGGTCCCGCGCCAGCCGTCCGTGTTGTGGTGGCAAACCCAGCCGCCTGCCCTGTACTGCACCTCAGCCGTCTGAGCGCCTGCTTGAGCTAAATCCCCAATCATGGCGAACAGCGGCTCGTAGCATTCCAGCAGGTTACTTGGGGCGGCGGGCCAGTAATTCATTTCGGTGTTGATGTTGACGGTGAACTTGGACCCCCAGGGCGGATAAAGTGCGTCGTTCCAGAGGCCCTGCAAGTTGGCCGGCTGGCCCCCCGGACGCGACGAAGAAAGAAGCAGGTAGCGCCCGAATTGGCAGTAAAGCGCCACCAAGGACGGGTCATGGTCCGTCGCGAATGTGCGGATTCGCTCGTCTGTCGGACGGTCTGGACCGGCGGGCTGTCCCAAATCCAGCGAGAAGCGGCGGAAGCGGAGCTGATAGTCCGCCAGATGCGCGTGTCGCAGGGCGGCATACGACTTGCGCGAAGCTTGTTCCAAAAAGATCTGCGCCTGCCGAGCCGGGTCGCTGCTGACATCCTGATAATTACGGTAGCTGGTGGCGATCGAAATCAGGATCGTCACTGCGTCCGCGCCGGTGACAGCCAAGCCGGCATCGGTGGCCTGCACTTGTCCTCCTTCAGCCTGCACTTGTCCTCCTTCAGCCTGCACGCGCGTCCGGGCCTGGAACTTCACCGCGCCAGGTGTGGGTCCCGAAGCGCCGCTCGTTCCTTCCATCACCAGTGTATCCGCGCCGTCCTGCTTGACGGCAGAATGCTGCGGGCTGATGAACGCGGTCACGAACGAGATTTTCCCAGGCTGATCTGCCATGAGCCGGATCACGATCACCTGATCCGGGGCGCTGGCAAATGCTTCCCGTGTGTAGCGGACTCCGCCGGCGGAATAGGAAGTCGTGACAAGAGCTGTGTCCATGTCCAGTTGGCGGCGGTACTCGGTGGCCGGCAAGTTCTGGCCGAAATCCAGCGTGAGCGCACCGACTGTTTGGTAGGCCGACTGGCCGGCGGGGCGGCCCATAAAGTGGGCGTTCACCAGGCTTTCGGCTTCTTTCCATTGACCAGCGAAGACCAGGCGGCGTATCTCAGGCAGCGCGGCAAGAGCTTCGGGATTGCTGTAATCGTGCGGCCCGCCGGCCCAGAGGGTGGACTCGTTGAGCTGCACGGTCTCCTGTTGCGTCCCGCCGAAGACCATCGCGCCGAGCCGGCCATTGCCGATAGGCTGAGCTTCCAGCCACTGCGCCGCCGGGCGAGCGTACCAAAGAAGCGGCGGAGAGGCGCCGGCCGGCAAGGCAGACGGCGACTCCTGCGTCCCTTGCGCTTCAGCGCCTGCCAGAAGGCTGGCCGCGAGCACAGCGCCCAATCCTGCCTTCAAGAAGCGGCGTCTTTCCATCGGTTCTTCCGGGAACGGCAACTGTTTCTTCCTATCTTGCTTTGGTCAGTGTCACAAAGTACACGTCGTTGTCCCGCAGCGGCAGGCGCATCTGGAACGGAGCGCCAGGGGCAACGACAACGGTGCGCGTCTCGAACGGTACGCCGCTGTTTTTTTGCTTGATCAGGGCGACCTGCGGGCGGGAAAGCTGGCTGGGCGAGCCGAGGTCCCTATACGTGGCATATGGGTCGTTGGCGCGGTATCCGACACGGGTGCAGCGGACAGTGTAGCGCCCGGCAGGCAGGTGGGCGATGTGCAGGGCGACCTCGCCCTTGGCCTGGGCGGGATGGTCTTCTTTGTAGAACACCTGGTCGTTGACTGTGCCCGGCTGGGTGATGGTGAAGTCCCAAAGCAGCGCCTGAACACCGCCGTGCGCGTCGCGCGTCACAAAAGACGCCGCATCGCGGTTCGCCAGCTCTGCGGGGCCGAGTTCGTTCAGGAACCGGTAAGCATAAAACGCAGGCTTTAAGATGTCCTCGTAGTTGATCAATCCAAAGCCGCCGTGGAACGGGGTGGAACGCGGACCGGCTTCTTCGAAGATGTCGGTGAAGGTCCAGTAGGACATGCCGTCCACAGATGCCTCAGAGTTCTTGACCTTGTCCAGAACGTAGGACGCCTCAACATAGTTGTCATGGATCGGGTCCGCTGGCGTGTAGGAGGCGCTCCACTCAGTGTAAAACAGCGGCAGGCGCGGCAGGCGCGAAGCAGTGATCTCAGCGCGGGTGCGGCGCATGTCGCCTGAGACAGCATTGGGGTCGCGGCTGACAACCGTGCCGCGATTGCCGGACTCGTCCAGAAAGCCCTGACCGACGCCGTAGGTGTGGGTGCTGATGAAGTCCACCGGCGCGTGATGGTCGGCGCAGTAGTTGATGAAGTCGGTGATCCAGGCGGTGCCGGCGGTAGCAGGGCCGCCGACACGGTACTGGGGCGAGACAGACTTGACGGCGGCAGCGGAGGCCGCATACAGCTTGAAATAATCCGACTGATCCCCTGTCCAAAAGGCTCCCTTCAGGTTCGGCTCATTCCAGACCTCGAAGTACCAGTTCTTAACCTCGGCCTGACCGTAACGCTCGGTCCAGTGCCGCACAGCCGCCCCGACTAGGTCCTGCCACTTGTTGTAGTCTTTCGGAGGCGTGACATTGCCGTGCCACCAGAAGATAGTCTGCGGCCCGCTGGCGAGGGCACCCGGCATGAACCCCAGTTCGACAAAAGGGCGAACATGGATACTGAGCAAAAAGTCATAAAGCTTATCCACATACTGCCAGTTGTAGACAGGGTGACCCGCTTTGTCTTCACTGTAGACGCCCATGTCGTCGGTGAAGAGACCGTGCATACGAATATACTGAAAGCCGCACGCCTGCTGGGTGTAGGTAAGCTGTTTTTGCCAGTCCGCCCGCAGCCCTTCATTGGCTCGCCCTGCCCCCACGCACTGCCGGAACACCTGACTGGTCGGCCCTTTGACCCGGCCATAGTCCACAGCAACGGTGCGGGCGTCTGCCCCCCGCAGGAGCGGGATGAAGAGGCAAAGAGACGCGGCCACGATGGCCGCCAATACTTTGGAGCGGAATATCATAAAGGGTTTTCCTGTTCGTGAAAATAGTCTACATCGAGCCAGCCGCCGCTTCCGGCAGGGTTGTAGTCGAATATCCCGAAGCGCTCTCCCTGGAACGTCGCCAGCGTGAAGTGCATGGGAAAGTCGCCGCCGAGCGGCACAAAGCGGCGGCCATCTGTGCTGTAGGAAAACTGCGCCGTGTTGGAGTCAAAGTTGCAGGAAGCTTGAAGCCAGAGCGTGGTGGCGGCTACGGCGGGGATCGTGTCGGTGATATCCTCAGACGGAGATTTGAGATCACCGTTCTTGTTCACGGCTCGCACGATCCGCTGGCCGCCACTGTCTTTGTACACAGCCAGGTAGCCGAAGTTCTGTTCCAGCAGGCATAGCCCCGCCCGGTCGCCCGGCTGCAAGTGGCGGGTGTCAATTTTGACAACGCCGGTGCAGAAGGGGGCTTCCGTGCGCTGAGTCAGCGTGTTACGCGCGTTCGTCAGGTTTGGAGCGGTTTGCGTCTGGAGGCGCAGAAAGCCGGGGCGGGCTGACAGTGACCACTTTGCGTCATCCGGGTTGTGGTTCCATTCCCATTGCAGGGCCAGCTTCGGTCCTGAAAAGTCATCAAAGGATGGAATAGAAGTGAGGGCAGATGGCCGGATCTTCGGCTTCAAGCTTGTCAGCGGAAAGGCAGGCGCGGCGGGATCGCCGAAGAAAGGCCAGCCATCTTTCCAGGTGACTGGGCCAAGCCACATTGCACGTCCGACCGGGCCGGTATCGGCAAGCGAGAAGCCCCACCAGTCGCCATTAGGGATCTGGACAATGCCGCCCTGATGCGGGGCATGCCAGGGCATCTTGTTGGCGCAGACGGTAGTGCTGGTGAACGGGCCGCTGCGGCTTTGCGACCGGGAACACGCAATCGTGGCGTTCATGGCATAAACGGCATTGAAGACATAGTAAGTGCCATTGATTTTGTAGGCATGAGAGCCTTCGCCCCCGTGATTTGGCAGGTCGTAAGCAGGAGTGTTGGAGATCACGCGGCGCAGGTCAGGATCGAGGACGGCGACGGAGATGTGTCCCCCGGTGCCGTTGTAGACAAGCGGTGTGCCGTCATCATCGAACATCAAGCCGGGGTCAAAGAGGCCAGCATTGAGTCGGTTCATCTTCCATGGCCCGGCTGGGCTGCGAGCACGCAGTACAACTGCACCCACATTCTGAATGTTGTCAACAAGATAAAATGTCCCGTCATGGTAGCGCAGGGAAGGTGCCCAAACGCCCTGGGCGTACTCGCTGCCGCCGATCAAGTTGTAGCGGGCGTCGAAGTTCAGTGTCGGCAAGGCGTAACCGGCAATTTCCCAATGGATGAGGTCCTTTGAGTGCAGGATCTCTAAGCCAGGGGCGCTCACAAAGGTCGTCGTCGCAAGGTAAAAGTCGTTGCCGACGCGGATGATGTCAGGATCAGGATAGTCGCCGTTCAGAACAGGATTGGTGAACGTGCCGTTGTGATTGTCACTTGTCCAGGCAAGCAGCCGGTGCGGGATCGCCGCAGCGAGCAAGGCTGCGGCGGCGATGAGGATGCGAGGCAGCGTGCGTAACGTCAGGAGCATGTTATTTGACCTGCATCTGGAGAACCGTTACCGAATAAGGTGCAGCCGTGTAGGTGAAGTCACGGCTGATTCCCGAAACGGGGGCAGTCATAGGGACAATCTTTGTCGGAGCGGTGATCGTGTTGACATCCGAAAGGCTGGCACTGCGCAGGGTGTATGCCGTTCCTGTGGCGGCAACTGATCCTGTCCCCGTCAGCGTGATATGGATAGGTCGCGCCGCGTCCCCGGCGTTGACGATCTTGGCATAAACCTGTCCTGTCTTCGTGTCGCGCGTCACGCTCTCAAAGAGCTGATCGCCTGTCAGCGTCGCGGGAACAACGACATCGCCGCGGTGCTGGCCGAACAGTGTTTGGACATAGTAGGACGGTGAGCCGTAGCTGGTCAAAGCATCAAAGCCGATCAGATCAACATTCCACTGCCGCGCGGCGAGGTTGACATTGACCAGCAGCGGCGCGTAAGACTCCATAATGACCACATCCGAGTTGCGCTCCATGCCGGTCAGCCAGGCCGCGTCGCCCAGCGCCGATCGCAGCGCCGGTGTCGGCATCGCATCATGGGGCATCTGCCACGGGGCGACAGTGTCAAACGACGCCCACTCGCCGACGAAGACCTTCGGCCCGGTGCGGCTGTAAGAGTCGAAGCGATGCGCCTGCCGCTCCATTTCGTCCGCCGATTGGTAGTAATGCTCATCAATCACGTCCGGTGTCCGCAGTGTCATCTTCTGCTGCTGGCCCATTCCGTCCTGCCCGCCGGAAGTGGCGATTAGCTTCAGCGTGGGGTACTTGGCCTTGATGGCATCATAAAACTGAGCAAATCGGCCGTCGTAGCTGCGGGACTTGTCAAAAAAGTCCTCGTTGCCGATCTCCACATAAGTCAGCGGGAACGGCTTCGGGTGACCGTCTTTGGCACGCTCGGCCCCCCATTTCGTGTTCACATCGCCTGTGATATATTCAATCTCGTCCAGTGCATCCTGCACATACGGCTGCAACGCCGGGCCGGCATTAATATGTTCGCCGCGCAGCGAATATCCGGCATAGACCGCCAGCAGCGGCTCCATCTTGAGGTCTTCGCACCACTGCAAGAATTCCAGCAGGCCCATGTCGTCTGTCGACCGGTATCCCCACGGGCTTGGGTGGCCAGGCCGCTGGGGCATAGGGCCGATGGTCTTCTTCCAATCAAAGCGCTCTGCGACCGTGTTTCCCTCTACATAGTTGCCGCCGGGCAGCCGCAGAAACGCCGGCTTCATGTCGGCCATTTTTTCCATCAGGTCGGGCCGGAAGCCGCCGGGCCGGTTCTTGTACGTCGGTGGAGTCAGCGACACCAGGTTCAGCCAGACCGTGCCGGGCTGGTCGGATGCAATTACGAAGCGTCCCAGCGCCGGCTTCGCTGGACTGTCCGGCCTTGTCTGGAGAGTGACGACGTACTGCTTCCAGTCAGCCGTGAGTTTGGGATTTCTGGCCTGTGCATAGGTGTGGGACCCGTCCGCGCTTTCCAGGGAAACCGTAAGCGCCCCTGTGAAGCCTGGCGTGGTCCGGGCATAGAAGGAGACTTTGTAAGTTGTTTTAGGCTTTACGGGCAGGCCCCAGTAGCCTTCATTAGCAACCCCCACACGGCCGCCCCCGTGGCTGATGTCAAGACGCAGACTGGCAGGCTGGGCCGCGCTGAGGGGCTGGCTGCGATCCAGGGAGAGACTGCCCGTGGCACTGCCCGTCTGCACCAGGGACCAGTGCGCCGGGTCAGTCGGACTGTCCTGGAAGTTGCGGTTCCGGATCAGCTCGGCATTGAGACCACCATCATACGAGTGGTTGATCTCCTCGGTCATCAGCCCGTAGAAGTTTGCTGGGACTGCCGGGCCGGGCTTGCTGAGATCAATCGCGAGCGCAGCCGGGGCGGCAACCTGAGACTGGGACGGCACGGCGGCTAGGCAGGTGAGCAAGGCCGTTAAAGCAGCGAGCGGCGGGGCAATTATGTTCTTTGTCTTGTTCATAAAATAGGTCAAATTCAAGTGGGCTTGAGTGGCAGGGGGAGAAGATAAATACGAATAGGGAATGCGGCGGTTACTTTCCGCCAGATGCGTGAATCTGTTCTAACGCCCGTGCTTTCTGGTCGGCCGGCAGATTGCTGTGGTTGATTTGGTATTCCTGCATCTGGATACCATTTTCCTTCACTGAAGCCGGCGGGGGCGGCACGCCTGCTGTCGAGACCGGTTCCGCATTGTGACAGCCCGCGATCAAAGCGGCTGGAAACACAAGGGCAAGAAGCAAGCATATTTTCTGAGTTTTCATAAGCTGATCCACACTGAAAAATCTTGAGGGGACTAAGTTCAGGCTGATAATCAACCGAAGTAATTGTACGCCGCCCGGATGTCTCAGAGACACCCGGACGGCGCTGGTTCACTTCCCCCTGCTGGGAGCGGGTTTAGAAGCAAAAGGTAGCAACAAACCCGGTCGTGGATGCGTTCAAGCTCTTTGTCGGAACGCATGTAGGCAAGAACCCGTAGCTGTTCGGACTTCCGACCGAGACCGCTCCGCCCGTGCCGCCGTTCTCCGGGCTGACGGCGAGGTACTTGCAGTGCCCGTCACCCATCATAAAATTGGCATGACCGACAAGTGAGCCAGTCGGGGACTGGGCTTTGTCTGCGGCGTTCTGTGTGTAGAAGCCGTGCCGGTCTGCGATTACCGGCGACGTGTAAGGGAAATTCGTGCCAAGACCAGCAGTGCTGCCGTTTTCATTCGGGTCTGCAACACTCGTCGTTCCATTCTGGTTTGAATAGATCGTGTTGGGCTGCTGCCCGATCGGTTCCGAGGCGTAGGCGTTGCCAAGTGTCCCGGAAGCCTCATAAATGAGAACAGTGCTTGCCGGCGCGTCCAGCGTTGCCAGGGTGGCCGTGCCCATGCCGCTGACAGGCTTACCACTGGCATCAAAGGTCCAGGTCCAGGGGGGATTGGTAGCAGAGATGTTGGTATTCTCCGCATAAGACAGCGGCTGCGGCTTCCACGGGGGGCGTGCCAGGCTGTCGTCTGGGCAGACGTAAACCCCAGTGCTCTTAACATACGGGTAGATGCGCCCAGCCCAGCCAGCCCCGGCGACGTTGAACGTTTGCGAGAACACGAATGTCTCATCATTATCCTGAATGTACTGCAAGTACCCCAGGGCGAGTTGCTTCTCGTTGGAGAGGCAGGCCGTGCGGCGGGCGTTCTCGCGCACTTTTTGGAAAACAGGAAACAAGATCGCGGCGAGTATTGCAATAATAGCAATGACTACGAGCAGTTCGATGAGTGTGAAGCCTCTGCGGCTACGAGTGAAGGAAGCTTTCATCGGTCGTCTCCTTTGTACATCTTTGCTGTACAGTATTGCCAGAACTCTGGCGGGTTTAGGATCAGTCGTGCAGAAAGTGAAAGAGTGCGCTCTGTACGCGGCACATATGTCGGTAGATAGAGTGCGATTAAAAATTTGTGAACTCCTTTCTTGCCCAAAGGTCTACAAAGACCGTGCAGCAAAACTATCTGGGATGAAGCGGCATACAGGTTGCCCCTGCCAGCATTTCCGTGGGAACCGCCCGCGCCGGCAGCGTTGCTTCCAGGTCGGTGATTTTTTGAAGCAGCAGGCCGACGGCTTCCATGCCCAGCCTCTCCATCACGTTGCTTACAGTCTGGAACGGCAGAAAATAACGGTCGTCAATCCGGTTGTGAAACAAGATGACCGAAAGGTCCTGCGGAATTTGCAGGCCGAGAAGCAGAGCGGCATGCGTCACAGACATCGCTTCCGCCATTTCGTAGGCCAGAACCGCTGTCGGCCGGTCATCCCGCGCGAGGAGCAGCCTCGCCGCTTCAATCCGCGCGTCCCTGCTTGCCTGCCCAGGCATCTGCCAGTTCTGCGGCAAAAGATAAACCCAGGGTGTCCTCCCTGCCGCCGCCATCACCTGCTCATAGCCGGTCTGGCGGTCAAACTTGCTGAAGTGACCATTTTCCGGCTCATCAGTGTCCACATAGGCAATCCGCTCATGTCCGAGGGAGAGAAGAAACTCGGCGGCGATGCGCCCGCCCATCACTTCATCCGGGTGGATACAGTCAAACTCCTGCCGGACGTTCAGCGAGATCGCCGGAATACGCATCTGGTGTATTCGGTCAATAAAGGACTGAGACAACCCGGTATGCCGGTTGATCAAAACGCCGTCGGCAGACAGTTCACGCACCGTATGCGGCAGGTAGGTTTCGTCATCAATGACCATGTCTGGAACCTGCGTCAGCACCAAGTGCATATCCTTGTCCGAAATCGCCCGCGCGACCCCAAGCAGCAATTCTTCCGGCAGGTACTGGCCCAGCAGTGACTGGACAAGGGCAATGTTGCCGAAGCGGCCCGTCCGGATAGCCCGTGCGGAAGCGTTGGATCGGTAGCCCGTGTTTTGGGCAGCCTCCAGTACCCGCCGCTGGGTTTCGGGACGGATCCGCTGCTCGGTGGCTCGTCCATTCAAGACATGCGTGACGGTGGCTCGCGACAGACCAAGCTGAGCCGCCAGTGTCGCGATTGTCGGATGCGGAGTATGCAAGAGAGCAGCCTGTTTTATCCTGGCGTCACACGCTGATTAAGAATTTTTCTAGGACTACAGCGTAATAGCAGCCTAGGAAACAGGGATAATGATATGCTATCACCTGATAGCGTAATTATAGCAGGAGATAGCGATTGTGTCAAGAGATAACAAATAAACATTTTGGCTTTGAAGTGCAGATTGCCCGTCGGCGCGTGGACAGCCGCAAAAAGCTCGGCTGCCACCGCTGCGCTAAGAAGTTGCTGGTTTTGACAGGCTGCTTTTACTGTGTGTCCATGACATCCCCGTCGGCAGACTGCCCGGAAACATAACACACGACTTGCTGCCGGTGGTAACCGTCATGGGCGCCGACAAGAACAGCTTGCGCCGTGAGTGTAATTGGACCAAGCTCGGTGTGGTTCCCAATCCGCTCCCATTCGGCTGGAGACAGCGACCGCAGGAACTCCACCATCTCGGCCCGGTTCGCTTTGTGCCGGGCAAGACTCTCGGCAGGGTCAAGGCCAGCGTAGTGATGGTCTATCGCGACTTGGCCTTCGTCAATGCCCTGAAGCGTCGGGCGGTCGGCGTCGCGGGTTTGCTTCATGCGCCCGAGAAACACTTTGTCCCAATCCGCTAAGTGAGCTATGACTTCGCGCAGCGTAAACCGGTCCGGGTCGGGCCGCTGGTCGTAAGCATGGGGGTCCGTCACGGTTTCCAGCATCTTTTCCAGAACATCCGGGGCAGATGTGAGATCAATCAGCAGGTAATGGTAAACTTTTTCCGGCAGCATCGCTTGTCTCCTGTATCTTGGGTATGTCTGTTTTGGCCTGCAAGATATTTTACCCCATATCGCAGCCCGGCGGCTGAGGAGCAGCGCGGCGGGTTGGTCCGCCGCTTTGCCGGAAACGGGCAGAAGAAATGAACCTGAACCATTTAGCGATCTTTCATGCCGCGGCGGAAGAAGGCAGCATGAGCCGGGCCGCCGGGCGGCTGTTTATCTCTCAGCCTGCGGTCTCCAAGCAGATCGGAGAATTGGAAGCGGCGCTCGGCGTTTCTCTGTTTGACCGGCTGCCGCGCGGCCTCCGCCTGTCTGCCGCAGGAGAAATGCTGGCCGTCCATGCGCGACGTCTTTTTGCCGTGGAAGCCGAGGCGGAGCAGGCCATCGCGGAAATGCGCGGGATGGCGCAGGGGAAGCTGACCATCGGCGCGAGCCTGACCATCGGCGACTATTTGATGCCGAAGCTGCTCGGCGCGTACCACAAGCGCTATCCGAAGATCGTGCTGCACCTGGAGATCGCCAACACCCAGGTCATCGAGCAGAAGCTGCGGGAAAACCTGCTGGATTTTGGGCTGACGGAAGGGTTTGCGGAAGATGGGAGACTGGAAGCGGAAGTCTTTGCCGAGGATACGCTGACCGCGATTGTCCCCCACGGCCATCCGCTGCTGGAAGAAGGCAGTGTCACGGCCGCCCGCTTCTGCGCGGAGCCGTTTCTTCTGCGCGAGCCGGGGTCGGGAACCCGCGAAGTCGTGGAACGGACACTTCTTCGTCATGGGATCACGGTGCGGCCTGCGCTGTCGCTGGGCAGCACGGAGGCGATCAAACAAGGTGTGGCGGCGGGGCTGGGCGTAGCGATTGTGTCACGGCTGGCGCTGGACATGGAGATCAAAATGGGTCTGCTCTGCCCGCTGCCGCTGCGGGACTTCGCTGTCACGCGCCCGCTGCATCTGGTCCGTGGGCGCGGCAAGGCAGATAGCCCGGCGGCCTTGGCCTTCTTGAGTCTGTTGAAAAACTATTTCTAAGGCATGTTTTACGGCGGGTCGGCCAAGCAGTTTCGGGCTTCGGCGGCTTTGAGCCGCTGGTACCGGACTTTGAGCGGCTGGTCGGCAGGAGCCTCAGAAGTTAGGAGCCGATGCGCCAGCACAACGCTGTTTGCCAGGTGCATCAGCCGCAGAACGTGGACGCTCGGCAAGTCTTCAGCGTCAACTTTTGTTTTGTTGAACAGCGCATAAGTATCTCGGAGGCGGTTTTCGCCGCTGAGGTGCAGATCTGCGGACAAGGCAAGGAGGGCAGCACGCTGCGCTGGAGCTGCCCAGGCCACGAGGTCCGACCAGGGTGTTTTGACAAACCCAAAGTTTGGGGCCGGGACAAAGCGGCGCAGAAACACGTCCGACGTGCAGACCGGCGTGTCAATAGAATTGTCGTGGATCAGCGCGTAGGCAAACGCTTCGTCCATGCCGATTTTGCCGTCCCCGTTGTAGTCTGCTCCCGTGACGGGCTTGCCTAATCGCGATTTGCCGCTGAGAGCTTCAAAAAAGTAGCCGGTAAAATCGTGGTAATCGGCCTCGTTGATCTCCGGCGTACAGCCGGCGGCGGGCCGGGCGGAAACAGACGCGAAGAAGCCGCACAAATCCCGGTTGATCAGAGGCGCTTTTGGATCACCGTTCTCAAACAAAAGATTGCCAAAGGAGCCGGAAAAACACTCCACCATGACCAGCGTGACCGGCGTGGACTCCGGCAGAGTTTTGATCTCGCCTGCCAGTTCCCGCACCGACAAGTACCCGCCGTTCCAAAGGTCGTAATCGTTGTTGTCCAGCGTCTCGTCGCCGGGACTGCCGTGGCCGGTCGCATAAATTAGCGCCGGGGCGGATGCCGGGCCCGAGGCCAGCGCCCGAAACTCGGACTTAACGGCCAGCAGCGTGTCCGGTCCATCTAGACGCGGAAGCTGGGGAACCCGGTAATACTGCCTGCCGTTCGCATCTTCGCACAGAACGTCTTTGGACTGCGTTTTCCCATCGAAAAACAGAACTCGTGTCCCGGCATTCGGCGGCAGCAGGCGAGCCACATAGCGCACATTGCTTTCAATCGCGGTTTGGTTGTGCGCCAAGTCCGGGCCGCCGCCGAGCATCAGCACGCGCAGGGGAACTGGCGGCGGGGCAACATCGGCGGCGGCAAGCACCCCAGCAGTGAGTGATACCGCGGCAAATACACCCCACCCCAGCTTTGTGACTCGGTTCATGGCACAAGTATATCACAGTTTGCGGTTATTGCACCGGAGCCGCCTCACGCGGGTCGGTGTAATACGCACTTTTGTTCAGCCAGCGATAATACAGCAGCGGCACGATGCCGATCAAGATGGTCCCTGCACCGAGGTAGGTGACGTGCCGGGGCAGCGACTGGATATTGTAGTAGCCGACCGCAACTAAAAACAGCGCCGAGGCAAGCGGCCAGACAGCATGCATCAGCAGGTTGGAAGCACTCTGGAGATGCGTCCGGCGGTAAAACCAGAAACAGGCCGCGCCGGCCAGCGCATAGTAAAAGACAATTTGCAGGCCGATGGCGCTGATCAGGTCCGCCATCAGCTTGCCGATGTTCGTGCTGAAGCTTGCCAGCAGAAACAAGGCCAGCGCAATCAAAATCGTCACCAGGCTTGCCAGCCACGGCGTCTGGAAGCGCGGATGCAGCTCGGCGAACTTCGCGCCGATAACCCGGTCCCGGCCCATCGCATACAGCGAGCGGCTGGACTGGAGCATGGCGGTCTCCAAAGTCGCCAGCGACGATACCAGCACGGCGATCACGGCAATGGCCCCAAATGGGCGGGGCAGGATCGCGTCCCCTAACGCGGTCAGGACCGTGGCCGGGTTCGCCGCGATCTGGTCCGACGTCAGGCCCATCTGGATGGTGCATTGCAGGAGCAGAAACAAAAACACGAGGCCGACCATGCCGTAGACGCCGCTGATGCCGGGGTCGGTGTGCGGGTTCTTGCTTTCTTCCGCCAGATTAGAAGACACGTCCCAGCCCCAGTAATAAAACACGGCGATCAGCATTCCCGCCATAAACGTGGACACGCTCGAAAATTGATGGATGGAAAACCAGTGCCAGGAAAACGGCACAACTGGGTGCCGGGTGAACTTCACCAGAGCGCCGCCGGCCAGCGCCAGCAGGCCGAGGATCTCAATGCTCGTCATCAGCTTCTGCACTTTGGCCGTAGACGTGATGCCGAAGAACAGCGGGAGCGCCACCGCGGCGAACCAGAACACGCCGGTCAAAGTCGCCGCAATCACATTGTTTTCCAGACTCGGCGCGAGGAGGTGCAGGGTCGTTGCGCCGAGCGGCAGCGACCCGGAGACCATAGACAGGGCGTTGGAGACCAGCAGCGCCCAGCCTGCCATGAAGCCAAGCGAAGGGGAAAGCGACCGCCCGATCCAGGTGTAGGTCGCCCCCGCATCCGAGCGCCACTTATTCAGATAGAAAAAGGCAAACGTGATGCCGAACATCGGGATTGCTGCGTACAGCAGCGCCGCCGGCCCGCCCAGCCCGACCGCAGCCACCAGGGTCGCCGTCGTCGCCGTCAGCGAATAGGCCGGGGCGGTCCCGGCCAGAGCCATGACCACCGAGTCGGTCAGCCCAATCGCGTTTGCTTTCAGTGTCGGCGCAGCCGGCTCACTGCCGCCGCTTCGCGCGGCGGGAATGCTGATTCCCAATCTTTCACCTCCAAAACCTAAGTTAAGACGCCCAATCAAAAACGCACAAAAAAACGCCTGCCTCGCGGGGGATGACCGGAGCCAGGCGTGAGGCGGACGGTTTTTGAACGCGCCGAGAGTACCCGCAAGCAGGCCGAGTTGTCAAGGCAAAGGGCCGCCTACAGCCGGAACAACTGCCGCGCGTTCTGGGTAAATACAGCGTCCTGCTGCTCGGTCGGAACAATGCGCTCGGCAAACTCGCGGTAGCGGCGCATCGGCGCAAGCGGCCAATCCGAGCCGTACAGAAAACGGTCGAGCCGCTCAGCGTAACGCATTGCCCGCCGCACATCTTGGGCCACCTCGTCCAGCGCCCCGCGCTGGGCCATTTCCTCAAATGCCGCGTCGCCCCCGACCAGCAGGCCCGACAGATCGGCCCAAACGTTCTCATTTTTGTAGACCACTTCCGCGGCATCGGCCAGCCACGGGTTGCCGAAGTGCGCCATGACAAATTGAACGTCGGGGTTGTCCACCGCCGCTTCGTCTATCCGCAGGGGATGCGCGTATTTCACCTTCGCCCGCGCCGAGTAAGTATCGCCCGTGTGGAAGATAAACGGAAGCTCGTATTTTGCCGCCAGCCGGTAGTACGGCATATACTCCGGGCTGTCCGGCCCGAAATATACATAGCCGGAATAGCCCTTGAGCGCCTTCACCCGGCCTGCCGCCAGTTCCTGTTCCACCCGCGCCAAATGCTCCGGCGATGTACTCGCCGGGTCCGCGATCCCGATGGCATAAACCCCTGGCAGGCAGTCTGCAACGGCCAGGGTCGAGCGCACTCCCAGCGGATCGTCGGCAGAGACGACCAGGCAGCCCATCGCCAGCGCCTGCGTGACTCCCGCCCCCGCCATTTCCTGCGCCAGCCAAGCGGCCGTTTCTTTCGGGGGCTTCGCCAGCCGCGTTTGATCCGCCTTCGCGCCGGGAAGCAGCGAGTTCACGACATGAACGTGCATATCAATCATGGTTTGTTCTTGGAATCTGAGATAGCCCATCGGGGATTTGAACCGCCGGTTTCCGCGCCGAGAAGCGCAGCGTCCTGGGCCGGGCTAGACGAATGGGCCATTGCAAGAGAGTATACCCGACGTGTGGCGTTGCTTTGTGGGAACCATGTCCTGAAGGACACGGTCTTAACGCATGGTTCTTGTCATCTTCCACGCTGAAGCCGTTGTGGCCCGTTCCGCCTGCCAGCCGAGAGGCAAATCAGCGAGTGCAGCAATGCTTTGATCTCGCCGAACAATGAGGCGTAAACTTACAACCATTGCGTCTTCCACTTGCGGCAAGTTGCCATCATGGAACTGCCAGTCGCCCTCCTTGTCATGCGGGACAAACAAAATAGGTCTGCCGTCGTCTACAATGCTACGGGTAGTGAGGACAGCCAGGTTCTTCGGCTCCTGAAAGGGCCATGGTGCGGTGTTGTCAATCATAACGTCACCTCTATCAATTTTGCGGTACGACCCATATGTTCGTTCCATGTTCTGAGAACAGCGGCGGGCCAGTGCCTTTTGTCAGCGCATACACCCAGTCGGCATAAGACGGGGCATCGGGCTTGGGCGGGTTGAGCGGGAAGCCGCCTTCGTACACCAAGATGTGCGTGACGCCGAGCGTGTGCAGGCAGGCTTTGAGGTCGCCTGCGCTGTGGAACGTGTCGTAGGGAATATACGTCCCATGGATGGCATCGCCCCAGAGGTACGACTTGTCGCAGAAGAAGCCGAGCGGGTTGCCGTACATGACGATTTTTGAGCCAGGTGGTAGCTGCGTGTTGATAAACTGCATCGCTGGATATGGGCCGAAGCCGTGGGCAATGTATTCGTCACGGCTTTCCTGCCCGAACACGACCGGTGCTTCCTGCGACAGTAGAAGTGTTCCGATATAGCCCGAAAACAGAAGAGAGCCGACGCCGAGGGCGGCCAGCGCGTATCCCGATTTTAGGCGCAAAGCATACGCTTGGGTCAGGACAAAGGCGGCCAGAAGGCACAGAACCGGCAGCGCCGGCAGCAGATAGCGGACATACTGCATCGTCCCGGCCCACAGCAGCAGAGAACCCAGGGCGAACCCGGCCAGTGCTTTAAGGGAAACCGACGCCCCGCGCACGAACGCTGGAAAGAACAGAGCGCCCAGCAGGACCGGGGACAACGCGCCGAACGGGCTTTGGTAATCGTTGAACGGCTTTGGGAAAGAAGTCAGATGGCCCGGCAGAAGGAACATGGTCAGGTTCCACGGCACCAGCGCGATGTCGGACACGCTATGGCCCATGCCGAAGGCCGCGTTCCAGCTTGTATAAAAGTCCGCCGCCGATTTGTCCCAGTACCGCCCGCCGAAGACGCCGTAAAAGAACGGGTACACCGGGTTGCCCGTGAGAACGGCGGACTTGATGAGCCAGGGCGAGCCGACCGCAAGGGCCAGAAGTCCCCAAAGAACGGCGGCTTTGATCGCGGCAAGCGGCGCTTGCTTCAAGCCCCGCCACTGCCAAACCAACACGCCGACGGCCAGCAAAACCAGCGTTCCCAGCGCGGTCGCCTTCGTGGACAGCGTCAGGCCCATCAAGACCGCGCCTAATTGGAGCCAGCGCGGGTCACGGCGCAGCATCCCCTGCCCCAGCGCCAGCAGCGTCAGCGTCGTAAAGAACGCCGTCGCCAAATCCACATAGGCCGTTCCCGCTTCCCAGAACACCAGCGGCGTGGACGCCAGCAGCAGCGCAGCGATCTTGCCGGCGGTCGGCGAGACAAGCCGCAGGCCCAGCGCGTAGACGGCCAAACAAGCGCCGAGGCCGCAGGCGAAATGAAACAATTTTGCCAGCGGCACCCCACCGATTTGCAGGCCGTACAAGTACCACATCTCGGCGGTAAACGCGAAATTGGAATGGTCTTCCCACGGCAGATAAACAATGCGATGCGCTTGCCCATAGATCTTGGGATCGGCCAGATGGTACGCGATGCTGTCCCATTCCAAAGCCGTCGTAGGAGGCGCGAAACAGCCAATGAACGAGACCAGCGCAAAGGCCATGAAGGCTGCGGTCATCAGCCACCCCCAACCCGTCATGCGAATGGTTGCAGCCCAGTCGCGCCCTTCCCGTGCCATTGGGGCATGCTGACGCCCGCCAAGCGCCAGAAGCGCCGCCAGCGGCAGAAAGCCGAGTGGCCGGTACAGGCCGCCCGCCAGGCCAAGCGCCAGCATCAGCAGCGCCAGCCCGCCGAGGCCGAGCGCGAAGCCGATCAAGTTCCGCTCCAGACGGGGCGTGTCATTGCCGAACCCCAGCCAGCCGAGAACGGTCCGGCCTGCGGCGACGGTGGCCCAGGCAGTGATTAGAAACAGCAGAAAGTCCAGCAAAAAGTTATTCCATTGGAAGTGACCGCAAATCCAGCAGCCGCCCCGTTACCATCGGCTTCGCGTCAGGGCCATTCCAAGCGATTGTCGTCTCGCCCAGAAAATGCCCGAACCAGCCGGCTTGGACTATGGGGACGCCGTTGACGACCTGCGGCTCGTGCAGCTTGTTGTGGCTATGGCCGCCGATGATTAAATCTAATTTGGGGCAGGCGGCGGCTAAACGCTCGTCTTCACGCAGGCCGATGTGGGTCAATGCGATGAGAATGTCGGTCTGTGGGCGCAGACGCGCGATCTGCATCTTCGCCGCTTCAATGGGATCGTCAAAGACAAAGGCGCTGACTAATCGCGCGGTCATGCGCGGCGTTACCATTGGCACGGTCAGGCCGAAGACCGCCACCCGCAAGCCGTTCGCAAGCGTCTTGGTCCAGGACGGCACGACCGGCAGCGTCTCGCCTTTGTCTTCGCGCCAGCGGATGTTGGCGGACAGCACAGGGAATGCGGCACGGCTGAGTTTCAGGCGCAGGAGCGCGTCAGCGACGTGGAATTCCCGGTTGCCCAGCGTCATGGCGTCGTAGCCTGCCACGGACATCAAGGTCAAGATCGGCTCGCCGCCGGGCCGGACGCTGACATTACCCGCGGAAATAGCATCACCGGAGTCCAGCAGCAGGACGTTCTCGTATTTTGCTTTTTCGGTTCTCACAAACGCGGCCTGGGCTGGAGTCAGGTGGTTATGGAAATCGTTCGTGTGCAGCACGGTCAGCAGCTTTGGGAATGTCATTGGCGCGGTGCCTCAGTGTGTTTGACGCTCGCGAGATACGCGGCCACGGCTTCGTCTAAACGCCCCTGGCGGCGCAGGACTTCTTCCACCGCATCGCGCACCGCCCCCGCCCCACCTAGGCGCGGTGTGATCCAGTCGGCGTGCGCTTTCAGTGTTTCCGACGCATCCGCGACGGCGATCCGGACCCCGGCGACGGCGAACGCCGGCAGGTCGTTGATGTCGTCGCCGACAAACGCCGTTTCTTCGGCTGTCAGCTCATACTTCGTCCTAATCTGTAGGAGCGCGGCGGCCTTGTCGCCGCAGTTCTGCACCAAGTCGGTGACTTTCAGCTCCGCCATGCGCGTTTCTACCGCCCGGCTCGTGCGCCCGGAAATCACAGCAATTTTCAGTCCCACGGACTGGGCCATGACGATGCCGAGGCCGTCGGCGACATGGAACGCCTTCGCCTGCCCGCCGTCACTGCCATACAGCAGCGTCCCGTCGGTCAGAGTACCGTCTACATCTAGAGCAATCAGCTTAACTTGCATCATACTAGAAGAACCCCCTCAGCACGAGGCCGACTAAGCAGCTAAGCGCCGTCAGTGCAAAAACCGAGATGACGAATGCCGCAAACCCGTCAGCTGTGCGTTTATTCTGATAGCCTAAAGCACCCCCGACAATCACGATAATGAAGCCGAAAAGAGCCAGCTTGCCCAAGAACAGGTCAGCGTTAGCAAAGAACCGCATGAGGAAAAAGTTGCGCCCAGCCGCGACAAGCCCCAGCGACAGCAGCATAAGTGTTCCGACACAGGAATAAAACAGGCCGGAGGACACGAAAGAGGCGAGGCTACGCCGCGGGCTTGTTGCGGGCATCACGGTTTGAGGCTGGTTATCCGGTGGCGGAGGCCATATGTCGCTCATGGCTAGACAATCCCTGCTTTGACTAAATCTTTCAGCGTCAGCATTCCGAGCGGGCGGTTATCAGCATCTACGACCGGCGCATCCCCGGCTTTTTGACCGGGCAGGGGGTGGAACGTATCCAGCAGGCGCAGGCCCTCAACCGCGAGCAGATCGGCGGAGACGACGCCGGGACGGAGGGTCATGGCGTCGGACGCCGGACACGACAGCACCTGCTGATCGTCCAGCAAGTGCCGCCGGATGTCGCCGTCAGTCAACAGGCCCGCGACTTTGCCCTCTGTACCCGTGATGATCGCCGCACCAGCGTTCGCCTGGGTGATGGCGAACATTGCCTCTAGAACGGTTCGCGCGGCAGGCACAATCGCCACGGCGTCGCCGGTTCGCATGACATCACGCACACGGAGGGTCAGGCGGCGGCCCAGCGATCCCGCCGGATGCAGGCGCGAATACTGCTCCGGTGTAAAGTCGCGAGCAGTCATCACGGTCACAGCGAGAGCGTCGGCCACGGCCAGCATCGCCGACGTGCTGGTGGTCGGTGCCAAATTCATGGGGCAGGCTTCGCGCTCCACCGAAACATCCAGAACGACGGACGCGGCCCGGCCGAGCGTGGATTGCGGCTGCCCCGTGACCGCAATCAGCGGCGTCCCGAACTGGCCGAGCGCGGGCAGGAGCGCCAGCAGCTCATCGGTCTCGCCGCTGTAGGAGAAGGCAATGACCGAGTCGCCGGACTGGATCATGCCGAGGTCGCCATGCACGGCGTCGGCGGGGTGCAGGAACTGGGCGGGCGTTCCGGTAGACGACAGCGTCGCCGCCAGCTTCACGCCGATGGTGCCGCTTTTGCCCATGCCCGTGACCACCACGCGGCCTGTGGTGCCGAGAATAAGGCGCACGGCCTGCGCCCACGCCGCGCCGTCGAGCTGCTCCACCTGCCGGTCCAGCGCCCGCGCGGCTTCCGTGATTACCCGCCGCCCTTCGTCCAGCCAATTTGCTTGGTCCATTGCTGTCTATTATACTTGCCGGCGGCGAAAAAACAAAATGTCTGGTAAAATACCGGGGACCGCCCTGCATGAAAGGTTTTTCCATGCCTGAACGCTTTTCTTTTTCGGCAGCTTGCGTGGCCGCGTGGCTGCTGGCCGTGCCGCTTTCCGCTCAAACCCCTGCCCCGACGCCCGGTCCGGCAGGAGCGCAAGCATTCTCGGCGGGCCTTGCGGCGTACCGAATCGGTCAGCTTCCGGTTGCCGAGGCGGATCTGCGCGAGGCAATTCGCCTCAGCCCCGCGTCGGCGGACGCCCACAACGCGCTCGCCATTGTGCTTCAGCGGCAGGGAAAAGACGCCGAATCTGTCAACGAGTTCCAAAGCGCGGTGCGTCTGCGCCCGGAAAGCCCGGATGCCCGCTACAATCTGGCGCTGGCCTTAGACCGGCAAGGACAGACGGCGGATGCCGTGACCCAGCTCCAGGCGGCCACCGGGATGCGGCCCGATTTTGCGCCTGCTCATTATATGCAGGGCCGGTTCTTGCAGAAGCTGGGCCGCCATGCCGAGGCCGTCACCGAATTCCAGGCAACCGTTCGGCTTCAGCCAAGCGACAGCCGCGCCCATTACGCGCTCGGCAACGCCCTCGACGACACCGGCGATCATGCTGGCGCCGTTCGGCAATATCAGAGCGCCATCCGCCTCAGCCCAGGCGATGCCGATGCTTATAACGCACTTGGCAACGTTCTGGATGTCGCCGGCAAGCACGCCGGGGCGATTGCCGAGTACCGGCAGGCCCTGCGCCTTCGCCCCGACTTTGCGCTGGCCCACTACAACTGCGGTTTGGCTCTAGCCGCGCTCGGACGACGCCCCGAAGCCATCAAAGAATACCAGGCGGCATTGAAAAGCGACTCGCATCTCGCTTACGCCCGCGTGTATCTGGCGAAAGCCGAGTCTGAAGAAAGCCAAATCAAAGAAAGCCAAATCAACAGGGAGGCTGTGGTTCAGCCGCCTGCGGCGGTCATTGTCCCGGCTGCGTCGCTTCTTCAGCAGGGGCGCGTCTTGTATAACCTGGGCCGTCTCGACGAGGCAAGAGGGATGCTGCGAAGAGCTGTTGCTTCGGACCCAGGCAGCCCGGAAGGGCATTTCTTCCTGGCCGCCGCACTGGACGATTCCGGCCGCCATGCAGAGGCCGTGCAGCAGTACCAAACCTCCCTGCACCTGAACCCCCGCTATGCCGCCGCCCGTGTCGCACTCGGCACGACCCTGTACCTAGCCGGCGACCACGAGGGGGCAAGGACTCAGTGGCGGAGCGCTCTTTCGCTCGGCAACCCGCAGCAGGCAGCGGAAGCCGCCGGACTTTTGCGTGAGTACGGGAGCCACTAGAGCGTTGTGCGGCAAGAACAGGAACAAGAGAGTTCTCGTCTTCGTCCTATCGCCATCGCGGGCATCTGTTTTTCGCAAGAGGATAATGGGAATGACTTCAGCATGAAATCAAGCAGCTTGAAACTTTCTTTCGCCTGTTTATTGCTCTCCGGGCTTGCCGGGGTGCCTGTCGCGGCCGCGGTGCCGCCCGCGGCTCAGTCGGCCATCTCCGCCGCGTACAGCCAGATCAATACGGCATTCACTCAGCATGACTTGGACCAGTTTATGGCCTACTTCACCCCGGACTACAAGGTGGTGGATGAAAAAGGGGCGACCTACAACAAAGACCAGACCCGGAAGCAGTACGCCGACCAGCTCAAGCAGGTCAAGACCATGCAGAGCCGGTTCACCGTCGGAAACTTCGTGTCTGTTCCCGGCGGGGTTGAGGCCGAGATGAAGCTGCACACGCAGGGCATCGGTGAAAAGCGGGTTTTGTTTATGAAGTTCAAAGGCACATATGCCGACGACCTTTGGGTCCGCGACCTGTGGGTTCAGACCCCGCAGGGCTGGCGGGTCAAGTCCCGCAAGACGCTGGCCGACAAACTCGTGACCCACCCCGGCTGACCCTGCCGATCCGCTCATGGTTCGTTGTCCTCTGCTTCAACTCAATCCTAAAGCTACTATTGACAAATAAGTTGCGGCGTGATATGATGCGTTGTCACTTAACCGCATAAGCCGTTGTTCGGTTTATTCGCAATTATCGCTTTCTATGGGAGCGTATTAGGGAGGAGGGCTGTCCTCGACAACACCGCACTTGAAAACGCCGCACTTGAAGCGGGATTGACGCTTCTGCACTCCGAGCAGAAGACACCATCGAGCAAGGGAGAACGATGATCGTGAAAATCACTCGAAAGCTTTTCGCCGCCGTTTCGGCACTGGCCGCCGGAACATTACTGCTTGCCGGCGCGGCCGGCGCTCAGGCCCCTTCGGGAATGCGCCTGGTGTGGAGCGATGAATTCACGGGGGCTGCGTCCGCCGCGACCCCCTACTCTGGCACCTGGAAATACGACACCGGCGCCGGCGGCTGGGGCAACAACGAGCTGGAAACGTATGTGACCTCGCAGGCCAACGCCCACATGATCTGGGACGGTACGGGGACCGACAGCCAGGCGCTTCAAATTGAGCCGCAGCAGGATGGCAACGGCAACTGGTACTCCGCGCGGATCAGCACGGCTGGGCATCATGTGTTCGGCCCTTACGGCTACTTTGAAGCCCGGTGCAAGTTCCCAAACTCCGGCGACGGCTATTGGCCCGCGTTTTGGTTCCTCGGCAACAACATCGGCTCGGTCGGCTGGCCCACCTGCGGCGAGATTGATGTCGCCGAAGAAGTCAACGGCCAGTGGGAAAACCATCAAAGCCTGCATGTTCCCGGCTGGGACCCGACAGTCATCAAGACCATTTCCAGCTCCACGTCTACCTACCATAACTACGGCTTCAACTGGCAGCCGGGTTATATCACGTTCTACACCGACGGCGTGGCGACCGCAACCTTCTCGCGGGGTGGCGGCGGGACCTGGGAGTTCGACAACCAGACCGTGTTCATGCTGCTGAACTGCGCCATCGGCGGCAAGTTCCCTGGCAATCCCGACGGCAGCACCCATCCAAACGGCAACTTTGATATTGACTATGTCCGCCAGTACGAGTATTAAAAGCACATCGCCTGCCGTCGCGGGAAACGGGCGGCAGGCGGTCACACAAGGAGCGAAGCTGTGAAGACTTTTACCCGGCATTTCTTCATCGCAGCCGGGCTGCTGGCGACCTGGCCTGCCCACGCACAGTCGCCTCCGCCACATGGAGCGGCCACCGCTGCGTTTGGCACGGCGGCAAGCGCGGGGCCGGACCAAAATGCCGCCCCCGCCGCGGTCGTAGACGGCCATGTGATCCCGCTGTCGTCGGTCATTGCCGCCTGTCTTCGCAGCAGCCGGGCGCGTGTTGTAGATCAGATGGTTCAGAACTATGTGACAGACAGGGAATGCCGGCGGCGCGGTATTGTCGTCAGCCGGCAGGCGATTGACGCGCGGGTCGCCCGGCTGCGGGAAGCGGCGGCTCCGCAGACGCTGGAACAGCTCATCGCTTCCCATCATTCCACGCTTGCGGAAGTGCGTGAAGATTTCCGGCGCGAGATTGCACGGACCCTTTTAGTGGCCGATCAAATTCCTCCGGCTCCGATGGTGCACTGCCGAACTGTTGCCGTCCGATTTTGCCCGCCGGGCGCTCCCGCCACCGTCGCCGGCACAAGCCGCACGGAAGCCGAGGCGGACGCGGTTCTGGAGGAATGCCGGAAGCGGCTTGCACTAGGACAGCCTCTGCCTAACGGCGCGGAAGAAAGCGATCTCGGCATTCTCTACAACGGCAGACCGGACACGGACCCGGCGTTCATCAGCGCCGGACTGGCGCTCGGAAAATCCGTCGGTGTTCCCGGAAGTTCCCCGCCGCCGGTCCTCGTCAAGACCTGGAACAGCGTGGATCTGCTCCGGGCGGTCAGCACCCGTGAAGCACACGCCCCCAGCGAAAATTCGGTGTACGCCGCCGCTCTCAGCGCCTACCAAGAGCAGCAGGCGCAGTTTCTCGCGCCGGGGTTTGTCGTCGGCTTGATCGCAAAATCGCAGATTAAGTTTACTGCCGATGCCGATCTCGCCCCGGCAAGCGGCAGTCCGCTTCCCGCTGCGGCAGCAGTGGTGGACGGCCATGTCATTCCGGCCCAAGCGGTGGTATCCGCCTGCCTTGCGGCGGATGGTGCCCGGATCACGGATGTGTTCGTGCAGAATTATGTGGTGGATGAAGAATGCCGGCGGCGCGGCATCCGGGTTTCCGAGGCCGAGATAGACCGGCGCGTTGAAACGCTGAAACGGCTTCTCGCGCCGCACACGCTGAACGAGGGCCTGGCGATGCACCATCTCACGCTGGCCGCCCTCCGGGCCGACTTTCGGCAGGACATTGAGCGCGTCCGGCTTGTCTCAGACCAGGTGACGCCATCGCCGATGGTTCGCTGCCGCCTGCTGGAAATCCCGGCGCTGCCCGAGAGCCAAAATGCCGAGCAGACCGCCGCCGCGGTTCAGCGGCAGGTCCAAGCCGGAACGCCGTTCGCGACACTTGCCGCCCGGTATCCCGCCTCGGAAACGGCCGCAGGACGCGGCACCGTCATCTTCTACCCAGGGATGCACGACATGGACACGGCGGTTCTTCACGCGGCCCTAGCCCTGCACCGAAATGAAATTAGTCCCGCGCCCATTAAAACGGCTGCGTCTTATTGCCTTCTGCAAGCCTTAAGCACCAGCGTCAGCCACGACAAAGAAGAAGACGCTCAATACCAGGAAGCGGCGGCGGCGGACACCGAGCAGCAAGCCCAGCCGCTGATTCCCCAGGCGGTTGCCGCTCTCGTCCAAAAGTCACACGTCGTCTATTACCTGCACGACTGAAACAAAAACGCCCGCGGTTCCATTTGGGTGGAACCGCGGGCGTTTTTTGTGTCTATTGCTTATCGGGGATCAGTGTTTCATCGCTGGAGTAGTAGCCCAGCTCGACCAGGAGATCATCCGGGTCGGTGTCCAAAAAGCGGGAAATGGCTTCAATAAAGCCGGCCGACGGGGCTGCGGACTGCTCTGTGCCGCGCTCAAGCATCTCTGCTTCGGTATTCATGATGATCTCCTCAAATTTTCTCAAGTGCGCCGTTGTTTTTGGCAAAACCTTTTTGTTATACCACACTTTTTGGATTTTTAGCGGCCGAGCGCAGATTATCTGGTAAAGAATTTCTCGCTATCTTGTTCTTGTAATCGTGGCGCTGGTTTGGTATACTTGCAGTATTGTGGCTCAGATCATAGACAACCGGGAGCCGCGGCTGGTGCATCGGGTCGGGGATTATCTGGGCGCGGGCGCGACCAGTGCGAAGCTTGCGGTCGGCTACCTGTTTCTCGACGGATTGGTCCCGCTGCGGGCGCAGATCGCGCAGATGGAGACCGTCGAAATTCTCATCGGCAATGTCGTGAACCGGCTGACCGAAGAGCAGGTACGGGAAGAAGCGAGCCTGCGCCGGCGGGGCGGGGATGCCGGAGTGCGGGAACAGGAAGATGTTGCGGCGTCTCTGCGTGAGACTCACGACCGAGCGATGGTCGAAACCGCGCTGAACCTGCGCGAGACGCTGGCGGCGCTGGACCGGACGGCTGAAGTGCAGGCGCTGCTGCTGACGCTGGCAGAAGCCGTCGCGCGAGGCAGCCTCAAGATGCGGCTTTACACGGAAGGGCGCATTCATGCGAAAGTCGCCCTGATTGGCTACCCCTCTGGCTGCGGGCCGAATGTCGCTGTTGTCGGGTCAAGCAATCTGACGCTCGGCGGTGCGGCGCAGCCGACGGAGCTGAACGTGGCGCTTTCCGATCCTGCCGGCGTTCAAGCGCTGGAACAGTGGTATCAGCGCCTTTGGGACGTGTCGCAGGACTTTCACCGAGAGCTGTTTACGGAACTGGGCCAAAGCTGGGCATTTGAGACAGCCGAATGAGAAACGGCCCTTTCCGGGTGCTGACGCGCCAAATGCTCATACGGCAGCGGCTCGTCCGTGCCGTCCTCGTCGCGCCAGGGCTGGCGCGGCCCGAAGTCGCCGGAGCGCAGGTCATCCTGCGTGTCCGAAAGCGCTTCCGCCTGGGCAGGCGGAATAAAGATCAAGGGTTTCATACGACCTCCTCGTCGTGAAACAAGCAAACCTAAGTGGTAAACGCGCGGCGTCATTGCCTTGCGCTTTTTAGTTTACTCTGTTTCGCCGTGTTTTTCACACATTATTTTTCACACGTTCTCTTTTATCGGCGAAAAACCGCTGTTTCAAGAGTGCGGCTTCAACCGACACATGGCTGAAACTGTTTACACGGAGCCGCAAAGCCCAGCGGGCCTGCTGCCGGCGCTGCTCGCGCTGCCGCGCGGGGCAACGATCCTCGTCCTGGGCGCCCCGGACTGCGGCAAGTCTACCTTTGTGCAGGCTGCCGTTTCGGCTCTCACCCAAGCGGGCCGCTCGGTCGCCGCTGTAGACTGCGACCTCGGCCAAAGCGAGATCGGCCCGCCGGGAACGATTGGCGCCGCCCGTGCTGAGGCCGGCGCAGAGTTTCGTTTCCTGCGCGACCTGCCGGTCGCGGCAAGCTATTTTGTCGGCGCGATTTCCCCGAACCGGCACACGCTGGATGTGTGCGCCGGAGCGGTGCAGGTCACGCGGGCGATTAAAAAAAGCCGCCCGGATTTTGTTCTGGTCGACACCGACGGCTACGTTCAAGGCCGGGAAGCCCGGCAGTTCAAGCAGAAGCTGTGCGAGATGCTGCTGCCGCAGGTCGTCGTCGCCCTGTCGCGCGGCTCGGAGCTGGACCCGCTGTTGCTGGCTTTTAGGAACCGTGACTTCCCGGACCTCTGGCGTGTTCCCACGGCTGCCGCCGCGCAGCGCAAGACCCCGGCAGCACGGGCTACCCGCCGGACAGCGCGGTTTTTGGCCGCTTTAGACGGCGCAGCGCCTCTCGTGTTTTCTATGGACACGGTCGCGCTGCTGGGAACCGCGCTTGGAACCGGCGAGCCGCAGCCGTTTCACTTGCTGCAATTTCTGAGCCGTTCACTGGGGCGGCCCGCACTTCATGCCGAGCGCACCGGCGGCCATTTGTCGGTGATCGTCAGCGGCGAGACGTGGGATACATCGGGCCTCGCCGCCGTGGAAACCTACTTCGGCGTCCGCACGGTTTCGGTGACGGCGGCGCAGAAGTTCGCCGGACTGCTGGTCGGTCTGGTGTCAAGCGGTGGTCAGCTTCTCGGCATCGGACGCATTGATCGGATAGACTTCGGGCGGCGGACGCTGACGGTGGTGAGCGCCTGCCGCAAGCCGGGCGCGGTCGCTCAGATTTGGTTCGGCAGCCTGCGCCTGCGGGCCGACGGCCGCGAAAACGGCGAAGTTAAGCCTGGCGAGATTTGACCCCCCCCGCCTCAATTCTGGGGGGTCGGACTAGGAAACGAACCGGCCTGTCCCCACTCTGTATGGCTCCCCAGAATTGGGGCGGGGGGCTTCAGGCCGCCGACAGCAGGCGAAGCAAGGGACGGGATGCCTGCGGGGGATTGGCCGGCTGGCCGAACAAAAAGCCCTGCATGAAGTCCACGCCTGCGCTTCGGCACATCTGCATCTGTTCTTCGGTTTCAATGCCCTCGGCGATGACTTTGATCCCAAACTGGTTGGCTTGGCCGATGATGACATCCATGCTTTGCCGCGCTGACGCTTTATGCTCGGCTTGGACGACCAAGTCCCGGTCGAGCTTTACGAAGTCAGGCCGAAGCGCCGTCAAGTATTCCAAGCTCGAAAACCCAGCCCCCATGTCGTCTACGGCGGTTCCCGCGCCGCGCGACCGGTAGTAGTCCAAAATCTTGTGCAGCCGCTTCATGTCTGGGATATGCTCGGTTTCCACCACTTCAAACACTAAGTCCGAGAGTTCCATGCCGCATTCCTCAACCGCTTCCATCGTTGTCCGCAGGCAGACTTCCGGATCGTAAATCGTGTTCGGCATGAAGTTGATGAACAAGCGCATGCGCGGAATCCGCAGGGCGGCGGCATTGCGGATGGCGGTCTGACGCGCCCGCTGGTCAAAGACATGCTCGATGTTCAGCTTGACCGACGCATTGATGAGCGGCCCAGCCCCGATCACTTCTTCCGTGTGCGGGTTCTTGGCGCGGATGAGCGCTTCGTAGGCGAACACGACGCCGGAGTCCGCCTGCACAATCGGGTGAAACAGGGAAAACAGCCAGTTGTCGTCCAGCGCGTCCCGCACCCAGTCATGCTGCGCCCGCTCTTTCAAGCTTTGCAGCGGCTCGGCCCGGACAAATGCCGCCAGGGCGCTTGCCGGATTGTCCAAATCGCCGGAGAAGAAGACGCCTTTGACATCGGCGGCAGTGGCATCGGGCAGCCCTGCCAAAAAGGCCGCAGTCACCCCGGAAACCCGTTCGCGCAGCGCCGGCAGGGCGAGAACATTCTCCCAGGCTCGGTAGGGCGTGTTCGCTTCTTCCAAAGCGTTCACCAGCGCCTGCCGAGCGTTGCCGTTCGGCGGACCGAGCAGCAAATATGTTTGACAGTCAGTTTCGGGACGGCGGGCGAACTGGCAGCGGGCGCAGCCTTCAGGCATTTGGGCGGCAGACGCTGGAACGCAGGCAGGTCGTTTTCCTGTAACGAAGGGCATGACGGGGACTTGCTTTCTTTGTTGAACGTTTGTATTTCACTGACGCCCTTCATTATGGCGGAATACCCCCAAGTGCTTAGAGGAAGTATGTATGTCAAGACAAATGCAGGAAAACAACACGCACAGGCCGAACTCTCTTGATCTTGAAGGAGAAGGCGGCTGCGTACAACGCGGACGCTGAGATCCAGGCGCTCTTGCAGGAGATCGTGCCGGCGGATGGGTCGCTGGAGGCTCTTTTGGGTGCCAAGTTCAGCCCTGCAAACGCCGAGACCTTGAAGAGCATGGTGTTTGACGCTCAGGCTCTGGCGTCCCGCCCGCTGCCGTATGAGAAGCTGGATCAGCTTGTGTTTGATCTTCTCCTGGGAGTCAAATAACCGGCACTTCCAGTGCCGGTTTCTTCGGAAATACTATGACCAAACGACTTGTCAAAAGCCGGGGCGCGAAGCCCCGGCAGATCATCGCCTACAATGTCGCCCCCTGGATGGACATGCCGCTTCTCCCCGCCCCCGCGTACCGGGAATGGATGAACGCCACGCACCTGCACTTTGCGAACCGTTGCCTGCCGATGCTGATCGCCGCCCAGTCAGGCTGGTTCATCTTGAACTCGCACAAGTTCGAGGCGGTCTGGAACGGCGGCAATCTGGCGGGCGACATTAAAATCACCGTGCAGGACGGCGACGGCGCGGAGCCGATGTCCAGTCACTTCGGCTACGGCATCCTGACCTGGACCCTGCCGTATTTGTTTCGGACGCCGCCCGACTGGAACTTGTTGGCGCGGGGTCCGGCCAACCTGCCGAAGGACGGTGTTCAAGCCTTAGAGGGCGTGATTGAAACGGACTGGTCGGTGGCAACCTTTACGATGAACTGGAAGCTGACCCGCCCGCACTGGCCGGTGGCGTTTGAGATCGGCGAGCCGATCTGCATGGTGGTCCCGCAGCGCCGGGGCGAGCTGGAGCTGTTCCACCCGGCCTCACTGCCTGTTTCTGCCGACCCCGACACCGAGCGCCGCTACCAGCGCTGGCTGGTGGACCGCAATGAGTTCAACGACGCCCTGCCGAACCCGCAGTCCGACGCCGCCAAACGCGGCTGGCAGAAGCATTATTTTCAGGGCCGCGCCCCGGAGATCGCGCGGGCGGCCAAGCATCAGACAAAGCTAAGTTTGAGGCCGTTTCCGAGCAGCCCTGACAACAAAGAAGCGAGTAGTTAAAAACTACTCGCGGAGAAAAGCGTCCTTCGGACGTTGAATCAAACTCGGTTAGCGCTTTCCCCTAGTCTGAAAGAGGCTTGACCCAGCAGATATGCAGTAACGTCGTAGGCATAGCAGTTTTCAACTGCTCGCTTTTTGCTTTTCTAATTGATGCTGAACGTCGCTGTCACCGCAGCCGTGTGATTCGGGTCAATGTACATCGTATCAGTCGCAGCCGCTTTGTAGTTCGTGTACGATCCTGACGAACTCGCAGTTTCTTGATCTTGTCCTGAGTTTCCGTTGTGACCGGAGGAAACTTGGATTGGCTGCAAGAACTTGACATGACCATCGCCTAGAAGAAAATTGGAGCCACCAGTATGAATGCCAACCGCTCCACTCGTGTAAGGCGACGGCGAAACTGTGCTGTATGTTGAGGGATCAAGAGTACCAGTCGGACCGGCAGGCATGACGCCTGTTGCCAGCATCAGATCACCACCACCGGTAAAGCCAGCTCGCGGGCCGCAGGCAATTTGATCGCAAAGAACGCCTGCTGCTCCCGAAGGGTCCGGCAGGCCATCCGTTGCGGGAGAAAGGTCATAACTTGTACCTGAGTAAAAGCCTTCATCTGCCTGATCAACACGGACGGGCGCTCCAAATGTTTCGCAAAGCAAAACTGTAGAGGCAGGCGCGTTGAACTGAGCCAGGGCACTCCGGGTGGCATTTGCGTTAAACGCATAAGAAACAGGAGAATCTGTGTACCCCGTGGTTGTCACTGTTGCGGTACTGTCGTCAGGACATTTATACACGCCGGTGCTTTTGACATAGGTGTAAATCTGGCCGCCCCAGCCCTGGCCGTAGGAGCGCAGACCAATACCGGTTCCGGCGATGACGCCGGATGGGTAGCGCTCGTCGTAGTCCTGCGTATACTGGGTGAACGCCAGCCCAAGCTGCTTTTCGTTGGAAAGGCAAGACGTGCGGCGAGCATTTTCGCGCACTTTCTGGAAGACCGGGAACAAAATGGCGGCGAGAATCGCGATAATGGCGATGACGACGAGCAGCTCAATCAACGTGAATGCCTGAGCTTGCTTTGCGTGGGATTGCTTTGTTTTCATAATTGGTGTTTTCTCCTGGCAAGGGTCGTGACGCGTTCGGTCACGAAAAGTTCGCCGTATTGCCGCTGAGTATGGAGCCTGAATATGAAAAACAAGTGAAGCGGCGGCAGGGCGGAGATTTTCGCAGGGGCTGCATTATCGGGTATAATAAATGCGTGTTAATGCAGAATACTTTGATTGGGCTGACGACCGCCGAAATCCGGGCGACGCTGGCCGAAATGGATGTCCCCGCCTATCGCGGAACCCAGGTCGCGGAATGGCTGTACCGGCGGCTTGGGCCGGAAGCCGGCGGCGGATTTTGCGCCGAGTTTGCCGCCATGACCGATCTGCCCAGCAGCGTTCGTGAGGCGCTGGGGGAAACGTTCACCGGCTCGCCCCTGCGGCTGACCCAGCAGCAGAGCGACACGCGCGACGGGACGCTCAAAGCGCTCGCCGTGCTGACCGACGGCAGCCATCCGATAGAATGCGTCCTACTGCCCGACGCAAAGCGCGTATCGGTGTGTTTGTCCACGCAGGCCGGCTGCCCGATGGCCTGCGCGTTCTGCGCCACAGGGACGCAGGGGCTGACTCGCAATCTGACGACGGCTGAGATCGTGTCCCAGTTTTTGCTTTTGCAATCGCTGTCCGAGCGGCGCATCACGCACATTGTCTTGATGGGCATGGGCGAGCCGCTGCTGAACTACGACGCGACGCTGAAGGCCATCCGCATTTTAAACGCCGAGTGCGGGGTCGCCATGCGGCATATCACCCTGTCCACGGTCGGCATCGTGCCGAACATTGACAAGCTGGCCGAAGAAAACTTGCAGCTTACGCTGGCCGTGTCGCTCCATGCCCCAAACGATGTTCTCCGCACCCGGCTGGTCCCTGTCAACAAAACCTACCCCCTGGAGCGCTTGATGGCCTCCTGCCGGAATTACGCCGCGCAGACTGGGCGGCGCTTGACGTTTGAATATGTGCTTCTTAGCGGCGTCAATGACGAGCCGCAGCACGCCCGCGACCTGGCCCAGCTTCTCAAGGGAACGTCAGCCGCCGTCAACATCATCCCGTACAACCCGACCTCCGTGGCCGAGCCGTTTGAGCGCCCAGACACAAGCCGCATTTTTGCGTTCCGGCGCATCCTGGAAGATGCGGGCGTGGTCGTCACCCAGCGCAAGGAGCGCGGGCGGCAGATCGCCGCCGCCTGCGGCCAGCTTGTCACGGAGAACGAGCGACGCCGCCCGGCCCGGCCTTTGATGGTTGTGTCCGAGCCTGTGCTGACGGGAGCCGGTTAAGATGTCTGGGGAGACAGAAGCCCCAATTCCAGAAGCGGCTGCGACCGACGGGGCCGCGCCTAAGACAGCCCTTGCCGACGCCGAAGCTTGGCTGACCCGCATCAAGCCGGCCGCCGTGCTGGCGCTTCTCAAAGACCCCGACTACCGCGCCGCCGTCACCCCCGCCTTTGCCGGGTTCCAGCCCAGCTTCAAAAATTTCGCCTTGCCGCTGGTCCAGGGCCGCCTCGCCCAAACCGCTGTCAAAGACGACAAGTTCGCCGAAAAGCTCCAAGCGCTGGCGGAAACCGAGGCCAAGCCTGCGCCAAAGCCTGCCGCGCCGCCGCTTCCCCTGCCCCCGCCGGTCAAGCCCGATCCCGTCCCGGCTCTCAAAGCCGATCTGAAAGCCGAGCGCGACGCCCGGCGCAAAGAACGTGACGCAGCCCGGCAGGAACTCGCGGCCGCGCAGGCCGCACGAGACGCCGACGCCAAAGCCCGCCTGCACTCCGAAGCCGAGCGTGACGAAGCCCGGCTCCTGGCGAAAAAGCAGGGGGAGCGGATCGCCCGCCTGGAGCGGCAGGCGGCGAAAGCCGCGCAAAGCGACGTGCTGCTGGGCAAAGCCCTGAACGAAGCCAAAGTTTCCCCTCCGCCGTCGCCGCGCTGGCCCGGCGCCGGACCAAACAAGCCGGAGCCGCCGGCAGTCAGTCCCGCCTGGCCCTCTGCGGTTCGGCACCTGCTGGACAAAGCCAAGTTCGACACGGCCCTTGCACTGGCCGAAGACGTTCTCAAAGGCGATCCCGATGATCCCGACGCCCTTCAAATCGCCCTGCGGGCCTCGGAAGGCCGCAAAGAACTGCGCCTGGCGTTCGGCCTCGCTCGCCGTCTGCTGGCCGAGCTGCTGCGCCGCGCTGATTACCCGGCGGCGTCTGAAACTCTGCTGACCCTGCTGCGGCTTGCGCCGCTCCCGGAGCAGGCGGAACCCGATGTCCGGCTTTTTCTTGCTGGCTTTCCGGCGTCGGACAATAATGCCGTCTCCGCCGCGCGGCTGATGCTAGCCCGCCTGCGCGGGGGCAGCCCTGCCGCGCATGACTGGCTGACGGAGTATGTTGCAGCCCGAACCCCGCTCGGCCCGGTTTTGATGCCGCCGCCGGGCGCTCTCGGTCCGGACGATCCCCTGCCTTTGACACTGCCCCTCGGACGCTCCATCACGGCCCGGAACCTTGCGGACGCGGTGGATCGGGGGCAGACCGCGCTGGTAGATTCGGCTCGGTCGGCGCTGAATGCTCTGGAAGCCGCCGCCGCCGAAACTTACGCCCGCGTCTGGGCAGCGCTCGAACAGGCCGCTTCCGGCGACCCTGCCCGCCTGCTGCCCTTGAAGCGGGTCCCGCGCGGCGCAGCGGTTGTGGACGGCAGCAATGTCGCCTGGTTTGATCAAGAATCGCTCGCGCAGGGTCATCCGCGCCTGCGGGCGATTCTTGCAATTCGCCGGGTGCTGTGGACCAAAGGCTTTTTCCCGGTTGTGCTGTACGCCGACGCCAACCTGCCGTATTTTATCGACGACAAAGCGGCGCTGCGCCGGATGCGCGACCGGCAGGAACTGACCTTGGTAGATGCCGGAACCGCCGCCGACATTGTGTTGCTGCGGGTTGCCAAGCAAATGAACGCGCCGCTGATCACCAATGACAAGATGGAAGACTGGGACCCGGAACGCACTGTCCGTAAAGTCCGTTATACGGTTTCCGCGGGCGGCGAAGCCCTTCTTCTGTCGGAAGTTTAACATGACTTTAGAAGAACAATTCTCGCGGCTGATCCAGATTTTGCAGCTTTTAGACCGGGAGCCGTTTCACTGGGACGCCGCCGCGCTGGAAGAAAAGTTTGACGTGTCCCGCGCCACGATTGAGCGGGACATCGCGGTTCTGCGGCAGTGGGGCCAAGTCAAGCGCAAAGACGGCAAGTTCGGCCTAGCGGAAATGAAGTTCCTGCCGACCTCGTTCACGCCGCCCGAAGCCCTCGCCCTGCGGCTCGCCGGGACCAGCTTCGCGTCCCAAGCCGGGTCGGTGTACAAAGACTCGCTCACGTCCGCGCTCAAAAAAATTGACCTCGTCCTGCCGCGCCGGATCGCCGCTGAAGTGAAAAAAGCCGGGGAGCGTGTCTCGGTGGGCTTGCCGGTCGTGCGCGATTTTTCCGCCGAAGTCTACCAGAACTTAGAGTCGGCGATTGTCCGGCATCACCCCGTAGACATTACCTACTTGTCCCGGACGCGCCCGGAGCCGACCAAGCGGCGCGTGGATCCCTATGGCCTGACTTATAAAATTGGCGCGTGGTATCTGGTCGGCTACTGCCACTTGCGTCAGGGCATACGCACCTTCGGCCTGGACCGAATCAAGTGGATGCGGGTGCGTGAAGACGCCCGGTTCTCTTATCCCGCCGACTTTGACCTCGCGGAGTGGCTGGCAAAGGGCTGGCAGTTGCAAGCCGGCGGCGAGCCGACCGAAGTGGTCGTGCGCTTTGACGCGGAAGTGGCAAGCTGGATCGCGAACAGCCACTGGCACGCGACCCAGCGGATTGAAAAGCAGCCTGACGGCGGCCTTTTGTTCCGGGTGACCGTGCATGGGTATGAGGAGATGCTTTACTGGGTGCTGTCGTTCGGCGCACAGGCCGAAGTGCTGGAACCCCTGCCCCTGCGTGCCGCGGTCGCAGAGTCTGCCCGGAAGATGGCAGAGCGTTATGAACGCGTTCTTTCTAACCTCGCTCAGCCCACCGCAGCATAGCGAGAAAAGTTGTCTCTCTGTAGGCCGCCTCGCGTTCTCCGCCGAGACCCCTGTTTCCCTTCCTTAACATTGCTTTAACATCGCTCTCGTGTAATAACCAGAGTGCACTCTGATTAAGCGGCTCCGGGGACTGCCGTTCGGCATCAGAAGTACTGTCAATCTCATTCAGATAGCTGCGTCGCGATTGCCCCCACTGTGCTTGTGTCGGGCTGGTCCATGCGAGGCGTTTCTTTCTCGGCGAGCAGGTCAAAGGGCGGGAGACACAACAAACGATACCTCAAAAATAGGTACAATCGCGATCATAAAGGGAGATATGACATCATGAAAGCAGAGACCACAGCGCCCGCTGATGCAAACGCCGCGACGCCCGCCAAGATGCTCCCGTTTGCCCGCGCCCTGGCTCATGACGTGCAGGCGGCGCTACAGCCTCGCTTGCGTCTTCCTGTTGCCCCGCAAACGTTGCTGTCGGCAGCCGATGCCTCGCACCAGTTCTACGAGCAGACCTGGCGGCATGTCCAAAGCTTAAACGTTGTCCCCCACGCCTGCGCTGCCGGCTGCGCTTATTGCTGCCACTTGACTGTTGAAGCATCCGCCCCGGAAGTCTTTTTGATCGCCGCTTTTCTCGCGCATCTGCCTGCCGAACGCCTCGAGGCCGTGAAAGCGCGTGTCCGCCAAACGGCCACCGCTGTGCGCGGCCTGTCGCCGGACGCGCGTGTCCGTGCCGCCGTGCCATGCGCCCTGCTGGAAGAGGGCCGGTGCAGCGTCTACGGTGTCCGGCCCCTCGGCTGCCGGTCGTGGAACAGCCGCGACGCCCGCGCCTGCGCTCAGGTGATGGAGCAGGGCGGGGGAGACTTGCGCCCGGTGCAGGACCAGCGCCCCGGCGGGATCGAGTCGGGGATACGCGCAGGCTTCGCGGCGGCCCTGCAAGAAGCGGGCCTGCCGGAAGACGACACGCGCCGCTGCGAGCTGAATACGGCGCTTCAGATCGCACTGGAAGACCCCTCGGCGCTTTCCGGCTGGCTCGGCGGAACCGACACGCTTGCCCCCGCGCGAGCCGCAGTGAAATACGCGAAATAGGAAGTTTTCAAAAAACTTCCTTCGTTTTGTAAGCCGCCTCGCGTTCCCCACCAAAACATCGTTTTCCCTTAATGCTCTCTTAACATTGCCCTTGTATAATTTCGTGGTTGTACCGTGAAATTTTGTTTAAGGAGCTTCTTTCCATGATGACGTCTCAACTTATCTCGCTCCGGCTGGCCTGCGGCGCAGCCGTCGCCGCTGCCGGCTTGCTGTCCGCCCCCGGCGCGTTTGCACAGTCCCCAACGCCGACTTCCTACTTCTTCCAAGTCGAGAACAATACGTTGTCCGGTGGCGATCCTGTCTTTTCCGTGATCGACAACCTGACTTTCAGCAATTTGCAGATCAACGAGACCTTCACCGGCGGCTTTACCCAGACGATCCAGCTTGGCAGCCTCGATACGGCTACGTTTGACACTTTCAGCAATACGTTTTCAACTTCCAGCCCGCTGACATCGGCAGTTCTCACAGGGAACATCGGCTCCGGCCCCGCCCAAAATGTGAACACGGAAACGACGATTGGCGGCCCGATCACGCCGCAGTATGTTTCTTCCACGTTCTCTGCTTCCTTGTTCGGCCCCGCGCAAACTGGAACCGCATTGGGTACCTTCAGCCTTTTAGACGGCAATGACAACGTAGTTAATTCGGTCACTATCCTTGCGCCGGCCGCCGTGCCGGAAGCGTCCACCACCGTCTCGCTTGGCCTTCTGCTGGCCCTCGGCCTCGGTGCTGTGGCTGTGTCCCGTCGCCGCGCCGCTTCTGCAAAATAATTATTTCGTCAACGATGAGGAACATCACACCATGAAACATAGCCAAATCAAGGGCAGCGCCGCCGCACTCGGCGCGGCCTTTTTGACCCTCCTCGGCGGGAGCGCTGCACTCGCGCAGGTCAACGGCACTAACTGGGGCACCGTCACTGCTCCCGTCTATGGCACGTCTGAAAAGCAGCGGGCCGACGGCACCGCAACCACCGCTTACAGCAGCGCTGAGCTTTTAGCAGGGCCGAACAAGTCCGGCGAATTGGTCCTGCCGCCCGGCGCGACCCCGACCTACTTTGACGGCGTCCTGCCGAACGGCAAAATCGTTGCCCCCGCCGGCATTGTCGCCCAAATCGGAATGCACCCGCTCGGCAGCGCTTTAACCCCTGACGGCCAGTACCTTGTCCTTTCCTGCGATGACGAGCGCAACATCACCGGCGGCCTGTCTACTCTGCCTTCGCCCACTTCGGCCGGCGGCTCGGTGAACCTGCTCGGCGGCTACTCCGTGACGGTCCTGCGGACTTCAGACATGACCGTCGCCGCTCAGACCGCCGTCGGCCCGCTGTTTGTCGGCCTGCAAATCGTGCCGAGCGGCACCGGCTACACGATCTATGCTTCCGGCGGCGGCGACCAGAACGTCAAAGTGCTGACGTTCACTCCGCCGGCGGGAACGAGCGCCGGCACCTTGACTTCCGGGACGGCGATCAGAATCAACCCGATCACGCCGAACGCCACCCCGACTAATTTCACCCAGGTTCCCCTCAAGACCACGAACCCGGCGACGGGCGTTACTACCTACAGCACCCCGACGACCTTCAATGGCGGCGACTTTCCTGAAAACTCCGGCAGCAGCGGCGTTCCCGGCGGCGGCGGCTTCGGCAGCACGGGCGGCGGCACAGCAGCGTTCCTGACGGCCAACCAGATTTCGTTCCCCGCCGGCTCGGCGCTTTCCCCCGACGGCAAGTATCTGTATGTCGCCTGCAACGGCGACAACAGTCTGGCCGTGATCGCGACGGCGGCCAACACCACGGCGACGCCCAACACAGTTATTAAGCAGATTCCGGTCGGCTTCCTGCCCTACGGCGTCACGGTCAGCCGCGACGGCACCAAAGTCTTGGTTTCCAACTGGGGCGTTGAGCCGTACACATTTATTGGCGCACCGACGCAGGATGCTTCCGGCAACATCACTGCACTGGCGTCGGTCACGCCGGGTCAGGATACAAGCGGCCTGTTCTTTGTCCCTGTGACCAGCATGTCCGGCGGCAACCCGAAAACTTCTTCGGTGTCGGTCATCAGCGTTCCCGGTGCAAACCCGGCGAATGCGTCCGTCGTCGGCGCGGTCTACGAAGGCCAGCCGGGCGGCCCGGATGACCGTATTCTGGTCGGCGAAACCCATCCGTCCGCTATGGCGATTGTCCGGCTCGGCACGCAGGAAGTGGAATACGTTACCAAGTCCAACTCCGACTCGCTCGGCCTGATCTTGGTTGCCAACAACCGCAAGCTGCCCGACTTCAACTTGTCCCCGCTGAACCTGAACCTGCCGGACGGTCACCTTGTCCACGGCTCGTACCCGAATGCCCTGGCGGTCTCGCCCGACAACAAGCGGCTGTATGTCGCCGAAGCGGGCCTGGATTCTGTGGCTGTGCTGGACGTGTCTACCCCGACTTCGCCGAAGCTGCTGGGCCGCATCCCGACAGGCTGGTATCCTTCCGCCTTGTCGGTGAGCGCCGACGGCCAGACCCTGTACGTCGTCAACGATAAAGGCGTCGCGGAGGACCTGAACCCGAAGACGGATTTTGCCGGCAACCCGACTGCGTCCGGGATCGAGTCGTTCTCCAACTCAAACTCGATGTTCGGGACGGTGCAGAAAATCAATTTGGCGTCTTTGCCGCTGGACAACACGACAGCACTGAAAAACGACTTCGCGGTCCAGAACGCGGCCAATCTTGACACCAGCATTGTCCCAATTGGCGGCGGGGCGTCCGGCAAGATCAAGCACGTCATCTTTATCCTGCATGAAAACAAGACGTTTGACTCCATGCTCGGCAACCAGCCGCATTTCGGCGTTTTTGCCAACCAAGATTACAACTTGGCTTCCGGCGCGACTTCTTTTGACCAGGAATATGCCGTCACCGGCTACACGGGCTTTACGTCCATCGCCCTGAACACGCAGGCGCTGGCCGACACGTTCGCCACCGGCGTCAACTACTACTCGGACGCGGAAGAAAGCGACGGCGGACATCAATTTTCGGCTTCCGGCACGGCGTCGGACTTCACCGAAAAAACGCTGCTGGTCAAAGGCGGGCGCGGTTTGCTCTCGAACAAGAACATGGAGCCGGAAGATTACCCGGAAGGCGGCTACATCTTCAACAACGCCGCCCGGAACAACGTCTCGTTCAAGGACTACGGCGCTTTGATCCGCGTCACCGGCACTGACAACGGCTATGCGAACCCCGCCAAGACCATTGACCCGCCGAGCGGCTTGGCTGGCGTTCCCGTCGCCCCCGAAAGCAGCCCCGTTCTGAACGGCATGAACACAGTCGGCCAGCAGAACCCGCCGAACGGCACTGCCACAACGCCCAATACGGCGGTCGCGACCCCCGCCGCCACAAACCAGCCGGCGGAAGTAAACGGCATCTACAACAGTGCCGCAAACCCCACGGGCAGCGATGTCACTTCACTGACTCAGGGCCTGGGCCAGTCCTACTTCCTGAAGAACCCGATCCTGGCAATTTTGGGCGAAAGCAACGCCAGCGGCGAGCCGCATTTGGATAAAAACTATCCTGGCTACAACTTCGGCATTTCCGATCAGCGCCGCGCCTTAGAGTTCAACAAGGACTTTGACCGCATGGCGGCTGCCGGAACGCTGCCGACGTACATCTACTTGTATCAGCCGAACGACCACTCCGGCAATCCGGCGGCGACCTCAAACATCGCCATCACCGGCGGCAGCCCTTCCGGCGCGGAGCTGATCGCCGACGGCGACACGGCTTTGGGTATGGTCGTCAAGCACATCATGCAGAGCCAGGCGTACTACAACAGCGCAGACGGCACCGGCTCGGCGATCTTCTTCACCTATGACGATGCCCAGTCGGGCCGCGACCACCTGGACCCACACCGGACGCCGATGATCGTCATCAGCCCCTATGCCAAGCCCGGCTTCCTGGCGACGCGCCACTACTCAACGGCCTCCATCGTCAAGACCGAAGAACTGCTGATGGGCCTGCCGCCGAACAACTACGGCGACCTGCTGGCAACCGATCTGCGCGATATGTTCCAGTCCACCTACAACGGTATCCACCTCAGCGCCGACGGCCTGACCCTCTTGGGGCCGAACCAAATGTCGCTTGCCAAGCTGCACGCGAAAAGCACTTATGTGGCAACCGCACCGGGCCGCAAAGTGTGGACGTTGTCGCAGAAGCTGGATTCGTCCTCCCCGGACCAAGATTCCTACCGCCTCAGCATGGTCACCCTGCTGTCCATGCAGGCCGACACGCTGTACCATCAAGCCGCGAAGAAGCACACGCTGAACACGGCAGCCTACAAGTCCGAGCAGGCGCGTGTCTACCAGGCTGCGATCAAAGTCGTCAACGGCCCGAAAGTCGGCGGCGATGACGATAAAGACGGCGGCTAGTTTGCCTCCTGCCCGCATCCCCTGCCCCGGTTCTGATGAGCCGGGGCTTTTTCCTGTCTCCACTCTGATCCGCCGCTTCTTAATGTTAACTTAATGTCTTCTTAACACTGGTTTAACATTGCCCCCGTATAATGATCAGGTTGCACCATCCACAAGCATTGAGGAGACACATCCATGAACACCACCCACTTCGCCTTTCGCTCATTTTTCGGTTTTGCCGTCGCCGGAGCCGCGCTCTGTTCGGCGGGCGGCGCGTCCGCTCAGACCGCAACTCCCTTTTATGCGTTTGTCGTCAGCAACCTGACCGAATCCAACGGCAGCCTCGCTTACCCGGTGTATGACTCGGTGACGTTCGCCTCCCCGGAGATCAATGAAGTCTTTGCCGACGGATATACCAATTCTTTTGCCATCGGCGACGCGAACAACAGTGTGCAGGCAATGGACAAGCAGGCCAGCGCCTTGATGACGTCAGCGCCCGGCACCGGGTTTTCCGATCCGGTACATGGAGCGCTGACCTCGGCTACCCTGACCGGCAGCCTTGCTTTTCCGAACTTCGGGCCGGCGAACACTCTTTCCCTTTCTGTTCTGACAGATGCCGCCGGGGACCAGACCCAGCAGAGCGTTTTCACCCCGTTTTCCGCCTCTTTGTTCGGTCCCGCCTCATCGGGCATCGCCGTCGGCACGTTCAGCCTGATGAACCTCGGCAGCAGCCAGGGCACGACGGTGGACATTGATGCGACGCCGGTTCCCGCCGCTGTTCCCGAAGCCTCCACCAACGTATCTCTCGGCCTGCTCCTGATGCTCGGCCTCGGCGGCACGGTCATCGCCCGCCGCCGGCGCACGGCAAGCGCGGCAAGCTGAACAAGCGCCCGGATTATCTCACGATTACCTTCTCACGATTCTCTAAGGAGACACCGATGACTACCCTGAGCTTTCTGAAACATCATGCCCTCTTCTGCGCCGCTGCCGCCGCCGCAGTCGCCCTGCTCGGCTCGGCCGCGACGGCGCAGACCCCGGCGCCGCCGTCCGCCGTGAACCCGCTTGTGACCGGCAAAAGCATCACGCTTCCGCCGCTCGGCTCGACCACCAACGTCGGCAGCCTGCCCATGAACATGATCGTCACGCCCGACGGCAAGTTCGCGATCTCCACCGACATGGGCTTTCGCGAGTCCCTGCATGTCCTCAGCACTACGACCGGCAAAGACGCCGGCCCAGCCCTTGTCTTCGGCCCGGATGCCGGCAATACGACGTTCGGCCCGAACGGATTGTATTACGGCCTTGCCGCTCAGTCCAATCCCGACGGCAGCTCGACCATTTATGCCTCCGAAGGCACCGTCACTGCGCCGGCAAAATCCGGTCTTCCGAACACCGGTGCGGTGGCCGTGGTCAACGTCAGCCCGGCGGGAACGCTCACGCTAGCCAAGACGATCACCCTGAAAAATCCCGGCGACTTCCCAGCAGGCGTCGCGCTTGACAGCCGCGGCTACCTGTACGTCGCCATCAACGAGAACTATGGCGCAGGCTCCATCGCCAACATCACAACGCCGGGCAGCCTCGCGATCATCAATACCAGCACCGGCGCGGAAGTAGGACGCTACTCGTTTGCCGAAGCCGCCGGCAACCTCACGCTCGGTGGAGGCAACACCGCGTCGTTTACGCCGTCAAACTTCCCGCTGTCGGTCGCGGCTCTGAGCGACGGCTCCAAAGTCTATGTGTCTTCCCAGCGCGACAACGCCGTTTATGTCCTCAACTGCGCCAGTCCAGCGGCCCCGACCCAGAGCGCGGCGCTCGCGACCGGGCAGCATCCGATCTCCCTGCTGCTCAACAAAGCGCAGACCAAGCTGTATGTCGCCAATGCCCATAGCGAAACCGTCTCAGTGGTGAATACCACGAACAACACGGTTGCCGCCACAGTCCTGCTCCAGCCGACCGGTACGCGCGGCCTATCCGGCGTCACCCCCACCGGTCTCGGCTTGACCCCGGACGAGAGCCGGCTGTATGTGTCCCTCGGCGACATGAACGCCATCGGCGTCGTGGACACGGCCTCTAATGCGCTCATCGGCTACATCCCGGCCGGCTGGTATCCGACCGCCGTGGTCGCGTCTCCCGTCAAACCTGTGATTTTAGTCGCCAACGCCAAAGGCACGCTGACCCGCTACCCGAACCCCAGCTATCAGCAGTTCTCTTTCGCCAACCAATATGACCTGAACATCATTGAAGGCAACGTGGAAACGATCCGCGTTCCCGGCGCATCCCAGCTTGCATCGTACACGCAGATGACGCTGGCGAACAACAAAATTGCGGCCATCGCCAATCCGGCGCCCAGCCCGCTGGCGGGCATTAATCTCGCCGCGCAGAACGGCATCAAACACGTTTTCTACATCATCAAGGAAAACCGGACCTACGATCAGGTGCTGGGCGATCTGCCCCAGGGCAACGGCGACTCCAGCCTGGTGCTGTTTGGGAAAAACGTCACGCCCAACCTGCACGCGCTGGCGTCCCGGTTTGTCCTGCTGGACAACTTCTACGACTGCGCGGAAGCGTCCGGCGACGGCTGGCCCTGGTCCACCCAGGGGCAGGCGTCCGAGTACGTCATCAAGAACCTGCCGTACAACTACAGCGGCCGCGGGCGCAATTACGACTTTGAGGGCGCGAACAACAATTATCCCGTCGGCGGCTTTCCGGCCACCGATCCTTACGGCCAGCCGCTGGTGCCGTCTTCGCCGTTCCGCGACCCCGCCACCGGCGCCGCCCCGGCCATCCATGACGTGTCCGTTGCACCCGGCGGCCATATCTGGGACGATGTCCAGGAGAACGTCAATCTCGCCGGCACCGGCCTGACGACAAAGTACCGCAACTACGGCTTCTTTGCGCTCTTTGGCGACAACGTCAACACGCCCGACAACTACCCGACTGATCTCGGTCTGCAGCCCGCCGGACATGACGGCGGCGGCGTGACGGACATTGACTTCCGCGAGTACGATGCCACTTACCCGGACAGCGAGGGACCGGCCGCCGTCAGCAGCTTGTACCCCAGAGCCGCCTATGGGCATTACAACGCGCCCAGCCGCTACACAGAATGGAACCGCGAGTTCCAGCAGATGCTGGCCGCCAAACCCGACGGCAGCACAGTCCCGGCGTTTGAGACCGTGCGATTCATGCACGACCACACGCAGGGCGTCTCGGTCGTCACGGACTCGACAGGCAACTACATCCGGTCGAACCACCTGCCGACGGCGGAAGTCGCCGACAACGACTATGGCATCGGCCAGTTCGTGCAGGCGATCAGCAGCAGCCCGATCTGGAACTCGTCGGCAATTTTTGTCATTGAAGACGACGCGCAGGACGGCCCGGACCATGTGGACTGTCACCGGTCCACGTGCTATGTCATCAGCCCGTTCATCAAGAAATCATCGGTAGACCACACGTTCTACAACACCGACAGCGTCTTGAAGACGATGGAGCTTCTCTTGAACATCCCGCCGATGAACCAGTACGATGCCACGGCCAACCCAATCCTGGACTTCGACACTACGGCCAGCAACACCGGCGTCTACACGGCTACCCAGCCTGCCGCCTCCATCCTGAGCGGCCTTGCTCCTGCTCCGACCTCCAGCAGCCGTGCGTTGCTGCCGCTGGAAACACTCTGCGCCACAATGGACTTTGTCCACCCCGACAGCGCTCCGGCCGCCGTGCTGAACGAAGTCATCTGGAAAAGCGTCAAAGGCATGCACTCCAAGATGCCTGCGATCCGCCATGCCACTAGCCTGCTCGGCAAGACGCCGGCGGCTCACACTGCCCGCAAAGACAGCGACGAATAATCGCTGCCTGGCTTGAAGTATAACGGCGGCGAGTAGCGCCGGCCGCCTGAAATAGAAGACCCCGGTTCCAAGCAGTGGAACCGGGGCTTTTTTCGGCTGATGAAATACAAACAAATTACTTTGTGAAATAAAGCAACAAAGGCGGGTATAATCCCAGCAGAAATATCCGCAGAGGTATGATTTGTGATGCCCCCCTCCCCCGACCGAATCAACAAGAAAGAGACGCCCCGTATGGACCAACCCGACACAAGCGCGACGCCGCTATTGACAATGTCGTTATTGGACGGGATCAACAGCCCCGCCGACCTTAAAGGGCTTTCCCCGGAGCAGCTCAAGACGCTTGCTCAGGAAATCCGCGTGTATTTGACCCAGACCGTCGCCAAAACCGGCGGGCATCTCGCGCCTTCGCTCGGCGTCGTCGAGCTGACTTTGGCCCTGCACAAAGTCTACAACCTGCCGAAAGATAAGCTGATCTGGGATGTCGGGCATCAAGGCTATGTTCACAAGATACTGACGGGGCGCCGCGACCAGCTCCCGACGATCCGGCAGCACGGCGGCCTGTCGGGCTTTCTGCGGATTGATGAGTCCCCATTTGATTTGTACGGCGCGGGCCACGCATCCACGTCCATCTCGGCGGCGATGGGGTTTGCCAAAGCCCGCGACTTCCGGGGCGCGAAGCATTCCGTGCTGGCCCTGATCGGCGACGGTGCACTCACCGGCGGCATGGCATTAGAGGGCCTGAACAATGCCGCCGATGACGGCACGGACATTACGATTGTTTTGAACGACAACGAGATGTCCATTGCCGAGAACGTCGGGGCGCTGGCGACGTATCTTGCAAAGCTCCGCATGGAGCCGCTATATCAGGCGGGCGAAAACACGGCCAAGCGTATGATCGCCGGGATGCCGGTCGGCTCCGAAATCATCAAGAAAGCGGCCAAGGCGGCCAAGCACACGGCGACCCATTTTGCGACCCCAGCCCACAAGGGCCTGCTGTTTGAGGAAATGGGCTTCACCTACATCGGTCCGATTGACGGCCACAATCTAGAAAATCTGGTCAATGTGTTCCAGCATGTCAAGCGCTTGAAAGGCCCGGTCCTGGTCCATGTGCTGACCGTGAAAGGCAAAGGCATTCCGTATGCCGAAGCGAACTCACGGACTTATCACGGCCTCGGCAAGTTCAGCCCCGACGACGGCAAGACCGAGGCGAAGCTCGCCGGCGTCAGCTTCACGGATGCATTTGTCGAGACTTTGAACGATCTGGCGGAGACCGACGACAAAATTGTTGGCATCACCGCCGCCATGCCCGACGGCACGGGCCTCAACAAGTTCGCCAAGCTCCACCCCGAACGCTTTTTTGATGTCGGCATCGCCGAGCAGCACGCGGTCGTCTTCGCCGCCGGCCTGGCCGCCGAAGGCTTCAAGCCTGTGGCTGCCATTTATTCCACGTTTTTACAACGCGCCTACGACCCCATTATTCACGACGTTGCCTTGCAGCGCCTGCCCGTCCGGTTCTTTTTAGATCGAGGCGGACTCGTTGGGGACGACGGCGGGACCCACCACGGCGTTTTTGACCTCGCTTACCTCCGCTGCATTCCCAACTTGGTCCTGATGGCGCCAAAAGACACCGACGAGATGCGGGCCATGACCCGTTTTGCCCTGAACTATGACGCCGGTCCGATTGCCGTGCGCTACCCGCGGGGCGGGCAGGACGCGCTCGGCGAGCAGCCGCGTCCCATCGAGATGGGCCGGGCCGAAACCCTGCGCCGGGGCGGCGACACCGCGCTGATCGGCCTCGGCGCAGGCGTCAAGATCGCGCTCGACGCCGCCGACATCCTCGCGGGGCAGGGCGTGGAAGCGACCGTCATCAATGCCCGCTTCTGCAAGCCCTTGGATTCCGAGGCCATTCTCAGCGCTGCCCGCCGCTGCGGCTCGGTCGTGACCATCGAAGACGGCGTCGCGTCTGGCGGCTTCGGCTCGGCCGTTTTAGAACTGCTGTCCGAGGCTGGCCTGACCGTTCCGGTCTCCGTCATCGGCCTGCCCGACCATTTCATTGAACACGGCACGATTCCTGTCCTGCGAGATTTAGCGGGCTTGACCGCCGAAGAAACTGCTCGCAAGGCGCTGGCGCAGATGCCTCACCATCCTGCACTTGTCAGCGGCACGGACAGCACATTTGAAAAGCTGCCGGCGGGAGTGCGCTGACCATGCCGCGCAAGACACGCCGCGCCGTTCCGGCGTCTTCCCCTGCCGGACTGAAGTCGGGCGTACTCGGCTACATTGTGACCGGCCTTGTATGCGCGGGACTCGGCGCAGGCGGGACCTACCTTGCCCTGCGGCCCGCGCTCGCACAGGCGTCTCAAAGCCGGACACTGACCGCGCAGGCAGACCGGCAGACAGGCGACCAGCAGGAAGACCAGGGACAGTGGCCCCAAGCCATTGCGTCTTACCAGAAAGCCATTGCGGAAGGCATTGACAACCCGGACATTCGGACCGATCTTGGTGTTGCGTATTTCAAATCGTCCCAGCCGCAAAAAGCGCTGGAACAGTATGTCATTGCCCAGCATCAAGACCCAAACCACGAAAACAGCCTCTTCAACGAAGCCAGCGCGTATGCCGTGCTGGGCGACGGCAAACGAGCCGTTGCCATCTGGCAGACGTATTTAGGGAAGTTCCCACAAGGGCAGCATGTCGCCGACGCCAAGAACTTCATTGCCCAAGTGTCGTCGCGCGGCCTGACGCCGAAGTAGACTAAGTGCGCTGAACGCAAAAGTTTCGCGCAGGCGAACGCGGCACTTGACAAGCCTGCCTGCTTTCATGTTATACTGCGGGGAGACATTAATTTCAAACGAATGATCGCATCCACGGAGGGGCAACGGCATGACGACGCAACGGAATGTGTGGCAGAGAGTTTCTAGGCTTGGCAGCAGGCCGGAGTTTTGGCTGGCTGCCGTGCTGGCGTGGGCGCTGGCGTCAGCCTCCCGCAGTCTCGGAACGCCCTGGGCGGCAGCGGCGGGGACTGAGGCGCTGCGGTGGACAGCGGGAATTGGCCTCGCGCTGGCCGCCGGCTGGGGGCTGCGCCGGACGGAAATGGCCGGGCAGCTTGCCGTGCTGCTTCTCGGCGCGATGGCAGGGATCGGTATTCTCGGCAGCGGGTCGGTGCAGGGCGACCTGACAGGGCCGTACCGGGACCATCAGTTGTACGGGTCGGTTCTCCTTCTTCTCCTTCCGTTCAGCGCCGGAGTCGCGCTGTTCGCTAAGTCTTCGTCCTGGCGCGGGGCGGCGCTGGCGGCTTTGACCGCCGGGACATTGTGCCTCTTTCTCAGCGAGACCCGCAGCGCCTGGTTTGGACTGGCCGCCGCCGGCCTCGTTTTTGGCGGTCTGCGGTGGAAGCTGCTGTCACAGCAGAGACTTTCGCTGAAAGCGCTTTTACAGCAGCGGGCGGCGCTGGTTCCCCCGGCCGTTCTTCTTCTCGGCCTCCTCTTCGGTTTGCTTTCCATCTGGCTTTTGTCCAGCCCGCCCGACCAGAAGGCCGCACTTTTGGCGCGGGCCGGAACGCTGCTTGCCCTCAGCCATGATGAAAGCTGGCAGACGCGGCTCGCACTTTGGCGCGGCACGGCGCATCTGGTCGCCGCCCGCCCGCTGACCGGGATCGGGCTGGGGCGCTACCCCGGTGCGGAGTGGCGCTGGACCCATACCGGCGGGATTTTGCTTCCCAGCGAGCATCCGTCCCTGACTAATCAAGCCCATTCGTTTTACGGGCAGACGGCGGCGGAGATCGGGCTGCCGGGCCTCGGCCTGTACCTGGCGGCTCTAGCGGCATTTGCCGTGCAGGCATGGCGGCGGATGATCCCAAGCCGGCGGCGGCAGTCACCCAGCGGACAGCAGATGCTGCTGATTGCAGCAGTCAGCGCCGTGGCCGGGCAGAGCGTGGATGCGCTGGCTTCGCCGTCGTGGCAATTCCCGGAAGCATCGCTGCTATTTTGGGCCGTACTGGGCCTGGGCCTCGCATCGCTCCGGCGCGAAACCGTCCCTGCTCCCCTGCCCGTCCCGCTTCAGCGAGTGGGCCGCTGGGCGTTGTCCGGCGGGCTGGCCGTGGCGCTGGCCGCGCAAATCCTGCCGACAGGCCTGCTGCTGACCCCGGTGGAAGCGTATGCCGCCCCGGCGGGATGGAAGCTGACATCCGTCAAGCTTTCTTTGGTTTCACCGACGGGAGCAATCCTGGCCGGCAATATGCTTCAGTTCCAGGTCATCGCGACGTACAGCACAGACATGCTGGGCCACACGCAGACCGCCGATGTCACCACCAGCACCGGATACACCGTTGCCCTGAGCTATCCAGGATACAGCCACACGGCGGTCCCGTTCAGTAACGGGCAGTATACCGCGCCGTCCAACTCGTACACGGGCAGCGAAACGCTCAGCATTGCCGCGCGTTTTCAGGACACCAGCAGCGGACAGGTGGCTTACTCAAGCCTCCCGCTGACGTTCACGCAGCATTGAGTTTAAGTGCGGCGCTTCAACGTGTTTCCAGAAGCAGCCGATGGGGGTAAAAGCGCGTGTGCCGCATTCTTTCGCGGCCGTAGAAAAGAGACAGCAATGTTTACACGTATTGATAAACTCCAGATGGATTTGCCAGCGAACTCCGACCCGGACCCAGCGGCGGCGGCGGCACTGCAAGAACTTATGGGCGGGCGCTTCGGCGAGATGTCCACGCTGAACAACTACATGCACCAGTCGTTCTCGATGCGCGGGCGAGGCGACATTGTTCCTTTTTATGACCTGGTGGCAAGCATCACCGCAGAAGAATTCGGTCATGTCGAGCTGGTCTCGACTGCCATCAGCCTTCTTCAGAACGGCGGCGAGCCGAACCATGCAGAGCCGAAAGACGCCCCGCTCAAGAAGATGAACGAAAGCAACGGCATTCGTCATCAGTTCATCAACAACGGCAACAGCGCCCTGGTTGCAGACGCGCAGGGCGCCCCCTGGCGCGGCGATTATGTCTTCAACAGCGGCAACTTGATCTTGGACTTGCTGCATAATTTCTTTCTCGAAAGCGGCGCACGCATGGGCAAGCTGCGGGTTTACGAGACTACCAACCATCCCGTTGCCAAGCGCTTGTGCGGCTATCTGCTGTGCCGGGGCGGCGTCCATCAGCTTGCGTATGCCGTGGCGCTGTCCAAGATGACCGGTGTAGACGTTCCCAAGATGCTGCCGATCCCGGATATTCGCACGGACAAGATTCCAGAGTGCCGCGAGTTCATCGCGCAGGGCCTGCACCGCACCTTGTACCGCTTCAGCGCGGATGACTACAAGCATATCGAAGCTGTCTTCAACGGCACTCACCCGGAAGATGGTCTGCCGCTGGAAGTGCGCGAAGGCACCCTGGCCGGTCATCCTATGGCGGACTTGCCCCCTGCCCCAGCATCCGGCATTCCAAGCTTTGACATGGGCGAGCTAAAAGAGATCACCGCCCGCTTGATGAGAGACATGTAAGCATTCAACTGGCAGGCCCGGCGCATTTTGCGCCGGGCTTTTTTCTTGCCCCCTATTTCGGGTAACATAACGTCAACTTATTTTAGGACTTTAATTTGCCCACGGACAAAACTTTTTACATCACGACGCCCATTTACTATGTCAACGGCGTTCCGCACGTCGGCTCGGCGACCACGACCGTCCTGTGCGATGCGATTGCCCGGTTTCACCGGCTGCGGGGCGACAAGACGTTTTTCCTGACCGGCACCGATGAGAACGCGCCGAAAGTTGCGGCGGCGGCCGCAAGCGCCGGGACCGAGACGCTGCGGTTTGCCGACAGCGTTTCCCAGCGCTACCGGGACTGCTGGGAGTTCCTGCACATCTCGCAGGACGACTTTATCCGCACCACCGAGCGGCGCCATGCCGACGCCGTCGCCGAAGTTTTCCGCCGGTTGCAGGCACAGGGCGACATCTATGCCGGCAAATACGAAGGCTGGTACTCGGTCAGCGACGAGACGTTTTTTGTCGAATCCGAGGTGGAAAACGGCCGGGCCAAAGAAACCGGCGCGGCCGTGGAATGGGTCTCGGAAGACAATTACTACTTTCGGCTGTCCGCCTACAACGACCGCCTGCTGGACCACATTGAAGCCCACCCGGAGTTTTTGCAGCCGGACACGCGCCGCAACGAAGTCCTGGCATTTATTAAAAGCGGCCTTCGGGACGTGGTGATTTCTCGGCGCAACACCGGCTGGGGCATACCCGTGCCGGGCGACCCCTCCCAAGTGATATATGTCTGGTTTGATGCCGTCATTAACTACTTAACGGCGACAGGCTGGCCGGACAACGCCGCCTGGGACACGGTCTGGCCCGCCGACGTACATCTGGTCGGCAAAGAGATCTACACCCGCTTTCATGCAACTCTCTGGCCCGCGATGCTGATGGGCCTGAATCTTCCCCTTCCCCAAACCGTGCTGGGGCATGGGTGGTGGCTGATCGGCGGCGAAAAAGGCTCTAAGTCCAAAGGCAACATCCCAACCCCGCAGGAAGTCGTGACGCAGATCGTAGAAAAAAGCGGCGCGGACGAAGAAGCCGCGAAAGACGCTTTGCGCTATTATTTATTGCGCGATATTTCGTTCACGTCCGATGCCGAGTTTTCGGTCGACAACCTCGTCGAGAAGCGCTACAACCCGGATCTGTGCAACAAGCTCGGCAATTTACTGAACCGGACGCTGAAAATGCTGGCCCAGTACGAAAACGGGGTCGTGCCGCACGGCAGCGCGGAGCGCACGGCAGACGGGGTTCTTGCCTCACTGTCCCGAGAGACCACTCAGGATGTCGAGCGGGCAATGCTTGCGCTTGACCCTGCCGCAGCGCTTGCCGCCATCTGGAAGCTGATCGAGGCCGGCAACGGCGACATTGACACCACGGCACCCTGGAAGCTGCACAAGGCTGGGGACGCGCAGGGCGTCGCTGATGCCCTGTACGCCGCGCTGGAAACGACGCGGATTGCAGCCGTTTACTTGACCCCATTCCTGCCGCACACGGCGGGCGTCATCCGCCGCCAGCTCGGCCTCGGCGACGTGCCTCTGGCCGACTGGAACGCCGAAACCCTTTGGGGCGGACTGCCCGGCGGAACGCGCACCGAAGAAGCCCAGCCGATTTTCCCGCGCATTGACACCAAGAAAAGCGACGCGAAAAACCAAGTTCCGAAGAAAGAGCCTAAACCAAAGATGGAAGAAACGCCCCCCCCGCCGCCGACCCTCACAGAGACTGCCGCCGTGCCTGCCACGCCGACAATCACGATTGAAGACTTCGCCAAAGTGCAGCTTAAAATTGGCGAAATCAAGACCGCTGATCGGGTTGAAGGCGCGACCAAGCTGCTGCGTTTGACGGTAGACATCGGCGAAGACGCGCCCCGGCAAATCCTCGCCGGCATCGCCGAATCTTATGCCCCCGAAAGCCTGCCCGGACGCAAAATCGTCGTCGTCGCTAACCTCGCCCCCCGCAAGCTGCGCGGCTTTGAGTCTCAGGGAATGCTCATGGCCGCCACCGATGCCGAAGGCCACGCCATCCTGCTCCACCCCGCCGACCCCGACGCCGTCCTGCCCGGCGCACAGGTGCGTTAAGTACCCAGGTGCGTTGATAGATATTCGATGAGGTGAATTAAGGATTTGGGCTAACAAAGAAGGCGTCAGCCCATTGCCGGTTGGAAAGCCGCTTGACATGACCGTCGGCAAACAGCGACATGTAGACATATTCAGGTAGGTCGCCACTATCGCCTGTTCCGTGCCAGCTTCCAGTCAGATCCGAGAGGATGACAAACTCTGCCGGTCCTACCTCAGAAGTCGTGTAAGCGCTCGTTGCGATAAGCTTGTGCTGAAGCGCAAACGCTGTATTAAACTTGTAGGACGTGCCGAATGCCTCGTAAATGCTGGGGTGTGCAGCAAAAACCGTTGCCTCATCCGTTGATGGATCGCCCCACTCCGCTAAATTGTCGCTTCCGCTGTCCGATGGACAATGCCATATAGATGGCGAGTGTAAATACGGCGTCAGAATGTCATGCAGGTAAGGCATGGTTCGCACATCGCTTTGTGCTTGGGGATCATTTGACCAAAAATCAGGAGTTTTGTCGAGAGGATCCGCCCCGTAAGGGTAAGAATCATCGCTGTCCTGAGCGTAGAGCGCGATTCCTGTCCCAATTTGGTGCAAATTCGAGGCGCACGAAGTCTGCCGAGCGCGCTCCCGCACGGAAGCAAATACCGGAAACAGCACCGCCGCCAGCACCGCGATTGTGCCGATGACGACGAGAAGCTCAATAAGCGTGAATGCTGTACAGTAGCGGCCTTTCATACACTGTAGCCCAATTTTTTCAGCGCTCGCTTGGCATTATTGCGGATTTGTGGCTTTGGGTCGTTCAGCAGTGGCAAAATTTGCGGAGCGGCTTCTCGAACATCAAATTTAGCAAGCAAGTCACAGGCTTCCAATTCGCGCATCTGTGTCATTGTGATACCGGAACTTGCAGTCAAATCCGGTTGTGCCAGCACCGGCGCTAACTCCTGATACAAAATTGCTTTTTGCGACGGAGGCAGTGGCTGCTTTATCAACTTCATAATCAAAATTACAGCGAGATGGTCAAATGTAGCATCCCCTTTAGGACAGGGTTTATTCAACTCAGCTAACAAAAATGCAAAGTGCCTGTCTGTCACTAACCTTTTCGTTCCGACTTCGTTGGAGATCTCTCGTAGCTGCGCTCTCTCAGCTAGGGGTGTCTTATCATTTTTCTCTACTTCGCGCACAAGGGCATCTGCTTCTGCCCGGTTGTTTTGCTGCTGATGTTGTTGCTGATAATGCCGACATCCAACAAAAACTGCTACACCGCAAAGAATTAGTATGTTCAAAGCGGCAAGCCAGCGTACAACTGGATTTTTCATTTCTAACCTTTAACCTCAATCTTTACGAAAGTTCACAGCCGGAGGCGTCTGGCCAGACGCCTCCGGCTGTGATCTAACCAGCTACTTCGGCCCCGTACTCACATTCGTTCACGTCAGATGCTTTGCTGTAATGAGCAGTGCATCGCCCAACTATGTACGCATCTTGAGCAAGTGGATCGCCAGCAAAAAGACGGTCAGCGCTCTGTGCACTGTTGAAACCGTAGTAGAAGCTGGGAGGCATATCACCACTACCGCCTGGGTCAGTAATAGATGCGAAGCCTGCGGCTTGAACGCCGAACAATACGCTGAGCAGAGCGACAGTTACAAGCGGAGATTGCTTCCGCTCCTTCTTGAGCAACTTTATCAAAACGGTTTCTCTTTCTTGTGTGATGTTACTGTGAAGCTGAAACAGATGTTTTCTCGGAACAAGGATCTGCACTTGCTTCAAAGACGGCATAGATAGGAATAGCGATGTTTGGTTCGTGAACATCACTGGTTGCGAGAATGACGGATGAGTGCAGCAGTCCTCCTTTCGATGATCCATAGAGGATCAAATTCACCATGCCCGGCTTGACCGGCTGAAGGCTAGCCTTCCAGCCAGGCGGCGTAGAGACAATACGCAAATGTTTAGTGTTTGGACCACTGATTTGGATTTTGCGCTCTAAAGCGGTACCGGGTGCAACTGAGCCGAAGTTGACAGTTGCGGGAGTGCTTTGGTAGAGGCCCTTTGTTGTCCAGGAAACAGGAATGGTCAATGTAGGCACGAGAAGATCGTTGAGATGAAGCATGACTTCTTCGTTGTGTGTTCCTGCCAAACTCGGCCTGCTCTGTGAGGCCACGACACGAATTGTAGAATTAGATAAGGAAAATGCTGTTGTACGAAGGACAGCGGGAGAAGTGATGCTGGTAATGCTGAGAGGTTTGCCGTCAAGACGGCTCAACAGAAGAGAACCTGCGGCGGAAGGCTTGCCGGTCAGAACAAGGGAAGTTTGGGAAAGCGAAAGTTCGCGAGTCACATTCCCAGTAATTGGGATTGAAACACTTTCGGTTCCCTGGCCTACGAGAGAAACGTCGACTTCCTCTTGAACCGAGCCGCTTCTGCTGAGGGCGTTAAAGTGTATGGCAAGCGCCGCTTCGCCGTGGGGCGGGATGAAGTCGGGGGCCTGCGCTGTGGTACAGCCGCAAGAGGGCGCGACATTCCGTATCTGAACGGGAAAATCGTTTGGGTTCGAGAAACGTACAGTATGGTCAACCGAGGCATACTGCCCCAGGTGACCAAGCTCAACAGTAGAGGGTGAGATATGAACGCCAAGAAGATCGGCGGCAGCATGGGAGGTATAATGATGCACAGCGGCGAATCCTATACCGGCACAGCAAAGACCAATGCCCGCCGAGAGAAGGCCGCTAGTTAGAGTTGAAGTTGCCATTGTTGTACGCCCTTATCAGACACTGCCCTTATCAGACACTGCCCTTATCA
>CAXUNT010000013.1:0-69304 GCA_964252595.1 uncultured Armatimonadales bacterium
GGCCGGCGCTGGGGGTCGGGGAGGGCCATAAGTCAGGATCAGCGATGCGAATCTTCAGGAATCGGCGGGTGGGAATGAAGCCGGCAGGGCGTGAGGGCGAAATGGAGAGAAGGAGCTTCCGCGTGAGGCTTGCTGAGTGGAGAAGCAGTTGCCCTCCACCCAGCGCATTCTCCGAGGCATGTTCTTTAACGCACGTTCTTAGGCAAGATCGAAGCGGTCCAGGGTCATCACTTTGGTCCAAGCGGCGACAAAGTCCCGGATGAACTTCTTGGGAGAGTCCTCGCAGCCATAAACCTCCGCGAGCGCTCTCAGCTCGGAGTTCGAGCCGAAGATGAGATCAACACGGGTGCCTGTCCATTGAACAGCGCCGGTATCACGCGCCCGGCCTTCGAAGATGTCTTGTGCCTCCGAAGCGGCGCCCCACTTTGTTCCGAGGTCGAGGAGGCTGACAAAGTAGTCGTTGGTAAGGGTTTCCGGGCGCTTGGTCCAGACCCCATGCGGCGACCCGTCAAAGTTCGCGTTCAGAACACGCATCCCGCCGACGAGTACCGTCATTTCCGGGGCCGTCAGTGTCAGCAGATGCGCTTTGTCCAGCAGCAGTTCTTCCGCGGAGACCACATGTCCCGGCTTCAGGTAGTTGCGGAACCCATCTGCTACCGGTTCCAGCACCGCAAACGAAGAAATATCAGTCTGCTCCTGCGTGGCATCCGCGCGTCCGGGAACGAACGGCACCGTGACCTCATGGCCCGCATTCTTGGCAGCCGTTTCAATGCCTACACCGCCGCCCAGAACAAGGAGGTCGGCGAGCGAGATTTGTTTGCCGCCTGTCTGCGCCGCATTGAACTCGCTTTGGATACGCTCCAGAGTTTCCAGCACAGCGGCGAGCTGAGCCGGATGGTTGGCTTCCCAGTCTTTCTGGGGAGCCAGACGGATGCGTGCGCCGTTTGCGCCGCCGCGCTTGTCCGAACCGCGGAAGGTGGACGCCGAAGCCCAGGCAGTGGAAACAAGCTGGGACACGGAAAGGCCCGACACCGCGATCTTCGCTTTCAGCGCTTCGATGTCAGACGCGTCCACCAGTGGATGGGTCACGGCCGGGATCGGGTCCTGCCAGAGCAGCTCTTCTTCAGGGACGTCCGGACCAAGGTAGAGGGAGCGCGGCCCCATGTCCCGGTGCGTCAGCTTGAACCACGCGCGGGCGAAGGCGTCGGCGAACTCTTCCGGGTTCTCATGGAAGCGCCGGGAGATTTTCTCATACGCGGGATCCACGCGCAGGGCGAGGTCCGTGGTCAGCATAAAGGGCGCATGGCTCTTCGCCAGATCGTGGGCATCGGGAACCGTTCCCGCGCCGCCGCCGTCTTTGGGCGTCCACTGGTACGCGCCGGCCGGGCTTTTCGTCAGCTCCCAGTCGTAGCCGAACAAGTTGCCGAAATAGCCGTTGCCCCACTGGGTAGGAGTTTCGGTCCAGGCTCCTTCCAGGCCGCTGGTGATGGTGTCGCCGGCATTGCCGGTGCCGAACGTGTTCGTCCAGCCAAGACCCTGCTCGGCAATCCCGGCCAGCGCCGGCTCCGCGCCGACGTACTGGCTGGGATCAGCCGCGCCGTGGGTCTTGCCGAAAGTGTGACCGCCGGCGATCAGCGCAACGGTTTCTTCGTCGTTCATAGCCATCCGGCCAAAGGTCTCGCGGATGTCATGCGCGGAGGCGAGTGGGTCCGGCCGGCCGTTCGGCCCTTCGGGATTGACATAGATCAAGCCCATTTGGACGGCGGCAAGCGGCTTTTCCAGCTCACGGTCTGCCGTATACCGGCTGTCCCCGAGCCATTCGGCTTCGGCGCCCCAGTAGATGTCTTCCTGCGGCTCCCAGACGTCGGCGCGTCCGCCGGCGAACCCGAACGGCTTGAGGCCCATAGACTCTAACGCGCAGTTGCCGGCCAGGATCATCAGGTCGGCCCAGGAGAGCGACTGGCCGTACTTCTTCTTGATGGGCCAGAGCAGCAGGCGGGCCTTGTCCAAGTTGGTGTTGTCCGGCCAGCTATTAAGCGGGGCGAACCGCTGCGAGCCGGAGCCGCCGCCGCCGCGTCCGTCCGTCGTGCGGTAGGTTCCCGCGCTGTGCCAGGCCATCCGAATGAAGAACGGCCCGTAGTGGCCGTAGTCCGCCGGCCACCAGTCCTGGGACTCGGTCATCAGCGCGAAGAGGTCTTCTTTCACGGCCTGCAAGTCGAGTGTTTGGAAGGCTTCCGCGTAGTCAAACGAGGGGTCCATTGGGTCTGAAAGAGAAGACTGCTGGCGCAGAATGTTCAGCTTGAGTTGGTTAGGCCACCAGTCGCGATTTCGCGTTCCCCCGCCCGCCGTCTGCCGGAGCGCTCCTCCAGCAAAAGGGCAGGTGCCTCCTTCAGCAGCGGGGCTTGGCTCGGCAGTGAAATTGGCTTCCGGGTGAACGCTTTCCACCCGTGCAAGACTTGGCTGATGATCGCGCTCCTCATGATTAAGGGCGGAGATAATGTCCGGTGTGTCCTGGGAAGTGTCCGGCGTGTCGGTCTCGGCATTTGTGTTGCCCATGTGTGTAGACTCCTTTAGTGATTCAAGCAATAGCAATTAAAGAGATGGCTCTTGTCGGCAGGAAGCGCAGAGTCCCCAGAAGATAACTTCGGCCACCTCGACGACAAAGCCCTGGTCGCTGACTGGCTCCAGGCATGGGGCTTTGCCCGTCACGCAGTCGACATCGGTGGTCAGGCCGCAGCGGCGGCAGACAAGATGATGGTGGTTGTCCCCCACCCGCGCCTCGTAGCGGGCCGGATGCCCGGAGGGCTGGATGCGCCGGACAAGCCCGGCCTCTTCTAAAATATGCAGATTGTCATAGACAGCCTGCGTAGAAAGGGTACCGAGCCGGCGGCGGGCTAAGGCGGCGATGGCCTCGGCGTCCTGGTGCTGCCCCGCGCCCTGAACCGACAGCAGCACGGCCAGCCGGGGCGCAGTCACCCGCAGGCCGGCCCGGCGCAGAGCGGCTTGAAGAAGAGGCTGAAGCAGGGGATCTTCCGTTGTCATTCGCTATTATAGAGGATTAATCTGGATCAAGTCAAGAGTGCGAACACTTCAAGAAAACAGTTCGTATATTTCGCTCGGACTACTTTTCGTTTTCTGGTAAACTTGTCGGAGAAGTTTTGGAACAATCAATGACCCCTTCAAAGAAATTGCTTTTTTTGCCGCTCGCTGTGCTGTCCGCCGGCTGCGGACACAGCGGCGGCACGGACCCGGCCGCCGAGGCCAAGACCCCGCCGCTGCCGTCGGTGCAGGTCGCCGCCGTCACGCGCGGGACGCTGGAAAAGATGCTTCCGGCCACAGGTGTCCTGCAAACCCTGCCGGGCCGGGAAGCGACCGTCTCACCGCCCGTGGCGGGCGTACTCTCCGCCCTGCTGGTTCGCTACGGACAGACTGTTTCGCGCGGTCAGGTGATCGGGCAGCTCTCAACCCAGCCGCTGGTCGGTCAGCTTCAGCAGGCGCAGGCCGCCATTGGCCAGAACCAGGTGCAGGTGCAGCAGGCCCAGGCCAATGCCTTGCAGCAGGCCGCGCAAACCCAGACTTCCATTTTACAGGCGCAGGCGACACTCAAAAACGCCGAGGCGGCTTTGGCCGGGGCGCAGGCGACGCTGACCGGCGCGGACGCCGCCGTGCGGAACGCGCAGGAGAACTTGACCCGCGAACAGACGCTGTTTGGGGAAGGGCTGGTGCCGCAAAAAGATGTCGAGGCGACTCAGCTTGCCCTGCGGACGGCTCAGGCCCAGCAGTCGGCCCAGCAGCAGACGGTCGCCGGGCAGCGCCAAACCATTGCCGGACAGCAAGCCGCTGTCGCCGCCGCTCGTGCGGCGGGCTTGCAGGACGTGGTCAAGCGTCAGGACGTGCTGGTTGCCCGGCAGCAGCTCCGAAACTCTGAAGGGGCGCTGACTACCGCCCGCTCTCAGCAGGCGCTGTATACGCTCCGTTCCCCGCTTTCAGGCCAGGTCGGCACCCTCGGCGCAACGGCGGGCGAAACTGTGGACACGACCACGAAAGTCGCCGCCATCGCCAATCTGGATCAGCTTCAGCTTCTCGTCAGCCTGCCCGGAAATGCCGTGGCAGCCGTCAAGCCGGGTCAGCCGCTGACCTTCACGGTCAGCAGCGTGCCGAAGCGCGTTTTCCGCACCATCGTCAGCACGATTGCCCCGCGCGTGGATGCCGCCACCGGCACTATTCCCGTGCTGGCCGTCGTCGGCAATCCCAGCCGTCTTCTGAAAGACGACACTACAGCCCGCGTGCAGATTGTTACCGAGCGGCACCCAAACGTTTTGATCGTTCCCCACGCGGCGGTGCTGTCCGATCCCGACACCGGCAAACCGAGCGTCGTTACGGTCGGCCCGGACGGCGTCGCGCACATTGTCCCCGTGACACTCGGCTTGTCAGTCGGTGACCGCGTGGAGGTGACGAGCGGAGTCAAGATCGGCGACAGCGTGGCTGTCACAAACCAGTACGGGTTGCCCGACGGTGCGAAAGTGCAGGTCACGCATGGCTCTTAAGTATGACCAACCTCTCAAGTCAGAGCCGGCTCCTAAGACCGAGCAGGCACCCTTGCCGAAAGCGGCGGCTCCGACTGCACCCGCCGCGACCGCCGGCCTCAGTGGGTGGGTGCAGCGCTACCGCAAGGCCATTTTGCTGCTAGTCGTCGTGCTGTGTCTCGGCGGGTTTTATGCGTCCCAGGCGCTGCCCGTCGCTATCTTCCCGGACCTTGCCGCGCCGCGCATTATTGTCACGGCGGACGCCGGCAACACGCCGATCCCAACTGTGCTGGCGAACATCACCCGGCCTTTAGAGAACGCCGTCGCAGGCGTCCCCAATGTCACCAAAGTCAGCTCGCTCACCCAGCGCGGCGGCGATGAGCTGGACGTGAACTTCAACTGGGGCACAGACATGCCCTCAACACTCCAGCAGGTACAATCCAAGATCGCCCAGCTTCAAGCCAGCCTGCCTGCCGGAACCAACGTCACCGCCGAGCGGCTGAACCCGTCCGTGTTTCCTGTGATGGGCTACAGCCTGTATTCCAAGACCGTCAGCCCGCAGGAGCTGCGCCGCTTGTCGCTATACACACTGCGCCCACGCCTGCTGCAAGTCCCCGGCGTCCGCGAAATCGCCGTACAGGGCGGTGACACGCCGGACTTTCTGGTCCAGCTCAATCCGACCTCCCTGCTAACGCGCGGGGTCAGCGTTTCCGATGTCCAGGCGGCGCTGTCCAAGAACAATCAGGTCAACTCCGTCGGCTTTTACGACCAGTCGTTTCTGCGCTACCAAGTGCTGGTTTCGGGCCTGTTCAAGACGGCCAAAGACATCGAAAACGTCACTGTCGCCGTCAAGAACCGCGTTCCCGTCACCATCGGCGAAGTCGGTACGGTGACGCATGGCATTGAGCCGCATACGGTGGAAACCAGCGGCGACGGCCACCCGGCCGTGCTTCTGAGCATCATCAAGCAGCCAACGGGAAACACGGTGCAGGTTTCGGACGGCATCAAAAAAGCACTGGCAGAAGCCAGCGCCGTGCTGCCGCCCGGCATCACCGTGACAAACTACTACGACCAGTCGGAGATCGTGGTCGGCTCCCAGCACAGCGTTATTGAAGCGCTCATCTTAGGCGGCGCACTCGCGCTGGTCGTTTTGATGCTGTTTCTCGGCAATCTGCGGACTGCCGCGATTGTTTTAATTATCCTGCCCTTGACCATTGTCATTGCATTCGCGCTGATGAAGCTGCTCGGTCAGACGATGAACATTATGACCCTGGGAGCGCTGGCGGTCGCGCTTGGCCTGGTCATTGACGACGGCATTGTGGTCGTTGAGAATATCTTCACGGAGCTGGAAAGCGGCAAAGAGCGCCCGGAAGCCATTGCCGCCGGCCTCAAAGCGATCACGCCCGCGATGGTCGGCTCGTCGCTGACCACCATGGCCGCGTTTCTGCCGCTGACGTTCCTGAACGATTTGACGGGCCAGTTCTTCGGGCCACTTGCGCTGGTGATGATCGCCACGCTGACGATCTCGCTGGCCCTGGCCCTGCTGCTGACGCCGATTCTCGCCGGCTGGCTGCTCCCGCAAAAAGCGGCAGCGCATGACGCCAAGAAGCCAAACGTCTTCGCCCGCATTCTCGGCTTTTTTCCCCGACAGTTTGATCGAATCGTGCGCGTCTACGCCCGCGCCCTGCACTGGTGCCTGGCGCACAAAGCCGTGGTGATAATTCTGCTGCTGCCAATCGGCCTCGGTACATTCCTGCTGTATCAGCGGATCGAGACAGGGTTCTTTCCTGAGTTCGACGAAGGCGGCTTTATTTTAGATTACCAGCTTCCTGCCGGGACTTCGCTGACAGAAGCCAGCGCCGTCTCCGGGCAAATAGAGACTGTGCTGGCCCACACGCCGGAAATCGCGGCTTGGTCCCGGCAGACCGGCGCACAGGCCGGCTTCGCGATTACCACCCAGAATGTCGGCGACATGACCGTGCGCTTGAAATCCAATCGGACGCGGGACATCAACGCGATCATGGACGATATTCGCGGTCAAATCACGGCAAAATATCCCGCCGCCGATGTAGACTTCCATCAAACATTGCAGGACAACATCGGCGACATCGCGGGCAACCCGAACCCCGTGGAAATCAAGATCTTCGGCCCCGATCAGGCCACATTGGAAGATCTGGCCCAGAAAGTCAACGACGCCATTTCCAAGCAGTCGTATATCGTCGGCAGCCTCAGCGGCATCGTCCATTCCAACCCAGAATCGGTGCTGAACGTCAACACGGCCGAAGCCCAGCGGTACGGCCTTACCACCGACGACATCACGCAGGCCGTCTCAGCGGCCTTGCAGGGGGTTGAGCCAACCCAAATCCAGCAGGGCGAGCAGGCGGTCGGCGTCCGGGTCGCACTCGCCCACCCCGGCCAGGCGCTGACCCCGGAGCTGCTGCCGAACATTCGAATCGCATCCCCCGTCACCGGCGGCGACATCCCGGTCAGCGAAGTCGCCACGGTCGAGAGCGCACCGGGCGCGTCTCAGATCACCCGCGAAAACCAGCGCCAGATGATCTCGGTCACGGCCAGTTTGAACGGCAAAGATCTTGGCAGCGGCACCCAGGCCGTCAAAGCGGTCGTCAGCAAAGAAGTTTCGCTGCCGCCCGGCTACACCATTGAATACGGCGGCCTGTATGCCAGCCAGCAGCAGTCATTCGCCGAGCTGGGCCAGACGCTTCTCATCACCATGATGCTGGTTTTCACGCTGTTAGTGTTCCAATTTCGGTCTATCCGCCAGGCCGCCGCCCTGCTCCTTGCCGCGATTTTGTCCCTCTTCGGCGTTCTTGCTGCGCTGACGCTTGCTAAGACGCCGCTGAACATTTCCTCGTTCACCGGCGCGATTATGATCATCGGCATCATCACCGAAAACGGCATTGTCTTGTTTGCGTTCTTTAACCACTTGCGCTCGGAAGACCCGCACGGCGATTTGACTGCTCAAATCCAAAAAGCCGGCGAAGAGCGCCTCCGCCCCATCTTGATGACCACCATCGGCGCTATCCTCGCGCTCATGCCGCTTGCCCTCGGTCTCGGCGCAGGCGCGGCCCTGCAAAAACCCCTTGCCATCGCCGTCATCGGCGGCCTGTCCGTTTCCACGTTCTTTACGCTTCTTGTCGCCCCAGTGCTTTTCGTGGCTTTGGAAGGGCTGACGCGCAAAGGAACCCGGTCCTGAAGTGCCGGGTTCCAACTAAAGCTCTTCTTTGCGTGGGTACAGTCGCGCCATCACTTGAGGCAAGTCTTGCCTGCCGAACTCTTCGGAACTCGTGCTGCGAAAAAAATGGGCGGCTTTGTCTTCCAGCACCAGATTCGCTAGTCCGTGCAGCGTCGCCATGCCGCACAGCATATCGGCGGCTTCCTCAAAGCGATCCGAATACACGCCGGATTTTCCTTGATAAACGGCGATGGCAAGACTGAGCCGCATCCCCGACTTGATACTCACCTCCGAGTAGCGGGGATCATCACGGTTCACGAGGTCGCGGCGAAACATCAGCCGGAAATGGCCGGGATGGTCCAGCGCAAAGGAAACAAAAGCGAGACTGACCGCGCGAGCGTCCGCCACGGCATCGTCCGAGCGCCCGACTTCCTCAATGTACTGCCCCGCCTTTTCAAACGCCCGTATAGCTACTTCGGTGAGCAGCCCTTTCGCACTCCCGAAGTGATGCGCCGGAGCGCCCGGAGAGACTCCCGCCCGGTGTGCGGCGGCGCGAAGCGAGAACGCCTCGATGCCGCCCTCGGCAATGAGATCGTCGGCGGCTTGAATCAATGCCGCCCGCAGGTCGCCGTGATGATAAGTAGATCTTTTTTCAGTCATTTTCGCTTTTATCTATACAATGTTTACATTTATCTTGACAGTGTTTAGATATATGTGTATACTGAGTGTGGTGTAGTTGATAGTACCCCAGGATCACGCACTCGCAGAGAAAACACAAGGAGAATACCATGAACAGCAAAATTTGGTTTATTACCGGGACGTCGCGCGGCTTTGGCCACATCTGGGCCGAAGCCGCCCTTCAGCGCGGCGACAAGGTCGCGGCGACCGCCCGCCAATCCGCAGACATCAGCGATCTCAAAGAGCGCTTCGGCGACGATGTGCTGCCTTTAGCGCTCGACGTGACTGATGCCGAGCAGGTGAAGCAGGCCGTGGCGCAGGCCCACACGCACTTCGGCCGGCTGGACGTTGTGTTGAACAACGCCGGCTATTCTCTCATCGGCACGATTGAGGAAGCGAGCGAAGCCGATGTCCGCGCGGAGTTTGATGCAAACTACTTCGGCACGCTCCGGGTCATCCAGGCCGCTCTGCCTCTACTTAGGCAGCAGGGCAGCGGGCACATTTTAGGCGTTTCCAGCACCCAGGGCTTGGTCGCGACGCCGCTGATTGGTCACTACTGCGCTTCCAAATGGGCGGTCGAAGCCCTCCACGAGAGCTTGGCACAAGAGGTCAAGCCGTTCGGCATCAAGGTGACGCTGATTGAGCCGGGCGCTTATGCCACGGAGTTCGGGAAGTCCGCACAAAGAACCGAGGGCATGGAAGCCTACGCGGGCCTTCGGGAGCAAGTCATAGCAAATCTGATGAACCTGGAACGCGGCGACCCGCAGGCGACCGCCGCGGCCGTTCTCAAGATCGTGGACACAGAAAACCCGCCGCTCCGCTTCTTTCTTGGCAGCCAGAATCTCCCCCAGGTGCGGGCCGCCTACACAGACCGCTTCGCGACTTGGGAAGCGTGGGAAGCCGTCTCCAATGCCGCACAAGGCACGTCCCAATAAGGAAAATATCATGCAGGACAAACCCATCGCCCTGGTCACCGGGGCCAATCAAGGGATCGGTCTTCAGATCGCAAAAGACCTCGCGGCGCACGGCTTCACGGTGCTGGTCGGATCACGCAGATTCGAGCGCGGCGTGGCTGCCGCGAAGAGTATCGAAGGAGACGCACACGCTCTCCAGCTCGATGTCACGGATCAGGGTTCCATCGCCGCTGCGGCAGAGCGCGTTCGCCAAGACTTCGGCAGGCTCGACGTGCTGGTCAATAACGCGGCTATCTCGAACACGAGCAAACTGCCCAGCGAGTCCGTTGAGGAGTATTCCCAGCGGAACCGTGCCAGCACCGTATCTCTTGACGAAGTACGGGCGATTTGGGAAACCAATGTTTTCGGCACTCTGGCGGTCTACCAAGCGATGCTGCCTTTGCTGCGCCAATCACCGGCCGCCCGAGTTGTCAACGTTTCAAGCAGCGCCGGTTCACTGGCAAGTGTCGCGGATCCGGCCTTTCCTTATCGGCAAATCTTCGGCCCTGGTTATTCCGCGTCCAAGACGGCCATGAACGCGATGACGCTTGCCATGGCGATTGAGCTGGAAGCGACGGGGATCAAAGTGAACGCCTGCTCGCCGGGCTTCATCAAGACCAGCCTGAACGACTATGAAGGCACGGGAACTGTCGAGGAGGGCGCTCGTGAGCCGGTACGCCTCGCGCTACTGGGACCGGACGGTCCCACAGGGACCTTTACCCGCACAGGCGGAGTCATCCCGTGGTGATGTCGCTCCGAGTGCAGCGGCGAAAAGCCCGCTCCGGCCCCGCTGCAACAGCGGCGGGTGCCGAAGACAGTTGTTGCCGCTCTGATAATCTTCGTGGCCATCCAACAAACCCAGGTTCCGCGCTATAATGGAGGTATGACTTCTCTCACTTCCTTCCAGCCGGCCCTTGCCGCTGCACATTCGGCCCGCGCCGCGCTTTTTGATCTGCGCCATGAAACCGCGTTCCGGCTCTTCAACGGCTTTTACGAGGGCTGGCCCGCGCTCTCCGTCGATCTTTACGGCAAAACGCTGGTCCTGCACAACTATGCCGATCCGCCCGCCGAGTCCACCGCCCTGGCAGACATCGCTTCTGAGTTTTATCTGGGCGCCCTGCCCTGGCTTGGAGCCGTGCTGGTGAAGTCCCGCCACGGCGAAACGGAGGACGCACGGCGCGGGGTGCTGCTGTCGGGCGAGACGCCTGACCGCTTTGTGCAGGAAAACGGCATCTGGTACCGAGTTGACTTGCGGCTCAATCAGGACAGCAGCTTCTACTTGGATACCCGGCACCTGCGAGAATGGCTGAAAGCTAACTCGGCAGGCAAGACCGTCTTGAACACGTTTGCTTATACCGGCAGCCTCGGCGTCGCCGCGCGGGCAGGCGGGGCATCGCGCGTCGTGCAAAGCGACCTCAGCCGCCCGTTTCTCAACCTCGGCAAAGACTCGTATGTCCGCAACGGCTTCCCGGTGCAGACGAAGGACTTTGTCGCGTCGGACTTCTGGCCCCACATCAGCCATTTAAAGCACGAGAACGCCCGCTTTGACAGCGTGATCTTAGACCCGCCGCTGTTTTCCCGCACTCGGCATGGAATTGTAGATTTGGCGGAAGCGAACGCTCGGCTCATCAACAAAGTGCGGCCTTTGGTCGCCGACGGCGGCACGCTGGTGACCATCAATAACGCCCTGTATGTCAGCGGCGCGGCGTATTTGCAGATGCTGGAAGCACTTTGCGCCGACGGCTACCTGTCCATTGAAGAACTTGTCCCGGTGCCGCAGGACTTTCTCGGCTACGCCGGCCATGCCCCCGCCCTGCCGGCCGACCCTGCACCGTTCAACCACCCGACGAAGATTGCTGTGCTGCGGGTGCGCCGCAAAGAAGCAGCCTAGCAGACCACCTCGAACGGCTTTACGCTGGCCGCGATCAGCTCATTGCCTTCATCATCTTCCAAGCGCAGCAGATGGACGCCGCGCTGCTCGGCAAGTGCTTTGACGGCTTCCAGGCCGCCGCCGCGGGTCTCGACAGAAGAAAGCTTGCGCTGGCTCATTGTGGCGGTACCGTCGGCGACTTTGTTCAGCCACTCGGTTGCCCATTCGCTTTCCGCGGGGTTCGGTGTGTTTAGGTCCGATGTGTTCATTGGCTGCCTCCTGCGGCACTCCTTCTCCACTCCTGCCTGGTTTTCCTCCTTGCCGATGCGGTATAATCTTTCCTCATGCAAGCTACACTTGACGCCATCACCGAAGACCTCCACCGGCACCGCACAGATGTTTTAGTTCCCAAGCTGGAAGCCGGGCTGAACCCAGAGCAGCGGCAGGCGTTTTTTCACGACGACGGCCCGGCGCTTGTGCTGGCAGGGGCGGGCAGTGGCAAAACGACAGTTTTGACTCGGCGCGTGGCGCGTTTGCTCGCCAAAGGCGTAGATCCCCAGCGGCTGTTTGTGGCGACGTTCACCAAAAAAGCCGCCGATGAGATGGGCCTGCGGCTGGCCGCGCTGCTTGGCGACGGCGGTACGGCCATCACCGAAAAGATGTGGATTGGAACGTTCCACGCCCATTGCCTGCGGATACTCAAGCATGAATGGGCGCATCTATACGGCAAAGCGGGCTACTTCCAGCTTGCCGACGAGAACTGGCAGGTGCGGGTCGCGAAGGCTATTCTTGGCGACAAAGACTGGATGGCGCGGGGACTGCCCTCGCCGCCGTTCGGCCTGAACGTCAAGTACGACCCGAAAGGGGCGCTGTCGGCGGTCTCGGCGGTCAAAAACCGGGGCTATAAAGTCGAAGAAGCCGAAGCCGCGTTTCGGGCGCACGAGCCGAACTGGGCCGACCCGGCGATCCAAATCCTGGTCAAGTTCTGGAAGTGCTACGAGCAGGCTAAGCTGGCAAAATTTGATATTCTCGCCAAGAAGCCGTCGCGCCGCTTAGACTTTGACGACCTGCTGATTGAAACCCTGGTTTTGTTGCAGGAGCAGCCGCAAATACGCGAAAAATATCAGAGCTTCTTTCAATACTTGTCCATTGACGAGACGCAGGACACGAGCGCGGTCCAATGGGAAATCTCGCGGCTTCTCGCCGCACGGCAGTCCAACATCTTCATCGTCGGCGATGTCGGACAGGCAATTTACAGCTTTCGCGGCTGCTCCCCGGAAGCGACCGTTGGGCAATTCGGCGCGGCATATCCGAACGGCGAAGTCATCCGGCTGCCGGCCAACTACCGGTCGTCGGCGACTATTGTGCGCGTGGCGAACGAGCTGATCGAAAAGTCGGGGATTGACGCCAAGTACCGCTTGGAAATGGCGGCGATCCATCCGGAAGGGCAGCCGCTGTCATCGCACGAGCATGAAGACGCCGCCGCCGAAGCGCAGTTTATCGCGGAAGCCTTGAAAGAAGTGCAGGCCGCAGGCAAAGAGCTGCGCGGGTGCGCGGTCTTGTTTCGGACCAACGCCTATTCACGGGCTTTAGAAGAAGCGTTTGTCAAAGGCGGCGTTCCTTATGTTTTGCAGGGCGCGATGGGCTTTTATGCCCGGCGCGAAATTCGGGATTTGATTGCGTTTTTGCAGTTGTCGGTGGAGCGGGACAGCCCGGCGGCGGACGAGGCCGTCAAGCGAGTCTTGAACATTCCGTCAGCGACATTCGGCAAACCGACTCACTTTTTGGGGCAGGCATTCATCGCCGAAGTCGAGACCCAAGCGGCCCGCAAAGGCCACTCGCTGTACAAAGCACTGGCGCTGGGCCAGTTCAAGACAACCAATCAAGGACTGGCCGTGAAAGATTTCCGGGACTTAGTGCGCGACATCGCTCTCGGCGGCGAGTCGGCGGAAGCGCGGCTTCGCAAGGCGCGTGAACTCGGCTACGACGAGTGGCTGCTGCGCGAAGAAGGCCATGTCGAAGACGAAGGCAACTCACGTTTGGACAACCTAGAAGAGCTGTGCACCGCCGCCGCTGCGTTTCCGACACCGGCGGACTTTCTCGCGTTTGTGGCGGCGCAAAATAAAGCCAAAGAAGACGGCGAGGTCGGCGACGCCGTCGAAATGATGACCATTCACCGGGCCAAAGGCTTGGAATGGCCGGTCGTCTTTGTGGTCGGCTTTGCGTTTGGGATGCTTCCCCATCACCGTTCTTTACGCTGGCTGGATGACGACAAGACTCAGCTTGCGGCGGACAGCCTGGAAGAAGAGCGGCGCCTCGCGTATGTCGCCATTACCCGTGCTAAAGAGCGCGTTTTTCTGTCCTGGCCCCTTGTCCATCAAACCCGCTCTCTTTCCCGCTCCCCGTTTCTCGCCGAAATGCCGTCCCTGCCGGACATTGTTGAAGAGACTGTGCAGGAATTGCTGCCGGCCTCAGCGAATGAAGCGTCAAGCGTCAACGTCAAAGAAGAGGATAAAAGTTATGCCTAAGATACCGATTGGATTGCAGCTTTATACGCTGCGGGAAGATACCGCCAAAGATTTTGCCGGAACACTGCAAAAAGTCGCCGCCATCGGCTACGGCATGGTGGAGCTTGCGGGCTATGGCGATCTGTCCGTTCGCGAGCTGTCCGGCCTGCTGGAAGACAACCACCTCAAAGTTGCCGGCAGCCATATCCCTCTGGAAAAGCTGGAAACCGATCTGGCAAAAGTTATCGAAGAGAATTTGAAGCTGGGCAACGCGCATATTGTGGTTCCGTATCTGGCCGAAGACCGGCGCAAAACGGCGGACGATTACAAGAAGCTCGCCGAGACACTAGCCGGCTATGGCGAGACTTTGCAAACCGCCGGCATGACCCTGTGCTATCATAACCACGATTTTGAGTTCAAGCCGATGGACAACGGGCAGATGGGCGAAGATATTCTGCTGGAAAATACCGACCCGAACTTCGTCAAAATCGAGGCCGATGCGTATTGGATCCTGAAAGCCGGCCTAGATCCAGTCGCGTTCGTCAAAAAGCATCCGGGCCGGGTGCCGATTGTCCACCTCAAAGACCGCGACTTGACCGACGGCTCATTCGCCCCTGTCGGCACTGGCGACCTGCCTTTAGATGCCCTCATTGCCGCCGCACTGGAAGCCGGCACGCAGTATTTTCTCGTTGAGCAGGACATCTGCAAAGGCCCGGCGATTGACGCCGTGACGCTGTCGTACAACAACCTCAAAGCGAAGGGGTATGCGTAGGCCCCCAGGCGCCGGAAAGACACGAGGGAATGAACTCCTTTCGCTAGGTAGAAGCGTCCTTCGGACGGAAAAGTCATGACGAGGACCTTGCGCGTCGCTGCTCTTTTTCTACGTCCGAAGGACGCTTCTACCTAGCGAGAGGAATTCATTCCCTCGCGTTCACGGCTTTTCTAGAAACCTCACCTCATGCCCCGCGCCGCTTTCGTCTACACCGACGCCTACGCCGATTACCACCTTTCCGACACGCACCCATTGCAGCAAAAGCGGCTGATGATGGTCCACCGGCGGCTGGAAGTGCTGGGCGCGTTTTCCTCCGCCGATTCGCATTTGATCAAGCCGACTCCTGCGACAAGAGCCGAGCTTCTGCGCGTGCATTCGCCTGAGTACCTAAATGCCCTGCGGCGGCTGAGTGACGGCGAGAGTGTTCCCAACAAAAAAAACTTCGGATTCGGGACTTTAGACAACCCGCCATTTCCGGGCATGTGGGAGTCGACACTGCTGTATGCTGGCGGCTCTTTGAACTGCGCCCGCCTGATGCGCTATGAAGGCTTTGACGCCGCGTTCAATGTCTCCGGCGGCCTGCATCATGCCCAGCGGGACCGGGCGGCGGGCTTCTGCACAGTCGCCGATGTCGCGCTTGTCGCCTATTATCTCCTAGACAGCGGCGCAAAGCGGGTCGCTTGCGTAGACATTGACGCGCACCACGGCGATGGGACGCAGGCGTTTTTCTACAATGACCCGCGCGTTCTGACACTGTCGGTGCATGAAACGCCGGAAACGCTGTATCCGCGCGTCACGGGGTATGCCGAGGAGAGTGGGGCAGGCGCGGGCGTGGGCTTCAACGCCAACCTGCCGCTCGCGCCGGGCAGCGGGGATGCCGTGTATGCCCAGGCGTTTGGGGCGGCGTTTCTGCCGCTTTTGACAGCGTTCGACCCGGAGTATATTCTGCTCCAAGTGGGGGCGGACGCCCATTTTGCCGACCCGCTGACGCATCTCGGCCTGACGTCGCGCGGCTGGCTGTCTTTGGCGCAGTCCGTCATTGCGCTTGGCAAGCCGGTGATTGCGCTGGGCGGCGGCGGCTACAACTTGGACACGGTCGCCCGGCTGTGGACTCTGCTGTACGGCGTTTTGTCCGAGCAGGCATTCCCGGATAGCATGCATGACACATCGGGGCCGAGCGACGCTGAATGCGATGCCGTGTTTCGAGAGATTTATGTCAAGCGCCGGGGGACAACCCGCGGGGTCAGCACCGAAGACTACGCCTGCCGCAGCATTGAGATCGTGCGGCAGCAGGTCTTTCCCGTGCATGGGCTTACTTGATGATCGGCGTGACGAACAGCAGCAAATCGTTGTCGCCGGCAGAAGCCGGAGGCATCACGAGGAGCAGCATGTCACCATTCTTTACAGTACGAAGTGTGCTAACCGTGTGTTTTTCGGTGCCCTCAGAAAAGGCTGCGTGTAAGTCCAAGGTGACAGAATTGTCTGGGTTGATGCGCGGAGTGACGCTAATCTGCTGAGAGACTGCCAGCAGTTCGGCTGAAGACATTGACACGCTTGATCCAACGTTGTTGGAGGTCGTGATGTCTGGTTCTTCGGTTACAGCCTGCTTGTTTGTCAGCGCCAGCATTGCCATGAACCGCTCAGCCTTGTCACCGCTCGCATACTGGACAAAGTCCTGCTTCAAGTCAGAGGGCGCAGGCAAAGCTAGACTAAGCTTGTTTTCTAGTGCCTTTAACCCGGTCTCAGACATAGAAGCAACCGCAAACTTGATTTGCACTTGGCGCGGCTCAACATCTAATACCTTGACGATTTGGCGCACTTGAGCAAGGCCAGACGGCGTCGCGGTGACAAGAAGTGCGTTTTGGACCGGCACGGAGACAATCTGCGTCACGCCAATGGGCAAATGAGACGCCAGCTCCCAGTGCATCATCTTTACGATGTCACCGGGGACAACGTGCTGAAGCACGAGAGTTTGTGCCGTAGAAGCCTGTGCGGTGGGCTTGGCCGGCGTCTCGGCCAGTATGGGCCGGCCGGAAAGCAATCCGCCAAGCATCAGGCAAGTGGGAACAAAGGCGCGTTGGACAGTCAGCGGCAGCATAGTCAACTCCTTCTTGTCACTCTTCCGGCAGGTCGTCCTTGCCGCTTTCGGCGGCGTCCATGTATTCGTCGAAGTCGTCGCCTAAATCCTCGCCCATTTCGCGTCCCATTTCTTTGGCCCAGCGCCGCATAGCTTTGGGGTCGTCCATGTCGCCGAGTGCGCTAGGGTCTGCCAGATCATCCATGAGCGCGTCATCGGTGCGGCCTTTGGCGAAGCGGGTGACGCGCTTGACCGCCTGGTCGCTGCCGCAGTGCGGGCAGAGGTTCAAGTCCGGTGCGGCAGTCATGCCGACCAGAACTGTGTAGCGTTTGGCGCAATGGGTGCAGGTGTATTCGTAAAGCGGCATTTTGTGTCAGCGTCCCAGAATTTCTTACAACCCAGCGCGTTCGGTGCGATGCAGAAGCTCGGCGGCGGTCTGAGGAGACTGAAGCAGGTTGTCGGCGCGGAGCAGTTCGCGGACCATTTCTTCGGCGGGAGTCAGCGAGTCGGGAGTGGTGGTCCAGCTTTGAATGGCCGCGACAGTTTCCGGGGTCAGGGCCGCGCATTCGCTGGGGTAGGTCTTTCTCAGCTCGCGGGCGATGCTCTCAAATGCGATCTGCTGTTCTAGTTCGTTCATGCCTGATTATAGCAAAACGCGCCGGAGTTGTCTACCATTGAGGCATTTCATCTCAGCTTTCTCCTTGGGCAAGGAGAAAGCTGAGATGAGGTTTTTCGGGCGCAGTCTCTGTTAAGGCTTTTTGGGTGTGACGACGCCGGCGATGTCGCGCGTGACGGGCGGCAAGGGAACCGTCAGCATGCTGTTGTGAACGGCGGCAGTCACGGGCGGCAAAGCATGGCCGGCCCAAGTATCCCAAAGAGAAATGGTGTAAACGCCGGGAGCAAGGCCGGGCAGGGTCACAGCCGCAGTCGCGGGGGTGGTGCCGGTGCGGTCATGGTTGTAGGCCCAGAACTCGGCGGCATGAAGGCTGCCTTTGGCGAGGACCGCAACCGGCGGGGCGTAATGGGTGACCGTAAAGCGAGGCATGAACCAGTCCGAGCCGGTGTTGTCGAGGGTAACGCGGCTTGGCCCAGCGGGCAGATCGGCGGTCAGGGTTCGGCCGCTGTCATGGTCGGCGTCCGACGCGGGGAAGTCGGCTTCGGCGACAGTCTTGCCGCTGACGCTCAGGACGGGGTGCGCCCCGCCTTTGGCGACGGTGCCGACGGCGACGCTGAACTGGCACGGAACCGGGCAGTTCACGAGAAATGTGATCGGCTTCGGGCGCATCTCCTGGTGAGAGCGGCCCTGGAAAAACGCCGACAGGCCCGCGAGGTCCGGGGCTGCGCCACCGGACGGCAAAGTTGCCGTGTCGCGGGTGAATGGCGACCAGCCGCCGGGCAGAGCAAATGAGAGGTCGCCGCGAGCGCCGGTTGAATGGACTTCCGGGGTCAGCGCGGCAAGCGCGGGCCGAGCGCCGCCGGTACGCAGGAAACCGGACACTGACGCGAACTGCGGCCACCACTGATTTGCCTCGACATTGTCCCAGTACCAGAACTGGCCGGCACCAGCCGTGGGAGCCATAACGCTGGCCCACAAGCCGTCGTGCAGGAACGCCTCGGTGAGACCCGTTTTGCTGTCCGAAGGTCCCCATTCCCCGATAAAGACCGGGGCGTTAGCAGGAGCCGAAAGCCCTGCGAAGAACGAGATGATGTCCGGGACGTAAGTATGGACCTGGTCGTAGTCCAGCCCGATCTCCGCCAGCGGATCACCGGGAACAGAGTTGGAAGTCGTGATCAAGTGATGATTGACGTCTTCACTGCGGATCGCCGACGCCATTTCTTTGTGCCAGTTCACGACATCGCTGAAATGACCCTGCACTTCCGTGATGTTTTGGACTTCGTTAAACAGCTCATACGACAAAAGATGCGTCGAGTAGCCGTAGCGGGCAGTGATGTACCGATACTTCAGCCGGGTTAAGCGCCGCGCCTCGGCGTTCGTGAAGAAGTCGTCGGGGTTTTGCAGGAAGCCGCCGTTGGCGGCGTTCCACGGGTTGTCGCGCCAGTTTGGGTCGGTATGCGCCGTGTACTGGCCGTGGTGCTGCAAGGTCATCTGGATGTAGATGCCGTGCTTCTCCGCCGAATTGAAAATCGTATCCCAGCGCCGAGCCGTGTCCAGCAGCAGCGTTCCCGGCTTCGGGTTGTCCGCTTTGCTGGGCGCCCACTCAAAGTTTTTGCCGTCGAACACCGTCACCCAAATCCGCGCCCAGTTCATCCCGGCCGCCTGCATTTGAGTGAAAGTGCCGTCATACGTCTGCCCGCCGTTCAGCCAGGCCGCATCCATGCCCAGCGGGTAATAGGTCTGGCCGTTGTCAAACACAAACCGGCGGGCGCTGGCCGGCTCTCGCCGGACAAAGCCGGGACTAGAAGATGCCACGCACCGAAAGCGCTTGAAGCTAAGATCCGCCGGGGCCGTTTTGCCGCCGTTCCGCACGACTTGCAACGTGTAGATGCCCAGGCGTGTCGGCGCGAACCGGACCCGCCAGCGGTCGCCGTCCCAGAACGCGGGCTGCGTCGTTTTGACGCCCGACGGCCCGGCGAATACGACATCCACGTCATTGTCCGCCGGATCAAACGGGCTGCCCGTCTGCCCCGTCAGCGTCCACGAGGCTTCAAATTTGCCGTCGCGCGGTACGACAGTCTGTGCCTGAGCCGCGCAGGGCAGCAAAAGCAGGCAAGCGGCCAGCAGGGAATGGATCTTCATAGAACCTCTCATTTCGTCAGGGTTTTGATTTTGTGACGACCGCCGGGTCGTGGTAGATACGGGCAAGATCGGCTTGGGTCATTTTGTGCGGGCCAAGATCGCCCTGCCACGAGACGAAATACGACCAGCGCACTCCGTAGCGCTGCATTTCCGCGACATCCGGGACACCGCCGAACTCGGTCAAGGCCAGCATTTTTTTCGTGCCGTGCTGCTTCGCCAGGGTTTCCCAGGTTCCGACCAGCGGGTCGGCCGGGTCGGACGGATAGGCATCGGTGCCGACAATGTCCACGACATCATCGCCCGGATACCAAGCCGGGTCGGTGCCGGCGCAATACACCCAGATCAAGTTGTGCAAATGGTGGTAGTTGGTCAGGCGGTCGTACATCAGCCGCCAAAGCTGCTTGAACGGTCCTGGCCCTTTCGCCCCCCACCAGAACCAGCCGCCCTGCGCTTCATGCAGCGGCCGCCACAGGACCGGGACTCCCGCATCGGAGAGCTTTTGAAGCTGAACGGCAATCGTGTCTATGTTGCTCAGAAGCAGCTTGTAATCGGCGGAGTTTGGGTCGGCCAGTGCTTTTTGGACATCAAACGTGGTGGAATTGGTATAGAAACCGCGATACCAGCTCGCATCAATCGTCTTGCCGTCCGCGCCGACCAGAGTCTTCTGGTCAATTAAATCTGCGGGGGCATTCCAGTGCCAGAGCAGCGTGACGATCTGACCCGATTTGTACGCCCGGATCAGCCGCTCGGTTTCGCCTTTCGGATCGGAGCCGTGCGCGATGCGTGTGGGCGAGTATTCAATCAGGTCGCCGCCCATGATCGCCGGAGTTTTTCCCGTAACCGACTGAATGTACTCCGTGTCGGGTCCGTTGATCTGGCCGGAGAGCGTCTTCGCGCCGTAGTCGCTTGAGAGCGTCCGCATCAGCGCCCGCGTGGCCGGAGTGGCCTGAGCATCCGAAAGCTTCACGGGCGGCGCGGGCAGGCGCGGGTCAGGAGCGGCCGGGATCAGATCCAGAGCGTCAATGTCATAGTAACCCCACCCGCGTCCGATGGCGACCGTGTTTGCCCCGGCGACCAGCTCGACTTTGCCGCCCTCCTGGGTCGTGAACACGTCCCCAGTTTTCGCCAGCATGTTGGAAGCCGTTTTGCCGTTGACCGTCAGGTCGTAGCCCTTTGGGCCGGACGGAGAACTGCACCGGAGCTTGATCTCATACAATCCCGCTTTAGCATGGGGGATGGTCCAGGTAAGCGAGGCCCCGGCAGGCTGAAAATCTCCTACATACCCTTTCCCGGAAAAGCCGGGCCGCGTGGTCAGCACTGTGTTGCCGGTCATTGTACCGTTTTCCGCTTCCAAATGGATCGCACCGGGAACAGTCGGTTTCTTGTAGGGGCTTGAGTCCGGCTGAGAGACCACCGGCGTCGCCGGCGGGGGCGTTGAAGCTGCGGCAACGCTCGGAGGAGCAGCCTCCAGAAGAGCGGAAGCAGGCGGAGTTTTTGCACAGGAAGTGCAAAGAAACGCCGGAATGAGAAGAAGCGGAAAATAACGTTTCATAGATACTTGATAGATGCTTATATGATGATAACCGCTCTTAGCCCAAGACGCTAAGAAAAAAGCCCGGCAGCCTCTTGAAGATTAGCCGGACAATGAACAGCGATTATTGACCGGTAGTGCCGGCAGCAGGAGCATTGGTAGAGGGCGGAGGCGTACTCGCATTTGCCGGCTTAGGAATGAGTGTGGCAGGCGGAGTTTGCGACGGCGTGTTGCTGTTGCCGCACCCAGCCAAAGCAATCGCGCCGATGAGGGTACTCACAAGAACAGCAGCGCAGCGACTTCGCTGTGTTCGCCACCCTTTCAGGAGAAAATGGTTGTCAAAGATCATGATTGCCTTCTATATTGCCTTCTATATTGCCTTCTATTGTGTTAAAAGTTGTCAGCAAGAGAATTGCCCGGCAGAGCCTACTCGGTTCGCCGGGCACATTGTCCTTACTCGTTCCCGTAACAGGCTCGGTTACTGGATACTGAATGTTGCGGCAATTGTGCTGTCGCCGCAATCTGTGGCAGCAGCAGTCGCTCCATTGGAGTACTGCCCGCTGGTATCATAAACACCGCCGCAGTAGCCAGGCGTTGCGAAGCTGCCGCCGGCGGACACTGCGCTGGGCCGGAAGAACTTAGCGTGCGTATCCGCCATCAGAAAGTTTGACCCATCTGTATGCCGGCCAGTCGGCGCAGCGAAGTTGCCTTTGTCGGCAGGTGTTGCCGTCGGCAGGCTGTTACGCAGATATCCAGTGGCATACTGCATGGTCGATGATGATCCAGACGCAAATGCAGATTGCCCCTGCCCCGACGGATCGGAGTTACCGCCGAAGCCGTAACCTCCCGGTGAGCCGCCGCTGTAGCCGTTGTCGGCGTTGCCATGGGCGGCATCGGTGTAACCGCCCGCTGGTGTATTGCCATTCTCAGCAGGAATTCCTGCTTGAGAAGTAATGTTGTAGGCTTGAGTCCCCTGACCGCTGCCAGCAACCTCAAAAAGCATCACGGTTTTACTCGGCGAAACAAAGGCAGACAACGCCCGGCCATCCGGCGCACCGGCAGTCGGTGGGACAGTGGTGCTGGCAATCGCGAAGCTGGAGTTTAATCCATAAGAGGTCGCGTAAGCTCCATGAGTAGAATCGTCCGGGCATTGGAACGCGGCGACGCTTTTCACATAGGTGTAAACCTGCCCAGCCCAGCCGATGCCCCGGCCATACACATCAACCCCTGGCGGCATCTTCTCATCAGCATCCTGATTGTATTGAACAAGAGCTAATCCGATCTGCTTCATGTTGGACAAACAGGCAGTGCGGCGGGCGTTCTCACGCACTTTCTGGAACACGGGAAATAAAATGGCCGCGAGGATCGCAATAATTGCGATCACAACGAGCAGTTCAATCAGGGTAAAGCCTTGCTTACGTTTCATTCTCTATTTTCACTTTCGGGTCGTTCTTGACTTTCCTTATTCTGTCATAACAATTCAAGGTTTGTCAAGCTGTTACTGAAAATAATTTCGGGATGGGAATGAAACTAGCAAACATTTACATTCATGTATTTACATTATAGCGAAGTGGAGGCATAAAAGATAAGAACTGTCCTTAAAGTAATGCTTGTCTCAATAAAGAAAGGGTCTAGAGCATATGCAGATACGCGAACAGAAATCACCCGATTATGCTACTTCAGCAAGCACTGAAAAGAAATACCCGGCGAACCTAGATCAGTTCGTCGGGTATCGCAGTTATTTGGGTTGCTGAGGAGTAGTTGGCTGGGCCAGAGGCTTCGCATTTCTTGCTCGTGCCATCGCCGCCTCAATTTCACCCGGCTTGGGCGGAGGACCAATAAACGATTTTCGGTCAGCCGCAGAGGACTCTGTTGCTTGTGGCTTTGAGCATCCCGCGAGGCTCACGAGAACTACCGAAGCTAAAACAAGAACGCCAAGAACTTTAGGCATATCAAACCTTTCGTGTCATAGCAAGTTCCGCCGACAGCGGCGGGACTTGCCGAAACAATTGACTCACTGAGTCCGGAGAGCGTCCCACATGTTTCCACCAGGAGCATTGAAGCCTGTCAGATAGGGTTTCAGGGATTTCACATGACCATCGACGAAAAGAAAGTTAGCAAAGCTATTGTGTTTAGCTGATATCGATCCGTTCGGCCCGTTCGGGTAAGTACTTTCGGTGCCCGCCCGAGAGGCGTCAGGCATGGAGGGAGTGCCACCATAATAATTGTTCACTTCATTGTTCATCCAGCCGGAAGAGTTTCCATCAATGCCGGCAGCTTTGCTGTCACCATTATGAAATTCGGTAAGCATAATGGTCGCGCTGGGCAAGTTGATTTCCGCACTTAATCTGGCATGATTGTTCTTAAAGTTAGGATCAGGCACAACTGGGGCCGTATCAGAATAAGCCGGAGTAGTCTGATTTAAGTTGAAGATGCCATGAAAGAAAAACCCACTGTACGGAGGAGAATCGTTGCCAAAGTAGCCGTTGAGCGCATTGGCAACATAAGAAATTGGGGCGCCTTGATAAGTGATCGGGTTCGCGTTGGCAGCGTTCAAGCCATCATCCGGGCAGGTGAACACCGCCAGCGACTTGATATAAGGCTGAAGGGTGATAGGCCAAGACATTGCGACCTTACCACCGCCATAGTCGTAGGTGACCTCTGCAGCAGGATAGCATTCATCTGAGTCTTGGATATATTGTGTAATCCCAAGCCCAAGCTGCTTGAGGTTGCTCTGGCAGGAAGCGCGGCGAGCATTTTCACGGACTTTCTGAAAAACGGGAAAAAGAATAGCCGCGAGTATCGCAATAATTGCGATGACGACAAGCAGCTCGATGAGAGTAAACCCCTTTTTGCGTTGCATAATGATAGCTCCTACACCATTTTTTATTGATGTTTTTATTTTATCACTAAAGGTTATTTTTGTCAACTAGTTTCTGAACTATTTCCAGTGGCTGAGACTTTTTGTTACATTGCGTTAATATTGATTGCAACCGGAAGTTGATAATTGTATGCAGCCGGAGACAGGAAAAGCCAGGCTGATCTTCTTTTATTAGAACCTCAGTCTGGCTGCAAGTGAGGTAAACGTGAATAGTGTGATGCTACGGCTTTGCCGCTGGGGCTGGAGGTGCCTGATGCGCGAGTTTCTGGGCCAGCCCCGCTGGCATTTTAGAAGGATCGTCCTGCATCGCTTTCATCTGGTCTGCTTTGCTTATGTTATCAGGAGCTGTTGCTGCTGAATGAACGCCAGCAAGAAGTGGAACAGAAACGCTCAAATAGAGCAAGAGGGTCGATATTGGTTTTTGCGTAGCTATTTCCTAAACACCTACATGCATCTGAGGTTATCTGTATACATTGACCCGCAACTCTGTTGTTATTGAGCTTAGGTCACTGAATGAGGAGGGGTTTCAGCGCTGTGACAACTGGCGGCATAGAGTTGTTAACCATTGGGCACATTCCACCGAAACTGTATGTGCCAGCAGGTCCTGATGCATAGGTCTGTTTTCCTGAAGAGACATATTCTGCACTTGGCCGTACTGTTGGAGAGTCTTCTACGGGTAGATTGCGAATACACCAGCAGTTATTCAGAGTACTCCACTGGCAATACTGTGCTTTGTCGCCAGTGGCGTAATACTGAAACCCATTTAGGTCATATCCTCTTGATAGGATATAGGTCGTGTTGGCCGCAGGGAGTGAAGACCCGGAGGCAGAAACGCTGGCCGGTAACGTCTTAGACTTCTTCCACCTCTGTTTTAAAACTGCTTCTTGCGCCGCTGTGGGCGTCCAATGAAAAGAGGGATAAGGCAATTGTGACAAAACTGGAGAGGATACTAAACGCGACTGCAATGGTGCAGATGTTACGGGTCGAGACCGCCTATAGAGCAGTGCAAGTGCTGCCAGAAGCGGCAGCACGAGCAGCAGAAACGCAGGAGTATTGAGTTGTTTCTGTTGAGACACGAGTAGAACCTTTGCATGCACAAAAGTGCCTGAATTAAGGCGTCGTCTGGCCGGGTGTGGGTTGGACGGAGCTGGATGGAGGTGATGTTGCCGGTCTTTGGTTTGCTCTGGCAATCGCAGCCTTCAACTGCGCGTCGGTCGGCTTGTGACCATTGAAAGCGCTGACTTCGGCGGGTGTTGGCTTGCCACCGTCAGCCTGTTGGGAACTGCATCCTGCCAGGCTCCAAGGCACGGCCAGACACAGCAGCCCAGTAGCGATCCTAGCGAAGTTATTCTCTTTCCTGTTCATCTTTGATGGTTCCTTCAACACAAGAACGCTCCGGTCAGGCATGGAGCCTGCCGGAGCGAGTGGGGACTTGGAAAGTTACTGGCGAGTAACGTCCCACATATCATCCTTAACATCGTTATACTCGTTGATATCAGTTTGAGCAGGCCGCAACGTCTTGACATGACCATCAACAAACAAGAAATTGCTCAACGATTTGTCACCGTGAGGCACACTCACACATCCATTGATGCCAATCGGATAAGCCCCACTCTTCGAAACATCAGGGATTTGTTCTCCAGCAAAGTAGTTGGAAATCGTGTCACTCGCCCAGGCAGACATATTGGGTCCGTCGGAATTTGGCAGAGCGCCATCCTGATTTAACTTTTCAGCAATCATGATTGACTCGGAAGGCCGCCCAATCGCGCTTAAGGAACGCGAGGTGTCGGAAGCATCGACATTGGGCCCGGTAAGCTGTGTAGTCGAGGCATTCCAAGTGCCATTGGAGTTCTGTAAAGCAAAGACGCCCCGAAAGACAAAGTGACCAACACCCGGCGTAGTATCATAAACATTGGCTCCATTGGCGGCGTAGGAAATTCCCAGTCCTGCCCATGAGTTGTCGTTGGGGCCACCAATAATCGCGCCGGAGAGAGAGTCATCCGGGCAGTGGAATACCGCGATTGTCTTGATGTAGGGGAGTATGGCCTTGGTCCAGTTCGGCGACGTACCATCCCAATAGCCAAATGCAATTGGATAATGCTCGTCGGCGTCCTGCGAGTACTGCGTCACGGCAAGACCCAACTGCTTAAGGTTGGACTGACAAGAAGCGCGGCGTGCAGTTTCACGCACTTTCTGGAAGACGGGAAAGAGAATGGCGGCTAGTATCGCAATGATAGCGATAACGACAAGCAGCTCGATGAGGGTAAACCCACGTTTGCGTTGCATGATGATGACTCCTTGTGTCTACGAGCGAATTAGGGCGTTGACTGCATTCATCTTAACACGAACATTGGAATTTGTCAATGAATTGCAAAAATTATTTTCAGAAACATTTCATAAACTTACTCGGCCGGTGGGCCGCAGGATTGCCGCACGACCAGCGTGACGGGAACTTCGAGTGTCACCGGCGACAGGCGCTCCAAGGAATTGTCCGCCGCCAGCAGCCGCTCTTGAAGGCGGGCGACAGCAAGGCAGCCCAAGTGAGCTTTTGGGATATGCACAGTGGTCAGCGGCGGCCATGTCTGGGCGCTGAACTGGATGTCGTCAAAGCCGACAAGGCTCAGGTCGCCGGGAATGCTCAGGCCCAGTGTCCGGCACACCTGCATCACGGCGATTGCCTGCCGGTCATTGGCCGCCAAAAGCGCCGTGGGACGATCCGGCAGCGCGAGCAGCGCCTCAATCGCACGCGGGATGTCGTCTTCCCCAGCGGCTTCTACCACAAAACGCGGGTCTACGGTGCGGCCTGCCTCAAAATGAGCGCAGACAAACCCGCGCAGGCGATCTTGAAAAGACACGGACTCCGAATTATCCCGCAAAAACGCGACGCGCTTGTGGCCCAGCTCGAACAAATAGTGAACGGCCGCCATCGCCCCGCCGAGGCCGTCCGACACAATGCAATCGTGCTGATGGGTTGGATCGCGGTGATCCACCAGAACAATCTGCGGCACACGCTCGGCAAAGACGCTCAAAATCGCCGGGTCCGCGGTTCCAACCAGCAGCATTCCAGCCACAGTTTGATCCCGAACCATTTTCGGCAGCGCTTGGGCGAACTGATGGCGGTCGGTGGCATGGACCAGCAGATGAAGCCCGCGTGCGGCGGCTTCCACCTGGGCGGCGGCCAGTAGCGGGGCGTAAAAGGCGTTTGCTTGGGGCAGGTCCGCCGAATTCGCACCGAAGAACTGGAAGCCGACAAATGCCTGGGAAAAAGTTCCAGTGGACGGCTTCAGGGCCGCATCTCCGCGCCGGGACCGTGCCCTCAGCGGACGGTAATCCAGGCGGTCAGCGGCTTCCAAAACACGCTTGTGAGTATGGGCGCTGATCAGTTCCGGCGTGTTGAACGCTCGTGAGACCGTTGCCGTTGAGACGCCTGCTTGCTTCGCTACCTCCCGAATGCTGTTCATGTCAACATTTTAACAGGGTTCAGAGCATCTGTCAAGCATCCACCTAAAAAAGGTTTCAGAAACTAGAATTGCAATGTTACCTAAATTGCTGAAACTACAAAAGCAATGCTGTCTTTTGGACTTGACAAGGGTTGGCGCGTCGGCTATAGTAAAGCTAAATTTGATTTTTATGGAATGCCTCTTGAACATCACCAAACAAACCCTTTCCGAGTGGCGGGTGCGCGAAGTCCCGCCCGATGGCTTGCCTGTCCACAACCGCCTGCCCTGGCTCCCGGCCCAAGTCCCCGGCAGCGTCCATCTGGATCTCATGCGGGCGGGCGTCATCCCCGACCCATTCGTGCGGATGCAGGAGCATGACGTAGCCTGGGTGGATGACCGCGACTGGGTGTACGAGACGACGTTTACGGTTGCCGAGCCGTCGCCCAATCTATTTCTGCGCTTCAATGGCCTCGACACCCTGGCCGAGATTTCCCTGAACGGCCAGCCGCTCGGCACGACCGACAACATGTTCGTTCCGCATGAGTTTCCCATCGGCGGCAGGATCGTCGCCGGGGAGAACCACTTGGAAGTGACATTTCGGTCTGCGACGCGGGTCGGGGCCGAGCGTCAGGCGGCGTGGAACGCCAGCGGCGAAGACACCCTGCCCTACCACTGGGACAACTGGAACGAGCGGGCTTTCGTTCGCAAAGCTCAGTACCAGTACGGCTGGGACTGGGGTCCCGTCCTGCGCGGCTGCGGCATTTGGCAGCCCGTCGAGCTGATCACCGTCCCCGTCGCCCGTATCACCGACTGGAAGCACACGGTCGAGTTCACCGACGATGGTAAGGCTCTTGTCACAATGACAGCGAATGTGGAGCGAATGCCAGGTTCCGAAGATGTGCCACTGAACCTTATTCTCCGGTTCAGCAATGGGAGAGTTCAATCGGTCGTGCCAACTGGCACCGGAAAAATAATAGTTTCAGGAACAATGACGATTGATGTCCTTAAGCAATGGCAACCCAACGGAATTGGCTCACCAGTCCTTCACGGGGTCGCTCTAGAACTATTGGCTGCGGATGCCACAGTTGACCTAAACACTACAATTGAAAGAATAAATGCCAGAGTAGGTGTACGAACTATTGAGTTAGTGCGTGAGCCTGATGCCGATGGTAAAGGCGAAGGCTTCAAGTTCCGGGTCAACGGCAGCGACCTCTTTATCAAAGGCGCAAACTGGATACCGGAAGACAACTTTCCAACGCGCATCACGCGGGCGAAACTCAAAGAACGCATCGGGCAGGCGCGGGACGCGGGCTTTAATATGCTCCGCGTTTGGGGCGGCGGCTTTTATGAGTCCGATGACTTCTACGAATTGTGCGACGAAATGGGCATTCTCGTCTGGCAGGACTTCCCCTATGGCTGCTCCTACTACCCGGATACCGGCGAGTATGCCGAGGCGGCGAAACGGGAAGCCACTGCCGGTGTCAAGCGCCTGCGGCATCATGCGTCGCTCGCCCTGTGGTGCGGCAACAATGAAAACCTGACCATGTACGAAGGCAACTGGACGGGGACACGGCCTCCGCGTTTCTTAGGCGACCACTTGTACCAGGAGATTTTGCCGGCTGTTGTCGCCGCCGAGAACCCGGAAACACCCTACTGGCCTGGCTCGCCTTACGGCGGTCCTGATGCAAACTCCGCCGACTACGGGGACTGCCACAACTGGGACGTGTGGCACGGGCGCGGCGACTGGGTGCATTACACCGAAAACGACAGCCGCTTCTGCTCCGAGTTCGGCTTTGCGGCCTCGTGCAGCCTCCGCGCGTGGGAAACTTGTTTAGCTCCGTCCGACAAGAACCCCTACTCGGCGGCGGTGCGCTGGCACGACAAGACCCGCAAGGGCTACGATGTGTACCTCGGCATGGTGGACATCCACTTCCCCAAAGCCGTGACGCTGGAAGATTTGGTGTATTATACGCAGTGCAACCAGGCCGAAGCGCTGAAGTTCGGCATTGAGCATTATCGGCGGCGCAAGGGCCGGAACTGGGGAACGCTGTTCTGGCAGCTCAACGATTGCTGGCCGGTGCAGTCGTGGGCAGTGATTGACTCGGTGGGCGAGCCGCGGGCTGCCTATTTCGCCGCCAAGAAGTTCTACGCCCCGGTCCTGCTGTCGCTGGTCCGGGACGGCGAAACGGCCACGGCGCATTTGGTCAGCGATCTGCTCTCGCCGCTTTCGGGCACCTTGACTTGGACGCTGGCAACGCTTGACGGCGAAGTCTTAGGGACAGAAACGCAGGCGGTCGGTGTCGGTGCGAACGGTGTGGCGGAAGTCGCGACGTTCTCGCTGTCCGCCGCAGCGGGCCGGGAGCGGGAGATATACGTTGACGCGCAGTTCACGGCGGACGACGGCAGCGTGACTGCCGACAACTTACTGTTGCTGGCCGAGCCGAAGGACCTCAAGACGGCCAACCCTGCGCTGGCCCTGACAGTCGCCGAAGAGGAGAGCGGCTTTGTGCTGACGGTAACGGCGCAGAAGTTCGCGCCGTATCTTTGGCTGCGGCGCTCCGACAACGGGCCGCTGGCACAAATCTCGGACAACTTTTTCCACCTGCGCCCCGGTGAAACCAAGACATTGACCCTGCCGAAATCGCCGGATTTGGCGAGTGCCGATGACCTGCGCGGACGGCTCGTGCTGCGGTCAATGTAGGCGTTAGGGCCGTTGACAGACAGAGCGAATTCTGTTATGATAGCGATTATTACTTTCGGAACTACTCTTCTGGAACGGTCACCGCTTTGATACATAAACCGATCTCGCCGCGCTCTCCGGCCCCGCCTGCCGCAGAGCAGAAATCCGTCCCGCGCTGGAGCGGGATGACGATTCGCGCCTGGATCATCGGCCTGCTGCTGATCCCTCTGCTCGATTTCTGGGTGCAGTATACGGAGATTGTTTCAGAAGGACCCGACCTGGCTGCCATGTCCCTGCCGATGGCCGTGCTGTTTGCCCTCCTGGTCATCGTGGCAGTCAATTTGCTGATTAAGCGCTTAAACCCTAAATGGGCGCTTTCGCAGGCGGAGCTGCTGTTTGTCTATACGATGAACACGGTCGCCATTTATATTGGCGGCATCGGCATGATGCAGTTTCTGACCCCCACGCTGGTCGGCTGGAAGCATTTTCAAACGCCGCAGAACAAATGGGACGGCTGGGCGCATTTCGTGCCGCGCTGGGCTGTTCCCAACCCCTCCGTGATACCGGGCTATTATGCAGGCCGGACGACGTTCTTTACTCCGGAAACCCTTGCCGGCTGGGCGCAGCCGATCCTGATCTGGACCGGCTTCATCTTCACGATGCTGTTCTGCTTTTACTGCATTGCCGCGCTTCTGCGGAAGCAGTGGGTGGACCGAGAGCGGCTCATCTTTCCCATTGTCATTATCCCGCTGGAGATCACGCGCGACGGCGGCAGCACACCTCTGTGGCAAAACCGTCTGCTTTGGCTCGGCGCGGGCATCCCGGTCGTGCTGGAAAGCATGGCGGCGATCCATTTCACGATGGTTCCGACATTCCCCTACGTTCCCATCAAGCCGGAATACAGCTTGCAGCTTGAAACCAATATCACGTCGCCTCCGTGGAACGCCATTGGCTACACGCCGCTGGCGTTTTATCCGCTGGTCATCGGCCTGACGTACCTGCTGTCGCTGGACGTTTCGTTTTCCTGCTGGTTCTTCTACCTGTTTACCAAGCTGCAAACCGTCGGCGCGACGGCGTTCGGCTTCCGCGATCCCGGCGCGGGACCGTCGCTGGCACACATGCCCTATATCGCCGAGCAGGGGGTCGGGGCGTTTTTGGGATTGGCTTTGTTCTCGCTCAATCTGGCCCGCCCGCAGTTTGCCGAAGCCTGGCGCAAGGCGTTCCGCGGCGACAACTCGGTGGATGATTCCGCCGAGCCGCTTTCCTACCGGGTTGCGTATGTCGGCCTGTTCGTCTCGCTGACTTTGCTGATCGGGTTCACCGTTGCGCTGGGCTTGTCGCTGACGGTCGCGCTGATCTTCTGGGCGCTGTTTCTCTTGATGGCGCTGACGTTCACCCGCATCCGGGCCGAGGCGGGCCTCCCGTGGGGACAAGCGCCGTGGGGGCTGGCGCACGGCACGATGGTCAACTTCGGCGGCACCGAAGCGTTCACGCCGCGCGAAATGGTCGGCTTCTCGTTCACCCGCTGGTTCGACGCCGACTGGCGCTGCCTGGGCATGCCTGCGGAGATGGAAGCGATGAAGATTGCCGACTCGGCGACCCCGCGCCCGATGAACCCGCGCCACTTGACTGCCGCCATCTTGGTCGCCATCTTGGTCGGAACACTGGCGGCTTGGATTTCCTGCCTTGCCATCTACTACCACTACGGGGCAGCCAATGCCAGGCTTGATGTTTGGCGGACCGGCCAGGGACATTACGGGTTTGATGAGCTGCAAGGCTGGCTGAACGCCCCACATCCGGTTGACAGCGGCCGCATCTCTGCGGCCACTGTCGGGCTGGTAGTCGTGATCCTGCTCGGCTTCCTGCGGACGCGCTTTACCTGGTGGCCGCTGCACCCGATCGGCTATGCCATCGGCTCCACGGACACGATGACCTGGATCTGGTTCCCGGTGCTGCTCGGCTGGCTCTTCAAGTCGCTGATTTTGCGTTACGGCGGCGTCAAGATGTACCGCCAAGCACTGCCGTTCTTTATCGGTTTAGTATTGGGCGACTACGGCATCTCTGGCGTCTGGGCGTTGTACTTCCTCGCTTCCGGCCACGCCGGCTACCGCACGTTCCCGATTTAGCAGCAGCGTCCCAAGCGGACAATCCGGGTATACCTCTCTCTGATATAGAAAGAGGAACGACCTATGAGTGAGACAATCGGATTTATCGGCCTCGGCGGCATGGGGTCGGCGATGGCTGCCAATCTGCTGAAGGCGGGCTTTGCGCTCAAAGTTTACAACCGGACCCACACGCGGGCGAAACAGTTGGTGGATTTAGGCGCGACCCAGGTGCATTCACTGGAAGACGCGGCGGACGAAGGCGGGATCGTCATCACGATGCTGACAAACGATGCCGCAGTCCAAAATGTGTCGTTCGGCGATGCCGGGTTCGGGCCAAAGCTCGGCGCCGGCGGCATTCATCTTTCCATGAGTACGATTGCGCCGGAAACGTCCCGGCATCTGGCGACGCTCCACAACGAGCAGCAATCGTGCTATGTCGCCGCGCCGGTCTTCGGCAAGCCCGATGCCGCCGCCGCCCAGAAGCTGTGGATCGCGACTTCCGGCCCGGCCGAAGCCAAAGCGCGGGTGCAGCCGGTGCTCGACGCCATGAGCCAGGGCGTTTATGACTTCGGCGACGATCCCGGCTCGGCGAGTGTCGTCAAGCTCACCGACAATTTCATGTTCGGCGCGGCGATTGAAGCGATGGGCGAAGCGTTCACCTTAGCCCAGAAGAACGGCATTTCACGGACCGCCGTGTACGACTTCTTTACCCAAACCCTATTTGCCTGCCCCGTTTACAAAAACTACGGCAAGCTGATCTCGGAAGAGCATTACCAGCCCATTGGAGCCATCCCCTCGCTCATCCGCAAAGACTTCGGCCTGATTTTAGCGGCATCTAAAGACGCCGCCGTTCCCATGCCGCTGGCAAGCCTGGTCCATGACCGCTTGACGGCAATGGTCGCGAAAGGCCGCGAAGACCGCGACTGGGCGGGCTTTGCCCAAGAAATCTCCGAAAGCGCGGGCCTCAAGCCCGGCGCGTCCGAGTGACGGGAACTTCCAGCGCGCCCCAAACGCTTTCCCTTGCAGCCCCTATTTCGATTCACAGGAGATTTTTATGAACAACGCTGTTAAGACCCTCGCCGCCGCCGCGGCTCTTGCTTTGACCACAGGCACGGCTTTCGCCCAGACCCAGACGACTACGCCGCTTCCGGCCAAGAAGCCGGGCATTCTGAGCCGCCTGTTCCACCCCAAGCCCAAACCGGGAATGTACCAGAGCAACGGGTCGGCGATGCACCCGATGAACGGTCAGCCGGTGGGCCGAATGGGCGCGGGTTCCTACGGCACGATGGGCAGCCACTCGATGATGGGCGGGCCGATCATCGGCAACAAGAACAGCCATGTTTACCACATGGCGGGTGACAAAGGCTCTCTGCCTGCGCCGCAGAACCGCGTTTACTTCAGCAGCGCTGCTGCCGCGCAGGCCGCTGGCTACCACGCCGCCGGCGGCAGCCGGGGCATGACTACCAACAGCCGCTCCATGATGCACGGCGGCATGATGACGCACTAAACGCCTGCTTTCAGCAGCCCTCCCGGCAGTCTGCCGGGAGGGCTTTTTTGTTTCTACTTCACTGCCACCAGCTCCACATCAAACACGAGAGTCGCGTCCGGTGGGATTGTCGGGGTTGGCGGGTTCGGGCCGTAGGCCAGCGAGCCGGGGATGACGAGGCGGCGCTTGCCGCCGACTTTCATGGTGGCGACCCCTTCATCCCAGCCTTTGATGACCTGGCCCCGGCCCAGCACAAAGTCAAACGGCGCTTGCCCCCGGTCATAGGACGAGTCGAACTTGGTGCCGTCCAGGAGCGTTCCCGTGTACCGCATGGAGGCCGTCTGGCCGGCTTTCGGCGTGGCCCCAGTTCCCACAACCTTGTCATAGTATTTCAGCCCGCCCGGCATGAACTTCAGCGGGACAGGCTTACCGTTGATCAGCGTCGTCATCGGCACCGCCGAGTTCGCGGCAGGGTCAGACGGGGCCGACGGCGCTCCCACCGGTGGGGCTGTGTCGGTTGCGGCAGGTTTCGGGCCGCAGCCTGCGAGGAACGGCAGGAGCGCCAAAGCGAGTACAAGTTTTTGTTGGTTCATACCAGTGTTTCTTTCTGTGACGACTGCCAGGGCAGCGGAAGTGGAGAGCCGTCTGGCAGCAGCGTGGCGGCGGATGCATCGGCGAGAAAAATCAGAACACGCGCCGGCACGGAAATGATGTCATAAGCGTGGATGGCGCGGGCAGGCACAATAAAAGTCGCTTCCGGCCCGCAGTCAATGATTTCGGCGTCCGCGAGGGGGTCAACTCCTTCCTGCCAGGCGGCGGCAGGAATGCCGACAAAGAAGCGCAGGGCACCGGACAGCACGACTACCACTTCTTCGGACTCGTGAAAATGCGGCGGCACCGACAGCGGCACGGTCATATGGTGCTGCCAGAGCGCTACCCCTTCCGTCCCGAGCGCCGCCCCGGCCAGTGTCTGGTGTGTCAGCCCCTCGAAGGGCCCTTTAACATTCATTACCGGCATCTCGCCGTGTCTTGATAACAGCATAGTTTGTGCTTTCTGTCCTGAGTAACCTATAACGTCCAGAGATCGCGAACTAAAAACTGCTGGAAGTCGTTGATTTGCTCGCGCAACTGCTTATCTTCCACCATGTCCGGTCGCGGGTCTACATAATAAACGCCGTCTAGCCTGTTCAGCGCAATCGTGTAGCCGAGAAAGTGGTTTCTCTTAAATGTGGAAGCGATGCCGAAAATGCTGTTGCCTTTTCTGGCACGCTGCACGTCATGAAGAAAAATTGCGGTAACCGGAATGTCCCTGCCCAAGAGTTTTGTCAGCAGGTATTCATCCAGAAAGATCTTATCAATCCGGTCTTTGCTGGTCGTCTTGACGGAGCCGACGATTTCGTTCTGCGCGATATACGACACTTCTGTGGCAGGGGTCGGTTCCTCCGGCTCTTCGATAGGGGTTGCCAACAGACCTGCATCCGCTTCCGCCGCGAGAACAGTTTTACTGCGTGAGAAAACTAAATCTAGTTCATAGGACATCGTATAGCCGGGGTGATCCGGGATCGGCAGCTTGATCGTGCGCGGCTCACAAACTAAGCCGACTTCACGAATAATGATTTTGATCAGCGTCTCGAAAAGTGTTCCAACGCGCTTCCGGGCTTGGTTAGAACTCTCAAACGCGTCGGCGATGCAGCCAAGCGTTTGCTGTATGGTGTAGATGACTCGGTTGATCTCCTGCGTGCTTGCATAGTCTTTCCAGTCCGGCAAGCTCACGGCCTCCTGCTGGTGCTCCTTTAAGTCGGTCAAAAAGCAGGTGAAGCGGTCAAAGGCTTGGCTGAACTCAACCGTGCTTTCCGCGTACAAGTCAGTGTTCAGCGGACGAGTAATTTTGTTGCCGTATACGGCACTGTATTGGTAAAAGATATAGTTTGACTGCGACGGCGAGATGATACGGGTCGGCTGTGTCCGAGCGACAAAGTCAAGGTAAGCTATACAAAGGCGATGATACTCTGCCAGAGTCTTGAAAGCAGATTTGTCAAGAACACTTTCCTGCAAATCTGCCAGAGTGATTTCGGTCATCGGATGGACTTTCGACGGGCGGCGTTTTCCTGGTCATAGCGTATCCACTTATCGACCGGCCAATCTTCCACCATCTCAACCCGCTCCGCTGCCCAGCCGCAGTATTCCGCGCTGCGGTCGCAGCCGAGCCAGCGGCGACCGAGCTGATCGGCGACAACGGCGGTGGTGCCGGAGCCGAGGAAGGCATCAAGAACAAGATCGCCGGGGTTGGACGACGCAAGGACAATTGCCCGAAGCAGTTCTTCAGGCTTTTGAGTCGGGTGCGGCGTCTTCTCGTGCATTCCGTTACATGTGGTCGGGATTTCTAACACGTCTTTGGGTTTCGCGCCGTTTGGGTGTGGATGCCAGAGTTTCCCCTTCTCGCGGCCTTTGCCGTACTGGCTAGACTCGGCCTGCGGGTGCGCTGGATACTTCAGCGTGTGTTCGCCGTAGGGAATGCGAATATCGTCCACGTTCATCGTAAACTGCTTGCTTTTTCGGAAGTGCAGCAGGCTTTCATGGGAGCGCCCCCAGTCACTGCCGAGGTTGGCCTTATTCTTGTAGTGCCAGACCAGCCAGCGGCAGCCTTGAAAGTAGGCTGAGGCCGGGAGCTTCAGGTCAGCGAGTATTTCTGAAAAGCCGCAAATATAAAGCGTTCCGGTGGATTTCAGAACACGGGCAGCCTGCTCGATCCATTCTAGCGACCAGCGGACATACTCCTGCTGAGACTCGAACGTGTCCCATTCAGCTTTCTTGATGTTATAAGGCGGGTCAAAGAATGCCAAGTCGACTGTTGCAGACGGCAAGGAGCGTAGCCAAGAGACTGAGTCTCCGCACCAGATTTCCCCATGCGGATGCGAATAATATACATACAGGGCGTCTGCTGAAAGCGCGGCAGCCTCGGTCACGCGCCCCTTCTTTGGGACCGGGCCGAACAGGCTCGGCGGCTCGTCGGTGCGGCTTTTATGACGTAGGTATTCGGCGGCAGGTTCTTGAATTTGGGTCATGGCTTATTCCCCGCTTTGCTCGATGAGCTTGGCGACGAGGCCGGTCCAGCCGGTTTGGTGGCTGGCGCCGATGCCCGCGCCGTTGTCGCCGTGGAAGTATTCGAAGAACAGCAGATGGTCGCGCCAGTGCGGGTCGGTTTGGAAGACTTCGGTACCGCCGTAGACGGGGCGGCGGCCCGTGCCGTCGCGCAGGAACGTTCGGGTGAGGCGGCGGGACAGCTCGGCGGCGACTTGGGCGAGCGTCAGATTTTGGCCGGAACCCGTGGGAAATGGGACGGTGAAGTCCGGGCCTAAGTAGTAGTCGTACTTTTGCAGCGCTTCGATGAGAAGATAGTTCAGAGGGAACCAGACGGGGCCGCGCCAGTTGGAATTGCCGCCGAACAATCCTGTTGTGGATTCGGCCGGCTCGTAGTCCAGGCGGTACTCGGTGCCGTTGACGTCCATGACGACCGGATGGTCTTTGTGGAAGCGAGAGACCGAACGGAGGCCGTGGGGGGACAAAAACTCGGTCTCGTCGAGCATTTTGGACAAAATGGTCCGCAGGCGGTCTGGGTCAACGATGGACAGAAGGCGGTGGTTATGGTGGCCGGTCTCGCACATATCGGCGACGCTTTTGCATAAATTGGGCCGGTTTTCGATGAACCAGTCAATCCGGCGCTGGAAGTCGGGAAGGGAGGCCAGCTCGTCCTCGTCAATCGTGTCCACGGCGAGCAATGGAATGAGGCCGACCATCGAGCGGACACGCATAAACTGGCCGGTGCCGTCGGGATAACGCAGGACATCGTAGTAGAAGCCGTCGTTGTCGTCGAACAAGTCCACGCCTTTCTGCTCCCCGATGCTGTTTGTTCCCAGGCTGTTCATGGCATGGGCGATGTAGACGAAATGTTCAAAGAACTTGGTCGCCATGTCCTCATAGCCGGGGTCGGTGCGGGTCAGCTCCACGGCAATAGAAAGCATATTGAGGCAAAACATCGCCATCCAGGAAGTGCCGTCGGACTGCTCCAGATGCCCGCCGGTCGGCAGCGGCTGGGAGCGGTCGAAGAGGCCGATGTTGTCGAGGCCGAGGAAGCCGCCTTGAAAGACGTTGTTGCCTTCGGCGTCTTTGCGGTTCACCCACCAGGTAAAGTTCATCAAGAGCTTGTGGAAGATCTTTTCCAAGAACTGAAAGTCGCCGGGCTGCCCCGTCACGCGGGACTCGATCTGGTAGACGCGCAGGGCGGCCCACGCCTGCACCGGCGGGTTGACATCGCCGAACGCCCATTCATATGCTGGCAACTGGCCGTTCGGGTGCTGATACCATTCGTGGCCTAAAAGCAGAAGCTGGTCTTTGGCGAACTCCGGGTCAATAACGGCCAGTGGGATGCAGTGGAAGGCCAAATCCCAGGCGGCGAACCAGGGATATTCCCAGGTGTCCGGCATGGAGATAATGTCTTTCGCGTTCAGATGCGTCCAGTCGCGGTTGCGGCCTTTCAGCCGGGAGACAGGCGGCTTCGGCTCGGCAGGGTCGCCTTCCAGCCAGTGCAGGACATCGTACTTGTAGAACTGCTTGGACCAAAGCAAGCCGGCGAACGCTTGGCGCATGACGCTCCGCACGTCGTCAGAGAGTTCCGGCGAGCCGAGGGCATTGTAGAACGTATCAGCCTCGGCGATGCGGGCTGCGAACACCTGGTCAAAGCCAGGGCCGAACGGATCGGGGGCCAGCGGGTCATCGGTCAGGCGCAGTTTGAGCGTCACGGACTGTCCGGCTTCGGCGGTGATGGTATAACGGGCGCAGGCTTTGGTTCCCGTTTGCACCGGGTTGATCGCGCCTTGAATGCCATTGACGACGTATTCATGAAAGCCGTCTTTGACATACGGCGACGGATTGTTGGCGACCCCGTACAGCCGTTTCTCGTTGGTGTCGTTTTCCGTAAACAGCAGGGCTGGGCTGCCGGCACAGAGGAGCGAGCGCTGGCCGAGCGTCTGATGGCTGGCTTCCACGACGGCCATACCATCGGGCTGGACGGCGGCTTTTTTGAGGCCGGGCTTCGGCGTCCCCCACCCCCAGGTCCAGACATTGCGGAACCAGAGGGTCGGCAGGATGTCCAGTGTTGCGGCGTCCGGGCCGCGATTGGCCGCCGTGACCTGGATCAAAATATCATCGGGGGACGCTTTGGCATACTCGACCGTCACGTCCCAGTATTTGTTGTCGTCAAAGACGCCGGTGTCCAGCAGCTCGTATTCCGGGTCGTGCTTGGTCCGGGCGGCGTTCGTTTTGACTAAATCTTCATAGGGAAACGCGGCCTGCGGGTACTTGTAAAGCGTCTTCATGTAGGCATGGGACGGCAGGTTGTCCAAGAAAAAGTAATACTCTTTGACATCCTCGCCGTGGTTGCCTTCCGGCCCGGACAATCCGAACGGCCGCTCTTTGAGGATCGCGTCTTTGCCGTTCCACAGCGCCAGCCCAAAGCACAGCTCCTGCGTGCTGTCGCAGATGGCGGCGAGGCCGTCCTCGTTCCACCGATACGCTTTTGAGCGTGCCGAATCATGGGGCAGGTAGTCCCACGCGCTGCCGTCCGCCGAATAATCTTCCCGCACCGTACCCCACGCCCGCGCCGACACATACGGCCCCCACTGCCGCCAGTCCGCGCCGGGCCGCCGGTTCCGCGCATCGTCCATCCGCTGCCGTTCAGGGTCTAAATTGGTCATGCCCTCTAGTTCGGGAACAGGCCGGGAGTTTCCTGCGTGAGATGCTCTCGTTGGAGCGGCAGGGAAGGAAGCCTCTTTGCCCCCAATTCTGGGGGAACCGGATGAGTGCGAGTGATGCTTGTTCGCACAAATGTTCGGCGAGTGCGCTTCGGAACGCCGGCGTGTTCGCTTCAGCGAAGGTTGGCCGTCGTCCATTCATTTCTTTGGTATTGGGATGCGTGCGGAAGCATTTTTCAGGTCGCGGTCCAGAGCTGCGCCGTCAAAGGGAACCACAATGACCTTGCTGCCATGATGATCGTTTCCCTGTTCCTGCTCCTTGGGAACATCAATGACCGCCAGGGTCAGAGCCGTCACATGACCGTTCTCGACCAGCACACTGGGACGCTCCATCTTGTTCCAGTGGTTGACGATTCCGTTGGTGTAGCGCACGAAGTCCGCTGTCGGGTCGTAGGCCAGCCCCCGATAGGCCCAGCCGGTGGTACCGTCAGCGGAGGTTAGATGGTACGCCTTGCGATCGCTCCAGTTGTTGACGACAATGTGGTACAAGCCGCCGCTGAACCAGACCACCGGGTCTTCCAGGCTTCCGAGATCGTGCTGCGGAAGGCCCGGAACGGATGGGTAGATGCTTGGCCCCTGCACCGTGTAGGGGCCTAAAATGCCGGTTTTGCTGATTAAAATAGCCCCGGAGCGCGGCACGATCTCAAAGCCGCCGTCCGGGCGGGTCATAATGCTGACATTGGACATGCGCCCTTCGCCGCTGAACTCGTTCGCGGCCACCTGAATCCGGCCGAGGTACTTCCAGGGGCCATCTAGGGAATTAGAAACAAAGACATCTCCCGGCCGGGTTTCGCTGACCACCACGGCGTAGCTGCCGTCCGGCATGGTCAAAGCCGTGACATTGTGGCCTTTGCCGCCTTGATCATCCGGCCAGCACAGCCCCTGTTCCTTGTAGGGTCCGGTGACGCGGTCGCTGACCGCACTCACTGCCTGCGAACTCCACCAGCCGTTGTGGCCTTGGGCTTGATCCCAGCGGCTGGCAAACAAGTGGTATCGGCCGTCCTTGCTCCGGATGATCTGGCCGTCCCAGTAGTTCCAGTGGGTCATCGTCCGGTCTTCAAGACCGTTTTGCGGGTCGCGCGGGCCGACTGTGGCCGCGCCCCAGACGCTGCCGCTCAGGGAACTTGTGAGTGGGGTTGGCTTGAAATAATCAATAAAAGGCTTCGGAGCAGGAGTTGTCGGGCCTGCCGTCTGCCCGAAGCAGGAACCGGCCAGCATCAGGCCGGCCAGCGTCATCCCTATGGGGTGATAGCCGAGGATTGTAGAGAGAGGGGACATAGGACGCTTCTTTCTTCGCTACTGATACCGATACACGACGCACTTTTCAACCGCTGTCTGATAGCTGGAAAAACGCCAGCCGCTGCCTTGATCGGTCTCGTCGCCGTTTAAACGGCGGCCCGGCACCCACTGGCCGTTCTGGAACCGGCCTTCTTCGACGGTTCCGATCCCGCCAAGAGACGGGCCAGCCGTCAGCGGCTTGAAGGCGACCCGGAAGCCGCTCCCCGCGCCTAAAAACTCGTTCGGCCCGGTCTGGACCACGATGCCATGACCAGCGGAGGCGGTGCGGCCGAAGACCTGATCCAGCGAGATCGTCAGCTCGTAATCGCCCATCCGGCAGGTCACGTTCGGGTGGTCCGTGTCCAGGACAAAGCCCATTGTTTTCCCTTCGCCCTGATGCGCCAGCAGAAACGGGGCGATCTGCCCTAAAACATCGTAGCTCTGGCTGAACGGGCCGTCTTCCGGCGTGTGGTCAACCCCGAACGGCGAAGTTCCGAGGGCATTGTGCTTGCCGATGGCGAGAAAGACATTGTGCGCCCCGCCGGCATCACTGTTCATTTCCGGGATAAAAAGCGTGTTGCCGCGCCGCGTGTACAGGTCGCAGCGCTCGGCAAGATTGCCTGCATACAGGTCCGGCGCAAGCAGGTCCAGGTGCGGCGCACCGGCCTTCCAGACATCCATCACATGCGCCTCCGGGCATCCGCTGGGGTAGCTGCCGGGCTTTGCATCCATCGGGTCGTTCAGCCAGGCGTTCGCATACAGCGGGATTGGGTACGCCGCTTTGCCGGCCGCGGCGACATGGTCCACATAACGCGCATAATTCCAGGCCATGAAGATTTCGTCCGTCTGCACCCCAGGGCCGAAGACTTCTTCCCAGGTTCCCGATGGCTTGTGCCCTGCACTGACCCAGACCGCTCGGAACTCCGGGTTTAAGTCGCGGTCGTTCTTCAGAAGATACGCCATCAGCTCTTTCGGCACCTGGCCCGAATATGCGGCGTCGGCGGCTTTTGACCGGTCCCGCGAGTCCCCCAAAATGCCGACTTCGTTCTCGACCTGCACCATCAGCACGGTATGGTTATGCTGATCAAACTGGCGCAGATGACGCATCAATGCCGAAAATGCCTGCGCGTCGGCGTTCCAGTTGTTCGGCGCGAGTGTGCTGAGGACCTGAATCGGGGTGCCGTCCTGCCGGGCCGCGCGGGGGAACCGCGTGTAATCTTCTTTCGCCCAGAGCGGCTGGTAGCTGGACATGCCGTTCTTCCAGGTCGCCAGCCACAGCAGCACCAAATGAAGATTGTGGCTGCGTGCGCCCAAGACTAAATCATCCACACTGGAGAAGTCAAACTTGCCTTCGGACGGCTCGATCAGCTCCCAGGAAACCGGGGTCAGCACCGTGTTTGCGTGGAGGGCGTTCATGTGCGGCCAGATCTTTGCCATGTACTCATGGCTGGACGAGCTTGAGTTCAGGACTTCGCCGCCCAGCATCAAAAACGGCTTGCCATCCACGACAAGCTGGACCGCATCGCCGGATTTTTGCAGGGTAGGAGCGCCTTGAAGCGAGGACGGACGGCCCGGCTCCTCAGCCTGTGCTTTGGGAGCGAACGCACCCAGTGTTCCCGCGAGGGCTGCGCCCGACATGACAGCCAGCGCAAGTTTGAAGAATTGTTCGCGTTTCAACAGTTTATCTCTTTTTCTCCGTTATGTTTTTATCTCAGCCTGGGCAGGCAAAAGCGGCTCCGGGGAAGACGTTCCAGTCGTAAGTCTGTTCATAGGTCTGCGTTTCGTCCCCAAAGCGCCAGCGGCGCGGGCAGGTCGTTTCCATCCAATCCAGCGGCTCGGCAGGCGGCAGAACCTGCGCGGCGTGCGCGAAAGCTTCCATCAGCGCGGCCTGCTGCTCCGGTCCAACGGCGTCCGGGTCGGCGGAAACAAACAGCGGGGTCCCGCTCCGGGCCACCACATCCAGCCACTGCCGGTTCTGGTCCCAGGGAATGTCGCGGGTCAGACCGACGCAGTCAGCATCGGCGCCGAAGAATGTCCCCTGCTGTGGCATACGGAACGCCAGCGTGTTGATGCCCATCTTCCGGGTCCGCTCCCAGTGCCTGCCGCTGGTGTCGTCGCCGGTCCGCTGGATCTCAAAGAGTCCTGCCCCGAGATGTCCGACCGTGTTGCAGCCGATAATCTGGGCGTCTCCCGCCGCTTCCCGAATGACCGCGTACAAAGCGCGGAGGATCTCGGCGGTGGTCCGCGTGCGGTCAGCGAATGACCAGCCGCCGGGCGTCACTTCCGGCCCCATTTCAAATCCCCAGCGGCCTGTCACATCATAGGTCGTAAAATCATGCTTGATCAGGCCGTAGCCCCACTCTCGCAGGCGTCCGATGTCGGCCCGGACCTGGGCCAGAACATCGGGAACGGACGGGTCCAAATACGCGCCGGATCGGGCGGCGTTCGGATGCTCCTTCGGCAGCCGCCAGCGGTCTGGCACAGTCCCTGTCGTCAGCAGCGGCCGAGCCCAGATGCCGGGGCGGACACCGCTCCCGCGCATCCATTCGGCAAGCCCCGCCATGTCCGGGAAGCCGGCCTTAGTTGTCTCATACGGCCCACCGTCGCAGACCGCCGGCGCCCAGCCGGCATCAATCACATAGGTCGGGGCATTTTCTAACGACGGAGAAAGCGCACGGATCAAAGCGCTTTCCCGGCGGACCGTGTCCGCCGTGTTGGCACCGTAGCGGAAGTACCAGTCATTGCCGCCGTAGACAGGCTGCGCCGGCAGGCGCGGCGCGGGACACAACGCGCGGCAAAACCGCCGGGCAAACGCAAACGGCGTTTCGCCCGGCTCAGAGGCAAGCTCATGTATTGCCGCCGCCGTGAGCGCTCGTCCTCCCAGCAACACGCCTTTGCCGCCGCACCGGACATCCAGCACCAGCGTGACTCCCAGCTCATCAACCCGCCAGGATGCAAAGCTCGCTCCGGCCGTCTCGACGCCTATTCCGCGCGTTTCTCCGGTGCGGGCATCGTGCAGCAGCGCAGAGAACGGCAAAGGCCGCTCGGCGGCGAAGCCGCGCCACTCCAGGTCGCCGTAGCCGCGCTCCCAGTGGTCGCCGAGAATTCGCGTGCCTTCCGGCAGGACGGTATTCCAGCGCAGGGCCACATAAGTCAGCGCCGCCTGGGCGGCTGCCTCGACCACGATCTGCCGGGAGCCGTTTTCGCCGGGTTGCAGTCCTACATTGGCCGCCGTATTCTCCAGGCCGTCCTCGGTCCAGACGGCAATTTGATTGGGTTTGTCACTGAGTATCATCGGTAAATGTCTTCCCTGCACTCCAAGCCTGTTTACTCGGCTGGGAAGCTAACGTGTTTGAACCCCGATCTTTGCTGCGCTTCCGGCCTTGATCTGTACCCAGGTCACTGGGCCGTAGAGGTCCCTGCCTGTCTTCCAGCCCGCGCCGGGAAGCGTCTTGAAATCCAGCGTCTCAGGATACTGTCTTAGCAGCTTGCCGTTGACCAGGACCGCGCGAGCCGTAGCCCCATGAACTTTGCACAGATAAGTCTGAAGCGCTGGGATGTAGGTGCCTGTCTTCGGCGCGAGCGCCAGGTCAACGCGGCGGTTGCCGGCGCGGGCCATCACTTGCTGCGCAAAGAAAGCGCCCTTTTCGTAATCATAGGTGATGCCGTCATCGTCATAATACGTAAAGCTGGTCTTTGATGTGCTGGGAAAGATGTCTAGAGTCACGGAACGTATCGGTTTTTCGCCCACATAGTTCAGGACAGCGGCTGTTGGAATGATCGCCCCGCTTTTGATGAACAGGGGAATGTCCTGCCATGTCGCCGGGTTCACCGGGTAGGAAATCGTCCGGCCGCCTTTGTAAACTATGCCTCGGAAGTAATCGGTCCATGTCCCGGCAGGCAGATAAATCGCTTTAACGGATTGACCGCGCTCCACGACCGGCGAGACAAGCAAAGAGTCGCCGAACATCCAGGAGTCTACGTCGTTGACACAGTTCGGGTCGTTCGGGTAGTTCCAGATCAGCGGGCGGCAGACACCGATCCCGGTCTGGGTCAGCGTATGGTCGTAGGCATACAAGTAGGGCAGCAGGGAATACCGGAGTTTGATCGCTTTTGTCGCGGCTGCTTCGGCGACCGGGCCGTAAAGCCAGGGCTGGCGACGGGACGTGCCATGCAGCCGGAAGACCGGCACGAACGCATCGAACTCCATCCAGCGGGCATAGCATTCCGATGCTTCCGCGCCCGCGATATGGCTGCTGTTGTTGAAGCCGCCCGTGTCCATGCCCCACTTGGCTTGACCGATGTTCAGCGCAGCCAGCAGGCGTGCCCGCTGATCCTGCATCACCCCGAAGCCGGAGTCGATGTCGCCCGACCAGGTCGCATACGCATAGCGCTGTGATCCCGAATAGAAGTTGCGGTTGATGGTGTACACCCGCTTCCGGTCATGCGTGTACCCGCGCTGCCCTTCATACTCCGCTTGGGCCATGTCCATAAACTCGAGGTTGTCGCCCCAGGCATCGGCTTCGTCGTTCCACCAGCCGGCCACACCAGTGTCGAACGCACTTTCCGAGTGGTCCCAGAACCATTGCCGGCAGGCCGGGATAGAGAAGTCCAGATCGCCGACTTGTCCATGATCAAAATAATCGGTGTAAAAAGGCCGCTTGACCCAGAAGCTATGCTCGGTCGCGTAACGCCCCTGCACTGTATTGACATGGATGCGGGGCTTCATGATGCCGACTATCTTGATGCCTTTAGCATCCATGTCCCGCTTGAGCCGGCCGGACGGCCCGCTAGGGAACTTGACCGGGTTCCAGCGCCACTCGCCGTAGTTGTCGCCGCTCCAGTCCTTCCAGTCGAAATCGTTGACATACGTATCAAACGGGATCCCGCGCGAGCGGTACCCGTCCACAATGCCTCGCATATCCGACTCGTGGATCCCCGCGAACTCACTGTTGAACAAGCCCAGCGCCCATTTGGGAAACATCGGCGGCAGCCCGGTGAGCTGGTCCAAAGAACGGTGCAGCGCATACGCGTCGCCGACCATGAAGTAGCAGTCCGTGTCGGGCTTGGATAAGTTCGAGAACACAACACTGCCGGCGCTGCCGATAGCGCAGGAGCCGCCCGCCGTGTCCACATAAACGCCGTAGCCTTGATTGCTCCACACAAACGGGCCGCTGGTGTAGCCTTCGCTGCCGGCCCGGACCGAGTACGGCTTGTCGCTCGGCGCCAGCTCCTGCTGACTGCCCGCATGGTCGAGGAATTCCCAGCCGCGAATGCCGAAGAAATGCGAGCCGGCGGCACCGGTCAGGGCAAGCTGGCCCGGTTCGGCTCCAGCCTGCGGCTCCCGCACCAGCAGGCGCTTGGACTTGTCGTAGACCGAGATGCGGCACGGAGCGCGGCTGATTGTCATCGTCATCCGCGCCGTTGTGATGACCAGAGGGTCCGCCGAAAGGCTGAACTTGGCTGCCGTGGCCGGCCAGCTTTTTTGGACCAGGAACTGCGTCTCCGGTGCCTGCTGGCCGTTCGGCTGGGAGTCCACTTGGATCATGCCGGGGGTGCAAACGCAGACGAGGAGCGTGTCCGGCCCGGCGGTGATATGGAGATGGTTTCCGTCGCGCGTGACGCGGCTGATGTTGCCTCGCTGCGCGAACGCCTGCGGGGCAGAAACGGCGCAAAAGCTCGCCAGCAGGAGCGCCCAGACAGCGCGGGTCACAAAAAGGCGGCGCAGGTTTCTGGGAGAGTTGCGGATCAAGAGGATAGCTTTCTGGTCGTTAGGTGGGCTGCCGGATTTTGCAGGCGAACCAGGACTGCGCCGTGGCGCGGAACCAGGGTCGTGAACTCGCTGGTGACTACTCCCCTGTCCCGGCGCTGCCAAAGGTCGCGGGCGTCGCGCGGGCCGGCCAGATGCAGGTCGGACCAGCGGGCAGAAACCGGCTGCGCGGCGTCGCCGCGATTAAACAAGCCGACCGCCAGCGACCCGTCCGCCAGAGGCCGCGCCCAGACTTCTGTGTCGCCCTGAACTGCCACGCGCCGCGCGGGCGCTCCCAGGGCGTCCTGGTCTAAAGCAATGATCTCGGGGTTTGAGAGCAGCGCCAGGGTCCAGGGATCGTTATCCGGCAGGTTTGCGCCGACCATCAGCGGGGCCGGCAGCAGGGACCAGAGCGAAACCAGCGTCATTTGTTCAGGCTTGGTGAACCCGGTCTGCCGGTCCTGCCGTACACTGCGCCCGGAAACCGAAAGATGCCCCAGCGGCAGCATGTCGGCGTCCGGCCAGTGGCCGCGCCCAACTGCATTGTGCCAGGCCGCGCCCAGCGCGAACTCGCTGTTCAGCGCCTTCCAGTCGTCCCAGAAGTCATCCGCGACCCGCCACATGTTGGCGTGGTCTTCGACATGCATCGCGTCGGCAAGCGGGGTGGCACCGGGCGAGAGGCTGAGGACTACGGACCGCCCGCACTGGTCAATCGCCTTGCGGACAGCTTCGATCTCGTCGGTGTGATAAGGCCGGGACATATCGTCCACTTTGATGAAGTCCACTCCCCAGGAAGCGTACAGACGCAGCAGGGAATCATAGTACGCCTGCCCGGCGGGGGTCGCCCCGCGCACGCCGTACATGTCCGGGCACCAGGGGCAGGTGTCAGTGGTACTCGCTGCCAAACTCGCCTTGAAGACGGAGTTTTCAATTGGCAGGTCCACTTTGACCGCATTGCGCGGGATGCCCCGCATGATGTGGATGCCGAAGCGCAGGCCGAGAGCATGGACCTTGTCGGCCAGCGGCTTGAAGCCCCGCCCGCCTGCCGCCGAAGGAAACTTATCCGGCGACGGCAGCAGCCGTCCGTCGGCATCCATCGTCAAAGGGACGCCCGCGCGTTCCCACGGGTGGTTCGGGTGGCTGTGCGTGCCGGGGTCGTACCAGCGAAAGTCAACGACAACCGTGTCCCAGCCGACGGGCTGTAAATGTTCCGCGACATAGTGGGCGTTCGCCAGCACTTCCGCCTCGGTGACATCGTCGCCAAAGCCGTCGTAGCTGTTCCACCCCATCGGCGGTGTCAGCGCCAGGCTGTTCCCAGCAACGACCTGTACCGTGCGGGCGTCTTTTCCCAGGGCGCTGCGGACCTGGACCCGAACGGGATAAACGCCAGGTCGGGTCAGGACACCGGAGAAGGTGCCGGTGCGCGGGTTCAGCGTGAGGCCGGTCGGCAGCCCCTGAGCCGTAAAGGCCAAAGGCCGGGCGCCGGTCACGGGAACGGTCCACAAGAAGGGCGTTCCGGGCCGGACTCCGACCAAACGCGGTGAATGGATTTGGGGCGCATCCGCTGCCGGTGCCGTCCAGATGACCGGATCAGGTTCCGCGGGGAGCGCTGCTGCCGGCATGATCAGAGAAGTGAGAGAAAGCAAAGAACAGACGGAAAAGAAGGCGGCTGTGAAAGTGGTGGTTCTCATAATGGCTGCGAAAAAGCTCGTCCTTTGTGTCAGCATGAACGTTCATGCTGGCGACGCCTCACTGTAACAGATTCCACGCCATTTGTCAACAGCATCTCATTGATCGCGGTGGATTATTCCGGGCGGGGGGGGTGCCGTTGAGCCGCGAACGATCAGCTCCGGCGCAGTGGTTTCCGAGTGATCTCGGGGCAGACTGCCTTCGATGATCCCGATCAGTATCTCAACGGCACGCGCTCCGGTCTCGACCAGCGGCTGCCGAACTGTCGTCAGCGGCGGCACGGTCGTCTGCGCGGCCAGGGCATCATCAAAACCGACCACGGAAAGCTGTTCCGGGCAGCGAATGCCGCTTTCTGTAGCCGCCCGCAGCAAGCCGAGCGCGAGGGCATCATTGAAGCAAAAGACGGCGGTAGGACGCTCCGGGGCAGGCAGGGCAAATATCCTCTTGCCCTGAGCGTAAGCCGCTTCCTCCCAGGCCGCTGTCGGATAAAGAAGCGCTTCCTCAATGGTCAGACCCTGTTCCGTCAAGGCGCGCCGGTATCCCGCAACACGCTTCAGGTTGCCGGAAATCCCGACACCCTGCATCATGGCGATCCGGGTATGGCCCAGGCGGACCAGATGCGACACGCCGAGATAAGCTCCCGTTTCGTTGTCGACATCAATGACTGCGCCCGGCAGGCCCGCTCTTGCGGCGGATGCCGTCGGTGCTTCCCCAATAAATACCACCGGCAGGTCGGTCCGAAGGATCGCTTCCACTTCTTCCGGGGCGATGCTGCCCGTGAAGCAGAGGAGGCCGTCACAGCGGCCGTCCAGAAAGCCGGGAAAACCGCCGATCTGCTCTTCCCCGGCATGACCGGAATAATACAGCACGTCCCATCGCCGGGAACGGGCCGTTTGGATGATCGGTTCCAGAATTTGAGTTTTGTAGGGGTCGGACAGCGAAACCGCCGTGTAGCGGTCGGCGATCCCAAGCGTGCGCGTCCGCTTGCCGACCATGCGCCGCGCCGCTGCATTGGGCCGGTAGCCAAGCCGCTGGATTGCGCTCAGGACACGGGTGCGCGTCTTCGTGCTGACCTGCCCCGGCTTGTTGTTGATGACGGACGAAACCGTGTTGGCGGAAACCCCGCATTCACGGGCGATGTCTTTGATTGTCGTCATGGATGCCTGTCATCATGGGTCTCTACAGGACTTCAGCATACCCGGCAAAGCGGCCGAAGGCAAGAGGAAGTTTTGTCTTTTCAATATAAGACCAAAACGTGTCCCTTGCACTCGCCGTTGAGAAGGCTGTGAGCTGCCTTGAAATCGCTGCGGCTTGCAGGACCCGCTTTGCTGCACCCGATGTGAAGGCTATCTTCTGGAGTGAACTTCTCCGTCCGTACTACTCGGGGGAGTCAGCTTCTGCGGGTACACTACTCAAACGGAGAAAACTAATGATCAATGAAGCAGCCCCAACCAAAGAAGCTTTAACCCAAGAAGCCCTGGCCGACCAGCCGGTCGCCCCGCCGTCCGTCCCCCGCGGGAAGCCGCTGCCGCGCAGCACGCCGGAGGCGCAGGGAGTGCCTTCCGCCGCAGTGCTTGCCTTCCTAGACGATGCCGAGCGCCTGGCGCTGGGGCTGCACAGCCTGATGCTGGTGCGGCGCGGGCAGGTCATCGCCGAAGGGTGGTGGGAACCGTATCAATCCACAGCCCCACATATGCTCTATTCGCTGTCCAAAAGTTTCGCAGCGACGGCGGCTGGACTCGCGGCAGCCGAGGGGTTCCTGTCGCTTGACGACGCCGTTCTCTCTTTCTTTCCTGCGGAAGCGCCTACTGACCCCGGCCCGCACCTCGCGGCCATGCGCGTGCGCCACCTGCTGTCCATGTCCACGGGGCATGACCAGGACACGACCGGCAGCCTGCGGGCCGCGCCGGACGGCGACTGGGTTCGGGCCTTCCTGGCGCTGCCGGTGGGACACGCGCCCGGCACGCACTTCGTTTATAACAGCGGCGCGACTTACCTGGTCTCGGCGATCGTGCAGAAGGCGACGGGACAGACCTTGCTGGACTTCCTCGGACCGCGCCTGTTCGGGCCGCTTGGCATCGCAGATCCCACCTGGGAAAGCAGCCCCCAGGGGATCAATGTCGGCGGCTGGGGCCTGAGCATCACGACCGAGGACATCGCCCGGTTCGGCCTCCTGTACCTGCAAAATGGCAAATGGGACGATGTGCAGTTGCTCCCCGCCGGTTGGGTGGCTGAGGCGACGACGGCGCAGGTCTCAAACGGCGACGACCCGGACAGCGACTGGGCGCAGGGGTACGGCTTCCAGTTCTGGCGCTGCCGCCACGATGCCTTCCGCGGCGACGGCGCATTCGGCCAGTTCTGCGTCGTCCTGCCGGAGCAGGAGGCCGTTGTGGCGATCACGGCAGGCTCAAACGACATGGGCGGCATCCTTCGCCTCGTGTGGGAGCATCTGCTGCCCGCGATGGCACCGGGCATCCTGGAGACGGACCCGGCGGCGCAGGACGCGCTGCGCCGACGCCTCGCAGCGCTGTCGCTGCCCGCGCCTGTGGGTGAGGCCGTGTCCCAGCACGCCGCGTCTGTCTCGGGACGGACCTACACTTTTAGGGCAAACGCTGACGACGAACACCGAATAGAGACCGCCCGGTGGGACTTCGGCCAAGACGGAGCGGCCGTAACCATTGAGGCCGCCGGGGTCGTCCACCGGATTGAGGCGAGCGCATCGGCCTGGCGGCGCGGCATGACGACCTTTGGCGCGGAGGAAGCGCGGGCCGTGGGCGTGCGAGGCGCCTGGGCCGCTGAAGACACCTATGTCCTGACGGCCTATTTCTCTGAAACGCCCTACGCCGTCACGCTCACCGCACGCTTCACGGACGACATGGTGCAGATGGACATTCGGCAGAACGTCTCGTTCGGTTCTACCACACGCACGCCGCTGATCGGCCGCGCTCTTTGACGGCATAGGGCGCGGGTGCAGGCGGCCTCGGCGTCAACAGCGGCGGGCTGAGAAGTACGCGCCGACCGCCCCAATTCCAGGCAGGCAACGTGTTCGTTTAGGCAAGCATCAGGTACAATACGACCAATCGCCTACACCGCACCCTACTTACGTCTTCACTTGCGCCTCCCCAGGAGGCAAGGAGCAGCCCCATGAGCCATCAAGAGTTCCCTCCGCTGTCGGAGGAGCAGATCGCGCACTTTCTCACACACGGCCATGTCGTCATCCACGACTGTTTCCCACGCGCTTTCGCCGAGGACTGGACGGCAAAGGCCTTCCGCCGCCTGGAATGCGATCCCCAAGATCCCACCACTTGGCAGCAGGAGATCGTTCATATGCCTGCCGCCCAGCGCGTCCCCATGCCTGAGCTGGCCCCGAAGGCATGGCAAGCTGCCTGCGAGCTGCTGGGCGGCGAGGAGCGTGTCACCCCCTGCACCTGGGGCGACGGCATGATCGTCAACTTCCGCAAAGGCGCGGACCAGCCCTGGCTGCCGCCGTCCGCCGCGGTCGGCGGCTGGCACAAGGACGGCGACTTCTTCCGCCACTTCCTGGACAGCCCGGAGCAGGGCCTGCTGACCATTGTCCTTTGGTCCGACATCGAGCCGCAGGGCGGCGGCACTTTCGCCGCCGGGGACTCGGTCGCCCCTGTCGCCCGCCTCCTGGCCGCTCACCCGGAAGGCGTTCTCCCGTCAGGTGCGCCCGAGGCCTCTTTCGGCTCTTTGATCCACCAGTGCCATGACTTCGTTGAGCTGACCGGAAAGATCGGCGACGTTGTCCTGATCCACCCCTACCTGCTGCACGCTTCCAGCCAGAACCATTCGGGCAAAGCACGCTTCATCACGAACCCGCCCATTTCTCTCAAAGAGCCGATGCAGTTCAACCGGGAAAATCCCGCTGACTTTTCTCCCGTCGAGCAGGCCGTTTTGCTGGGGCTTGGCGTGGACCGTCTGGACTTCCAGCCCACTGCGCCCCGCGAGCGGATCGTCTCGGAGGGCATGAAGCGCAAGCAAAAGATGCTGGAAGAAGAGCAGGCGCGTCTCGCCGCTGCGGTATAATAAGGACAGGAACACATAGCCGATGGAACAACCGATCAAAGACAAATGGGCATTCGTCACTGGGTCCAGCCGGGGCGTCGGGCGTCAGATCGCCCTGGGCCTGGCGCAGCAGGGGTGCCATGTCATCCTGCATGGCCGAGAACTGGAAAACGTCCAGCAGACACTCGCCCTGCTGGCGGACACCGGCGTCAAAACTTATGCCGTCGAGGGCGACCTGGGCACCGAAGAGGGCGTCGCGTCGGTCATCCGGGGCGTGCAGCAGGGACCGACGCCAGTGGACATTCTCTACAACAATGCCGCCGTCCAGAATGCTTGGGGAGAAATCTGGGACATCCCGCAGTCGGAGTGGCAGCGGACCTTCCAAGTGAACGTATTCGCCCTGATCGCTTTATGTCACGCCGTTGGCCCTGAGATGAAGCGCCGGGGCTGGGGCAGGATTATCAATCTGACTTCCGGCATCAAGGACACCCCACCGCTTGCGCCTTACAGCGTCTCCAAAGCCGCCGTGGACAAATACACGCGGGACCTTGCCGCCGAACTCACGGGAAGCGGCGTGCTGGTCAACTGCCTGGACCCCGGCTGGATTCGCACGGACATGGGCGGTCCTAACGCGCTTGGCGACGTGGAGAGCGTCCTGCCCGGCGCACTCAAGCCCGCCCTGCTGCCGGACAACGGCGCGACGGGATGCTTCTTTGCCGCTCAAGCCCCAGAAACCTGGGAAGGCCGGCCGTTTTAATCAGAGAAGGACAAGTATTGAAGAATCAAGAAAAGAACCATTGGAGCGTCCGGCCCCGTTCATCCGCGCTTCCAGCGACGCTGCTGGCTGCAAGTGTGCTTCTGACGCTGACAGCGCCTTTGGTACCGGTCCGCGCCGCTGAGGCTCCCGTCCCCGCTGCCTCGGCCCTGTCCACCGGCCTGATCCGGCTGAACACTCTAGGCTACCTGCCCGCCCACGACAAGAAGGCCACGGTCGCCGCCGCCATCACTGAGTTCCGCGTGGTGCGAGACTCCGATGGGGCGGTCGTTCTGCGGGGCCATGCCTCCGGCCCGGTCCATGACGCCGACACCCAGGAAGATGTGTCTCTCGCCGATTTCTCTGCCGTGCGGACGCCCGGCGTTTACCACCTGGAAGCGGAAGGCGCGGGCCGGTCGCCTTCCTTCCGCATCGCGGCCGATGTCTACAACGACGCTTACCGGACGATGATGCAGGGGATGTACTTGTGGCGCTGCGGCACCGCCGTTAAGGCCACCTATCACGGCGTCACCTATTCACACGAGGCGTGTCACCTTGACGACGCTTATCTGGACTACGTCGGCGGCGGTCACACCCGCGCTTCTTCCACGCGCGGCTGGCATGATGCCGGCGACTACAACAAATACACCGTCAACGGCGCGTTCGCCGCCGGCGTCCTGCTGCTAGCTTGGGAACAAAATGCTTCCCGCCTGCGCGGGATGCGCCTCCCGCAGCCGAACACCGCACCCGGCACGCCCGACATGCTCAGTGAGGTTCGGTGGGAACTCGATTGGCTTTTGACCATGCAGGCCGCCGATGGCTCTGTCTACCACAAGGTCAGCACCGTCAACTTCGGTCCCGCCGGGCCGCCCGAAACGGAAAAAACGCCCCGCTTTTTCGTCCCCTGGGGCAGCCCCGCCACCGCCGATTTTGCGGCCGTGACCGCGCAGGCCGCCCGTGTCCTGCGGCCTTATGACGCCGCCTATGCCGGCCGCTGCCTGGCCGCCGCTCGCCGCTCCTACGCTTTCCTGAAGGCGAACCCTGCCGACCATGCCCCCGACCAGGCCGCTTTTCACACGGGCGGCTACGGCACGTCGGACCCGGATGAGCGCCTGTGGGCCGCGGCCGAGCTATGGGAAACGACCGGCGACAAGGCCGCCCTGGCCGATTTTGAGACCCGCGCCCGTGCCCTCCCGGACAGCCAAAGGATCTCTGCCGACTGGGGCTGGGGAGACGTCGGCAATTTGGGGATGCTCACTTACCTGTTCTCCTCCCGGCCCGGCCGGGACCCGGCCCTGGTGAGCAGCATTCGGACCGCCGTGCTGACCATTGCCGTCACGATCGTCCGCACCGATAAAGCGAACGGCTACGGACGCCCGCTGGCCTCTTACTACTGGGGCGACAATGGGGGCGTCGCCCTGACTGGAGCCGTGTTACAGGCTGCGAACCGCTTGAAGCCAAACCCCGCCTACACCGAGACGGCTTTGGACGCCGTCTCCCACCTGTTCGGGCGCAACTACTACGGCCGCTCTTTTGTCACCGGCCTCGGCGCGAACCCGCCGCTTCACCCGCACGACCGGCGTTCGGGTCTGAACGTGGACTCGCCCGCGCCCGGCGTCCCGACCTGGCCGGGTTACCTCGTCGGCGGCGCCTGGCCCGGCCCACGCGACTGGGTAGACGTCGCCGCCCGGTTCCAGGTCAACGAAATTGCCATCAACTGGAACGCTGCCCTCCTTTACACCTTGTCCTGCTTTGTAGAAGCTCCGCCTGCCCCGTCCCGGCCAAGCCGACGGGTACAGAGCGCAAAGCACGAAGCTAGGGCGGTATTGGAGTAACTCCAAGCATGATCATCATGCACATCCCTCGGGTGCCGCCCACTTAGGATCTATCATGCGCGTAGGCATCACCGGGCATCAGCGGTTATCTGCTGACGCAGATTGGGAATGGGCAGAGCAGCAGATCAATGATTTATTGTTTTCTCTGTCCGGCAGCTTGATCGGCTTTACTTCGCTCGCTTTAGGAGCAGACCAGCTTTTTGCAGAAATCGTCTTGAAGTGCGGCGGCTCGTTTGTCGCGATTGTTCCATTCGCGGATTATGAAAGTAAGTTTGAGGCGGGAGTGGGCAGGGATAATTATAAGCGGTTGCTGGCTCAAGCGAGTGTCGTTGAAGTTCTGAAAAGCTCTGGCGCAAATAGAGAAGCATACTTCAAGGCAGGGCAGCAGGTCGTGAACAGGTCGGAGCTGGTCATCGCAGTTTGGGATGGCAAGCCGGCGGCGGGCCTCGTCGGCACGGCGGATGCTGTGGACTATGCGCGGCAGTGCGGCCAGCCGGTTGTGCATCTTAATCCGGTGAGCCGAACCGTGAGCAAAATTAATGATGACTGATTTGACACATATTGACGAGCAGGGCAAGGCGCGGATGGTGGACGTGTCGGGGAAGGAAGTGACGCGACGGACGGCGACGGCGCGGGCGACCGTCACGATGCGGCCGGAGACGCTGGAAAAGATCCGGCAGAATACGCTGGCGAAGGGGGACGCTTTAGGGGTCGCGCGGGTTGCCGGAGTGCTGGCGGCGAAGCGAACCGACGAGTTGATCCCGCTATGTCACTCGCTGCCATTATCCGACGTGTCGGTGGATTTTGAGTTCGGCAACGGGCAGATTGTGATCAAAACGTCGGCGACGACGCTGGCGCAGACAGGCGTGGAGATGGAAGCGTTGACGGCGGCGACGGTGGCGGCGTTGACGATCTACGACATGGCGAAAGCGGCGGACAAGCGCATGACGATTGAGGGCGTGCATTTGGTCTCGAAGACCGGCGGAAAAAGCGGGGATTTTTCATGGGAGAGCTAATACGAGTGGGCGTGCTGACGATCAGCGACCGATGCAGCCGGGGCGAGCGGGAAGACTTGTCGGGGCCGGCGATCAAGAACGCTTTGCCGGGTGATAAGTTTGTGGTCGCGCTAGAAGCCGTAGTTCCCGATGACAAACGAGTGATCGCCGAGACGCTGCGGCGGTGGTGCGATGAGTACGACTGCTCCGTGATCCTGACGACCGGCGGCACGGGCTTCAGCCCGCGCGATGTGACACCCGAAGCAACCGGCAAAGTTTTGGACCGGCTCGCGCCGAACCTCAGCCAGTTTCTGCTTTGGGAAGGGCTGAAGCAGACGCGGTTTGCGGCTCTGTCGCGCGGTGTCGCCGGGGTGCGCGGCGCGACGCTGATTGTGAACCTGCCCGGCAGCCCGTCGGGCGCGTCGGACGGCACGCAAAGCTTGGCGCCGCTGCTTCCGCACGCGGTTGACGTTTTGAATGTCCGCGAGACGGGGCATCCGACCGAAGCTGCCGGATAGCAAAGGGCGAACACAAGGTTCGCGCCCTACGTTACCCATACCGATCCGGTAGGGGCAAACCTTGTGTTCGCCCTTGCTGTTCGTGTTCATTCCTTTAAGCTTTTCCTGCCAGCCTGACTATTATGCTTACCTACGAAGACGCACTTGCACAGATACTGGCCCAAGCCGCCACTCTGCCGCCAATCCAGACGCCGCTCCCAGATGCCCTCGGCCTTGTCTTGGCGGAAGAATTAACGACTCCGCATGACCTGCCGCCGTTCGACAACAGCAGCATGGATGGGTTTGCAGTTCGTTTTGCTGACCTTCAAACCGTTCCGACAACGCTGCCTGTCGCGGGCGAGATTGCCGCCGGAGCGCTGGATATTCCAATGCTTCCGCGGGGCTATGCCCTGCGGATTATGACCGGGGCACCGGTTCCCGACGGGGCGGACACGGTTGTTCCCGTGGAAGACACGCAAGCGCAGGCGGACGGCCGCGTCACTTTTCTGGAACCCGCCGAGTGGGGTCAGCATATTCGGCGGGCCGGGGAAGAAGTCAGGCGCGGCAGCGTTGTGGTGCAGGGCGAGTCGCGGCTGAGGCCCGCCGAGATCGGCATGGCGGCAACTGTGGGCCGCGCCGAAGTCTTAGCGCATCCGAAACCGCGTGTGGCTATTGTCAGCACCGGCGATGAATTAGTAGAGCCGGGAACTGCACTCAGGCGCGGGCAGATTTACAACTCCAATGCTTATGCGCTGGCGGCGCAGGTGGAAGACGCGGGCGGCATCGTTGTTCAACGGCTGCACGCGCGGGATACGCCGGACGCGCTGCGGGAGGCATTCGACTCGTGCGCTGGGGCCGACGTGCTGATCACGAGCGGCGGCGTGTCGGTCGGCGACTTTGATTATGTCAAAGCGGTTTTTGCCGAGCGCGGAACTGTGGACTTTTGGAAAGTGGCGATCCGGCCCGGCAAGCCGCTGGCGTTCGGGCAGTGGGGGCAGACGCTCTTTTTTGGCCTGCCGGGCAATCCGGCGTCTTCTATGGTGACATTTGAGCTATTTGTCCGGCCGGCGCTCCGCAAGCTGGCCGGCCATTCTCAGCTTAGGCGGCCTGAAGTCCGGGCCGTGCTGACCGAAGATGCAGAGCATACGCCCGGACGGCGTTCATACCAGCGGGCGGCCGTGTCGGGCCAAAAAGGAGACTACACCGTCCGCACGACCGGGGCGCAGGGATCAGGGATGCTCAGTCCTCTGGTGCAGGCGAACGCGCTTCTGGTACTGCCGGCGGACAGGGCGTTTTTCCCGGCCGGGTCCGAAATCACCGTGATTTTGCTGGATTAGGCGCTGTCTCCTGGATAAACACCGCTGGATTGCCATAATCAAGCCAGAGGCAGAGTAACTATGGCGACGGCAACAAGTGTGGAAATGGGCGAAACCGGCCTGGAACGGATCGCCGGACGGCGTCTGCAAGCTTATGGGCTGGGCGCATGCGTCGGGCTGTGCTTGTACGAGCCGCAGGCCCAGCTTGCTTTGCTCCTTCATGTGGTCCTGCCGCAGACATTGCCGGCGGCGAAGCGAGCGGCAGTGACGCCGCTGCCGGGGAAATGCGCGGACACGGCGCTCCTGCATGCACTGGCCGAGATTGCCCGCTGCGGGGGCCAAAAGCATTTGGTTCGGGCCGCGCTTGTCGGCGGCGCACAGATTTTCAGTCCTTCCAGCACCGGCAGCGACCCGGCGACGGTGTCGCGCCTGGAGATCGGGCCGCGCAATGTGCTGGCCCTGCGCGAGCAGCTTGCACAGGTTGGCGTTCCTCTCTGCGCCGAAGAAACGGGCGGGCATGGCGGACGCACGGTAACGCTGGAAGCCGGGACCGGCCACGTTTGGGTGCGCCCGGTCGGCCTCCCGGAGCGGCTGCTGACCACATTAGGACACCGATTAGAAGCCTTTACCACCCCAGCGCTTGCTGCACTGAACGCGTGCAGCCGACATGAAGGAGCGGCGTATGGAAACTGAACGGCTTGACGCGCTGGTGCGTCAGGTACGCGACCTGCCTGCGTTGCCGGATACAGTGGTCCGAGTGATGCAGCTCTCAAACGATCCCAAAGCGGGGGTCGCCGATGTCGCGAAAACGCTGATCTCCGATCAGGCGCTGGCGGCGCGGGTGCTGAAGCTGGCGAACTCGGCTTTTTATGGAGCGAGCCGGCGCATCGCGACCGTCTCCGATGCCGTCGTGATTTTGGGGATGCGGACGACGCGCAATTTAGTGATGGCAAGCGGCTGCCAGGAGCTGTTAGAGTCGGAAGTCGCCGGATACGGCCTGCCGCGCGGCGCTCTGCTGCGGCACTCGCTGGCCTGCGCGTCGGCAGCGCAGGCGCTGGCACGGCGCACGCAGTACCGGGGCGTGGAAGAAGCCTTTGTCGCGGGCCTGCTTCACGACATCGGCAAAGTCGTGATGAACTTGTATGGGCGCGACCAGTTCCTTCAAGTCTTGATCCAAGCCGCGTCCGGCGAGAAAACTTACGCCGAGGCCGAGCGGGCTGTCTTCTCATTTGACCATGCCGAAGCGGGAGCGTATTTGCTGGAACGCTGGAACCTGCCGGCGACTTTAGTTTCTGCTGTGCGCTATCATCATGCGCCTTCGGACGCTCCCATCGACTCTCCCCTGCCCTGCCTCGTGCATATCGCCGACGCCATCTGTATGACTCTCGGCATCGGTTTAGGGCTGGACGGCCTTGCGTACACGCTTCAGCCTGAAGCGCTGGCGCGTCTCGGTCTGACGGCAGAAGACTTCGAGGCGGTCGCCAGCCAGACCTGTGATACGCTTTCGGAGGCAGGAACGGCGTTTTAAAGCCCCGCCAGGAAGCCAAACACGGCGTCGGCGACGCCGGGCGGATCTTCATGGCCGAAGTCAGGATAAATCAGCACGTCCTTCGGCGCGGTGATCTTGTTGTACGCCGCGAACTGCGTGGACGGCGGGCAGACCGTATCCATCAGGCCCGTGATCATCAGGGTCTGCGCCTGGATGCGCGGCGCAAGAAACTGAACGTCTACATAGCCGAGACGGGTAAAGACTTCTTCTTCGCGGTCGTGGCGCGGGTCGAACATTCGGAAATAGTCCCGCAGCTCGGTGTAGGCGGCAATGTCCAAATCCATCTCCCAGACCCGCTTGTAGTCGCAGAGGAACGGAAACGACGGGGCGGCGAGCTTGATGCGCGGCTCCAGAGCCGCACAAGCCAGCGTCAGCGCCCCGCCCTGCGAGCCGCCGATCGCTCCGACCCGGCCCGCGTCCACTTCCGGCATTTCCATGACGATTCCCGCAAGCTGGGCGCAGTCCAGAAACACCGACCGGAACAGCATTCGGTCCGGGCCGTCGTCAATCCCCCGAATAAAATGCCCGCTGGAAGTCCGGCCCGTAGTTCCCCCGACATCCTGCGACTGTCCCGCCTGCCCGCGCACGTCCAGCGCCGCGACCGAGTACCCCTGCGCGACATACCCTAGCTTGTCCGCCCAGTTGCCGCTGCTCCCGCCGTAGCCGTGGAACATGACCAAAGCCGGGTGCGGCTCCGGGGCGTTTTTGGGCCGCAGGTACTTCGCGTGAACCCGTGCGCCGCCCAGACCGGTGTAGTAGAGATCAAAGCATTCTACCCCGCGGGCTTGGAATGACGCGGGCCGCAGCTCGATTTCCGGGTCAATCGCCGCCATTTCGGCGAGTGAGCGGTCCCAGAACTCGTCAAAGTCAGTGGGGCATGGATTGCGGCCAGTGTACGTCAATAGCTGATCCAGCGGCATATCTATTTGAGGCATTGGAGTCCTTTCAAGATCGGGTGTTTTCGGACCATGCGTTTAGGACCATGCGGTGAAGAACCATGCCATAAATAGCACGGCTATATGGCCTTCGGCCACGAAGTACCGCTTCGCGGCACTAGGATAGGATTTCATGTCCATTCTTAACCCCGCGAAGCGTGGGTTTCGCGGCGTCCGCGCCAGGTAGCCGTGTCCTTTAGGACATGGTCTTGAACGCATGGTTCCTATGGCAGGGCTCTTTATTAAGCGCATTTTACCCGCCCCGGCCCCGATCTGCCTCTTGTGTGCATCTTGTAACGGAAACCCGATTGTGATATAATGCCGATTATGATAAGTCGCTCTGTGCCGGAGGTCGTGCTGATTGTCAACCCAACCGCTGGGCGCGGCAAGGCCGGACGGCAGGTGCCGGAAATCAAGCGGCTGCTGGGCAGCGCGGCGAAAGACTGGCAGTGGCAGTTTACCGAGAAAAGCGGCGACGCGGCGGCGCTGGCTCATCTCGCGGCGGCTTCGGGAGCGCGTCTCGTGGTTGCGGTCGGCGGCGACGGCACGCTGCATGAAGTAATGAACGGCGTGCTGGGCAGCGGTGCGACGGTCGGCCTGATCCCCTACGGCACCGGCAACGATTTTGCCCGCGCTCTCGGCCTGTACGGCAGCTTGGAAGCTGCCTGCAAGACGCTGACGGCGGGCGTTACCGAAATGGTGGATGTCGGCGTCATTGACGGCCTGGGAACCGGCGGGCCGCGCCATTTTCTCGTGCTGGCCGGGACCGGCTACGATGCCCGGACCGCCGAGACCGTAAACTCAGGCATTCGGTTTTTGTCTGGCCCGCTGGCCTATGTCTGGGGCGCGGTGTTGACGCTGGCGAAGTTTAAGCCGTTCACGCTGACGCTCGCGCTGGACGGCGACCCACCGCGCACGCTGAAAGCCATGTTTGTCTCGTTCGCCAATGCCGAGACCACCGGCGGCGGCATGAGGATCGCGCCCGGCGCGGTGGTGGACGATGGCTGCTTGGACGTGTGCCTCGTCGCGGAAGTCTCCAAGCCGACGCTTTTGTACAACCTGACCCAGATTTTCTCCGGGAAACATCTGCACTGTCCAGCGGTCTCGATGCACCGCGCCTATAGCCTGACGGTAGATGCCGACCCGCCGCAGCCCTTGCTGATTGACGGCGAAGTGTTAGGCACGACGCCCGCAACGGTGCGTGTTCTGCCCGGCGCTCTGCCGTTTCTGGTTCCGAGAAGGGCGGGCGACTAAAGGCGCGGCAACAAAAGCACAAAGTCCACCTTTGTGAACTCATACACAATATCCGTATTAACCTGCGCCCTCCGGGTAGCCAGTGCTGAAGGCAGGTTTCGCGCCTCTGTTGCCGCGGTTTTAACCGCCCACCAAAACCCGCAATTTATGACCGACATTGTTGTTCCGGCAGGCGGCGAAATTGATGCGAAGTTCGCGGAGCGTATCGGCAGCCCATACCGAGCCTTAGCGCCCTTCGGGCCAAGCCGGACGCCGCTGCTGCAACTCGTGGTCACGACGCTGCGCGAGGCTGTGCCGGACGCGCGAATCCTCTGCGTCGCCCCAGATGCCGTTCAGCAGGCAGTCAGCGGCGTAGACATGTGGCTGGCAGCGGGCGTGAGCGGCCCAGAGAACATGCGCCTGGGACTGAGCCAGGTGCGGCAGGACACGCCGGCCCTGCTGTGCGCGTCCGACCTGCCACTGATGACAATTGAAGCCGTCCGAAAGTTTGTCGCGGCCTGCCTGCCCGACGCCCAAGTGACCGTTGGCCTTGTCCGTGCGGACGCCTACCGTCAGGCATTTTCGGGTGCGCCGCCATCGGAGTTTACGGAGCTGCCGGAGACCGGGCCGATCACACTGGGCGGGCTGTTCCAGCTCCAGCCGGACCTGCTGACCCGCCAAAGCCAATTATTCGATAAGCTGTTTCACGCCCGCAAGTCGCCGTGGCAGGTGGCGGGCATCGCCGGGCCGCGCCTGCTCTGGCAGCTTGCGACCCGGACACTGACACTGGCCGCCGTGACGCAGCGGGCCGAGTTTTTACTGGGCGGCCCGGTCCAAGTCGTTCCTGAGACCGACCCGTCGCTCGCTTACGACACCGACACACTTGATGATTACACCTACGCCGAGACCCGTATTGGAACCTGAGACGCCCCAGCGGCATTTCATGACCGAGCGCTCCATGCTGACCCGGATTGCGGTCGGCCTGATCGCCGCCGGAGCCTACATCACGGTCAACTTCGCCGCGAACGGCCTGCCGTTTGCCCTCACCGTCGCCCTGCTTTCGGTGGGCGGCACGCTGGAGATGTACCGGGCGGTCAAACGGCAGGGCGGGGAGCCGAGCGAGTTTCTCGGCATTCTGGCGTGTATTGCGTTCCAGATCATCGCCTGGACTCACAACGGTCAGCAGTTCGGCCCGTTCCTGCCCGCGCTCCTGCTGCTGCTGGTCATCACGACCCTGCTCACCGAGCTGTTCAAGCGCCGTCCGAGGCCGATCGTGACGATTGGGACCACGCTTCTCGGCGCGGTCTATGTCGGCTGGCTGTTTTCCTATTTGACTCTGCTCCACGGCATGCAGCCGGGGATGATCCGGTTCAGCGGCGCGAATATCCCGCTGCTCATTCCGCCTTTCGCCCACACCACCCCCGGCGAATGGCTGGTCATCTTTGTTTCTGCCTGCACCTGGATGTCCGACACCGGGGCGCTGTTCTTCGGCAAAGCCCTCGGACGGCACAAGCTGGCTCCCAACGTCTCTCCCGGCAAGACCTGGGAAGGGTCTATTGGCGGCGTTTTCACGTCCCTTGTCACCGGCGCGGCACTCGGCTGGTGGCTGCACCTGCCGATGGTCCACGCGCTCGGCCTTGCGACGATGTGCGCGATTGCCGGCCAGGTCGGCGACCTCTGCGAGTCGGTCTTGAAGCGCGACCTCGGCGTCAAAGACTTCGGGACAGTCATGCCCGGCCACGGCGGCATTTTAGACCGCATTGACTCCATGCTCTTCTCCGCCCCCCTCGCCTACTACTACGTCCTGTTCTTCCTGATGCGCGTGCATTAAGTAGGGCGCGATAACCTCGTCAATTTCTTTAAGCTGTTGCTGCGAGAGTTTATGCCCGTAACTTGGCTTGATCTTCAGGCCAAGCACGGCAAGCTCGCGCAGGATTTCACGTCGGGCTTGATCCGGTGCCAAGTATCTGCTGCACACATTGAGTCGGCGGCTGTAAGCGTTGTAGATTACTGGCCGGTCAAACCTGCTGCCATCCCTTAAATTTGCGCTAAGATGGACTGTCTGAACGTGACGCAACCATTCCTCCGGCACAACCGCCAGCAATGCTTTGACATCGGCGCGTGTCAGTGCATGAACCGGTGGTGCGTTGATCTTGTCTACGATAATTTGCATGGGCTTCTCCAGATAAAGAACCATGCCGTAGGACCATGCCATGAATGGCACGGCTACACGGCGCAGACGCGACGAAGTACCGCTTCGCGGCACTGGGAACATTTGGATTATAGGTCATAACCCCGCGAAGCGGCGGGTTCTCGGCGTCTACGCCCAATAGCCGTGCCATTTATGGCATGGTCTGAAACACCCCGACTACCGGCAGATGGTCCGATGCCTGGGTTTCAATTACCGAGACGCTTTGACAGACAAGCGGCGAGGAGTGAAAGAGGTAATCAATGCGGGCTTCCAAAGCGTTCGTCGGGTACGTCCAGCGGTCTTGGGCGGCGTCGGCATCTAGCAAGTTGGTTTGAGACAGCAGAGATTGAACAGCGGGGGCGTCGGGACGCTCGTTGAAGTCGCCGCAGACAAGGACGGGGTACGAAGAAGATTGGACAAGCGCGGCAAGGCTCGCGGCCTGTTTGACCCGCTCCTCGCCGCTCAGGCCGAAGTGGGTGCAGAAGACGACGAGGGGGCCGGCCAGCGTATCCAGACGCACTTCTAAAACGCCGCGCTGCTCGCGGACACTCGGCAGCAGATGGTTCTGGACCGTGCCGACAGGATAGCGGGAGGCGACGGCGAGGCCGTAGCCGCCGACGCCGATCCGCAGGTTCGCTTGGAACGTCACCGGCAGGCCGAGGTGCTTTTCCAGTTGCTTGGGCTGGTCCGTGAATTTACTCTGCGGCAGGCGCTGATGGACCTCCTGGAGGCAGACAATGTCGGCGTCCTGGGCCAAGACCACCTCAGCGATGCGCTCCGCCGAGCGCAGGCCGTCCATCCCCAGGCAGCCCCGAATGTTGTAAGTCATCACGCGCATGAATGGTTCTCGCTTTCCAGATTTCCCAGGCTAACATCAAGTAAAATGGGCCATATTCAGCGACCGACACCCACCAGTACGCCTGGAAGGAGTAATAGTAGGTATAGAGCAAGATAGAGGTTCCCGAAAGCAGCACGAATGCAAAGCGCGGCTTTTGCTCGGTCAGCGGCACGAAGGCCAGCACCCACAAGAGATACCACGGGAATAGCGTCGGGAGAACCAGCAGCGCCACGCCCAGCACAATTAAAGATCGCCGCAGCAGCTCGGCATACGACTCAATCGGGCGGCGCACCGACCAGAATGTGACGCCGAGAATGGCGGCGTCGGACAGCTTTTCGGTAATCGCATAGTGGCTGCGCTTGAACACCAGATGCAGCGCCAGATTGACCCAGCCGAACAGCCCGGCGTTGACATGAACGTTTTCCAGATATTGGTGCATCCCGTGCAGGAACTGCGGCAGGAACACCCACAGCGGCAGTCCCAAGTACAGCAGCCCGCAGGCCGCCCAAGCCGCGAACGCCCGCCCATGCACCCGGACAAACAGCGGGATCAGCAGCAGCGAGAAGCCTTTGGTCATCACCGACGCTGCCAGCAGCAGCGCGACCCAGGGAACAGTCTTCCGGCCCCGCATCGCCAGCGCAAACGCCGCCAGCAGAAAGAAGACGCCGACAATATCCTGATGGCCTGCGAGCGAGACTTCGGTGATCGGCAGCGGACACCACGCATACCAGATCACTTGGGTCAGTGGCCGGCCCAGCCGCTTCAAGATGACCAGCAACAGGCCGATGACCCCGAAGTCAAACAGCATGTACAGAAACTTGTAGCCGACAGCGTTGCTGCCGAACACGGCGTTCGCGAAGGCAAACACGCCCTGCGAGACCGGCATATAAATCGACTGGTAGCTTTTGTACTCCATTGAGTTCCAAATCACGGAGTCGCGCAGGAACCGCAGAGGCTGAGCATTGGGCGCCCAGTGGTAAGGATTAATGCCGTGGTTGATCAGCCGGCCGTCCCAGATGTAAAGCAGGATGTCGGTAGAGAGCTGCGGCGGGGCAAAGACCACCGCCAGGCGGAACAGCGCCGCGCTGCCGAGTATCAGCGGCAGAGCGGCTTTGGAACAGAACGCGGGCAGAGCCGGCACAAGACGGCCTGCCGCGTAGGCATACACACCAAACGCGAGTGTGTACAGCAGAATATAAACCCACGCAGGGTTGAGCGGGTACAAGCGCTGGCCGAGGCAGCCGTACACCGCTAGGAGGTCCACCGCCGTAAGCGCCAGCCCGATCAGCGGCAGTCGCGCGTTAAGGTTTCGGTGCAGGGGTTTGGTCATGCCGTCTTCTAGGGTGCGTTGACGTCTGAAGATAAGGCTTTACGGCAGCGGCAAAGCTTGCGGCGGTCTGCTCACCTGTCAGCGTCTTCACCTGCCGCCCAGTACGGTCGTAGATGATCGTGCGCGGCAGGTCGCCCTGCCAGGCAGGGTCAAAGGCATTGATGAACTCTTCCGGGTCGTAGCTCTTTTCCAAATAGGCTGGAAAGTCCGCGCCGGACTTTAGGAGAAACGGTGCGACTTTCGTATTTTTGTCTTTGAGCTGATCCGCAGATACAGAGAGCACACGCAGGCCGGACGCTTTGTAACGTCGGCTGGTCTGCACGAGGGCCGGGAACTCGGCGACGCACGGCCCGCACCAGGTCGCCCAGAAATTGACCAGAACGACATGGCCTTTCCGGGCGGCAATCGCGCGTTTGATGATCGGCGCATCGGCGGGCATTACGACAGGTGCGGCAGCATGGGCAGGAGCCGTCAGGGCAAGGAGAAGGAACCCACCCCGCAGCAAGCTGCGACCCTCCCGATACGCAGTAATGCCGAAGGGCATAAACGGGAAGGCAAAGAATTTGGGCCAGCCGGTTGCTACTAACCTCTTCGTCCTCCCTCTTAGGGAGGACCCCTGCGAAGCAAGGAGGTGGGTTATCGCTTGATGCTGCATCCGAACGCCTTTGTTTGTGCCTTCGCGACGGTGCGGCCCGCCAGCGTTTCGTCAATCGCATTGGCGAGGTCGTGGGTATGGACATTCGCCGGGTCCATGTCGTTGTCAATGCGCCCGTGGTAGACCAAGACGCCCCGGCTGTTGATGACATAGGTTTCGGGCGTCACATGCGCCGTGTAAGCATCGGCGGCAACATCACCTTTGTCCATCAGCGCCGGGAACGGAAACTTCTGCGCTTTGGCATACGCCGCAACTTCCGACTGCTCGTTCTGGTCGGAAAAGATGCCGGCGAACGCAACGCCATTGGGCATGTACTTCGCTGCCAGGGCCTTCATGCGGTCATTGTAAGCGTTGGAATAGGGGCAGTGGACCGACAAAAACATGACGACGGTAGCCTTGTTGCCCTGCATTAGTGAAGAGAGCGACCGTGCCTGACCCGTTTCGGCATTCGGCAGTGTGAAGCTCGGCGCAGACTGACCGACAGCCGCCGGGCCGGCGGTCTTTAGTGAAGCCAGCGTTAGGCGGGGGCCATCCTGATTGAGAACCGACCCCGAAGACCAGGCGGAGGCACTTTTGACCGCAGGATGAGCCTTGATCCACGCGATCCAGTCGTCGCCGCAGGTGTTGAGGTGGCTGTTGACATTGCTGTCCACATACGCGACTTTGCCGTCGGCTCCGATGATGTAGGTCACGCGGTTCGCGATGTTTGCGCCGGGGATGAGAACGCCGTAATCAGCGGACATCGTGTGCTTGGTGTCGGCCAGCAGCGTGTACGGGATGCCTTCTTTGGTGCAGAACGCTTGATGCGATTTCGGGTCCTGGACGCTGACGCCGTAGACCTGAACGCCGAGCGCCTTCAGATCTTTGTACGACGACGACAGCGAATGCGCTTCTAAGGTGCAGCCGCCGGTGAAGTCGGCGGGGTAGAACGCCAAAAGCGTTACCTTGCCTTTATTCTCGGCGCTCGTGCGCGTTGTGCCGGTCTGGTCCGGCAGAGAATACGCAGGCGCGGCAGCGCCAACGACCGGCGCGGCGGCATCCATTTTGGCTTTCGCCTGGGCGAAGGCGACAGCGGCCACGGCGGCGGTTCCGGCGAGGCCGAAAAGAGCGGCTTGTTTGATGCGTTTCATGGGCGGGTGTGCTTTCTAATCAAGGACAGCGCGGGAAAGCCACGGCACAAATGCCGAGGCTCGGATAAAACAGTGTCGCGGCGACACAAAACAAAGAACGCGCTCCGAAGTCTGCCGTCGCTTCGACGGTGTTTCGGCGTAGCCTCGGCATTCATGCCGTGGCACTTCTTATACCGCTCCCGCTGCCAAAATGTTCGCCCGGCCGGCAGCCGGAGACAGAAAATCGGCAATCGGCAGAACACGGGCTTCCAGGGGCAGAGCGAACGTCTTCTCAAAAGCCGCCGCCTGCGCTTCCGCTGCCCACAACTCAAGCTGGGCGTCGGCGGACGCATACAAGGTTAAGCGGACGCGGTCCGGGCGGGTCAGCTTTTCATTCGTGACTTCTTTGACCAGCATCAAGTGGCTGCGGTCTAACGCTTCGGCAAAGCGCAGAGCGCAGGATAAAACTTTGATGACCCGCTGGGTACGGGCATCCAGGCGGGCAAACCCAGCATGCTTGCGGCGGGGAACGGATTTGCGGTGGTACAGCGCGAGATTGGCCATGATCTCGATTTCGCGGTCATTGAAGCCCAAAAGCTCGGAGTGCCGAATGAGGTAATACGAGTGCTGCTGATGGTCGGTGTGGGACACGAAGAACCCGGAATCATGGAGCAGCGCGGCGTATTCGAGAAGCTCACGCGCCCGATCATAGTCGTGCAGGCCGAGCGCCTTCCACTGGTCGAACAGCATCAAGGCAAGGCGAACAATGTGCGCGGCATGGGTTTCATCCACGCGGGTCGCCGCCATGAGCTGATGGATAGACCGGCGGCGGGCGCTGTCTCCAGTCACGGCTTTTTCGGCGGGGACGCCGAGCGCGTCGCCCCGGCGCAGGCGGTCTACGATGATCCCTTCGCGCAGGCCCCGATCGCTGATGCGAATGGAGCTGGCACCAACCGTCTCCATCACTGTTTGCAAGATCGCCGAGCCGCCGATGATAATATCCGCGCGTTCGGGATTGATGCCGGGGACCCGCCGCCGCTGTTCCACCGGCAAGCTGCACAGGCGTTTGGTCGCGGCTTGAATGTCCGGCAGGAACAGCTCGTAATTACGCAGAGAAGTTGGGACGGGAACCGCCGCGCTATGAGCAACGATCTCCGCCAGATTTTGGGCCGTCCCCGACGACCCGTACATCGCTGAAAAGCCGGCTTCTTGGATCGCCCGCACGGCCGGCACTAAGAGGCTGCGGACATGGCGCTGAAGCTCGGCCCAGGCGGATGCCGAAATCGGCTTGGACGGGTCTGTCACACCCTCGGCGGTCAGCCGGATTGCGCCCATTTTGAGGCTGTCCAGGAACGAGTAGCCCGCGCTGCCTCCGACAATTAGCTCGGTCGAGCCGCCGCCGATGTCCATAAAGAGGGCATTCGTGTCCGGCGGCAGATCCACGCCGCTGACGCAGCCCAAATAAATCAAGCGGGCTTCTTCCTGCCCGGAGATGATCCTGACATCTAAATCGGCCAGCTCGCGCACCCGCCGCACAAAAGCGTCGCCGTTGTCGGCTTCCCGGACAGCGGCGGTGGCGAGTGCAACGATTTCTTCCGCTCCAAAGCCCCGCGCGACTTCCGCGAACCGGGCGCAGACCAGAGCGCCTCGTGCAATCGCCGCTTCGGTCAGCGAATGCCCACTGCTTTCTTCGCCGCTTTTGTCCTCGGCACTTTTGCCGGGCGCGTCTTTCGCCGCCCGGTCAAACTCGCCTTCGCCAAGCCGGACCACCTGTTTTTGGGATGCCAGCGTGGTCCAAGTGCCGTTGGCCTGTACTTCTACCACAGCCAGACGGACCGAGTTCGTGCCGATATCCATTGCCGCAAAAATACGCATAGGCTGTTAGCATACCCGATGCGCCGGGGCATGGTCAACAAAGCCTCAAGCCGAATAAGATGTGCGGGCGACTGAAGTCGCGGCAACAAAAGCGCAAAATCCGCCTTCGCGGACTCAGAGGCCAATCCTGATCCGAATCTCAACCCGCGGAGGCAGGTTTCGTGACCTTGTTGCCGCGACTTC
>CAXUNT010000014.1:0-64509 GCA_964252595.1 uncultured Armatimonadales bacterium
GGAGAGGGGAGTAAGAAGAGGGAGAAGCGGCAGTGCCTTCAAAGGGATCATCATCGAAGCCGTTCAAGGCGCGTTCTTTGTAAGCGTCCCGGAATGCCGACATATCGCGCGGCTCCTGCCGCGTGTTCCCCGCCGGACGGGCCGGCACACTCATCAGCGCTGGATGCTCTGGTTCCCCTCTCCCGCTCTGGAGGGAAGGGTTAGGAGTGGGAGCTTCCCTCCCGTTCATTCTCTGCGTCAGGGTCGGCACGAGGCCGCCGGCCATCAGCGCTTCCTGGACGGCCTTGTAGACCGCCGAGTACACGTCGCCTTCGCTCGTGAACCGAACTTCTGTCTTCGTCGGCGAGACATTCACGTCCACCTGGGCCGGGTCAATGTCAATCATCACCACTGCCGCCGGGTAGCGTGTGCCGTGCAGCGTCTGCACCGCTTTATAAGCTTCATCCAGCGCCCGCGTCACGGCTTTATTTCGCACAAACCGTTTGTTCACAAACGTATGCTGGGCCGATCTACTCGATTTCAGCGCCGCCGGAGTCCCGATGTAGCCCGTCACCCGCAGCCCCGAGGCTTCGTAATTCAGCGGGACCAAGTGCCGTGCGGTTTCGCGCCCGAACACATGGACGCACGCATCCATCGCGGCACCGCCTCCGCCCGAGGCGAACACTTCCCCGCCGCCGTGCAGCAGCCGGAACGACACGTCGGGCCGGGCCAGCGCGAACCGCTGCATCAGCTCGACAATATGGTTCAGCTCCGTCGGAGAAGACTTCAGAAACTTCAATCGGGCCGGGACATTGTAAAACAGGTTCTCGACGGTGATGCTTGTCCCCGCCCGCGCCCCGACTTCCGAGACTTCTTCCAGCAGGCCGCCCGAACACCTGATTTGAACGCCTGCGGCCTCGTCATCCCCAAAAACTTTGGTCGTGACGCTCATCTGCGAGACCGACGCAATGGATGGCAGCGCTTCGCCCCGGAACCCCATGGTCGTGATCTGGAACAAGTCATCCGCCGACCGTATTTTGGAAGTCGCGTGTCTTTGCAGCGACAAAACGGCATCTTCCCGGCTCATCCCGCTGCCGTCGTCGGTCACGCGGATGAGATACTTGCCGCCTTCGTCCAGCTCGACCAGTATCTGCCGCGCCCCAGCGTCCAGCGCATTTTCCACTAGCTCTTTCACCGCCGCCGCGGGCCGCTCCACCACCTCGCCCGCCGCGATTTGGTTTGCCGTATTTTCATCTAAAACCTGAACCTGTGCCATGTCTATTCTCGCCTTGTCTTTTCCATTGCGATCTCGGACGCCGCAAACCCCATTTTTCGCCAGAATCCTTCCCTGCCGCGCCCTGCCCGCAGGGTCCAGGTTATGGCCTCGCACTCGCCCATGAGCCGCCGGACCATCTCGCGCCCGATCCCCTGCCCGCGCCACTCTTCCGCCACCGCGACCATGGACAGCAGGCCGCTGGAGACGCCGTCGCACAGCGCCCGCGCGAAACCGACGACCTGCACTTCGTCCCACGCGACAACAGTTCGGCTGGTCTGATCCAGCATCTTCGCGAACTGCTCCGGGTCCGACACGCGATGCGCCCAGCCGTTTTCGAATAAGAACGCCCGAACCTGCTCATACTCTGCGCGATTAACAGACCGATACTCTACACTCACGACGGCCCCATTTCTGCCGCCCGTGTCCGCAGACGGGCTTCCGGTTCCGGCGTCAGGTCAATCGTGGTGAATGATGACCGCACCTTGCAAATTGCAATCAGTAAAACTCGTAGCAGATAAATCACACTCGCGGAAGCTGGCTGAGGTCAGATTGCATTGATCGAAACTTGCCGCGGATAAATTCGCCCGATCAAAAACCGCACATTCCAGAACGCAGTCAATAAAGTCTGCGCGAAAAAGATTGGCGTCTGCGAAGTTTGCGCTGCGAAAATCGGTATGCCAGATCTCTGCTTTGGCTAACCAGACGCTCCCGAAATCCACCTCACGAGCGATCGCGCTGTAGAAACCGGCACCGAACAAATCAGCCCCAGCAAAGCGGCAGTTGTTGAAAATGGCTCCTCGTGCTTGAAGACCGGAAAGGTTCAGACCACCAAAGTCAAAGGCGCTGACGATGCAATCCACCAATTCAATTTCTGTTCCCGCTTGTCCTCGTGTTTCGAGATACTGCTTATGCCTGGCAAGCAGATCGGCGAGAGTTTAAGCGTCAAAGATTTTGAGCGGCGACGGTGGGTCCGTCTCTATAGCGTCTGCTCCCATAGTGTCCGTCTCCATTTGTTCGGTCTACACTTTTTCTAATCCCTCTTGCAAATGTTGATACGCGCATTGCACCGGCTTCAATTTCAGCAGATTTGCCAGTCCGATGCTTTTCTGCGCCGGAAAGCGTTCCTCTAAAACAGAAGTCTTCAGGAGGTAGAACGTCCACTGCATCATATCCAGCGGGTCAACGGTCGCTTTTTCCTGATGATGCAGCAAGCAAAAGAAATAAACATCCGGTTGGCGCTTGACCTCATGGCTGTGACCGCTGGCAGTTTCATCCCAAGCACGGGTCGGTGCAATGCCGAGGCGTATGGTTGACGGCGCCTTTTGGTCCCACGATTGCAGGTAAGCCGCTGACTTGACTTCTAGCTTCAGGCCGGAAGGCACTTGGAGATCAAAAGCATCCCATTCCACCCGCGCCTCGCGCGGCAGGTCTAAAGCACGGGCGACAATGTACTCAGCAAGAATGCCGCGCAGGGTGTTGCTTGTCAAATCGGAAGAGGACCAGCGCCAGAAGTCAAGCAGGGTGCGGTTCAGCAGTACGCCGCCACTATGAAACGGCTCGTTGCCATTAAATTGTATCACTGCGAACGCTCACTTTGATACTCAATAAAATGCCGCGCCTGCTCTTTGGCGGCATCACTGCTTTGCGGGTTGTTCTCGACTTCCCTGAGCGATGCCAGCCATTCCTGCCGCTGAACATTGGACAGAGGGGAGTTTAGCAAGCGGTTGACCATAAGCAGGTTGAACTCCATTGGGACACGCTTGATAGACTCTTTGAGGTACGGCTCGTAGCCTGGCAGTTTTTCAAGCCCATGCAAAACAGTCCAAAAGATGCCGTTGCCGTCCTCGTTCGGGAACCGCTCGAAGAGGCGGAACAAAGTTTTGACGCCGCGCTCTGGTTGAGGTAGCTGAAAAAGTGTGTCAAGCGCCGCCTCTAGTTTTTGCAGTTCGCCTGTATCAGTCACAGAGGCAACGCTGTCAATGACCGCCAGGTTTTCTTGATCGTTATCCATGTCAATAGATCACTTTGTTCAGCGGGTACTCAACAAGGCCCTGCGCTCCGGCACGGCGAAGCTCGGGCAGGATGTGGCGGACGGTTTTTTCGGGAATAATAGTTTCGAGTGCCACCCAGTCTTCTTCGTCCAAAGGCGAGACGGTTGGCTTTCGCAGGGACGACAGCAGGGCCGTAACGGCGTCGAGGTTTTCTTTGGCGACGTTCATTTTGAGGCCGACCAATGAGTCCGCGTCGAGCGCTCCCTGCAACAGAAGCTGGATGTTCTCCATCTTGGTGCGCTTCCAGTCGTCTTCCCACGAGCGGTGGTTGGCGATGAGGCGGGTCGTGCTTTCCAGCAGCGTGTCCACGATTTTGAGGCCGTGGGCGGCAAGCGTGGAACCGGTCTCAGTGCCTTCGACGATGGCGTCTACCAGATCGGGGACTTTGACTTCGGTGGCACCCCAGCTAAACTCGACGTGGGCGGTGACGCCGTGGCGCTCTAGGTATCGCTTGGTGACGGAAACCAGTTCGGTCGCGATGCGCTTGCCTTCTAAATCTTTCGGGCCGGCGATGGTGGAATTATTCGGCACGGCCAGCACCCAGCGGTACGGGCGCGAAGTCGCTTTGGAATAAATCAGCTCGGCGACTTCGTAGATGTCGGCTTCCGATTCGACGACGTTGTCGTGGCCGGTCAGGCCAACGTCCAGAACGCCCATCGCAACGTAGCGCGGGATTTCCTGGGCACGCAGCAGCACCGGCTCCAGCTCGTCGTCGTCCACAACAGGCTGATACGAGCGGGTGGAAACGCGGAAGTCCCAGCCAGCTTTCTTGAACAGGGCAAAGGTAGCGTCTTGCAGGCTGCCTTTCGGCAGACCGATGCGAAGTTTCTGGGTCACGATTTTATCCTTAGAGAACAAGTGTTTCTGATTTTAGTATGGCAAATTGGCCGCGGCCAAGTCAACTCTGGGCGGTTTATGGTGTAAAATAGAAGAAAGCAATAAAATAGAAGAAAGCAATGAGAAGGAAAAAAACGCAATGGGAAATAAGCTCATGAAGGATCGGCTGAAAATCGGGGCCACAGTAGGAATGGCCCTTGCACTCGCTTTTCTTGGCGGGGCGTCTGGCGCACAAACGCCGGGCGACAGCAAGGGCAACGGGCAGAACCCGCTGGACCAGAACGACAACGGACCGGAAGCTGTCACAACATACCGCGGCAACAGCAGCGACGTCCTGGTCTACAACACGGCGATGGACGATTACAACCACAAGAATTACAAAGACGCGGCTTCCGGGCTGAAAGATTATCTGAAGAACAACCCGAAAGATGCCCAGGCACACCGGCTGATGGCCGACATTGACGTGGCGCAAAATGACATCTCCGCCGCGATCCCGGAATGGGAAGCGGCAGTCAAGCTGGATAAAAACGACAAAAGCTCGACGGTCAACCTCGGCGTCGCTTATATGCAGACCAGCAACTACGACAAAGCCGTGGACATTTACGAGAGAGCGGTGGCCCACAGTCCGAAGGACCCGCAGCTCAACATGCAGCTCGCGATTGCGCTGGACAGCGCCGGCAAGCACGCCGAAGCCGCCGCTGAGTTTGAAAGAGCGGCCGCACTCGACCCGAAAAACAGCGTTCCGGCACTATATTCCGGGCTGCTGAACCATCAGGCTGGCCATGACGACAAAGCGGTCCCGGAACTGAAAACCGCACTGGCGCTCGGCACGACAGAGAAGTTCCAGGCGTATGCCGCTCTCGCTGAAGCTGCAACCGCCGCCAAGCAGAACGACGAGGCGATCAAAGACTACACGCTGGCCGCTCAGGCCAAGCCCAATGATTTTGTGACGCAGTACAATCTCGGCGTTTTAGAGCAGAATGCCGGCAAAAAGGCCGAAGCCGAAGCCGCTTACCGGCAGGCCCTCACCCTGAAGACGGACGATGCGAAAGCGATGGCAGGAGTTCGGTCTAATCTTTCCTTGCTGCTGATTGATGACGGCAAGCTTGACGAGGCGGCGACCCTGCTGGCGCAGGCCGCGCAGGGCGATCCGACTAATGCCGAGTACGAGAACAATCTGGGACAGGTCTACGAAAAGCTGAACAAAAAAGACCTCGCGATTGCCGCATACACGAAAGCCGTCCAGCTTGACCCAAATCAGGCCGGGGCCAAAGCCAGCCTCGCTCAGCTTCAGAAATAACCATGAACACTGTGTACGACGTGGTGATCTGCGGCGCAGGCCCGGCGGGGGCCTGCGCCGGGTATGAAGCGGCGGCCGCCGGGCTGAAGACGCTGATCCTAGAGAAGCGCATTCTGCCGCGCTACAAGACCTGCGGCGGCGGCGTTCCGCTTTCGGTCGAGAATGACCTGCCGCTCCTGGTCCCGGACGCCTTCGTTGAGGCCACGGTCACGCACCTGCGGCACTCGTGGAACTTCAAGGACGCGCATCTCGCCCCCCTCAATCCCGACCCCGCCGAGAAGCCGATGAGCCTGTGGATGGTCCAGCGCTCGGTCTTTGACAATGCTTTGACCGAAAGGGCAGCCCGCGCGGGCTGTGAGGTGCGGGATGGGGTTTCGGTCAAGTTGGTCGAACCCAGCGGCGACACGCAGGTCAAGATCACGACGGCAGACGGCGAAGTCTACACAGCCTCGCACGTCATCGGCGCCGACGGCGTCAACGGCCCGGTCGCTCGCTGTGCGGGGCTTCGTCCGAAGCGGATGCTGGCGATTGCACTGGAAGCGGAAATCCCTCATGTCTGGGGCCAGGGTCATGAGACGCTGACGCCGGAAATCGGGCATTTAGAATACGCAGTCAAGCAAGGCTATGCGTGGGTGTTCCCGAAAGCGCAGCACTTGTCGGTCGGTGCCGGGATGTTCGGGCGGCGCACCGCCGACGGCCGAGGCGAGGCATCTAAAGCCGAGCTGGCCCGCTGGATCACGGGGTATCTGGCTGCGCTGGGTGTCCCCGCAGACCCCAGCACCATTGAGTTCCACGGCCATCCGCTGCCGATCTGGAACGGGGCCGAGCCGGTAGACGCCTGGGACGGACGCGTTCTTTTGACGGGTGACGCCGCCGGCATGGTCAACCCGCTGTTCGGCGACGGTATTTCCTACGCCTGCCGCTCCGGCGCTCTGGCGGGTAAAACTATCGCCGCCGGGCAGGCCGCCGAGTGGACGAAGACGCTTGGCTCGGAGTTTGCCGCCAGCCACGACGCCGCGCTTTCGGTTGCTAAGTTCTTTTACCAGTTTCCCAGCGTCTGCTACCAGATGGCCGTCAAACGTCCGACAGCGACCCGCACCGCGGGCCGGCTGATTGCCGGCGACCTGCGCTTTGACGCGATTTTAGACCGCCTGCCGTGGAAAAAGATGATGGCAAGCGGGACGCCCGCTTGGTAGCCGCGAAAAAACTTCGGCTTTGAGAGAATATCGCAGAGAATAAGAAGGAAAACACAGGCGGCATGCGGAATAGCCGCCGTGAGAACAGTTCCGTCGCGCGTGCAGCACCGCCGCCGCCGACATATTTTCACCTAAAGCACACAGGAGACAACACACATGGCCTACAGCGTCAAAAGCAAGAAAAGCGGAACCGAATACTTTCTGCATGGACGGGGTGCCGCAAACGGCAAAACCACACTCTTTTTCTTCTCAAAAGAAGTGAAAGACGGCGCCCTTGATGCCCTGCCGGAAGGTTATGAAGTGTCCGAGAACTCGGCCACCGGCCTGCCGATCTTAAAGAAAAAAGTTGCTCCCGCCGCTTAATCTTCCTGCACTTCTATTCCTCCGCCGCCGACAGCTTTTATGCATCGGCGGCGTTTTACTGTCACTTGAGAAAAGGCCAGAGCATGGCAACACGGGCCTCTGGTTGTTGGTCTGCACTTCTGATGCTGCCGTCGGCTCTTATATATGTCGTCCGCCGAGCGTTCTGGGTGGCTTCTTTCCCGCGCCCACACAAGTTGCATACGGTGCAAGAAGCGATGGATATTGTCCGCGCTTTGGACAGCGAGCATGGAGGGACCGTAGATGCCTTTCCCTATGTCCAGCGTATTTTAGAGCTTGATCCACTCAACATAAACGCGAACAAGTTCATGGCTTCTTGGTTTATGACCAGCCGCAAATTCGCTGAGGCGCTTTCCTACTTAAGAGTAGCAGTGCGAGGCGCTCACCCTGACTCGGTCTATATTGTCATGCTAAATCAAGCGCTGGCTACGCTCGGCAAAGACAATAACGCGTGGGATGCTCGTGAAGAACGGTGAAGCAGGCAAAAAATAACCCGGCGCTCTTGGCGCCGGGCTATAATATCTTTAATTTAGCAGTTCGTAGCGGGTGTTGCGCTGGTGCGCTTCGTAGCCGGCGTCGGTGATGAGGCGCTCGATTTCTTCGAGCGGCACGGTGAAGACGCAGCCGGCGGTGGAGACGACGTTTTCTTCCATCATCGTCGAGCCGAAGTCGTTGACGCCGTAGCGGAGCGAAAGCTGACCGATGCGCGGTCCCTGGGTCACCCACGAGGCCTGGATGTTCGGGAAGTTGTCTAAAAAGATGCGCGAGATGGCAATAGTTCGCATATAGTCGAATGCCGACGCGCGGGTCCCGCCAAGCTCCGTGCCGTCAGGCTGGTAGTTCCAGGCGATAAACGCCGTGAACGCGGTCGGCGAGAGCGAAAGCGACTCGTCCTGCAAGTCCCGCAGCTTTTGCAGATGCTCCACCCGGTCTTCGAGCGTGTCCACCGAGCCGTACATCATGGTCGCGGTCGTTCGCAGGCCGACTTTGTTCGCGACTCGCATACACTCCAGCCACTCGTCCGCTGTGTCTTTATACGGCGCGATCCACTGACGCACCCGGTCGGTCAGGATTTCCGCCCCACCGCCGGGAACCGAGTGCAGGCCGGCGGCTTTGAGCCGGGTCAGCGTTTCTTCCAGCGTCAGCTTGTTCAGCTTTTTGATGTACAAAATCTCGGCAGGCGACAATGCATGGAGAATGACATTCGGGAAGCGCTCCATGATCGCCCGAAATAAATCCTCGTACCAGTCAATTTTCAGCTTCGGGTTCAGGCCGCCCTGCATGAGTATCTCAATGCCCCCGACATCCACCATTTCCTGAATCTTGGTCATGATGGTCTCGCGGGGCAGGACATAGCCGCCTTCCGCGCCGGGAATGCGGTAAAAGTTGCAGAACGAGCAGCGGACATAGCAGACGTTGGTGTAGTTGATGTTCCGCCCGACGATATAAGTCACGACATTGTCCGGGTGCTTCTGCTGCCGCACGAAGTCCGCAATCTGCCCCAGTTCCACAATGTTCGTGTGATGGAATAAGCGCAGGGCATCGCCCGCCGTGATGCGCTGGCCCGCGTAGACTTTCTCGGCGATGTCGTCAATGCCTGCTGTTTGCGGTGCGGCTAATTCTCGTTCTAAAAGCGCCATCGTGTGTCTGCTTTCTAATTCGCCATCGCCAGCGGGATTGGCGCATGGGCCGGGGCGTCGTATTTAGCCGCGCCGTGCCGAAGCGGGTCATCCATCTCGTCGTTTTGGGCGACTTCGTTGTAAAAGCTGTCCCGCTCGACGGGAGTCCGGCCCGCTTCCACAATGAGATTGACAAGCTGCGGACGAGTGAGAACCTGCTGCTTATTGCCCTGCTCGCCGTCCTTGTAGGTGATCTCGTATTCGTGGATCGTGCCGTCAAGGTCGTCTGCGCCGTACCACTGAGCAAGCTGGGAGACCTGCGGGGTGTTCATAATCCAGAACGTCTTGATGTGCTGGAAGTTGTCCAGCATCAGGCGCGAGATCGCGATGTTCCGCAGATCGCCGTCGCCGGTCGGGTGCGGCAGATGAGACAACTGCGTGCCTTCCGGGTGGAACGACAAGGGCGTGAACGTCACAAAATGCCCAGTCTCGTCCTGCAATTCGCGCATCTTGACGAGATGCTCGACCCGCTCCGGGATCGTTTCGATATGGCCGTAAAGCATGGTGGCATATTGCAGCAGCCCGGCTTCCGCCGCCGCTTTGGAAATCTCCATCCACTGGTCGCCGTCGAGTTTGCGGTCGAACAAAGCCATATGCACTCGGTCCGACAGAATCTCGATCCCGCCGCCCGGCAGGGAGTCTAAGCCTGCTTCGCGCAGCTCGGCAAAGACTTCCGGCAAGGGCTTCTGGGCCTGCCGCTGGATTTCGGCGATCTCAACGCAGGTAAACGCTTTGATGTGAACGCCGGGCCGTGTCTGCTTGACGGCCCGCAGCAAGTCCAAGTAATACTGATACGGCAGCTTGGGGTTGATGCCGGCGACCATATGGACTTCTTTGATGGGAACATCCAAATGCGCCCGGAGCTTCGCCTGCACATCGGCAATGCTCATCGTGTACGGGTCGGGACCGCCCTTTTGGGCGTAGAACGCGCAAAACTTGCAGCCTTTGTTGCAAACATTGGTGTAGTTGATGTGCTGGTTACGGACGTAGTAGGTCTTGTCCCCGCTGAGACGCTCCCGCACAATGTTCGCCAATGCGCCGACGGCATTCAGGTCGGCAGTTGCATAAAGCTGAAGCCCATCGTCGGTGTTCAGCCGCTCCCCGTTCATCACTTTGTTGTAGATGCCCGTCAGCCCGGCATTCGCCGCCGCGATCTCCGTCATTCGTCTGCTCATAACATTTCCATTCTAACAAAGCCCCAAATGGACATTGTGAATAAAGGCACAATGTATTCTACCACATTTTCAACTAAAGCAAGCGCCGGCTGGTTCCTCTATTTGCGTTAGTTGGCATGGCAGAAGCGGCACATCGGCTAAAGAAGTACGTAGCGGCTTGCCGCATCTCTCACCCCTGAGAATAAATGGAGTTAATGACGCAGAACTCGTTGCCATCAGGGTCAGCCATAACGACGTAGTCCGCATCGGGCGGGTAGTCCCTGACCAGTTTGACTGCTCCTAGCGCGACAAGCCGTTCGACCTCCGCTTGCTGATTGTCAGAATACAGGTCAAGATGCACCCGGTTCGGGCCGGCTTTTGGCCTGTCCGACTGCTGGATTGAGACATTCGACCAGCGCCGGTGAGGATCTGTCAGCACCACGAAATCCGGTTCGGCGTTTCGGGGGACGAAATGCAGTGCCGCCGCCCAGAATTGGCTGCCTCGCTCTACGTCCTCGACATCAATGACTACTGAACCCATATAAATCGCCAATGAGCGTTCCTCCGCTGTGTTAATCTACCGGGTCTTCGTTTGCGCCTAGTCTATGGATGTCTACCACGTCGGTGAGGCGCTGTAATTTCGTGATCATGGCGGCGATGTGGGCGGTATCCAGGGCATCAAAGCTGATCTGCATGACGGCGGTGTGGTTCGGCAGGGACCGGGTGCGGATAGCCTGGATAAATGTTTTGGCCTCGGAGAACAGCTTGCCGATGTCTTCCAGCAAGCCCAATCTGTCAACCAATTCAATTTTGATGTCGGTGGAGTAGCGCTGAGTTGGGTCACTTGGCTTCCAGTCTATTTCAATCAGCCGTTCGGGTTCAGTCTGCTGGTAATGGGCGACGTTCGCGCAGCCGTGGCGGTGCAGGGCGATCCCCTTGCCGCGCGTCATGTAGCCGGAAACTTCGTCGCCGGGAACAGGCTGGCAGCATTTGGCGCGAACAATCGCCACGTCTTCCAGATCGCCGCCGACTTGCAGCTTGCCGGTGTTGGCCTGGCTGCCTTCTGTGCGGCGGTCAAAGGTGCGCGAGCCTTCCTCATGCGGCGCTTCCTGCATCAACACTTTCAGGCGCGTGAGAACAGAGCCGACAGCGGCGTCGCCGTAGCCGATGGCCGCCAGCAGGTCTTCCATGCTGGGGTGGTTCATCTGCTCGCCGATTTTGGAGAGAACATCCGGGGTCATCAGCGCCTTGATGTCGAGGTGCAGGCGCTCTAATTCTTTTTGCAGCAGCTCTCGCCCGCGTGCCACATTCGACGCATAACGCAGTTTACGGAAGTAGGCTTTGATCTTCGTGCGGGCGTGGCTGGTCTTCGCCGACGCCAGCCAGTCGAGTGACGGGTTTGCGTTCGGGCGGGTCAGAATCTCGACAATGTCGCCGTTCTTGAAGTGGTAGGTCAGCGGAACGATCTTGCCGTTGACTTTCGCTCCCGAAAGGTGCTGGCCCAAAGCCGAGTGAATGCGGAACGCGGCGTCCACAGGGGTTGCACCAAGCGGGAAATCTAAGACATCGCCTTTGGGCGTGAACACAAAGACTTGGTCGGTGAACAAGTCGCCGACCACCGAGCGCAGGAATTCGCCGGGTTCTTTGGCGTCGTACTGCCAATCAAAGAGCTGCTGGCGCAAAAGCGTCAGCTTTTTGTCGAAGCGCTTGTCTTCGCTGCCCGCTTTGGCCTTGCCGCCTTCTTTGTACTGCCAGTGGGCGGCAATGCCGAAGTCGGCGGTCCGGTGCATCTCGGTGGTCCGGATCTGGATTTCCAGCGGGTCGCCGTTCGGTCCGGCGACTTTGGTGTGCAGGGACTGGTAGCCGTTGGACTTCGTTTTGGCAATGTAATCGTCAAACCGTCCGGGAAGCGGCAGCCAGACCTGATGGACGATTCCGAGGGCATGGTAGCAGTCGGCAACCGTGGGGACGATCACCCGCAGGGCAATAAGGTCGTAAATCTCGCCGATGCCGAGCGTCTGCTTCTGCATCTTGTTATAGATGGAATACAGATGCTTGGGCCGCCCCTGAAACTCCGACTGGATGCCTTCTTCCGCCAGCCGCGCCTTCAGCATTTCTGTGGCAGTCGCGATGTCCGCTTCCCGCTGCGCCCGCGTTTTATCCAGCTTCTGCTTCAGGTCGTTGTACGCTTCGGGGTTCAAATACTTGAACGCCAGATCTTCCAGTTGCCACTTGATCTGCCAGATGCCTAACCGATGAGCCAGCGGCGCAAAGATTTGAAGCGTTTCCTGGGCAACTTTCTTCTGCCGATGCTCCGGCATCGCACCGAGCGTTCGCATATTGTGCAGGCGATCCGCAAGCTTGATGACCATGACCCGCAGGTCTTTTGCCATCGCGAGCAAAATCTTGCGGAGATTAGCCGCGCTTTTGGTCGTTTCGCCATGCCGCTTCTTGCGAGCCAGTGCTTCGGCGGCCTCGGCAGCCGTCGCTTCGGCGGGAACCGCGTCCACCCGCGCCCCCGGCTCGGTCTCGCTGCGGGCCTCAAAGTCGGCAAGTTTCAGCTTGGTCACGCCGTCTACTAAATCGGCAATCTCATCTCCGAACTCCGCCGCAATCTGGTCACGCGAGACGCCGCAGTCTTCCACCACATCATGCAGCAGCCCGGCAGCGAGCGTCGCGTCGTCCATTTCCAGCTCGGTGAGAATAGTCGTGACAGCGACCGGGTGCGTGATATACGGCTCGCCGGAGCGGCGCGACTGCCCTTCGTGCCTCGCTTCGGCGTAGGTGTAGGCGCGGCGCAGCAGGTCCGAGTCCGAGTTCGGGTTGTACACACAGGCCCGGCGGACGATGTCTTCAGCGGGGCTTTCTTGAACTAAATTCGTTGCAGGCATAGTCGTTCGTGGGCGTTTTCCAGCCTGGTTCAGCACCTGGGTGAGAAGCGCTGTTCCCGGCAATTTCTTCTTGGCGTCTTTGCCTGTCTGTTCTTTCGTCATTTCTACCATCTATTGTGCATGATTTTGACGATTTCTGCACTCTTCTGTTCCACTACTCGGCGTTTTCCTGCTCCGGCACCTCTTTTTCGGCTTTTTCCTGCTCCGACTCCGCCAGCACCTGCTCCGGAGACATGATCTTGCCGCCGAACCGCAGTTCCAGCAAACGGGCATCATCCAGCATCTTTTCGTTCAGCGTGAGAAACGATGCCCCCGCGTGAATGCTCGTCAGAAAGTGGTGGAACGAATCGCCGTAAGCGTCATGGTAGTGAGCGCACAGCCGCTTGTACTCGGCCTCGTCGCGGACTTTCTTTGTCGAGATTGCCCACGACTTGATCTTCTCGCGCTCTTTATTGGCCGCGCTTTGCAGCTCCACCATCAGCCCCCGGTGCTTGCGCTCATACTCCGCCTGCGTAATCTTCCCCGCCTCCAGGCTCTCATTCAGCGTCTTCATCTTCTTGAACCACGGATTATCATACAGCGGATGCCCGACAGGTTCATTGTCCTCTGCGCCATTCGCATTTTCTTGTGTCATCGTGTTGTTTCCGCTCATCCTACCAAACAGAATAGATAAGCATCTAGAGCGGCAGATCGTAAACCGTAACCTGCACACCGTTTGCGATTAATTCTTCCTCAATAATGCGGCTGACTTCTTCCCACTTGCCACCCGCCAGTCCACAGCCAATACGCGGCATCTGGACATACGCTTTCTGCTCTGCTGCAAAGGCACAAACACGGCGCAAGCATTCACGGATGGCTTCATAGCGCACCGGCGGCAAAGAGCCGCGCCGGGCGATGCCGTGCTGGCCGATCATGTTGGCAACCCAAAGTGTCGGCGCGACTTCCACAAATTGTACCTGACCCAGCGCAAACGGCGGCTCAGTCCTGCGTCTTGCCCATTCTCGGTACTGTTTTTCGGCTTCCGGGTAGCGCTCCCCCAGCGGCAGAACAAAGCCTTTGCCCCACTGCCCGATGTCATTGCAGACGTGCGCGATAATGCTAGGGCCGTGACCCTGCGGCAATGTCGCGTCGGCATTCCCGTAGAAGATTTCGTTAGGCAAGATCTCTTTGCCAACGTCCGGTCCCCAATCCATCGCAGGATGAATGTTTTCATCCGTGATCCCCGCCAGGAGTTCTTCTATCGTATACTTTGATCTTCGCATTGCAATCAATCCCACCATAGTGTGTATACAGTGTAGTCCGGCAAAAGATCAGGCATGAGAGCAGGCTTCTCGCCGTCGTAGCCTTCAGACACTTCCGTCGGAAAAAGTTTAGCGGTCCATCCCTCGACTTGTTCTGCCGAAGCACTTGTCAGGATATAAACAAGCTCAGAAAACGGCCAATCTTCTTCGCCGACATTGGTGTCAGAAACTTCGACAAGAACGTCTTGGACTTCCTGGCGTTCCCGCACTGCTCGCAGGATTTCGTAGAAGCCCTGCGGGCTGGGGTGCGGCCAATATGGGACTGGCAGCGGCGGTGCGGCTTGGGGATCATCAAGATTACAGCCGATTGAGCCGTAATTATCGTTCCCGTCGAAGAACTCTTCCAAGCTTACAAGTGGCAGCCGCTTACCTACTTCTTGTTGACGCTTGATTTGAGCGAAAAGCAGTTCCCGCTTTGTCATATTATACTGCCCTTTATTTATATGCCCGCGTCGTCGTCTTCTGGTTCGGCGAAGGGTTTGTAGGCGCGGTAGATGGTTTTCCACAGGACGTAGCCCATGACCATGTTCTCGTCCAAAGCCGGGTTGCCGCTGCCGGCGCCCCGGTCGCCGCCGAAGCGGGTGGCCCAGAACGCGCCGGTGCCGTGGCGGCCGTCGTCGACGCGGGTACGCAGGACGCTTTGGATGAAATGCTCGGAAGCGTCTTTGTTCCGGCTGTCAATGCAGGCGACGATGCCGATTTTTCGGTTGATGACGGTAATGGCTTCCTGGATGTTTTTCACTTTGGTCAGAATGCCGACGGGGCCGAAGACTTCGGTGGTATAGAAGATGTTGTTCTTGCCGACGTTCTCGATGAGCGTAAACGGGACATAAAAGCCTTCGGCGGCGAGGGCGTCGGGAACGGGGACTTGATAGCGGATGTTCGCGCCTTCGGACACGGACTGGGAGATCAGCCCCAAGACGCGGGCCTGCTGCTCTTCGGAGACTAAGGGCGGCAGGGAGTACAGGCCGGGGGTACGGTCGGCGTCGGCCATTTCTTGCGAAGAGCCGTCGCCGATGCGGATGCCGTGGGTTTCTTCGAGGGCGGCGGCGATGAACGGCTCGTAGACGCTTTCATCGCAGAAGACTTCTTGGATGGACGTGCAGCGCTGGCCGCCGGTGATGGTCTTGCCGTAAACGAAGTTCTTGGCGGCGCGGGGAATGTCGGCGTCTTTGTGGACATAAAAGATGTTGATGCCGCCGACTTCCTTCATCACCCGCTTGCCGAGAGCGCTGGCCGTGGCGTCGACCGCGTCGCCGACGGCTTTGCTTCCCGTGAACGACAGGCACTTGACGGCGGGGTGCTGGATTAACGCCTGGCCGGGGGCAACGTCGCCCGAAATCATTGAGAACGTGCCGGGCGGAACTTGGACGCCAAGTTTTTCTTTCGCCCAAAGAAAGCACTCATCCAAAGCCGCCGCGATGGCCTGAGAAGACTCAGGAATCAGATGCGACGGCTTCCAAACGACCGTGTTGCCGACGACAAGCGCGGCGACGACCTGGGCGATGGGAATGGCGACGGGGAAGTTGAAGGGCGTAATAATCGCGGCGACCCCGCGCGGCTCCAAACGCGACTCCATCACGACGCCGTCAATGTTCTTCTGGTAGGTCTCGCCCTTCAAAGACAAGCCCTGCGGCGCGACGCACTCCACCACGCCGATGGCTTCGTCGAGGTCTAATTTGTTGTCGAACAGCGTTTTGCCCATCTCGCGGGCCATTGTCTCCTGGAAGTCTTCAAAGCGGGCGTACAGGATTTGCGCCAGGTGCAGGAAGATTTTGGTCTTCATATTGCCGCTCACCGCCCGCCACGCGGGGAAGGCGGCGTCGGCAGCCTGCATGGCTTCATCCACTTCGGCATCGGTCGCGTCGGCGACATAGCCTAAAATCTGCGTCTTGTGGGCAGGGTTAATGTTCGGCAAGAACGTTTCGGCCTGCGAGTCGCGCCACTGGCCGGCGACGTACATTTGGTACTGCTGCTTGGAGTTGAGCTTGGGGGTGAACATAGAATAAGAGCCTTTCAGGGAGCTATTACGGCACAAATACGGTCAATGCCGAGGGGAGTGTTGTAATCGTAATCGGCGTTGCGCCGAACATCTCGCCGTCAAGCTGACCGGAGATCGGCGGCGCGGACGACAGCATGATTGTTTTTGCACGGTAGTAACGGACACTCGGATCGCGCAGGTGGCGGCGGGCCAGAACTGCAACCATTTGGGACGCAAAGCCGATGCGGTCCAGGCGGGGCCGCTCAAAGACGCACACGTCCAGCCAGCCGTCGTCGGGGGCGGCGAACGGCGCGAGCTTGATCAGCTTGTCCCCATACGACGCGGTGTTGGCGACGACGACCCAGAACGCTTCCGACGAAATCTGTTCCCCGTCCAGCGTCAGCGTGATCGCCGTGGAGCGGTATTTCGCCAGAGCGCCGAGCGTGGACAGGGCATACGCCGCCGGGCCGACCAATGCCTTGACGGGCCGCAGCACATCCCGCACGACTACCGCGTCAAACCCGAAGCCCGCCATCAGCACGAAAAAGCGTGACTGAGCGCCGCACATCAGCCTGCCGACATCCAAACGCCGCGTTTTCCCCGCCCGCAGCAGCGACTCCAAAGCGTATAAATCATCACCGGCGCTGAAGCCCAGCTCATGCGCCAGCACGTTCTGCGTGCCGAGCGGGACCAGCCCCAGCGGCAGCGGCTTCGGCGCGGACAAAAGGCCGTTAATCGCTTCGTTGACGGTGCCGTCGCCGCCCGCGACCAGCACGGCATCAAAGCCGGACGCTCCTGCGCCGCGTGCAGCGTTTTCCGCGTCGCCTGCTTTCTGCGTCAGATAGATTTCGCCAAGAAGCGGCCCCAGCGCGGCTTGCAGCTCGCCAAGCGCCGCTTCGGGCTTCCCCTGCCCTGCTGCCGGGTTGACAATCAGCAGCGCCTTCATACGGTTTTTGCTCGGTCCAGCACATTTCATTGTAGCACACGGCGGTATACTTCCGATATGCTATACTTCCGGTATGCCGCTGCCCCGCACGAGTGTTGCCGACGCCGAATGGATTGCCGCCCAGGACACAGCCGGGTGGCTGACGCCGAAAGAGCAGGCGATTTTCAACGGCTGGCGCTCGGAAACCCGGCGGTCCGAATGGCTGGCCGGCCGCCTCGCCGCAAAGCGGCTTTTGCTGGAAGACTTAAGGATCACGCCGCTGTCCTGGTCAGTGGGGCACGACGGTGTCGCGCCGTCCTGCGACGGCTTGCCTCTGCCTTTCACCCGCTTGTCGCTCTCGCACAGCGACGGTATCGGGGCGGCAACGCTGTCCGACTTGCGGGTGGAAGGCAGCGCCGGGATAGACATTCAGCGCGTTCGGCCGGTGCATCCCGGCCTCTGCGCCCGCGTGTTTACGCCGGGCGAGCGGACGCAGATCGCCGAACGCTTTGGGGCCGAAGACAGCGCCGACGGGATGCTGCTGTTTTGGGCTTTAAAAGAAGCGGCGATCAAGGCCCGCCGCGCGCCGTGGGATCGTGCATTAAAGACGATTGAGGTTTGGCTGATGGGGGAAAACACAGTCAGAATTGATCTGCCTGGCGATCCGCCGCTGGCTGGACAGTACGAGCGGCACGGCGACTGGTGGCTGGCACGGGCGATTATGCCCTCCCGCAGCACTGGCTCCCTGGAAGGCGCCAGTTCTGGGGAGCCGGAGAAGATCCCGTAGGGGCGAACCCCCGTGTTCGCCCTTCTCCTGCCGTATGGCTTCTAATCCAGCTCCCCAGAACTGGCGCCTTCCAGGGAGCCAGTGCTGCGGGAGGGCTGTCGCAGCAGCATCTGCACGCCCAGTACGACCAGCACGAGGCCGAACAAGATCAGCAGCGCAGCGTCGGTGAAATTGGTGACGGCGATCAAAGCCCCGGTCAATGCTCCCAGCACCGCGCCGGCCGACAGCCAGGTCGCTGCCTGCGGTTCCCAGTCGCCGCGCCGGGCGTAGGCCAAAGCGCCGGGAAGCGAGGCCACGGCCAGCACGACTAGAGCGGTCCCCTGCGCGGCATGAGGCGCAAGGCCGAGGCCATAAATCACCGCCGGAACCAGAAATACGCCGCCGAGGCCGAACACGCGGCTGACGAGGCCGACAGCGGCTGTGAGGATCGCTGCCAGCTCGTAAAACTCCAAGCTGCGGGTGGTGATCGCGGAGGGCAGATGCGGCCCGTGCAGGAAGCCGAAGCCGTGCGCCGCCATTGCCAGGCCGCCCGCGATGACCAGACTGCCCCACAGCGTCGCTCTGCGCTCCCAACCCGGCTGCGTTTGCAAGAGGCGCTCGGCGATGAGTGCGCCGAGCGTTTGGAACACCAGCAGCAGCGCCGCGAGGCCCCAAAGCACGTCCCCATGCTGGGCATACGACAGAATGCCCGCGACCGCCGCAAAAAATGCCAGCGTCAGTCCGACCCCGACCGCCCGCGCCGGGCGCAGACCCAACAGCTTCCGCACGGCGGGAACCCCGAACACGCTCCCGGAGATCGCCGTCAGGCCGGACAGCAAACCAAGCGGGACGCCGATGAGGAACAAAAACACGCTTTTGAGGTACGATAAATCAGGACGCGCCATGCCGCGAGTATACCTGATATGCACTGCCGACTTGTTTCCTATTCCAACCCTGTTCCCTATGCCGAAGCGCTTGCCTTGCAGTACGCGCTGGCGGAGGAGCGCGGGCGGGGCGAAATCCCGGACACGCTGCTGCTGCTGGAACACCCGCCGACCATCACGCTGGGGCGGCGCAGCGACGAAGGCGATCTGATTTCTTCGGAAGCGGCGCTAAAGGCACGCGGGTTTGCCGTAGAGCACGTAGACCGGGGCGGGGAGATCACTTACCATGCGCCGGGGCAGCTTGTCGGCTACCCGATTTTGGACCTGCGCGAGCATGGGCAGGACCTGCACCGATACTTGCGGGATTTAGAAGAAGCGCTGATTCAAACACTGGCGGCGTTTGGCCTGACGGGCGAGCGGGTGCCAGGACGCACGGGAGTGTGGGTCAGCGACAAGAAGATCGCCGCTATCGGAATTAAGGTCTCGCGCTGGGTGTCCCTGCATGGGTTCGCGCTGAACATTGCAAATGACCTGGTGCCGTTCCGGGAAGATTTTGTTCCCTGCGGCATCTCCGACAAAGATGTGACTTCGCTGGCGGAGCAGCTTGGGGCGCAGTATCCGGATCGGGCGGAAGTTGAATCCGTCTTAACGAGCCGATTTGCGGAAATCTTCGGGGTTGACTTTTTTTGTTAGCCGCCGTATAATATGGGTGCTTAGGAAAAATAATGAACAAAGACGTTTTTGTACCGAAATACTATCCCAAAGGTGAGGTGCTGCGAAAAACCGCCGAGCGCTACCCGGAAATTGATGCCGATGTCATGGAAATTATGGGCCAGATCAAGCGGCTGTCGTCGGGAAACGAGTGTGTATTTCAGGCGGCATTGGAACCATTCAACCTGTCTGAAGGCCGGTTTTATGTGCTGTGCTGCTTGTTCGCCGAAGAAATCGCCGGGCATAAAGCGCCGAGTCCATCAGAGATCGCTGAGCAGCTTGGCGTCACCCGCGCCACCATCACTGGGCTGCTGGACGGATTAGAGCGGGATAGCTATGTGGAGCGGCGGCATGACAGCACCGACCGGCGTGCTTTGACCATTCACATGGCGACTAAAGGCCGCGAAGTTTTAGAAGGGTTCATTCCGCAGCAGTGTCGGCGGAGTAATGCCCAGATGGCCTGCCTGTCGGCGGACGAGAAGCAGACGCTGATCACATTGCTCAGTAGAATTCAGTCATAGCGCCGGCCGCTTTTTGGAGTGGCGGGCAAAACTCTTCGGAATTTAATTAGCCGGCAGATAATCAGACGCCGAAACAAATCGGGCGCAGAAGCAAAAGGAGACAAGTCATGAGCGACGTTATCCCACAAAATGACCGGCGAGAAAGGGGGCGCGGGCCGATCCGGCGCCCGGACTCCATCGCCCCACTGGCGGAAAGTCGGCCCGAAAATGAGCCAGAGGGTCCGGTAGCGGCCAAGCCGGTGCCGAACACTGCAACGGTTGCTGCGCGAAACACCCAGTACCGGTGGCTGATTTTGGTCGGCTTGATTTTGGCGGCTGCGATGGAGGTGCTGGACTCGACCATCATCAATGTCGCGCTGCCGCAGATGGCGGGCAACCTCAGCACGACGACGCAGGAAGTCGCCTGGGTTTCCACAGGGTACATTCTCTCCAACGTTGTCGTGCTGCCGATGACTGCGTTCCTGAACACGCTGTTCGGGCGGCGAAACTACTTAACCGGTTCTATCGTGCTGTTCACCATTGCATCGTTCTTCTGCGGCACGTCGCATTCCCTCGGCGAGCTGATCTTTTGGCGAGTCTTGCAGGGCGCGGGCGGAGCAGCGCTGATTTCCACGGCGCAGGCGACACTGGTACAGGTCTTTCCGCCGAAAGAGCAGGCGATTGTCCAGCCGGTTTTTCTGCTGGGGCTGGTCGTCTTTCCGACCATCGGCCCCGCCCTGGGCGGCTATATCACCGACGCGATCAACTGGAACTGGTGTTTTTTCATCAATCTCCCGATGGGGTTGGCAGCGGCGAGCCTGGTCTTTTTTCTGCTCCACGACACCGAGCCGGCGCAGCCGGGGGTGCCGATTGACTGGGCTGGGATCGGCCTGCTGGCTGTGGGGCTGGCATCGCTGCAATATGTGCTGGAAGAAGGCGAGCAGGACGACTGGTTCAATTCAGCGACCATTGTGCGGCTGGCGCTGCTTTCGGCGGTGTCTCTGGGCGGCATGGTTTGGTGGGAGCTTTCGCCGCAGAACAAAGCGCCAGTGGTCGCGCTGCGGGTCTTGAAGAACCGCTCGCTGTCAGCGGGAATCATTTTGTTTGTCGCGGTCGGCTTCGGCCTGTATGGGGTCAACTACTTGTATCCCCTGCTGGCGCAGCAGCTTCAAGGGCTGTCGCCGCTGCAAAGCGGCGTGTCCCTGCTGCCGGGCGGGACGGCGTCCTTGATCTCCATCACGTTCTGCGCCGTGATCAGCTCCAATCCGAACGCAAAGATAGACCCGCGCCTGCTGACCTTTATCGGCATTGCGCTGTCCATCACCGGCATGTGGGGGCTGGCGCATTTGAACGCCCAAGCAGGCCAGCCGGACACGTTCTGGCCGCTCCTCGTGCGCGGGCTGTCAATGGGCTTTTTGTTTATTCCTGCCAACACGCTCGCCATCGGCAGCTTGTCTAAAGATGAAGTCAATCAGGGAACCGGACTGCTGGGGCTGGCGCGTCAGCTTGGCGGGTCGGTGGGGATTGCAATTTTGGCGACGTACTTCCAGAACCAGCAGCATATCAACCGTGCCAACATGGTCGGTTATCTGACGCCCAGCCACCCGGCCTACAACGACCGGGTGGCGGGCCTGATGGGGACGCTGACGGGCGGCGGCTACAGCCATGCCGACGCGCAGGCGGGAGCGCTGGGTCTAATTGACCGGCTGCTGACGCAGCAGGTCGCCGCGATGAGCTACAACGATGCGTTCTATCTGCTCATGTTCATCAGCGCGGCGATGGTTCCGACCCTGCTGCTGCTGAATAAACCCAAAGCCGGTGCCGCCCCGGCAGCTATGCACTAGCAAAATCACTGAGAGGAAAACAAACCATGCACGGCTTAACGACACTGGAAACGGAATACCGAGCGGCAAAACTGCGTCTTCAAGCCGCCCAGCAGGAAAAATTGGATGCGGCAGCCGAATTTCTTTCCGCTCGCGCCGCGCTGCGGCAGACGCTGGAGATGCTTTGGCCGGATACCTGCGAGTGCGGCGGGGAACTGGATGCGTCAAGCCGCAGTTTAAGTGCTATGTCGCATTCTTGGATATGACAAGGCTGCAATTCTAAATTTGAGGAGAAAACTGCGATGACCCACGCTGTTCGCTTTCATGCACTCGGCGGCCCGGAAGTGCTGGCGCTTGAAGAAGTTTCTGTCCGGGAACCGGGCCAAGACGAAGTCAAGCTCAAGGTGGAGACGGTCGGCCTGAACCGTGCGGAAAGCATGTACTATCACGGCCAGTATTTTGAGCAGCCGGAGCTGCCGTCCGGCCTCGGCTACGAAGCCGTCGGCGTCGTCACCGCCGTCGGCCCCGGCGTTTCCGCCGATCTCATCGGGCAGAAGTTCGGCACCATTCCCGGCTACTCGATGAACCAGTACCCGGTGCTGGCCGAAGAAGCCGTGGTTCCGGCCAGCGTCCTGGCCGCGCTGCCGCCGGCGCTTTCCGCCGTTGAAGGCGCGGCGGCGTGGATGCAGTACTGCACGGCTTACGGAGCATTGGTCCCTCTCAGCCATGTCGGCCCCGGCGACTTTGTGATTATCACCGCCGCGTCGTCCAGCGTCGGCCTCGCGGCCATTCAGACCGTCAAAGCCGAAGGTGCAACGGCGATTGCGACGACCCGGACTTCCGCGAAAAAGCAGCAGCTACTGAACCTCGGCGCGGATTTTGTGATTGCCACACAAGAAGAAGACCTGCCGGCGCGTGTCGCCGAGATCACCGGCGGCAAGGGAGCGCGTGTCGTGTTCGATCCGGTCGGCGGCGAGTATGTGGCGACGTTGGCCGAGGCTGCCGCCCTGGAAGGCACGATTTATCTGTACGGAGGGCTGTCCGGGCAACCGACGCCTTATCCGATGTCCGCTTTTCCGAAAGCTATTGCCCTCACCGGCTATACGTTCAACGTGCTTCGCAGCACGCCGGAGCGCTGGGAAGCCATGAAGACGTACATTTACGACAAGCTGGCGGACGGCACGTTCAAGCCGAAAGTGGACCGCGTTTTTCCCTTCGCCGAGGCAGCCGACGCTTACCGCTACCTGGAAAGCAATGCACAAGTCGGCAAAGTCGTCATCACGCTTTAGAAGCAACATCACGCTTTAGAAAAACCTATGGATAACAGCAATTCCGACGTCGCACAGTTTGCGCCTTACGTTGAAAAAGCCCGCGAGCTGTTTCTACGGGAGCCGGCAAACCCTATACTGACCGCGTCGGATATGCCGATCCCCTGCAAAGCGGTCTGCAATCCGGCGGCGTGCTTGATTAACGGCGAAGTCCTGCTGCTTTTGCGCGTGATTGATCACGAGGACCACTCGCATTTGTTTGTCGCCCGCTCTGCCGACGGCGTCGGAAGCTGGCGGGTTGAGCCGACGCCGCTTTTGTCCCCTGACGACGCCGACGCTGGCTGGTACGACAACTGGGGCTGCGAGGATGCCCGGATTACTTACCTGGAAGAGATGGGGCAGTATGTCATCACTTATGTCGGCTATTCCCGCTACGGCGCGGGGGTGTGTCAGGCGCTGACACAGGATTTCGTCACGGCCAAGCGGCTCGGCATGGCGATCCACCCGTACAACAAAGATGCCGTTGTGTTCCCGCGCAAAATCGGCGGGCGGTATCTGATGCTGCACCGGCCCACGGCTGGGCCGCTGGAAAACATCTGGATTTCGGAAAGCGACGACCTTCTGCACTGGGGCAATCCGCGCTGCGTTCTGGAAGAAGCCCAGCAGCCCGGCTGGGACAGCGGCAAAGTCGGTGCGGGACCGCCGCCGCTCGAAACCGAGCATGGCTGGTTTTTGATCTTTCATGGGGTCAAACCAACCGCCGATAGCTGGGAGTACCGCTTTGGCCTCGCGCTTTTAGATAAAGACGATCCCAGCAAGCTGGTCACGCGCTGGCCGGAATGGGTGTTCGGGCCGCAGGAACCCTACGAGATGCGTGAAAACGCCGGCGGGGTTGTGTTTCCAACGGGGCTGGTCATCCAAGACCACACGCTGTTTGTTTACTATGGAGCTGGGGATACGGCAGTCGCTCTGGCGACGGCAAAAACTGACATGCTGCGTCAATTCGGGCAAGAGGCGGGTATAATCAAGCCATGAGAGTTCTGGAATTATGAAAGTGCGGGTGACGATGGATGTGGCCGGGCGGCATGTGGATGAAACGCTGACCGGGCCAAATGCCGACGACGTACTCGCGCAGGCCAAAGTGCGGGTGGCAAAAGAGCTTGGCTGGAAGGGTCTTTTTCTGAATGCCCTGACCCCACTGGCCTTCGCGCAGAAGGCGGTAGCCCTCTACAACAGCGCCCACAAGACGACTTACGCCGAGCCGCAAAGCGCCGACGAGTTCTTCGTGCTGGGAAAAGACCTCGGCTATATTGCGATTCTTCCTGAGTAGCTGTCACGGCTGCTTTTCCCAAGCGAGGCGCATGATGGTTAACTATGATGACATTCCTCTGTTTCCCCTGCATGTCGTGCTGTTTCCCGATATGCCCCTGCCGCTGCACATCTTTGAGCCGCGCTACCGGGAGATGATCCTTCGCTGCCGGGAGCAAAAATCCCCGTTCGGGATTACACTAATTAGAAGCGGGGCAGACATCGGCGCAGAAGCCGTGCCGCGCCAAGTCGGAACCCTGGCCCGGATCGCGCAGTTTGAAGAGCTGCCGGACGGCCGCATGAACATTCTGGTCTTCGGCGAGTCACGCTTTCGGATTGCGCGAACCTTTCACGACAAGCCGTATCTTTCGGCGGCAATTGAGCCGATAGGAGAAGAAAAAGCAGACGCGGAACAAATTGAAAGCGATTTTCACTCTGTTGCCGCTCTCTTTCGCGCCTACTTGGAAGCCCTGTTTGCGATGACCGGGCGCACGCTTTCTACCCTTCAGCTTCCGCAAGACCCAGAATACCTTTCGTATGCTGTCGCGAGCGTGCTGCAAGTGCCGCCGCACGAAAAGCAGACACTTTTAGAGATGACCGATACTTCCCTCCGCTTGCAGCGCGAAATCGAGATTTTGCAAAGCGAGATTGAAGCGCACGATACGCTGCAAGACGTGGTCGGCGGCTTGAGCCTGCCGGTAGACACCCAGGAACTGGGCAAGCTGGCTTCCCTCAATTAAAGTGGCTGAATTAGAAACGAGTCCTTTTGGCGGTTAAACGCTATGTCATTGTCGGGGCGGGCGCAGCGGGCCTGAGCCTCTGTCATGCACTGCTGGAACGCGGTGTGACGGATGAGATCGTCGTCTTGGACCGCAAGCCTGCTTTCACTGACGACCGGACTTGGTGCTTTTGGGACACGATTCCCCACCCCTTCAGTCATTTGGCGTCGTCCTGCTGGAACCACTGGGAAGTGGTCGGGACCGACGGGCGGCGGGCAGTACAGGAGTCGGCACACGGCAGCTATGCCTGCCTGCGGAGCATTGACTTTTATGGCTACGTTGCGGAAATCATGCGCCGCCACCCGAACGTTACCCTGAAGCTCGGCTGCCCAGTGGAGAGTGCTCTGCCGGACGCGGATTTCGTTTTTGACAGCCGCCCACGCCCCGTTCCGCCTGGTGGCTTGTCGTTTTCCCAGCGGTTTTTCGGCCAGTTCATCTGCACCAATGCGCCGGCGTTTGATCCATCGCGCTGCACGCTGATGGATTTTCAGGTCTCGCAGGCGAACGGCTTACACTTTGTCTATGTCCTGCCGTTTTCGCCGACCCAGGCACTGGTCGAAAACACCTATATCCAGCCTTCCGATGCACAGGCAGTCGGTTCAGAGCAGCACCGGAGCGAGATCGCCGACTATCTGAGCCGACAGCACGGCGGCGCTTCTTATCACACGGATCGGGAGGAAGCGGGAGCCATTCCGATGACGGCTCAGCGTTTTCCCAAGCGGGACGGACGGGTGTTTTTCATCGGCACGGCGGGCGGCTGCGCGAAGCCGTCGAGCGGCTACACATTCACCCGCATTCAAACCCAATGTCGGCAGATCGCAGACGCGGCGGCGGCAGGGACGCTGGGCAGCTTTCAAGAAGCGCCGGCTTCGGCCCGTTTCCGCTTCTTTGACACGGTCTTTTTGCAGGCCCTGCACGACGATCCCGAAGCTTTTCCCGGTCACTTCCTCCGCTTATTCTCGTGCGTGCCGCCGGACACGCTGACGGCGTTTTTGTCAGAAACCAGCTTATGGCCCAGCGACTTCCACATCCTCCGCGCCCTGCCGCTCCTGCCGTTTCTGAAGGCCGCGTGGCGAGCCGCGCCGCTGCTGATGCCCTCTGGCCCTGGCTGACTACTCCAGCCTGGCTGCTGCTGGCCGTTGTGCTTCTGTTCTCCTGCGCGTTTTCTAGCCTAGTCCGTCAGTGGCAGTTCTGGCCGTTTGTCGTCGGCATGGCCTTTCTCGGCCTGCCGCATGGGGCGTTGGACCATCTCGCGCCGCTGTTTCTTCTGCACAAGCGCCTCACATTAAAATACTTGATACTGTTCGTGCTGGGCTATGCAGCCCTAGTCGTCTTGTATCTTGTCTTCTGGCATCTTGCGCCCCTCGCCGCGCTCGCCGTCTTTCTGCTGTTTTCGTGGCTGCATTGGGGACAAGGGGATGCGTACTTCCTGGCGGTCTTCACCCGTCAGCCGAGGCCGCAGTCTGCCGCAGGCCGCTTCCTGATTTGGGCGGTCCGGGGCGGCCTGCCGATTGTGCTGCCGCCACTCGCTCACCCAGCAGCCTTCGCGCAGGTAGCGGCAGGGATTTTAGGCTGGTACGGCAGCCGGACGGTTTGGGAGCTGTCGCCGCTTGTGCGCGAAGTCGGCTTCGTCGTCATCGGGCTAACGCTGGCGGCGTATTTTTGGCAGTCCTGGCGGCTGGACAAAACTGCGTTTCGACGGGACGCGGGGGAAGTCGTGCTGCTGCTCGTGTATTTCCTCGTCGTCCCGGCCATTCTTGCCGTCGGGGTTTACTTCTGCGTCTGGCATTCGGCGCGGCATATTGCCCGGCTGATGCTGATAGACGGTGCCGACCAGCCTGCACTGACACGCGGCCAAGTCGGGCGGTGCGTCCTGCGCTCGGCGGCACAGGCGCTGCCGATGACGCTGGGGGCGCTCGGCTTTCTCGTTGGGCTGTGGTGGTGGCTGGGCCGAGCGCCTGTCAGCGTCGACAGCTTTGTCTATCTCTACTTGTCGCTGATTGCCGCGCTGACCTTTCCACACTTTTCACTTGTGCTGTGGATGGACCGGAAAGAGTTCGGCGAGAACCTGCCCCACCCCGTCGTCGTCAGCGGGCGGGGCGACTAGACCGGCCGCGGCTTTAATCTCAGGCCGGGCATTTCCCATCGCGACGCCGAGGCCCGCCCATTGAAGCATCGGCATGTCGTTAAACGAATCGCCGAAGGCCACGCACTCCCCCGCCGTGAGGCCCAGATGCCCGGCAACTTCGGCCAAAGCGCGGCCCTTGCTCACGTCCGGGTCCATAAACTCTAAATACTCATCTTCGGTCTTAGTAATATAAAGCGTGTCCCCAAACTCGGCCTGGAAGTGAGCCAGCAACGTGTTCGTCGTTTCCAGTGTGTCAATCAGCAGGATTTTGGTCGGCTGCTGCCCGTCAAAGTGGCCGAGATCGCCGGTAATATGCGCGGCTGTCCCTGTGCGCTTTTGGTAGATGTCTACCCATTTGTCCTTGTCGCGGACATACAGCTCATCATCCAAGTAGTAGTTCAAGTGGTAGCCGTGCGCTCCGCAGTAGGTGACAATCTTCGCCGCCGCGTCCGCCGGCAGCGGCTGATGGAACCAGGTGTCGCCGCCGTGCGTGCGGATCATCGCGCCGTTGTACGCGATGATCGGGGCATTAGGGGCAAGACCAAGCTGCGCCGCGAACTTGTTGATGGTCGCCCATTGCCGCCCCGACGCTAGGACAATGGATGCCCCATTCTCGGCAGCCGCCCGTACTGCCGCCGCATTGCCGTCTGTGACGGCATGGGTCTCTGAGTGCAGCAGCGTTCCATCTAAATCAATCGCGGCGAGTTTATAGGTCATCATGCAAAATTAAGAAGCAAGCTGGAACAACGGCTGCTCGGTGGCAGCTTTCGCCTGAATGGCGGCGAGGTCCGACGCCGTAATCGGCTCGAAGTCGTCGGCAATGGCGCAGGCGAGGCGGAACAAGCGGATATCGCCGGGCGGCAGGGCCGCGGTGATGGGGAGCGACAGGGTGTAGCGCAAAGCCGCTTCGGCTTCGGCCCGATCGGCAAGCGGCTCGTACCAGGCTTTCGGGTACTCGCTCTTCTGCGGGTCGTTGTCCCGCCACGGGCCACGCGCCATGCCTTTCAGCGCCAGCCGCGCCGCGCCGGCCTTTTGGGCGGCTTCCATGACCTGCGGGCCAAAATGGGCGTTTTCGTAGGTGACATAGTTGAACGGGAACAAAACACTGTCGAACGGATGCTGGGACAGGGCAGAAAGCGCCGCATCAACGCTGTGGGCGCTGAAGCCTAAGTGTTTGACTTTGCCCTGCTCGCGGGCCTTCAAGAACGTCTCCATCGCGCCGCCGGGACCGAACGCCTGGGCGACATCGTCATCGGTCGTGATCGCGTGCAACTGGTACAAATCAAAATGATCGGTCTGCATCAGGCGCAGGGAATTTTCGAGTTCTTCCATCGCCCCAGTGCCATCGCGGCGTCCGGTCTTGCAGGCCAGGAAAACACTGTCCCGGTACGGCTTGAGGGCCGGGCCGAGACGCTCCTCGGCGTTGCCGTAGGAAGGCGCGACATCAAAGTAGTTGATGCCCCGATCAATTGCCTCGCCGACATAGGTGTCCGCGTCGGCGGGCGAAACATCCATGACGATGATGCCGCCGAAGCCGAGAATGCTGAGGTCCCAGCCGGTATTTCCGTAAGGCCGTTTTTCCATAATTGCTGCTTCTTTCTTGTCGTGTCTCGTGTCGCTGAAAAATCGTTTACACGCACCATTTCGCCCAGCTTTTCATGCCTGCTGCGAGAGCATACATCGTCGCCAGCGTCTCCTGCGTTTCTCGCACTGCGAGCGCTCTTTCGTCACTTGTCGCCTGGCTGTTCAAGGAGCGGTTCATGCTGGCACCCAGCCAGTCAATCCAGCCCCCAAGTCTGCTTTGCATCAGCGGAAGCGCCAAGCCTGAATTGAACTCGCTGTGCTGCCGGTAGCCTGCAAGAACAGCGGCGAAGGCGGCTTGACTGGGTGGGCCGGCGCTTTGGCCGCTCCAGTCTAAAGCGGCACCGAGTATTTCCGAATTTGGGCGGGTTAATCCTGCGGATTCCCAGTCAATCAAAAACGGCGTGTTATCAGACCAAATGACGTTCTTCTGGTCTAGGTCACAGTGGCTCACAACGAGCGGCTGCGGCAAGGCAGCGTCAGCAGTAATCCGGTCCCGGTCCCAAGTAAATATGTTCGGCAGGGCAGCCTCAACCGCAGACGCCCATTCGGCTTGATGCTCCTGCCCGCGGCGTACCAGCGCTGTCCACGGCTCTTCCACCATTGGTTCGCGAACTGACGGTGGCAGCGGCGGAACCTTGCCAGGAAAGTTCAGGGCGTGCATTCGCCCCAGTATTGCCCCAATTTGGAAGGCATGTTCGGGAGATGCGGGCGACTTTGGTAAAACAGTCCCGTCGCACCAGGGGTGAACAATGACCGTAACATCGTCAAAATCTTGAACGGTCCCGCCCGGTGCGTCTCGTGCCAAAAGGGCAGAAACGCCAGCGGCAGCAAATGCGGCGGCAACGGCTTCGCTGCGGCGGAAGGCATCGCGGATGTTCTCATAGCGCATGATCTCCGGGTTCAGCACTTTGACCGCGAAAACGCCTGTCGTGGTGTCGAGGCGGTACAGCCGATGAATAAGCCCGCCTGCGACCGGCGCAGGCACTGCGGTCTGTTGATCAAGCCCATAGCGGATACACAGGGCCTTTGCGACGGCTTCTGGAAGCATATATACCCTTAGAAGAGAGTAGATTTCGGCTCGTCTTTGGCCGTCTTCGCTTTGTCCCGGGCGGCGACCAAATCGTCAATGAGAGTTTGCCGCGACTGGTCATAAGCTTCGCCTTCTTGTCTCAGAATGTATGCTGGATGCAACGCCGCCATCGCGTAGCGGACGTAGCGGCTCTCAAACCACTGGCCGCGCTCCTGGGTCATCTTGAAGTTCTTGTGGATGATCGCATTCGCGGCGGGGGCGCCGAGGCACAAAATGACCAGCGGCTGTACTGTCGCGATCTGCTTGTCGAGCCAAAGCGAGACGCAGGTGGACGCTTCGTCGGCGCGGGGCGGTCTGTTTTTGATTTTGCCGGCTTCTTCGAGTGTCGGACGGCACTTGACAACGTTGGTGAGATAAATATGCTTGCGGAGCATCCCCGCTTCGCGCAGGCATTCATCCAAGAGCTTGCCGGCGCGTCCGACAAACGGCAGGCCGGTCGCGTCTTCGTTCGCCCCCGGCCCTTCACCGATCAGCATGAGCGGGCTGTCGGCATTGCCATCGCCGAAGACGACCTTTGTCCGGGTTTCGCTCAAATCGCACGCCGGGCAGGTGGAAGCCTCCTCCGCCATGTCCAAGATAATTTTGCTTTTGGTGCTTTGCGTCTCGTCCGCCATAGGGTTGCTTTCTAAGTTTTCGTGTAAGAACCCACCCCGCTCGTTCCTCGCGACCCTCCCGAAGCGGGAAGGTAAGGAGTCGGAGCAAGAAGAGAGCGTTCGGCTTTTCGCCTTGTCTTAAGCTCTTCACCTTCCCGCTTCGGGAGGGTCGCGAGGAACGAGCGGGGTGGGTTCTTCTCTCCAAGCGTCACGGAGCAGTGTGCGGGAATGCTCCAAAGAGTCCGGCATAACTTTGATGTCGGTCAGCACAGGCATGAAGTTGGTGTCGCCGTTCCAGCGCGGAACTAGGTGCAGATGCAGATGGTCGGCGATGCCCGCCCCGGCAGCCGCGCCGAGGTTCATGCCCAGATTGTACCCTGCCGGGCGCATCGCTGTTTCCAGCGCCGATTGGGCGTTTTTCGCCAGCGTCCAGATTTCCGCAAGCGCGGCATCGGATAAGTCCGGCAGATGCGCCGTATGCAAGTACGGAACAACCATTAAGTGCCCGTTATTGTACGGGAACTTGTTCAGAATGACAAACGCCGACTCACCCCGATGGATGACCAGATTGGCTGCGTCATCGGAGGACGCGGCGGCGTCGCAAAAAACGCAGCCGGTCGCGCCCGGTTTTGGTGGCTGCGGCTGCTCGATATACGCCATGCGCCAGGGCGCGTACAATCGTTCCATGATTCTCTTAGTACCCCAAAAACTGTTAGTACCCCAAAACGAAAACTTCCGCAAGGCAAGCAGCCTGCGGAAGTCAACAAACACAAATCTAAAAATAGAATCTAGAGATACGGGGAATCGAACCCCGACTTACGCCGTGAGAGGGCGCCGTCCTAACCGTTAAACGATATCTCCTTATTTATTTGTCTGCGGCAGGTATAATACCCAAAAGCCCCCAAGTTGTCAAGAGTTTTTTCAAGGCCATCCGCGTGAGGATGGCTCAGAGGTGCGTAAAGCGTGGCGAAGCGGAAACGATATGATGATGTGATGCTGCTGGCCGCCGGCGAGGCTGTGCCGGGGCATCACACACAGTATGTGATTGAGCGCGTGGTCGGCCAGGGTGCCTACGGCGCAGTGTATCTGGCCCGTGATCCCGAAGTGATCGGGCGGCAGGTGGCGCTGAAAGAGTTTTTTCCCGCCCGGCACCCGCGCGATCAGGCGCCTTTGCAGGCGCTGTTCGACCGGGAGCGCACGGTCGGAATGCAGGCCAGCCCCCACCCCCTGATGCCGACCTTCTACGAGGCGTTCCAAAACGACGGCCATTTTTACATCGCCCAGGAGTTCATTGCGGGGGCGACGCTCGACGAGATTATCCTGAAGCGACATCCCCTGCCTCGTTTGTGGACTTTGAAGTGGTCGGTTTCTTTGTGCGACGCGCTGGCGTTTCTGCATTCCCGCCAGATCGTTCACCACGACTTGAAGCCTGCAAACATTCGGATCACGCCGCAGGGCCACTTGGCGCTGCTGGACTTCGGCGCGGCCCAGTACTTCGGGTCGGGCCACGAAAATGACGCCCCGATGCCGCTGTATGGCACTGAAGGCTACCTGCCGCCGGAGCTGGAAGCGGATGGAAAGTGGATCGCCGATGTCCGCACGGATATTTTCGCGATGGGCTGCATTCTCTATGAAATGGTGGCGGGGGTCGCGCCCGATCAAGAGCAGATCAATCAGCGCTCGATGTATGTCACAAATTCTTTGATCCAGCAGCCGAATGCCGACCTTAATTTGGCCCGGCTGATCAATAAAGCGATTTCTTACAATACCGAGTACCGCTACGCCAGCGCGGGCGAGTTTCTGACCGAGCTGCGCGAGATCGCCCCGCCGGTGCTGCTGGTTAGCCGAAAGCACCTGCGATTTGGGGAAGTGGCACGGGGGCGACTCGCGCCGCCGCTGACCGTGTCGCTGTACAATGCTGGCGGCGGACAGATTTCCGGCGAAATCAAGGCACGGGCACCGTGGATTGCTGTGTCCGGGAACCGCTTTTCCGGCAACGAAAACGAGATTACGGTTCGGGTGGACCCGGCCCGGACCGCCGAGCGCGGCACCCTGCTGATAGGTCGGCTGGAAATCAGCTCAGATGATCAGCTTGGCGCACAAGGCGAGACGGTCGCCGGGGATAAATGGGCCGTTGAGTGCAGCGTCAACTTTGCGCCGTCGCCGGGCCAAAGCGAAGTCAACGGCAGCAGCACGGCTCCTGCGCCTCTCGCGCTATCAGCCCGGCGCGGCCAGGCGGCGTCCGGCGAGTTTACGCTGAATAATATCGGCGATTTGCCGCTGGAGTTCGGCATTGCCTCGCTGGCCGAAGGCGCGACGGGCGGGGTCGGCCAGCCGATCCCCGGCTTGGAAGTGACACCTGCGTCCGGCACGCTTCCCCCCGGCCAAAGCGTCACTGTCCGGGTGTCCGTGCCGAGCGCGGACCTTCCCGCCGGAGTTTATCAAAGCGGCATCGGCATCCGCTCGCCGGGTCGTCCGCCGCTCGTCGTCCCGCTGACCGTGCAAATCCAGTCGCCGCTCGGCTTCCTCAAAACCCGCCTGACCGGCCGCTGACTCCGCATGGCCTGCGAAGGCCGGAAAGAACCGATCATTCTTTCATCTTGGGCGCAGCCCTCGCCTGCACGTTTGTCTGCCCTGCGGCGATGGTCGCCAGAGTCACCAAAGAATAACCCTGCGCCCGCAGGGCGGCGACCAGCGCGGGGATGGCCGCGGCGGTCACTTCGGGTCCGTTATGCATCAGAACAATCGAGCCGGGATGGATATGGGCCAGCACATACTGCACCAGGCCGGACCGCGAGCCTAAGTCTTCGTAATGGACGGCATCCACGGTCCAATACGCAACCGATAACCCATTGCTTTGCGCGAGATGCTGAACAGCGAGGTTGGCGTTGCCGCCGGGCGGCCGGAAAAAGTGCGGCTGTTTTCCCGTCAGCGCTTGAATGACCACCGAGCCGCGCACGATCTCGCTTTCGGCTTCCGCCGGGAGCAGCAGGTTCATGTTCGGGTGGGTAAACGAGTGATTTTCCACTTCGTCGCCGCGCTTCGCCATGCGCCGCAGCATATCCGGCGCTTCGGCAGCGCGGGAGCCAACCACAAAAAACGTCGCCGGGGCATGGGCGGCGTCCAGCGCATTCAAAAGCGCCGGCGTTTTCGTGAGGCTGGGGCCGTCGTCAAACGTCAGCGCGATCTGTTTGAGCTTGCCGCTGCCGCTGCTGAGGCTGAGAAGACGCGCGGGCGGGCCAAACAGCGCCCGCGCCGTGCTGCGGCCATTTTTGTACGCTGGGTCGAGCGCAGCGGCAAGCTCCCAATGGGTTCCGGCATTAACTTTATCGCCCGCCACGAGAAAGTCCTGCGCCAATGTCCATTCGGCGACTTTGCGGGACGGGCGCAGGGCGAGCAGACTCCACACACGCCCCCACAGAGCCGTCGTTCCGAGGTCATTGGGCTGACGCGCGGCGGCTCCCACGCGATTGGTCACTTGCACTGTCTCGGTCTGCGTCACCAGCGAGTTGCCGTAAGAATCCACCGCTTCCATTTTGACCCGGTGCGTGCCGTTTGCCACCCGCGCCGTGTTCCAGGTAAACGTATACGGCGGCTGGCTGACCATGGCTGCAATCTGGCCGTCCACCGAATACGACAAAAGTGCCGTTTGCGCCGGAAGTGTCTGCGGCGGGTTTAGGTCCACCGTGCCTGAACAGGGCTGCACACCGCCCGTGCTGCGTTTTACCGCCATGACGTTTCCGTTTAAGCGGTCGGCGTACATTCCCTGCAAGGCCGGCGCGAGAACGCTCGGCTCCAGCGGCTGAGACGGGTCAAACAACGGATGCAGGCCGTCCTGCTCCCGGACGCGCGGGACGCCGTCCGGAGTCGCCAGAAAGCGAGACAGCGCCGCCGCGCCTGCCTTCGGATCGGTCCGGGCCAGCGCCAATGCAGCGACTTCGGATGCCAGCGTGCCGGGAACGCCACTGTCCTGCTTTGTCAGCGCCGCCGCGCCTGCCGTGTCTCCGGTGAGCAGTGCAAGATAGCCCTGCCCTACGGCGACATCATTCTTCTGAGCCTCGGTCAAGGCGGGATCGCGCGACAGCTCGCCGAGCCGGTCCTTTGCACCGTCGGTGTCATGCGCGAACAGATCGCAGAGTGCGACGCCGTACAATGCCGCCGGGTCGGGATCGTCCGATCCGATGCGCCGGAAGTCTTTGCGGCCAAAGCCGACGCTGCCGACATACAGCGCGGCCGTGCCGCGAATCGCATAGGGAAGCGTAGCATCGGGATAAGCCGTGACTAAGTTCTGCGCGGCGTCTTCCGCTTCCCCGTAGCGGCCCGCTTCTAAAAGATGCAGTGCGTAGCCCGCCTGCGATTCATACGCCGCCCGCAAATCCTCGGCGGATGCGCCGCCCGTTAAGCCGAAACACAGCGCGGCGGCGACGCCTAGTGCCCAAATTTTCTTGCCAGTCAATAAGTACTTGTTCTCCCTCGGTTGGTGAGCGCCATCATGCCGGTATGTTTTAAGCTGAGAAGCAGCCCAGCGATGTGCAGACCCTGAGCGAATTGGTTCGTTCTAATGGCTTCCATGACACTGTCAATGCTTATAAAGCCACTCCAAACATCTTCGGTGTCGTCGGGGTTTGCTTCCTGGGAGCGAGTAACGTTTCGCGCAACAAAACAATGCAGAATGTTGGTGTGGGTCGCGGGATTGGGCGAAAAGCTTGCAACCCGCTCAAAATGATCGGAAGTATACCCAGTTTCTTCCAGCAGCTCGCGCCGGGCGGCGGCCAAAGGCGTTTCATCAGCCGCTTCCACGATGCCGCAAGGCAGCTCCAGGCCGATGGAGCCGGCGGCATGGCGATACTGCCGGGTGACCAAGATACGATCCTCGGCATCAAAGGCGACCACTTGAACCCAATCGGGATACTCCAAAACATAGTACGGGTCAACGGTTATGCCCCGCGCCGTTCGGCACCGATCCGCCCGCACGGTCAGCCATTTGTCTTTAATGAGACATTCAGAAGCCGTCACCGTCCACGGCTTCGGTTCCGCCAGCTCAGTCGTTATCAGCTTATCCATAAGATTGTTAATGAGATTGCTCCTGCGGAATTATAGCATAACACGACTTAAGTTGCAGCCGCAGTGCATTCCCCGGCATTTGCTGGAACGCCGTGCTTTCGTCGACGATTGTTCCCACTTCGGCGATACGGCCCTCCTCCATTTCTGTGATGAAGGAAGTGACGCCGTTCAAGGGGAAGACATACTTAATCGGCTTGTCGGCTTCTCCCACTGCGATTTTTTGGGTCGGCCATGCTGCACCTTTTTCTGCTGCGGCAGTCTATGGGAAACGTTCCATCGGCATCGTGCTGACGGGAGCCAACAGCGACGGCGCGGACGGAATCCGCGCCATCCGGCGAAGCGGGGGAACGACCGTTGCCCAGGACAAAGCGACTTCCCTAGCATCGCAAATGCCCGGCGCCGCAATTGACACCGGCTGCATCAATTTTATTCTGCCCCTGGAGCGGATCGCACCGGCCTTGATCACTCTCGCGATGGTACAAGGAGCCTCTGCGTTTTTTCCGTTCCTGCCTCTGCCCGTTACCTTCTCCCTGACTGAAGAGCGGGTAGCCGCTGCTTGGCAAACGCCCGGCGGAGCATTTCGCGGCAGACCGGCGCGGCGGCATCGCGCCCGGCTCCGCCGTTTTCCACGACGCAGGCGAACGCAAACGCGGGATTCGTCGCCGGGGCGAATCCGGCGAACCAGGAATGCGAGACGCCGCCCCCGTTCTGGGCGCTGCCGGTCTTGCCGGCGACCGAGACGCTGAGGCTGTCAAAGACGCCCCGCGCCGTGCCGCTCGTGACGACTCCCGCCAGCATCAAACGTAAACGCTGAGCGTTGGCGGTCGTCATCGCTTCGGTCCCGGCGCTCGGCGGCGCGTTCGTCTGGACAAACACCGGCGGCAGTAGGCGGCCGTTGTCGGCGACGGCCGACGCGGCGCGGGCCATTTCCAGCGGCGTCACCTGCACCGCGCCCTGCCCGTAAGCGCAGTCCGGCAGGTCTTCCGCCAGCTTGCTCAACGGCGGCAGATAGGCCAAATCGAATTTCTGCTTCGCGGTCTCGTCTAAAGCCGGTGCGCCCAGCGCGATGCCAAGATGCGCGAAATACACGTTGCACGAGACCCGCAGCGCTTTCGCCATGTCGGTGTCGCCGTGCGGGACGAAGCCTTCTTCATCGGTGATGCGCCGCCGCGAGTAGTTTTTGCCGCCGAAGTGCCAGACGACATTGGTCGCCGTGTGAGCGCAAAAAAATGTCTTCGCGCCGAGGCCATGCTCTAATCCTGCCGCCGCCGTGACGATCTTAAACGCCGAGCCGGGCGGGTACAGGCCGGAGACGGCGCGGTTAAACACTGGGCCGTTGGGCTGAGTTTGCAGCGCGGCCCAAGCTTGGGGTGTGAGCGTTGCCGGGTCAAAGCTGGGAATAGAGGCCAATGCCCGAACCTCGCCTGTCGCTGCGTCTAGCAGCACCGCCGCGCCCTTGTCCTGCGGCCTGCCCGTGCGCCTGTCTTGCACCTGCCCGGCATATTTCGTCAGCGCATCGGTCGCGGCAATCTGCTCGTTTTTGTCCAGGGTCAGCGTAACATCTTCCGGGTGCGGCGCGGAATGAAACGGCAGGTTCTGCGTTCGGTATGGCGTCAGAAGATCGGCGTAGCTCGCGAAGCCCCGCAGATTCGCGTTCTCGCCCAGCGGATTTGCCGCTGACTGAGGGCGCTCCACTGCCCAGACGATCTGGCCGAACGCCGCCCGGCCGGGGTAGACACGCGGGCGTCCGTCGGGACACAGCAGCGTCGTTTGGCCCGGCTCGGTGCGGCTCACCGGGTTCCGGGCCAGCGCTTGTTTGGCGTCGTCGTAGATCGTGCCGCGCGTCAGGTGCGACGCATACAGCAGCAGGCGCGGGTTGACATGGGCCGGCAGCGCCATCCCCGGTAGCGTATCCCGGTCGGGAGTCCGCAGCAGCCGCGTTGCCGTTTGCGTGTCTCCAATCCCCTGCACGAATACCAGGCGGGCGACGCCGACGCCGAGCAGCAGATAGGCCGCGCAGGCAAGCGCCAGTGTCCGCGCCGCCCGGCTCCATTCCGGTGTCGCTTGATCGGCAAAGTCCGCCGGAACCGTCTTGCCGGAAATGTGCAGCAGCAGCCCGACCGCAAAGAAACTTGCGACCAGCGATGACGCGCCGAACGACACAAACGGCAGGGTCATTCCCGTGAGAGGCACAAGGCCGGACACGCCGCCCGTGATGGTCATCGCCTGCCCGCCGAGCAGCAGGGTCAGGCCCGCCGCCAGCAGCCGGTCAAACTCCGTTCCGGCCCGCCGGGCGATGGACAGCCCGCGAGCGATGAGCAAGGCGTAAATCACTAAGACGACGAGGCAGCCGGCCAATCCCATCTGCTCGCCGAGCGATGCAAAGATCGAGTCCGATCCCGAACGCGGAACAAATTCCGGGTGTCCGAGGCCGAGGCCGCTGCCGAACAGCCCGCCCGTCGCAAAGCCCCACAGACCCTGAGCAAGCTGCGCTCCGTTTTTGTCCGCGTTGTCCCACGGATGGAGCCACATCAAAACGCGCGTCGCGAAGAAGCCGAAATGCAGCGCGTAGCCCAGCCCGGCGGCGACTGCCAGCAGCATCGTCCCGACGACCGGGTAAATCCAGCGGCGCGTCGTCAGGTGCAGCAGGGCCAGAAAGACGCCCAGCAGCAGCACTGCCGGGCCTAAATCTTTGACCAGCAGAAACAGCGCCAGGCAGAACGCATAGGCAGCGGCCAGCGGGCCGAAATCAGCCAAACGAGGCAGGATGGCTTTCGGATCGCCGAGCATTCCCCGCCGGTCGGCCAGATACGAGGCTGTAAACAGCACCAGCAGCAGCTTGATGAACTCCACAGGCTCGACGCCGAACAACTGGATGTGGATGCCGCCCGGTCCGTGCCCTAGCACGAACAGTCCCACCATCAGCAGTGCGGCCGCCCCAGCGTAAACATACTGGTACCGGCGCAGCGTCAGGCGTCCGAACCCGCGTGTCAGCGGCAGCAGAAGCGCGAGAATGCCATAGACGCTGACACCCCAGACCTGACCCCAAAACGCGGGCGAGTCCCGGTATGGGTCTTTGACGCTGTACACCAGCATCAGCCCGATGCCCGACAGCAGGGCAATCCACGGCAGCAGGAACGGGTCGGCAGCCGGAGCCGATTTTCGCAGCACGGCATGGGCCAGCCAGAACGCCGCGAAAAATCCCAGAACGCCGCCCCAGAACAGCCGTGAAGCATCGGACGGCGTTCGCACAACAAGCGCCGTGTCCTCAACCGTAACGGAGACGTTCTTGAGCGCCCTCGTGTGGCGCAAAGTGTAGACAGACGGCCAGCCGCGCCCGCGTGCCTTTATCAGCACGTCGGCAACCTGCGGGCTGACGCCGAGCGCCGACGCCAATGTCCGTGCCGAGGCCGTGTTGATGTTGACCACGGACGGCAAATAATTAGTCGTCGCTTTTTTTCCGAAGAAGACGAGCGCCAGACCGGCCACCAAGACAATCTGCACGGCCAGCAGCAGCAGCGCTTCAGTTTTTCGGTTTTGGAGTTTCATAGACAGGAGGTAAGTATACCAGAGGGTACAATAAGCCTATGGATGAGTTGGCACGGCAGATCGCCGAGTTTATCGAAATCGATGGTGATAAAGCGGAATTTGGCCGTCTGGCGCTGGCGCTGTTCGCTCGGCAGTACGAAGCGTGCGCCCCGTACCGGCGGCTCTGCCGAGGACAAAATCTTTCGCCGCAGACGGTTACGCGCTGGCAGGAAATCCCGGCAGTCCCGGCGCAAGCGTTTAAAGTGTTCGACTTGTCATGCGTTCCCGTGGCGGAAACGGTCGCTGTGTTTTATTCTTCGGGCACGACCGGGGCGCAGACGAGTGAGCATTACTTTGATGCCGACGCGCTGGCGCTGTACGAGACCAGCCTGTGGGCGGGGTTTGACGCCGCGCTGCCGCAACGGCCCGCCAAGCTGTGGGCGCTGATGCCGGAGCCACCCGCGTCGCCGAACTCGTCGCTGTCGCATATGCTGGGAACGCTTAACGCGGAGCAGTTCTTCTGGGACAATGACGCGGAACTGTCGGCGGCGCTTTCGGGGCTGACCGAGCCGGTGACGCTGTTCGGCACGGCGTTTGCGTTCGTGCAGCTTTTTGACGGGACTGATCAAGAATGGCGGCTGCCGACGGGCAGCGTCGTGATTGAAACGGGCGGCTTCAAGGGCCGGACGCGGGAAGTGCCGCGCGATGAGCTGTATGAGATGTTCGGGTCGCGGCTCGGCGTGCCGACTGACAACTGCTACAGTGAGTACGGGATGTCCGAAATGGCCTCGCAATTCTACGGGCGCGGGCTGGCCCCCGAAAAGCGCGGGCCACACTGGGTCCGCACCCGGACGATTAATCCGCAGACGGGCGAAGACGCGCCAGCGGGAATGCCGGGGCTTTTGCGGCATTACGATTTGGCGAACTTCAACTCCGTGCTGGCATTGCAGACGCAGGACCTCGGAACTCTCACCGCGGATGGCTTTGTCCTTCATGGCCGCGCCGCAGATGCCGAAGTGCGCGGCTGCTCACTGACCGTGGAAGAGCTATGGACGAAGTAGACAGCATTCGGTCTGCCGCCGCAAATCTGCGCCGTCGTCATGCCGAAACGCTTTTGCAAATGCCGCAGGCGGAGATTGTCTCGGCTTTGTCGGAGATTGGACGCCGCTGGCGTGATCCTGATTACGCCCGGCGCCGGGAAGCCGAAGCCTGGACGGAGCCGTTTCCGTTCGCGATGGTGCAGGTTAGCCTCCATGCACTTTTAGCCTCGCTGACGCCGGAAGCGCTCGGTGCGCTTCTGGCCGCCGAGAATGTGCCGGTCACGCCGGGCTATCCCGTCATTGGCCATATCATCGCCGGAAACACGCCGCTGCTGGCCTGGGTCAGCGTCATTCGCGCTTTGCTCGTCCGCAGCACGTCGCTGGTCAAGCTGCCATCCAACACGTCTGCCCGCTGGGCACATTTGTTCCAGAGGTCGCTGGCGGAAGTCGCGCCGGAGCTTGCGGCATGTGTTTCTCTCGTCGAGTGGCCCGGCGGAACGCAGGCGCTGGACGCCGCGCTTTGCCGTCAGTCCGATCTGGTCATGGCGCATGGAAGCGACGGCACGCTGGACGCACTGCGGGCGCTGTGTCCGGCCGAAACGCCGCTGATCGGCTATGGGCATCGGGTCTCATTTGGTTTGCTGCTGCCGGGCACGGACCAGGGCAAAGCGGCGCGGGGCTTTGCAAAAGACATCTTGATCTACGATCAGGGCGGCTGCTTGTCGCCGCAGGCAGTGTATGTGCTGGGCGAATTTGACCAGGCGAAGCGCTTTGCTGCTCTTCTCGCTGACGCGCTGGCTGATGCCGTGCAGATCTATCCTCTGCCGGTGCGGGCAGCGTCGGCGGCAGGCGCAGTGCGGGACGCGCGGGCGCTGGCGTGGATGGAAGACGGTGCGGAGGTCCGGCAGGGAAGCGACTTGCGCTGGACCGTCATCGCCCGGCCCGAACGCGCCTTTCGCGGCTCGCCGGCCTACGGCGTCGTGTCCGTGCAGCCGCTGCCTTCTCTGACAGATCTGCCGGAAGCGCTGTCCGCCGTAGCGAGCCGCTTGCAGGGCTGCGCCGTGGCAGGAGACGCGGACGGCTACCTGCCGGGCGTATCGTACCTCTGCCGCCCCGGCCGGATGCAGGCCCCGCCGCTGGCCTGGCGTCAGGACGGGCGCGACGTTCTGCGGGTTCTGCTGCCGCCGAAAACCTTCAGTTTGCCGACGGCATCACAATGATCTGTATCGTTTGCGGCAAAGCGTCCGCGCTGACGGTTAAAGTCGACGAATTATGGCGCACGATCTGCGACGGCTCGAAGAGCACCAAAAAGTCGTCTATGGGCTGGATCGGCAGGTTGACTTTGCCGTTCTGATAATGCATCGGGATGACGATTTTCGGCTGAATGAGGTCAATCGCGGCTTTCAAGTCCGGCAGAGCCACGGTTGGCGGGCCGCCAGCCACAGCAAGAAACACGTCTACTCCTCTCAGCGGCGCGGCTTGGGCGGGTGAAAGCGCATGGCCGAGGTCGCCGGAATGGCAGACCGAAATGCCGTCTATCTCAAAGTACGGCATGGAGACAGATGTTTTTCGGTCCGGCGCCTCCCACACTTGGACGGCTCGAAAATTTATTCCGTGAACATCCGCCCCGTCTGGATTGCCCGCCAAGTCAAGGCCGTTCAGCCGCACCGGGTTGCCCGAAGCCGCCTCCCAGTGGCTGTGGTACTTCGGGTTGAGATGGCTGACCAGAACCACGTCGGCGGGAACGTCAATCGTCGCGTAACTTCCGGCATCTGGCGCACGGTAAGGGTCAAGCAGGACGCGCGTGCCGGCGGAAGAAGTCAGCAAAAACGCGGCGTGGCCAAGCCAAGTGATTTGCAGGCTGTGCTCGGCGGTCATTTTAATAGTTTCCATTTGATATTTTTCATCCGTTACTTTCGCCTGTCCCCGTAGAATTCCCTGCATTTCCTGGTATAATCTGCCGACAAGAGAGTTATTATCCATTTTGGGAATCAACCCTCTCAAAAGTCTGAGCCGGGAGTACGCCACTTGAACGCAGCGCAGTTAATTGTCAACCGAAGCCAGGAGCCGCAGGGAACGGTCATTGAAGCCGTCGGCGAAGTAGATTTGACCACTGCGCCGCAGCTTCGCGAAGCGCTACTGAATGCGGTCGGTGACACCGCTCCGGCGGGCTTGATTGTTGATCTCAGCCGCGTGGACTTTATTGACAGCGCTGGGCTGGCGCTCCTCGTGGAAGCCCGCAAGCGTTTATCCCCACAAGGCCGCACTCTCAGCATTCTTTTGACGCCGGGACGCCAGCCGGAGCGTGTGCTGAAGCTCGGGCGATTTGACACGATCATGACACTCGCGCATTCCCTTTCCGATCTCTCTGCGTAATTTCTCGAGTAACACTGTTATCTTATGGCAAAACCGCATCCAAAAGTCACCGGCACTCCCGCCGGAACCGACGGCACTCCCGCAATGAACAAAACCTCGCTGCCGTCAGGAACCAGCATCATCGGCTATGTGGACCCGATTGTCGGGCGGGTCGCGCACCGGGATGTTCTGGGCTACCTCGGCTTTCCCCTCATCCGCAAGGGCGAAACCGTGACGCCAGAGATCTTTTCCCGCGCTCACAATATTTCGCGCTTGTTTGAGCTGCAAGCCGCGACCGAAGAAGAGTAATCTGCGAGTAATATCATGTCCGCTTCCAATGAACGCCCATATCCGCCGCAGTCCAATGCCGCCGCTGCCGCCGTCACTCTGCTTCTCGGCCTTGCCGCAAGCGCGGCGGCGCTGCTGCTCACGACTCCGCAGGGCAAACAGTTTTTAGCCCAGTTTGCCGGGCGCACCGAAGCCTGGAAATTGGCAGCCGCCTCGACCCTCGCTGAAAGCCGAGAAAAGATGGTCAGCTCCGTCGAAGCGCAGAAGCCGCCGGAGCAGGAAGGCCGCCTCCGCGAGAACTTGTAACTCTGGCAGGTAAAAGCCGCGCAGTCACCGACTGCGCGGCTTTTTTGCGTCCCGCTGTTTGCCGTCACTGCGGGCCGGGCGGGGGCGGCCACTGCCCCGGCGGCTGTGTCGGCGGATAATTCGGGGGATAATTCGGCGGGTATTGCGGGGAGCGCGGCATCTCGCCCGGCAGCCAGCCCGACGGCCTGCCGGCAAAATAATACACAATCGCGCCCAGGCTATGCCCCAGGATCACGACCAGCAGCCAGATCGTCTTTGCGTTCGGCTCCGCCCACTGCCGCCGCGCCACATCAATGATCTCGACAATCCAGAAGACGAACGAGGCGAGTGCCAGCAGAATAAAAAAGCCGTACAAGAGAATAATCCCGATGACTAAGCCGTCACCGGCGGCAGACGAACTGTTCATCCTAGCCTCCTATCCATCGGTTCTGGTGAATGTGACACGCCACGCAGGAAAAAGTTGCAAGGGCTGTGTCTTCGTAGCCATCAGACCATCAAATCATGCAGGCGTCGGACGTTGACTGCGTGCATGGTCTCGGTGTCGGGGGTTTCAACGATGATGGGCAGGCCGGCCATCCGGGGATCGTTGACCAGCAGGCGGAACGCTTCCAGACCGATCTCACCTTCGCCGATATGTGCGTGGCGGTCGGCATGGCTGCCGAAGGCTTTTTGGCTGTCGTTGGCATGGATGACTTGCAGCCATTCCAGCCCAATGATCTCGTCAAAAAGCTGCATCGTTTCGGCATAAGTTTCCGGAGTACGAATATCATACCCGGCCGCGAAAACGTGGCAGGTGTCAAGGCAGACAGCCAAACGCTCCGGGTTCTGGACGCCGTGAATAATCTGGGCCAAATGCTCGAACTTGCCGCCGAGATAAGTCCCCTGACCTGCCGTCGTTTCCAAAGCCGTGCGGACTTTTGCGCCCGGCATCAGCGCATGAAGGACGTCCAGGCTCTCAATCAGCCGGGCAATTCCCACCTCTTCCCCCGCTCCGCCATGTGCGCCAGGGTGCGAAACCAGGAAGTTGACGCCAAGCGCTTCCGCCCGCTCAATCTCGCCGCGAAAGGCCGTGCGCGACTTTTCCAGAACTTCACTCCCCGGCTCGGCGGCGAGGTTGATGAGATACGAATCATGCGCGACCGTCTTGGTCAGCCCGCTTTCGGCGACCACTTCCTTGAACTTCTCTGCCATGTCAGGCTTCATGGACGGTGCCCGCCACTGGCGCGGGCTGGCCGTGAAGATCTGCACGGCACGGCAGCCGATGGCGACCCCGTCGGTGATGGCGTTGTGATGCCCCCCCGCCGTCGGCATATGAGCGCCAAGCAAGGGTTTCAGAAGTGTCGTGACGGGCGTTTCTATCGCCTCGCCGAGCAGAGGAGATTGTGTTGTCATAAGTGGGTTGCGATCAGGGGCTAGAAAATCATCAGAAAGGGCGAACACAAGGTTCGCCCCTACGCGGTGGCGGGGCGACGGTTAATCCCCTTTTTGCTGCACTGCCGAGAGGCCCTTGCTCATGTCGAGCATGCGCTGGACCGGGCGCAAGGCGCGGATGCGGATTTCTTCGGGCAGGGTGATCTCCGGGCGGCTGTCGCGCAGGCACAGGTAGAGCTTTTCCAATGTGTTCAGGCGCATGTACGGGCAGGAAGCGCAGTCGCAGCCGGAGTTCGGCGGGGAGCACAGAAACTCGGCGTCCGGGCGAGCCTGCTTCATCTGGTGCAGAATGCCGACTTCGGTGGCGACAATGAACTGCTTCTGCTCCGGGTGGGTCTGTACATACTTCAGAAGCGCCAAAGTCGAGCCGATGAAGTCGGCTTGGTCTAAGACGGCTTCCTCGCACTCCGGGTGAGCGATAAGCTGGGCGTTAGGATAAGACGCCCGCAGCCCGGCCAGCTTGCGGGCGGAGAATTGCTCGTGGACGATGCAGAAGCCTGGCCACAGCACCATCTCGCGCCCGGTCTGCTTTTCGACCCATTTGCCTAAGTGTCTATCGGGGCCGAAGACGATCTTCTCGTCCGCGCCTAGCTGCTCGACAATAGAAACGGCGTTGGACGACGTGACGATGATATCGGACAGCGCTTTGACGGCGGCGGACGAGTTGATATAATTGATGACCGTATGACCGGGGTACTGCTTGAGCCATTCGGCGTACTCATCGGCAGGGCAGCGGTCGGCGAGCGAGCAGCCGGCATCAAGATCGGGCAGCAGGACCAGCTTGTCCGGGTTCAGGATTTTGGCAGTCTCGGCCATAAAGTGGACGCCGCAGAAAACGATCACGTCGGCGTCGGTCGCCGCTGCCGCCTGAGCCAGCGCAAGGCTGTCCCCAACATGGTCTGCCAAGTCTTGTATGTCGCCGTCTTGGTAGTAGTGGGCCAAGATCACAGCGTTGCGCTCGGCTTTGAGGCGCTGGATTTCGGCTTCGAGATCCAGATGTGGGTCAATGCTGCGGACGCGCAGGGACAAGTCGGTTTCCTGTCCAAAGCTCTGCCGGGGCGGGTTCGCCTGGGTGCGGGCAAGTGTCAAATCCATAGCGTGAGTATACCTTCTAAAACTGTTTCGCGGGAAGTCGGCTATTATGAAAACGGCGGTCGGAAGGAAGAGGTTCCTGAAGAGCGTTTGAACTTATTGCCCCTAGCCTGCGTCAGCACAGCATCAGTCCCGATAATACCTTCAAGGACAGCCATGATGATTGAGCAAACTTACATTGATGCAGCGCATCTGCTTCGGCGGGCGGGCTTTGGCGCGGACCCGGCGGAGATCAAAGCCGCGGCTGCGGCGGGTTTAGATGCCACGACCGAGACGCTGCTGCACCCGGAGCGCGTGCCGGAGAACCTGGAAGACGACAAGACTCTGGCAAGCCTGGCCGCGCTCCTGCCGACACCGAAGAACGGCGGGACGCCGATCCAGGCGGTCAAGATGTGGTGGGTCCACCGAATGGTGGCGTCGCCGCGTCTCTTGCAGGAGAAAATGGTCTTGTTCTGGCACGGGCATTTCACGTCCAAAGACGGCGGGATGTTCGGCGACGCGATGTACCGCCAGAACCAGTTGTTTCGGGCTAATGCCCTGGGCAACTTTCGGACGCTGACGCTGGCCGTCTCACGCGACCCAGAAATGCTGCGCTATCTGAACGGCAACCAGAACTACAAGGCCCATCCAAACGAGAATTATGGGCGCGAGCTGATGGAGCTTTACACCTGCGGCATCGGCAACTATACGGAAGATGATGTGAAAGCGGCGGCGCGGGCGTTTTCCGGCTGGAACATGCGCGGCGGCGCATTCTATTTCAACCCGAACCAGCATGATGACGGCCCGAAGACGTTCCTCGGCAAGACCGGCAACTGGAACGGCGACGACATCGTGGACATTCTAGTCGCCCACCCCGGCACGGCAAAGCGTCTTTGCACGCAGCTTTGGGAGTTCTTTGCCTACCCTAACCCAGAGCCGCAAGTCTTGGCGGCCCTCACAGAAACGTATTTTAGCAGTGGCTACGACGTGCGGGCCGTGATGAGCCGGATTTTCCGCTCCCAAGCGTTTTACTCGGACAAAGCCCGCTTCCATGTGATCAAATCGCCCGCCCAGTATGTCGTCGGCAGCATTAAAATGCTCGGCCTGAGCCATGCGGTCGATCTTGCCGTCTCGGACATCACGCCCCAGAACGAGATGGCGTACCAGCCGGCGGTGACGACCATGCCCGCCGCGCCGGCCCAGACCATGCCGACGCTGACCGCTCCGGCGGTGACGCCGCAGCAGGCGGCGGGCCGGAAGCTGGCGATCTTGGCCGGCCTGCCCGGCGCAATGCGCTCCATGGGTCAGGACCTGCTGGCCCCGCCGACGGTGAAAGGCTGGGACGGCGGTGAAGCCTGGATCAACACGTCGACGCTGCTGGCCCGGATCAATTTTGCGAACGCGCTGTCCAACTCGCGTCAGCTCTTCGGCGGCCCCTCGGTGCGTCTCACGGATTACTTGCAGCAGAACGCGCTGACGCCGGAAGGCTGGGTAGATTTCCTGCTCCAAACGCTCGGTCCACTGCCGGTCTCACCCGCAACCCGCCAAACGCTGGTCAGCTTCGTGGCTGCCGCCGATGCACCGCCGACCCAGCCGCCGACAGTCCAAAACGCGCAGTTCGTTCCCGGCGGGATCGGGCAAGGCCGGTTCCGGCGCGGACGCCGCGCTTTGGGCGATCCTTACGCCCGCGCCCGAAACCTTGCCCCCAGCGGCCTGGAAGGCCGTCTTCGCGCCGTGATCCCACTCGTCATGGCGACGCCTGAATACCAAGTTTGTTAGAATGCCCCGGCCATGAATGGCCGGCAATACCCAATAGGAGCCAATCATGTCAGTCACACGCCGGGATTTTATCAAAAAAAGCGCTACTACAGTAGCCGTCGGGCTGGCCGTGCCGCCTTGGCTCGCCAAGATGGTCTGGGCCGACTCGGTCGCCGACAATGCCCTGACGGCCAGCGGCCAAACTGTCGGGCGGTCTTTGGTCGTCATTCAGCTCACCGGCGGCAACGATGGGCTGAACACGGTTGTTCCCTATGCTGACTCCGCGTATCGCCAAGCCCGGCCCGTGCTGGCGCACAATGCCGACAAGGTGCTGCACCTCTCTGATACGGTCGGCCTCAGCCCGGTCATGGGCGGCATGAGAACGCTGTACGACCAGAAGAAGCTGGCGATTGTGCAAGGCGTCGGCTACCCGAACCCAAACCACAGCCATTTCCGCTCCATGGAGATCTGGCAGACCGCCGAACCCGAAAAACTTGGCACCGAAGGCTGGGTCGGACGCTACTTAGACGCTATTCGCAGCGGGCGGACTTCGCCCCTGACCGGAATCAACATCGGCAATGAAGCGTCGGAAGCGTTCACCAATGCCCACGCCGCCGTGCCGACCATTCAGGGACTGGCAAACTTCGGGGTCGTCTTCCCCGGCAATGCCGAGGGTCAGGCCCGCACGGCGGCCTTGAAGCAGGTCCAGATGGGCGACTCCAACACGCCCTACGGCGCGTTCTTCCAGCAGACGGCGGCGGAGACTTATGACAGCGCGGACAAGATCACGGCGGGAATCAGCCGCTACCACTCGAACGTCGTCTATCCGAACTCGGCGTTCGGCAAGGGAATGCAGGAGATCGCCCAGCTTATCGCCGCGAACCTCGGCACGCGCGTGTACTACATCTCGACTGGCGGCTTCGACACCCACACCCAGCAGATCCGCCGCCACGACCAGCTTTGGCAGGACGTGTCCGACAGCCTGCTGGCGTTCCAGACCGACCTTGACGCGATGAGCAGCGGCAGTCAAGTGCTGACCCTGGCCTTCTCCGAGTTCGGGCGGCGCGTCCATGAGAACGCCAACGGCGGCACCGACCACGGCACGGCGTCCGAGATGTTCCTGCTCGGCACGGCAGTGAAAGGCGGCTTGTACGGCGCGTACCCCAGCTTGACCGATCTTGACGCGGGCGACCTCAAATACTCTACCGACTTCCGCGCCGTCTATGCGACGGTGCTGGACCGCTGGCTCGGCACCAACAGCGAGATCGTTCTTGGCAAGCGCTACGAGGACTTGAAGTTCGTTTAAGAAACTGCGTAAAAAGCGTGTCGGGCGACTGAAGTCGCGGCAACAAAAGCACGAAGTCCGCCTCCGCGGACTCAGAGTTTCCGACTTTTAACCTGCGAAGGCAGGTTTCGTAAGAGTGTTGCTGCGGTTTTAACCGCCGGTTTCTGCTTTTTATACAGTGTCTGAGAAAGAGGACAACAATGCTGCGAAGAGGGAGTTTAATTTGCGCGGCGGCGCTGGCGGTCTTTTCCCCGCCGGTTTGGGCCGCCCCAGACGTACCGGCTCAACCGATCTTAGACGGGCTGATCGGAAAACATCAGGTGATCGGCTTCACGGTCCATGACGGTTCGCGCTTTTTAGGGCGGGTGCTGTCCGGGGATCACGGCTTGTATATCGTGCAGACGTTCCACTATGTCACGGTGCCGGTGACGGCTCCGGTGACCACGACGCAGACCAGCTACGTCGTGGGGCGGCGCGGGCAGGTACGGCCAGTCACAAAACGGGTGACCCAGCGAGAAACAACGCAAAACATCGTTGCCGACGATGCTGCTGTCAAAGCGCTGATCAGCGGCGTCGCGGGCGCGTCGTTCCACCCGCAGGAGCAGCCCGCCGGGCGTGAGATGATCGCCCCGACCGATCTGCGCTGCCTTCAGCAGCTTTCGCCGCCGACAAGCAAAGCGAATTGGACGCTGCAAACACTTTGGACGGCTCCGGCGAAGTCCCCCGCCAAATAAACTAAAGCCCGGCACATATGCGCCGGGCTTTGTTGCGCCGTCCCCACTGAAAGCAGCGCGGTTAAGGCAGGGCGGCGGTCTGCGGGGCAGCGAGAGCATGGGTGATCGCGTCGGCGAGGTTAGTATTCGGGCCGCCGTAGCCAACGAAGCTGGTCTGGATTTTGCCCTCTTTGCCGATCACATACTGGGTCGGGATGCCGGACACTTTGTATAAGCGGGTGGCGACATCCTGGCCGTGCTGCTGCGTCGGGTCCAGTGCAAACGTGATGGCGTCATATTCCGGGTGTTTGGGCAGCCAGCCATCGAACGCGGTCTTGGTATCCCAGACATTGACCGCCAGCACGACGACATCCTTTCCGGCAAACTGCTTGGCGATCTCGTTTGTGTGCGGCAGCGACCGCTGACAGGGGCCGCACCAGGACGCCCAGAAGTCCAGCACAACGACTTTCCCTTTGTAATTCGAAAGCTTGAGTGGGCTGCCGGATTTATCCTGGATCGTGAAGTCCGGCGCGTCCGTGCCGGCGGCGAGAAGCGCCGGCTGGGCGGCTTGGGCGGCCGCCTGCATGGCTTTCATCCGCTTTGCGGCGGCCGCGGCGGCGACTGCCGGGGACGTGCCTCCCGCCCCTCGCGGCCCGAACACGATGTACCGGTTAGAAATGAGGCCGCTGGTGGCCGCAACAAATACGCCTTTGTACGCAGCGGTCCGCCCGTTGTAGCGCAGCACCTCATTTTGGGTAAAGTCACCGACATACAGGTCGCCGTCGGGGCCGAAGGTCAGGCCGCCGACATCATTGAGAGTATGGCCGGGCGCGGCAAAAACGCGCACAAACTTTCCGGTTTTGGCTTTGTATTGAAGCACGCCCGAAGGCCCGCCGGCGTACAAGTCGCCATTCGGGCCGAACGCGATATTTTGAGGGTTCTGAAGTCCGCCGCTGCCGGCCTGGACAAATACGCCGAGTGATTGTCCGGTTCTTCCGTCGAAGCGCAGGATGTTGTTCCTGGCATTGTTAGTGACATACAAATTGCCGTCCGGGCCGAACGTGATATCGCCGGGGTACATCAGCCCTCCGCGCCCGTGCGGCACAAACACCCCGATTGGAATGCCGGTTCGCCCATTGTAGCGTCGGATTTGTCCGGCGGTCATGCCTCCCTCCGCAACATAGAGGTTGTGGTCAGGCCCAAATGCCAGGGTAATCGGCTGAACCATGCCCGCGCGGCGCGAAACGAACACGCCCAAAGACGCGCCGGTGCTGGGATTGAAGCGACGGATCGTTCCCTCCTCAAACGCGGTCACATACAGGTTCCTATCCGGCCCAAAAGCAAGCCCCACCGGGTCCATTCCTGAGCCGAGAACGCTCAGCGGTTTGCCGGTAGCCCCATTCACGCGCAGCACGGTGCCGCCGCCGACATTGGCAATGTACAGCGCCGAGTTTGCGGGTGTCAGCTTCGGTGGATCGGTATGGGCAGGCAGCGGCAGCAAAGCGAGGAAGGGAAGCAGCAGGGACAGCCGGAAAGGCCGAAGGCTCCAAAAACGCAGTGACATAGCTTTGTTTCTCCTTGACAGCAGTAACAGTGAAAAGACAGAAGCAGCAGGGCGGATTGTATGTATTATAACAAATACCTGCCTGCCCGTCAAGTGGGTTGCCCAAGACAAATATCCGTGTTATAATCGGTTATCGCCGCTTTTGCCGCGCTTCCGGCTTAACTGCTTGCTTGATGACCCGAAAGGACACATTCATGGCTTCTTCCCGTGTTCCCTGCCCGCAGTGCGGGACGCAGAACTTTGCTCAGGACCCGATGTGCCTCGGCTGCGGGGCCAAGTTCGCGCCCCGGCCGGCCGCCGCGCCGGGGCGGGCTGCGCCGCAGTACGCGCCCGACGAGATGTGCATGCGCTGTTCTGGGGTGCTGCTGCCGGCGTCGCAGTTTGACACACGCGGGATGCTCGGCGGGATCGAATCCTCCATGGGATCGCAGTACGGCGGCGGGATCGGCACGACTGGCATGGCAGCCCGCGAGCTGTCCGGGGCGCTGTGGCTCATGGACTTCCTGATGAACCTGCTGGTTGGCGGCATCCTCAAAAAGAACTTTGACCGGCGCTTGCGGCAGGTGCTGAAAGAAGCGCCGTACTCGCTGTGCTGCCCATCCTGCCGGGCCATCGTGCGGCGTTAGAAGAAGCGTTCGCGGCAGGACGGGAACGTTCGGCGGCGGCGGAAAGTAAAAACAATATGATCAAACGAAAAAGCGTTCGGTGGGCGGCCATGGCGGCAGCCATCTTCGCCGGGGCAGCCCTTGGAGCAGGCGGGAGCAGCGCCGCCCCGTCGGGCGGGACACCAAAGCCGGCAAGCTATAAGCAGCAGGCGGAAGCCGAAACCGACTTCATTCAAGCGCATTTCTGGGACGGCGCGGCGAAGCGCTACCGGCCTTCGTTTCCGGTGGTTCCCGGCCAGCTTCAGTATGACGTCATGTGGGGCAACGGGGTCCAGTTTTCGGCACTGGCGGCGGCGGCGCGGGAAGATCCCGCCAAGTACCGGCAGCCGCTATCCGACTTCGCCGACGGCTTGGCGGCCTACTGGGACCCGACCGCTGCGGTCCCGTGCTACCAAGCTTACTGCTCTGGGCCGGGCGGCAACGACAAGTATTATGACGACAATGAGTGGATGGTGCTTGGGTTTACCGAAGCCTACCAGAATACCGGCAGCGCCAAGTACCTGAAGATGGCCCAGGACACGCAGAAGTTTGTCCTGAGCGGCTGGGACGACCTGCTGGGCGGCGGCATCTACTGGAAGATTGATCATCAGTCGAAAAACACCTGCTCCAACGCTCCTGCTGCTGCGTCGGCCCTGCGGCTGGACCAGGTCACCGGCGACCGGCAGCAGGGCGCGTGGGGGATCAAGCTGTGCGACTGGACGACGGCACATCTGGAAGACGCGGACGGACTGTTCTGGGACAATGTCAAGCTCAGCGGCGAAATCCAGAAATGGAAGTTTTCGTATAACACCGCACTGATGATCCGCACCCATGTCCTGCTGTACCAGCTCCGCCATACGCCCGCCGATCTTCAGGAAGCCCGGCGGGAAGCGGATGCGGGCCTTGCGGCCTGGACCGACCCGGCGACCGGCTCCCTGCAAAAGACCGAAAACTCGCCGCGCTTCACGCATTTGTTCTGCGAAGCGCTCTTGCGGCTGTACGACGTGTCCCATGACGCGAAGTATTTAAATGCCGTTCGGCAGCAGGCGGCGTTCGCGGAGCAGTACGCACGTGACCCGAAAGGCGGCTACCGCGACCACTGGACCGTCACGACGAAAGACCCCAACGCGCCGAACTCCTTGATTGAAAACGCTTCCGCCGCCCGCCTGTTCTGGCTGCTGGCCCCCTATCCCGACCCCGCCGAGCTGACCGCCGCCGGCCGCGCGGCAGCGGGACAAGGCAAAGAAGCCCTGGCGGAAGCCTTGCTGCGTCAGGCGGCGGACAGCGACCGGAACGCCGTGGAGACGCGCTACTACTTGTGGAAAATCCTGGCGCGGGCCAAAAAGCCGGAAGCGGCATCGGAAGCAGCGCGGCTGGTGGCGCTGGCCCAAAACCCGGCGGCTGCCGCGCGTCTTCGAGCCGCCGGCTGGAAGCCGTGATGCGATTTTCCAGGACGCGATTTTTATGGTAAACTACTAAGCAGAAAGACGTTTTCCATGCCTTTTCTGCCGATCAACCCGCACAAGCGGCCCCGTCTCTCAGCTGCACAAGCTGCCGCCCTGGTTCTGGCAAGCGTCGCCGGCGCTGCGCTGGCGCGGGCGGCTTTGAACCCCGTATTCGGTCACCGGATCTCGTTTATTACGTTTATTCCTGCGCTGGCCCTCAGCGCCTGGCGGGGCGGCTGGAAGAGCGGAATTGCCGCTTTGGCGGCTTCCATCCTGGCCGCTCTGCTTCTTGTCAACTTTCAGCATACTGGGGTCGCGCTCAGCCTCAGCGATCAAGTGACGCTGGGCATTTTTGTCATTATTGGTCTGAGCATTTGCGGCATCAGTCATGCCCAGCACCAGGCGCAGCGGGACGCCGAAGCGTCCGCTGAGGAGGTTCAGCGGGCATCGGCGGGCTTGCGGGAAAGCGAGGCCCGCAAGACGGCGATCCTTGCAGCCGCGCTGGACTGCGTCATTTCCATCAGCAGCGAGGGCCGGATTGTCGAGTTCAACGCCGCCGCCGAGAAAACGTTCGGCTATTCTGCGGCCGAAGCTCTCGGACAGCCGATTGCGGAGACGGTCATCCCGCCGTCGCTTCGCCCGATGCACCATGCCGGATTTGACCGCTATTTCGTCACCGGCGAAGGACCCGTCTTAGGGCAGCGGATCGAGATTGTCGGGATGCGGAAAAGCGGCGAAGAATTTCCAATTGAGCTGGCGATTGTGCCGATGCAGTACGGCAGCGCGGTGGGTTTTACGGCCTACCTGCGGGACATCGGCGAGCGCAAGGCGCTGGAAGCCGAGCAGTTACGCCTGGCGGAAGCAAACCGCCTGCTGCTGGATTCGACCGGCGAAGGCATTTACGGCATTGATCTTCAGGGCCGCTTTACGTTCGTCAACCAGGCGGCCGCCCGAATTTTAGGATATTTGCCGGGAGGATTGGTTGGGGAAAGCGGCCATGCTCTGATTCATGGACGCCGTCAGGACGGGTCTTTTTATCCTGAGTCCGAATGCCCGATCTATCGGGCGATCCGGAGCGGAGAAAGCGCCCATTCCGAAGAGGAAGTTTTCTGGCGGCAGGACGGCACGGCGGTTCCAGTTTCGTATACGGCGGCACCGATTGTGGCTGACGGCGGCGTGCAGGGGGCTGTGGTCACGTTTTACGACATCAGCGAGCGCAAAGCCATGGAAGCGGAACGGGAACGGATCACGCAGCGCGAACACAAAATCGCCGAGCAGCTTCAGGACGCGCTCCAGCCGCCGCTGCCGCCCGGTGTGCCGGGTCTGACGCTGGCGGATTATTACCGCCCGGCCCTCGAAGAAGCCGGGGTCGGCGGGGATTTTGCCGATGTGTTTGCCGCCGACAAAGGCGTGACGTTTCTGGTGGTGGGCGATCTGAGCGGCAAGGGCCTGGCGGCAGCCAGCCAGGTGGCGATTGTCCGAAATATGCTCCGGTTCGCGCTTTATAATGGGCGCACCCTGGCCGGGCCAGTCACAACTCTCAGCCGGACATTGGCCGAGAACGATCTCTTGACTGGTTTTGCGACGCTTTTTGTCGGGCGATATGAAGCCTCAAAACGCATTTTAAGCTACGTCAACTGCGGCCAGGACGCGGGACTGATTCTGCGCGGCGTGACCGGACAGATTGAAGCTCTGCCGCCAACCGGGCCGGTTTTGGGTGGATTTGTCGGGGCGGAGTTCACCGAAGAGTCGGTGCGGCTGGACGCTGGCGATGTTTTGGCGCTTTTCACCGATGGCCTGACCGAAGCGGGCCCGACCCGCTCGGCGCTTTTGACAGGCGACGGAGTCGCCGCGCTTTTGCGCGAGGCCGCCTCCGGCGAGGCAGCAGGGGCCGACGCCGAAAGCATCGTGACGCATATCATTGCCGGTGTAGACGCTTATGCAGAGACCGGCATCCGGGACGACCAGTGCCTGCTGATTGCGGTGGCAAGTTAAAGGCTGGCAAGAGGAGCTTTCTGCACGACGGGTTTAGCCGGGCAGCCAGCCAGGGTAAACCTCTTTCGGCAAGATTTATGACTCCTACCTCTCCTACAACGAAAAGCACTCCCATCGCAGACGCTCTCGCGCGGGCATCGTCTGTCGCAGACTGCTGCGCGGCTCATGCGGCGGCGATTGACTACGACGGCGCATTCCCCGCCGATGAATTTCACTGGCTTTCCGAAGAAGGGCTGCTTGCGGCGGCGCTGCACCCGGACCTCGGCGGCACCGGCCTCGGCGTCCTGCCCGGCACGACCCCGGATTTACTGAAGATGCTGCGGCAGATCGGGCGCGGCAATCTTGCCGTGGGCCGGCTTTTTGAGGGCCATGTCAACGCCCTGCTGCTGTTCCAGACGTTCGGCACGCCGGAGCAGCAGGCGGCGTGGGCGGCGGATGTTCACGCAGGCCGCCGGTTCAGCGTGTGGAACACGCAGGCCGCGGACGGCGTTCACCTGATCGCGCTGCCGAATGGGAACTACCGACTTCAGGGCGCGAAGACGTTTGCGTCGGGGGCGCAGCACATCGCCCGGCCGCTAATCACCGGAGCCACCGAAGATGGCGGCTGGCAGATGGTGATTGTTCCGACCGAACGGGTTCACCCCGCAGTTTCCGACCCGTCGTTCTGGCATCCGCTGGGAATGCGGGCTACTTCCAGCGTCCACATGGACTTTTCGGGGCTGGAAGTCGGGCCAGCCGACCTTCTCGGTCAGCCCGGCGACTACTACAGGCAGCCTGCGTTCGGCGGCGGCGGCATTCGGTTCATGGCCGTTCAAATGGGCGGCGCGGCGGCGATTCTAGAGCACACGCGGCTGTTTTTGCGAGAGCAGAACCGGACCGAGGACCCGTTCCAGCGGGAGCGCGTCGGCAGGATGTCGTCGCTGATCGAGACCGGCGACCTGTGGCTGCGTGGCGCAGGCGAAATCACAGACAACACGGAGTCTGACGCAGACACGGTTGTCCAGTACGCGCACATGGCGCGAGCCGTCATTGAAGACATTTGTCTGGAAGTGCTGCGCTTGTCCGAGCGGTGCATCGGGGCTAGGGGCCTGCTGCGCCCGAATCCCTTTGAGCGCATCCACCGTGACTTGACGTTGTACCTACGCCAGCCCGGCTCTGACGCCGCGCTGGTAGACGCCGGGCGCTACGTTTTAGAAAGTTCTTCTCATGTCTTCTGGCACCGCTGATACGCCTGCCGGCTTTTTTGCCGACCTTGACGCCGTGCCACTGCTGCCCCCGGAAACGGTTTGTTCTTGGGGCAAAGCTCTGGTTGTTGCCCCCCACCCTGACGACGAATCGCTCGGCTGCGGCGGCGCGATTGCGCTTTTGGCTCGCTTCGGCATTCCCGTGAACGTGCTGTTCATCAGTGATGGCACCGGCTCGCACCCAAATTCCCGCAAATATCCTGCGCCTGTTTTGCGCGATCTGCGCGAGCGCGAGGCGACGGACGCGCTTACTGTACTTGGCGCTTTGCCGACTTCCGCTGCTTTTTTGCGGCTGAAGGACGGCGCGGTTCCCGCCGAGGGTTCACCAGGCTTTTCCGAAGCCGCCGCCCTTTGCCGGGCGTACCTTGCTGACAGTCAGCCGCAGACTCTTTTGCTTCCCTGGCGGCGTGACCCCCACCCCGACCACCAGGCGACAAGCCAGATTGTGCATGCGGCGATTGAGGGCCTAACCCAGAAGCCGCACGTGCTGGAGTATCCGGTCTGGGCCTGGGAGCGGGCCGCACCGGAAGACGTGCCGCAGCCGCACGAAGGCAGAGCGTTCCGCTTGGACATTTGTGATGTTCAGGCTGCGAAACGCTCGGCTGTGGACGCGCACCAGTCGCAGGTGACGCATCTGATTGACGACGACCCGCACGGGTTCTGGCTGTCCCCGGAAGTGATCGCGCACTTTGAGCGTCCCTGGGAAGTCTACTTGGAGGTGCTTTCTTGGTGAATATCGCCCAGCCGAACACGCTGACGCCCGACTACTTCGATAAAGTCTATGCAGCGAATGCCGACCCCTGGGGCTTTGAAACGAGTGACTACGAGCGCGGCAAATACGCCGATACGCTGCGTTCCCTGCCGCGTCCTCACTACACCACTGCCTTTGAAGTCGGCTGTTCTCTCGGCGTTCTAACGGCCCAGCTCGCCTCGCGCTGCGGGACGCTTCTGGCAGTGGACGGCTCGGAAGCGCCTTTAATTCGGGCGCGTCAGCTCTGCACGGACTTGCCGAATGTCCAAATTCAGCGGATGCAGGTGCCGGACCAGTTTCCCGACGGCTTGTTTGATTTAATTCTCGTCTCTGAAGTCGGCTACTACTGGTCGCCCGATGATTTTGCGAAAGCGCAGACGGCGATCTTGCAGCATTTGGAACCGGGAGGCCAGCTTATGCTGGTGCATTGGACACCACCGGTCCACGATTATCCCTTAACCGGCGACGAGGTCCATGAAGCCTTTCTGCGTCTGCCGGGACTTATGCATCTGAGCGGCCACCGGAAAGAAACCTACCGCTTGGACATTTTAGAGCGCGTCGCCAAGTAAGCCTTACTGCCGAACGCGGTCAAGCCGGCGGCGCAGGTCCGGCAGCGCTTCGGTGATCGGGATCAGCGGCCAGCGCCGCGCCCAAGCGCCGTCCGGCTCTTGGTGGCAGGCCAGTACGTCCGCCCACAATGCACCGAAAGGCTGCCGGGAACCCGCTAGGCCGCGATGAAGCAAAGCAGGAGGAACGGCCAGCGCTTCGGCCAAGTCGCTCAGAACGGCGGCGGCAGCGGGCGGCGTCTTCCAGAGACGCCGCAGAGACCGGCGGGCCACCAGCCGGGCTGCGATGGCCGCCGGCTGCTGAACCCAATGAGCCTGCCCTGTCCGGCCCATTTCCCCCCATTCCCGAAGCTGCGACGATAATCCCAGCGGCGTCCGGCCTTCCTGACGCGCCGACGTGGTGACCCGCACCTGCGGGCTGTGCCGAATGCAGGCATCGGCTCGGCGCAAGGCGTCTTCCAGAGCGACATCTTCCAAACATGGCAGCGGCGGCAACCCGCCGACACGGCTGTAGGCTTCGGCAGTGATGCTGAGGCTTCCCCCAAAGAACTGATGATGGCACGGCCATGGATCGGCGGGGTCCGGGTCAAGCCAGCTTTCCAGCCGGGCCAGCCCATGCTGATACGCCGTGTCCCGCAGGCTGTACAGGCGTGCATCCCGGTCCTCGCCCCGCTGCTGCTCCATGCGAATGCGCCCGCCGACTGCATCAGCCCCGGCCGCAATTTCTTTTAGAGTTTGATGCACCCAATCGGGCGCGACCCGCGTGTCGCCGTCGGTGGAAGCGATCACCCCGCGCTCCCGGCCACAAGAGCGCAGACGACGGCAGGCTTCGTCCATGAGCAGCCGCCGCGCCGCGCCGACATGGGCCATCGGCGGCGGCAGGGCAATTTCCGCAATATGCAGGGCCATCTTGGGATGGCGTTTCCCGAAGGCGCAGGCGGCTTCCGCCGTCCCGTCCGTGCAGTTGTTGGCGAGTACCAGCACTTCGTAGGTCGCCGGGTCTAGCGCGTTTTCTAGGGCATCCACTTGAGCGGCAAGCGCTGCCAGCGTCTTTGGAAGCTGCTCTGCTTCGTTGCGAACCGGAATTATCACCGACAGTGTGAGATGCGGGTCAGGAGGCATCAAAAACAGCGGCGGCTGCACGGCGTCCTGACAAAATAATTTTTGGGGGGAAGTACCATAAGAAAGTGCAAAAGCAAGCGGCGGCATGGGAGTTTCTATTCTAATTGGAGTTTCTTTTGTCTTTGTTGTACCCAAGAGCAGGAAAACCAAGACGCAGGGGGGAACTAGGCCAAACCCCTTGACGGGAAAAAAGATTGACGGGAGAGTCACAATGCAGTATACAAGTTTAGGACGGTCCGGCCTGAAGGTCAGCCGCCTGTGTTTAGGGACAATGAACTTCGGCCCGCAGACGACCGAAGAAGACAGCTACGCGATCATGGACCATGCGTTGGAGCTTGGAGTCAATTTCTGGGACACGGCTGACGTTTACGGCTGGAAACAGGGCGAGGGCTACACCGAGCAGATCTTGGGCCGTTACTTCGCCCAGGGCGGCGGGCGGCGTGACAAAGTGGTGCTGGCGACCAAAGTCTTCGGCGGCATGAGCACAGCCGATAACAAAGACTGGCCGAACACAAACCGCCTGTCCGCGCTCCATATCCGCAAAGCCTGTGACGACAGCTTGCTGCGAATGAAGACCGATTACATTGACCTGTATCAGATGCACCATATCGACCGCGAGACGCCGTGGGAAGAAGTCTACCAGGCATTTGAAGTCTTGGTGCAGCAGGGCAAAGTCTTGTACTTCGGCTCGTCGAACTTCGCCGGCTGGCATCTCGCCCAGGCATCGGAAATCGCCAAGCATCGGCACTTCTTGGGGCTGGTGTCCGAGCAAACCCATTACAACCTGAACGTCCGCAAGCCCGAACTCGAGGTCATTCCCGCCTGCAAGCACTACGGCCTCGGCCTCATCCCGTGGTCCCCGCTCGCCGGCGGCCTCCTCGGCGGCATCCTGCAAAAAGAAGCGACAGGCCGCCGGTCCGGCATGGACATCGAAGCCAAACGGCCGCAATTAGAGAAGTGGGAAGGGCTTTGCTCCGAAATCGGCGAAAAACCCGCCGATGTCGCTTTGGCATGGCTGCTGAAAAATCCCGTCGTGACCGCGCCGATCATCGGCCCACGCACGATGGAGCAGTTTGACGGCTCCCTGCGGGCCTTAGAAATCGAGCTGTCCGACGACACCATGACCAAGCTTGATGAAATCTTCCCCGGCTACAAAACCGCCCCGGAAGACTACGCCTGGTGATGTAGGTACAAGTGGCACAAGCACAAAGCGTTGGGCGAATGCCCAGCGCTTTTTGTCTGTCAAGAGACAGGGGGAGGAACCGGATGAGAGCAGTGGTGCAGCGGGTGACGGCGGCGAGCGTGACGATCAAGTCTACGGGCGAAACGCGGGCAATCGAAGCGGGTTTAGCGGTTCTGCTGGGAGTGGCACCGGGCGACACAGGCGCGGATGCAGAGTGGCTGGCGGAGAAACTAGTGGGCTTGCGAGTGTTTGAGGACGAGGACGGCAAGATGAATGTTGGGTTGTCGGAGATTGTCGGTGGCGGCGCGATGCTGATTGTATCCCAGTTTACGCTCTATGGAGACGCTCGAAAAGGACGCCGCCCGTCGTTTGCCGGGGCCGCGCTGCCATTGGTGGCCGAACCGCTGTACCAGGCACTTGTGGACGCCGTGAAGTCGCGCGGGGTATCGGTGCAGACAGGCGAGTTTGGAGCAGATATGACGGTGCAAATTGTCAATGATGGGCCGGTGACTTTAATTGTGGAGACGCCGGAACGCAAGTCAGCACCAGGTCTTGCTTCTGAACGCTGACACTCTGGACCGTCAGCGCAAGACGGCTGAGGAACGGATGGGAAAAGCGAGCGGCAAGCTGATTGGCCTGGGCGTTGACCAGCGCCGCCGGCAGCGGCAGGCGGCCGGCCTGCGCGGCGGAGGCGGTAAAGCGAAGGCCAGTCCGGGGATCGGGTGAGACCGTGCCGCTGAGTTGAACGTTCTGGAGATGTCCTTGAACGCGCACGGAGGCATGGACAACAACGGCGTCCGGCTCTTGCAGAACGATTTGGACGGCTTCGACGCCGCGCTTCGCCAGCAGAGTGCGAACGGAACGGTTCGCAGCCAGCGTGACGTTGAGGTCGTTTTCTGAGAGACGCAGCGTGCGCGGACCGGCCCGGGTCTTGGACGCAGCTTGGCCCAAGCCCGCCAAATGCTGCTCGGTTTGGGTAATCTGCACTGCGGTTGGATGCAGCACGACCGGCGGCGCGGGCGCGGGCCGGAGCAGGAGCCATCCGGCACCGCCAGCGGCAAGCAAACCGAGCAGGACACCGAAGACGACAGGGCGTGTGCGACGACGTGTCGGTTTTGCTGCGGCTCGGTTCAATGCGCCTCGGTAAAGATATGCCGGAGCTGCGGCTCTTCGTCGGCCACGACCATCGCAATAACCGTGTCTCCGTTCTCAAAGCGGACATCGCCCTGCGGCAGCATCGCGTGCTGGTGGCGCACCACCGAGATAATCAGCGCATCGCCCGGCAGCGGCAGATCGCGGACGTTCTTGCCCAGCACCGGCGAGCGCTCGGAAACAGTAATCGCGACAATCTCGATGTTGCCGTTTTTCAGCGCGGCCAGCGGGATAATCTCGCCGGTTTCAATCTGCTGGTCCAGTAAGTTAAAGATAATCTGGGTGCTGGAAACAGTTGTGTCAATGCCCAGCTTCTCAAACAGCGCCAAATTGTCGGGGTCGTTGACCCGCGCGACCGTGCGCGGCGCTTGGAACTTGCGCTTTGCCATCTGGCAGATGACCAAATTGTCTTCGTCGTCGCCGGTCACAGCGACAATCACGTCGGCGCGGCCAAACCCGGCTTCCGACATGATCCGCACCTCGCAGCCGTCGCCCTGCACGACAACTTCGCCCATCTGCTCGGCCAGCGCCGCCTGCCGCCGCCGGTCTTTTTCCAGCAGCAGAACTTCGTGGCCTTCGGTCAGAAGCTGCTTGGTCAAATAGTAGCCGACTTTGCCGCCGCCCACAACAATCACATACATACGTTTATCCTAACCTAACTCTGGGAGCCGCGCTGCTCCAAATACAAAGCGTCCCAATTCTGGGCCGCTTTTTGCAGCGGGCCGTCGGCGCTGTCCCCCAGAGCGGCATCGTGCAGCAGACCCGCCGCAAGAGTCGTCGTGCAAAGGGTCGTAATTCCCAACTCGCGGTACGCCTGGGCGCGGATAGGATCGTAGATTCGGGCCATGACGCGGGCAACGGCAAACACTTCCCGTGCGATCTGCGCGGCCATGATGTTTGTGTTGTCTCCCTGCGTCACAGCAATAAATACATCGGCGTCCGCTGTGTGCGCCCGCTTCAGCAGATCCTGGTCCAGTCCCGATCCGACCAGCCGCTGGCCTTTGAATTTCGTGCCGAGACGCCGGAACGAGTCGCTGGTCTGGTCCAGCACGGTCACGTCATGCCCTTCGCCGGACATCTGCTTTGCTAATGTTGATCCGACCCGCCCGCAGCCGAGTATCACTATCTTTGCCATCTTTATTTCTCCGCCAGCAGGCGCTTGATCATCGGTGCCAGCTCCTGCCCCTCGCTTTCCGAATATCCCGACTGGCTCCAGCGGACGATGCCTTTTTTGTCAATCAAAAACTGCGATGGGATGCCGTTGACATGATACGCATACTGCGCTTTCCCATTCGCCGCGGGCGACGCCGAGACAATGTACGTCATGCCGAAATGCTTCATAAATGGCTTGACGCCGCTGACGGAGCGCGGATCATCCACACTCAGCCCAACCACGCGCAGCCCCTGCGGGCTGAACTTCTTGTAAAGCGACTCCAGGGTCGGCGTCGCCGCCTGGCACGGGCCGCACCAGGTCGCCCAGTAATCCAGCAGCACGACTTTTCCGTGCAGCGATTGGAGCGACAACGGCTTGCCAGCAACGGTCGTCGTCGTAAACGCCGGGGCGAGTGTTCCGGCCGGCAGCGGGGGCGGCGGGGCGAATTCAAACTGCGCGTTTGCCGCAGACGCCGGCAGCAGCGCCAGCAGGCCCACGGCCAGTGTGGACAAACGGAACATCAGGTTACTCCTCACGGGATACAGTTCATGGGATACAGCTAGGACTTGACAACTTTCCCCTAAAGAGGATACCATGTTCACAGCCTTTTTAGTTACGGGAGCCTCATGGAAAAGAAAAGCCAGTATCACTGCATTGACGGGCGCGACTACGAGATCACGATGGGGTGGGACGAAAAGTTCAGGGACAAAGACAACATCTTTAAGATTACGTTTAAAGCCATTGACCAAGCCACGGACCGCCCGTATGTCCTGCCGCGCGAGATCGCGACGTATCAGATCGGCGACCCGGACGAGAACCTCGGCGAGCGGGTCAAGTTTTACTACGAGAACAGCCGCGAGCTGTTAATGAGCGACTACCTCACGTCTGCCTACCGCCGCGCCTGCGATTATCTGGAGCGCGGGCATTAGTCCGCCCCGGCTCATTCCTACTTGTCCGGGTACGCTTCCAGGGTGAGAGCTTGGCGGCTGCCGGGCATCCCCATCGCAACCAGCGTGTAGGCGTGACCGGGAAACAAGGCCAGATGCACGGGGCCGGTCAGCATGGTCGCCGTGCCGGCGGCGGCGAGCTGCAAGTCGTATTCGCCGCCATCCAGCGCCAGCGGCTCGCTGCGGCGGGCATACTCGACGCTTTTGATGCCAACAATCGTGTTGACCACCAAATCCAGAGGCGGCGTACCCGGCGCGGCATTCACCAGCCGCACGCCGGCCTTCTCAGGAGCCAGATTCGGCGTCTCGTCCGGCAGCACCTGCACGGCGGCTCCCACGCCAGCCTGCCCCAGCGCCAGCAGCGTATAGTTTTTGTTTTTGTCAAACGACAGCGACTGCGTCAGCAGCGTCGTCCCCGGCCCATCAGCGTCCAGCGTCACCGGGTATGTTCCTGCCGAGACGCTTTGATACCCGGTGCTGCTCCGAAATGTCGCCCGCTTCCAGACCCGCCGCCCGTCTACCGAAACGTCCAATCCGCCTGCGTCCGGCACGGCATTGATCAGCCGCACCGACGCCGCCTCCCCTGTGTCCGATGTCTTATTCCGGCACCCCGCCGCGCCTAGCATCGCCAAAGCGCCGACAACCAGCCCCACTTTTAGCATCACACGGTTCATAGTTCCATTGATTTCGTGACCACCTGCCGCTTTTCCTGCTTTCAGCAGAACCATGTGTTGAAACACACGGCTATATGGCGCAGACGCCACGAAGTACCGCTTCGCGGGACTAAGAGAAGATGAGCCTCTAAACCCCGCGAAGCGGGTGTTTTGTGGCGTCTGCGCCATATAGCCGTGTGTTTCAACACATGGTTCTGAGGGCTGTCCTCCATGAACAAAAAATGCTCGCAAATCATTAAGATTTGCGAGCAGATGAGCGGGAGTTGCAAGACTCGAACTCGCGACCTTCCACTTTGGAGGCGGACGCACTACCAACTGTGCTAAACTCCCAATACACGTTTTTTGTGTTTCGGACGGGTGGATATTACCCGTCCGCGGCACGATTTGTCAATTACTTGGCTTCGCGGTGCATCTTGTGGACGCGGCAGCGGGGGCAGTATTTGTTGAGTTCCAGACGATCTGGATGCTTACGCTTGTTTTTGGTGGTCGCGTAGGTCCGCTCCTTGCATTCGGAGCAGGCCAGAGTCACGACGACCCGTGCTTCATTTGCCATATTCGTGTCCTTTAATTGCCGGGGCGAACACGAAGTCCGCCCCTACGAAAAGCAGTCAGTGATTAAACAAGGACTTTGGTGACGACGCCTGCGCCGACGGTGTGGCCGCCTTCACGAATGGCGAACCGCAACCCCTCTTCCATCGCAATCGGAGCGATCAACTCCCCCACAATCGTCACGTTGTCACCCGGCATCACCATCTCCACCCCTTCCGGCAAGTCCAAGTTGCCGGTGACATCCGTGGTGCGGAAGTAGAACTGGGGACGGTACCCCTTGAAGAACGGCGTATGAC